>QHXI01000098.1 GCA_003222895.1 Acidobacteriota bacterium | reverse complement strand
AAGAAAACGATGGTGAAGACAATGCCGCTGACCGTGGCCACTTCTTTAGTAACGAGATTGATCCCGGCGACTGTGAAGAGTAGCGCCGCGATGACTCCTATACCGATCGGAATCTCATTGCTATCGAGTTTGATGTTGAAAGGCACTTTCCATTCGCGTTCGGACTTGTCTTTGAAACGGAGCACCAGCATCGCCAGTCCTTTGAAGGCAAATGACCAGATCACTCCGAACGCATAAGCCTCGCCGAGCGTGTAGGTGTTGCCCCGAGAACCGATGATCGCCAGCAGTTGCAAGAGAACGATCAGGTTTATCATTCGAAACGTCGTGCCGAAGCGTTTGTGCGGAGCACGAAACCAATCGGTCATCACGCCGTCTTCGCTAACTCGATTCAAGACTCCGTTGGCCCCGATGATTGAGGTATTGATCGCACCTGCCAGCATGAGAAAACCGACAATCACGATAAACGCCTGAAAGAAAAGCTTGAGCGTCATCGGACCAGCGAGATTCAAAGCGATACCGCTGATGAGGTTGTCGAAGTACTGCGGTCGAACATCGTCAGGAATAATCGCGTAGGCAAAGAAAGAAACCAGCGAGGTAAACAGAAGCGAGTACAGAAAAATGATGAACCCGGCCCGCATCAAGTTCTTGTGCTTCGGGTATTCCAGTTCGCGGTTGACTTGCGCCAGCGATTCTTCGCCGGACATCGCGAGAAACGAGTGGCCAAACGCCATCAGGATTCCGATCAGTCCAATCAACGCTCCGGCATTCGCAACGAGTCCATAATGTGGCGCAGTCTTTTCAGTTGTCGCGGCGCTTGCTTCGGCTGGCGTGTCGGCGGGCTTCTCTTGGAACGAGTGAGGCAAGAGCTTGGGCATCCAACCAACCGCGTCGTCGTTGAAAGTCAGATTGCGTGGCGCGGGCGCAGGCGGCAAGCGCTGCATCTTTGGTTGCGTGAGAATTGTAAAAGTGCTCCAGCCAATTAGCAGCACGACCATCGCCGTGGTCACATACATGATCCTCAAGGCATCATCGGAAGACTCATGAATGCCTCTGGTGTTTCGCCACCAGAAATAAATTGTGATGAGCGCGGCGATGCCTGCGGCCAGATGATTGACGGTGGAGACGGAAGGCGTCCATGGATGTCCGAAGTAGATCGCCGTCTGCGAAATCAGTCCGACAATATATTGTCCGGCTGATACGCCTGAGATTGGTCCAGTGAGGACGTAATCGAACATGAGCGCCGAAACGGAAAGCTTCGCCAGTACGCCGCCCATAGCTTCTTTGACGACGCGATAGACGCCTCCGCGAGTGAACATCGCGCACGATTCGACATAGACCGCGCGCACGGCATACGAGAACAACATCACGCCGAGGATGAACCAGGGCGCAGCCCGGCCCACGGCCTTCTCGGCGATTCCGCCAACGTAGTAGGCAGAAGAGCCGAGATCATTCAGGACGATTGCCGCCGCTCGCCAGAAGGAGATGAACGACAACATCACCGTTGTCGCCACGATTACCTTTGTGCGGCGGTTAGCCGTGGAGACTTCAGTTTGCGCACTCGCTTGCGCTTCGCTATTAGTTTGCTCCATTCGTCACTCTGGATCTCGCCAATGGAGGGCAAGCATCAATTCGTCGGGCGGTAGCTCATTGATGATCAATCGGTCATATAGTGGGAATTCATTCTTCTCCCAAAGGTATTGCGCCAGACAGCTCTCTGCGCACACGATCCAGAACAGAGTGTCTTCAGCAAGAGGAATTCTCCTTCTAGTCCGCACGAGTGCGATCACGCCTACCTCGAAAGAGACTATGATCTCCCATTCGCTCTGGTTTTCATGCTGAACATGAAAGTGACATCGACTCGGCGAATCGATGAGTGAGCGATCCATTTCAGATGAGCGAATAATGGTGAATCCATTCTCGATTAGATATCTGATTGGCGGCGCGGCGTATGGCACCCGATAAGGCCGGGTTTCTTTTCTGCTGATCGCCATCGATTTCATGATCGGCGCAGTGCGATAAGCGCACTCAGCTGAGTCTCCACAGACGATGCTAATCAAAGAGAAATAAAAAGTGGCTTAAAGGATTATTAAAAGTCCGTAAACGGAGTGTCGCGCTGAAAGTTGGGAAATTGCGCTATTTGCCTGGGAGAAATCGATAACCAACCCACGGGTCGGTCAGGATGTAGCGCGGCTTGGCGGGATCAGGTTCGATCTTTTTGCGCAGGTGACGAATGAAGACGCGCAGATACTCAGTCTGGTCGGTATAGTCCCCACCCCAGATGTTCGCCAGGAGCGTGCGGTGCGTCAAAACTCTTCCGGAGTTTCTGATGAGAAAAACGAGGAGGTCGAATTCTTTTGGCGAAAGCCGAATTTCTTTTTCGGCTACGTGAACGGCTCGCGTTGCAAGATCGACGCGAAACTCACCGTCCTCGATCAAGGTATTTTCTTCAGTCGTTGCCGGCGAGCGTCGCAAAGCGGCGCGGACTCGGGCCAGCAGCTCGCCCATGCCGAATGGCTTGGTTACATAATCGTCGGCCCCGGCGTCAAGCGCTTCGATCTTTGTCGCTTCGTCGCCTTTGACCGACAGCACGATGATGGGAACGCGCGAGAACTCCCGCAATCGCCCACACAATTTCAAGCCGTTCATGTTCGGCATTGAAAGATCGGTGAGCACGAGATCGGGAGTCCAGGCGCGGAAAATATCCAACGCTGCCTCGCCTTCACCGGCAACGCGAACATCGAAGCCGTGCTTCGTCAAGCCGCTGCGCAGGACCAGAGTGATCTCTTGCTCGTCATCAACGACCAGGATGCGTTTGCGTGCTTCCATCTAGTTTGACGATACGTTAATCGGTTCGCGTTCTGCGATCGACTCTCCGTTCGCGGCTCGCGGCGATTCATCGTCTCCGACCGGAACGGTGAAGACTACACGCGCTCCGTGGCTGGCGCTGCCACCTTCGATCCAAATCTGGCCGCCGTGCGCTTCGACGATTCCTTTCGCAATTGCCAACCCCATTCCGATGCCGCCCACACGATCGGTTGCCGTGTCGTCGCCACTGGCGCGATAGAATCTTTCGAACACGCGTTCGCGCAAGCTCGGCGAGACGCCCGGTCCGCGATCTTCGACCGCGATTTCGACAACGTCACCGGCGACACGTCTCGCTTCGATGTTGATCAGCGTCTCTCGCGGGGCGTACTTGCTCGCATTATCAAGCAGAATGTAAATGACTTCAGTCACGGCGCGCGCGTCTACGCGAACGACGGGCAATTCTTCCTGAGTAGAAATTCTGATTTGATGCTGGCGCGTTAACGGTTCAGCTTGCGCCAGCGCAGCATCAATGATGTCCTCGATCGCGCCCCAGTTGCGATGCAGGTTCATATCGCCGGCTTCGATCCGCGCCAGATCGACGATTCCTTCGATAAATCGATCGAGGCGATCCGCGCCATGCGTGATCACTCGCAACATCGCTTCCTGCTCGTCAGGACTCAGTCTTTCCATCTGCTCTTTTGCATCACGGTCTTCGAGCAACAGCGTCGCCGAGGCTTTAATCGAGGTCAGCGGCGTACGAATGTCGTGGGTCACCGCGTCGAGCAAGGCGGACTTCAAGCGCTCGCTTCGCTTCAATGCTTCGGCCTCGCTGGCGCGATCGAAAGCCCGTTGCAGCTCTTCATAAAGATGCTTAATGCGGACGCGCGCGGCTTCGGCTTCGGTGGCCCGTTCCTTCGCTCGCGCCGAAAGCTGTCCCACGGCCAGGGCCGTCATGAAGAACGCCGTCAGGGCGATCCAGTTTTGCGGATCGGCGATCGTGAAGGTGTGAAACGGCGGAAGAAAAAAGAAATTGTAACTGAGCACGCCCAGCACTGAAGCCAGCAACGCGGGTTTGCTGCCGCGAAAAATCGCGGTGAAGAGAACCACTAAAAGAAAGGCAAATCCGATCGTGGTCGAATTGATCCGGCCGCGTAACGGAATCAGCAGAGCGGTCGATGCAGCGACGCTAAGCAGAGCGAGAAGATAGCTGGACGATCGGTTCTTCCAAAAATCTTTCCAAGTCGCAGCCATTCAAGTTTTCAGTGCTTTAAATGGTAGGGAACGCTCGTCACTACGACATTCGGTTTGAAGAGTAGCGCGCCTTTCAATAGCAGCGAGGTTTGGTTGTGCAGCAAGTGATGCCACCACTTCCCAGGAATGAATTCCGGCAAAACGATCGTGATGATCTTGTCGGAGTTAAGCGACAGTCGACGATCCACGTAACGCACCAACGGACCGACCAGCGAGCGGTACGGCGATGCAATAACGATCAGCTCGACGCCTTCGCCCCATTCGCTCCATTTCGTGCGCAGCTTTTGCGTGGCTTCCTCATCAAGGTTTATGTAGAGCGCGGTCACGTGCCCCGGAGCGATAGCCTTCGCGTATTCGAGCGCCTTCAGGACACCGCGATGAATGCCTGAGATTGGAACGATGACTTCGTGATGGATCGGCCGCAGTTTTTGGAATCCTTCCGTCGTTAACTGCGTCGCGACGTCAACATAATGCCGATGGATCGTGCGGAAGAGCGCGACCAGCAGCGGAATCAGAACTACGACGATCCAGGCACCGTGGATGAATTTCGTGAGGACCAGCACCGTCAGAACGATCGCGGTCGCGATCGCGCCGAGTCCGTTGACCACAATTGACTTTTTCCAGTGAGCCGCTTCTTTCCGGATGATGGTCTCGGAAATATTGCGCGAACTTTCTCCCGCCTTATTTGAACCTGATGGCACCTTCAATTTCTCGCCGGCGCGCCCGGCCTTGAGCCAATGCCTCACCATACCGAGCTGCGAAAGCGTGAACGAGAGAAAGACGCCGACCGCGTAAAGCGGAATCAACCGACTAGTGTCACCGCCAAAAGCAACGACGAGGACGCCTGCGAAAATCGCGAGGATGATGATTCCGTTTGAGAAAACAAGCTTGTCGCCGCGCGTCGCGAATTGTCTTGGGACGAAGCGATCGCGCGCGAGCAGGCTGGCGAGGCGAGGGAAGTCCGCGAATGAAGTGTTCGCCGCCAGGATCAAAATCAACGCGGTCGTCGCCTGAATCACGTAATAGAACCAACCCATCCGCCCGGTAAAAATGAGTCGCGCAAACTGCGAGATGACCGTCTCGTTATCATGTGGCTGCACGTGATAGAGATAGGACATCACGCTCGTGCCGATGAACATCGTCGCCAAAAGCGCGGCCATCCAGGTGAGTGTCTTCGCGGCGTTTTTCGATTCCGGTTGCTTAAAGGCCGGAATGCCGTTCGAGATTGCTTCGATTCCCGTCAGTGCTACGCAGCCGTTAGCGAAGGCGCCCAACAGCAGAAACATGCTCAGCGTTTGAATGTGATAACCCTCGGCAAGCTTCAGATGTTCGGGACTTGGTTGAGCGACAATTCCGGGATGCAGAAAGTAATAGAGGATGCCATAGCCAACCATGAACAGAAAACTAATCAGGAATGAGTAAGTTGGACCGGCGAACAGGGCTCCCGACTCGCGTACGCCGCGCAAATTCGCGAGCGCAATCAGACCTATGAGCATCAGACAAAGAAAGACCCTGTGGTTATCCAGCCATTCCCAACGTGTTCCCTGCGCCGCGGATGTGATTGCGGCAACGCCCGCCGAGATCGATACTGAAACGGTGAGGACATAATCGACCAAAAGAGCCGCGGCCGCGACCAGCCCCGCGGTTGTTCCCAGATTTTCCTTCGCAACGATGTACGCGCCGCCGCCTGACGGATATGCAAAGATGGTTTGCCGATAGCTGATCGCAACGATGATGAGGACGATGGTGATCGCAAAGGTGATGGGAACAACGTAATTGAATCCATTCGCCTGGCCGGCGGCATAAGCGACGGCCAGCACCAACAGAATTTCTTCGGTCGCGTAAGCCGTTGACGAAAGCGCGTCGGAAGCGAAGACAGCCAAGCCGGTCTTCTTTGAGAGACGTTCATGAATGGCTTGCGCTGTCTTCTTTGCCTTACCTACCAGTAGACGCTTAAGCGTATAAGCCAAACCGTTCTTCCTCCGATGACTTCACTGTCAGTGCCCAACCGGGAGAATCGCTCGCAAACAAAGAGCCAACATTACTTCTTCTTTGTCCAATTCGGAAATCGTCAACCAATATTCACCTGAAAATCTTACTTCCGCGAAATATCATTTGACAGACTTTCGTCGCAGATTCCACTCGCACGTCGCGGTGGCGATCTGAACTGGAACGAAATATCCGGACGATTTGATCGCGATAAATTGGCTGGCTGCTCATCAATTTTGACGGCCCGCTGATTGTAATCGACAACTGCGTCGCAACGCATCCTCACACAAGTCAGGTGCAATCTCGGCCTCGCTGGATACTTGACGAAAAAGTAAGGAATGCTATAATCAGGCCGAAATCGGAAGAAAATTAACTCAATGAAGATTTCCGCTCACGAAGAGTACGGTCTGCGATGTCTCGTTCAGTTGGCCCGAGCTGAGGCCGACGGCGAGTTTTTGAGGCTGAATCAAATCGCCGATCGTGAAGGATTATCCCCGGCCAACGCCGGCAAGTTGATGTGGATTCTGGTGAAGGCTGGACTGGTCCAGTCGCAACGTGGCGCGAACGGCGGATACACCCTGGCGCGTCCGGCGTCAGAGATCAGATTGAACGAAGTCATTAGAATTCTCGATGAAGACACCGTCGATCGGTTTTGTAAATCGCACACAGGCGTTCTTGATGCGTGCATTCACACGAGCGACTGCGGCATTCGTCCGGTGATCGTGGGTCTGCATGAAATTGTGCAGAACGCTTTGGCGGAAATTACTCTGGCCGAGTTGATTGGATCGGAAGAAAATGTTGACGCGCGCTTGCATCAGATTCAAAAACTGCAAAGCCCTTTGAGAGTGATGCGCAGCGCGAACTGAAATGAGGGACGATGAGCACAGCTGAGATACTCGCAAACAGAGAATACAAATACGGCTGGGTAACGGACATCGAGTCTGAGACGATTCCACGCGGCTTGAGCGAAGACACCGTGCGTGTGATTTCGGCGAAGAAGAACGAGCCGGAATGGATGCTCGAGTTTCGTCTCAAAGCTTATCGTCATTGGCTGACGATGGAAGAGCCGCGTCGTTGGCCCAACCTAAGCTTCCCGGAAGTTGATTACCAGGACATGATTTACTACAGCGCGCCGAAACAAAAGGCGACGAAGGCGAGCCTCGATGAGGTTGATCCAGAATTGCTGCGCACCTTCGATAAGCTTGGCATTCCTTTGCAAGAGCAGAAGCAGCTCGCGAACGTCGCGGTTGACGCAGTCTTTGATTCGGTTTCAGTTGCGACGACTTACAAAGCGAAGTTGAAAAAGCACGGCGTGATTTTCTGTTCGTTCAGCGAAGCCGTGAAAGAACATCCCGAGATCGTCAAGAAGTATTTAGGCTCGGTAGTGCCAACGAACGATAACTTTTATGCGGCGCTGAACAGCGCGGTTTTCTCGGACGGATCGTTCTGTTTCATTCCGAAAGGCGTGCGTTGCCCGATGGAGCTTTCGACTTATTTCCGCATCAACAACTCCGAATCCGGACAATTCGAACGCACGTTAATCGTTGCCGAAGAGGGCGCATACGTTTCTTATCTTGAAGGATGCACCGCGCCACAATTCGATAAGAATCAGTTGCACGCGGCTGTGGTTGAGTTGGTTGCGTCGGACAACGCAGAGATCAAGTATTCGACAGTTCAGAATTGGTATGCCGGTGACGAAACAGGCAAGGGCGGCATCTACAATTTCGTGACTAAGCGCGGCAAGTGCGCCGGAAAGAACTCGAAGATTTCCTGGACGCAGGTCGAAACGGGTTCGGCAATTACCTGGAAATATCCTTCATGCATCCTGCAGGGGGACAACTCGATTGGCGAGTTCTATTCGGTGGCTCTGACGAATCACGCGCAGCAAGCCGACACCGGCACGAAGATGATTCACCTCGGCAAGAACACCCGATCGACAATCATCTCGAAGGGCATTTCGGCCGGTCGCGCGAACAACAGTTATCGCGGTCTGGTGAAAGTGATGCCGAAGGCAGAGAACGCACGCAACTATACCCAATGCGATTCGATGCTGATCGGATCGAATGCCGGCGCCAACACTTTTCCCTACATCGAAGTGATGAACAACAGCTCGCAGGTTGAGCACGAAGCATCGACTTCGCGCATCAGCGAAGAGCAGTTGTTTTATTTGATGCAGCGTGGCATCTCGCAAGAGGATGCCGTGTCGCTAATCATCAACGGTTTTTGTAAAGACGTCTTTTTGCAGCTCCCGATGGAGTTTGCAGTTGAAGCGACGAGGCTCTTGGGATTAAAGCTTGAGGGCGCGGTCGGCTGAGAACAGGAGTCGGGAGTCGGGGGCCGGGAGTCGGGCACAGCATTACACCGATCCCCGACCCCTATCTCCTGTCCCCGAATTTACGGAGTGAATTCATTGTTAGAGATTCGTAACTTATACGCATCAGTTGATGGCAACGAGATTCTGAAAGGCATCAACCTGAAAATTAATCGTGGCGAAGTCCACGCGATCATGGGACCGAACGGTTCGGGCAAATCAACGCTCGCAAAGGTTCTCGCCGGACATCCTTCATACGAAGTCACGGCCGGCGAAGTAATCTTCGACGGTAA
>QHXI01000135.1 GCA_003222895.1 Acidobacteriota bacterium | reverse complement strand
GCTCAACTCCGGCGTGCTGGATGGCCCACCACTTGCCGGTACGGCCCGAACCCGATTGCACTTCGTCGGCGACCAGCATGATGCCGTTCTCGTCGCAGATGCGGCGCAACTCGCGGAGGAATTCCGGCGGGGCAGGTACATATCCGCCTTCACCTTGAATAGCCTCGACGAAGATCGCAGCTACTTCTTCGGGCGGCACCGTGGTCTTGAACAGCCGCTCTTCAATGAACTTCGCGCAAGCCAGGCCATACTCACGCTCGCTCTTGCCTTCACCAAAGCGATAGGTGTACGGATAGGGAACGTGCGCAACTCCGGGCACGAGCGGCGCAAAACGGCGGCGCTGCTGCGGCTTGGACGCAGTGAGCGAGAGCGAGCCCATGGTGCGTCCGTGGAAAGCGCCGTAAAAGGCAATAATCCCCTGCCGCTTGGTGTGGTACCGCGCCAATTTCAGCGCGCACTCGATGGCCTCGGTACCGGAGTTCCCAAAATAGAACTTGTGCGGGCCAGGCATCGGAGCAACTTTACTCAGCCGCGAGGCGAGTTGGGTCATCGACTCGTAGTAGAAATCGGTTCCCGACATGTGGATCAGCTCGCCGGCCTGTCGCTGAATGGCGGCGACCACGTCAGGATGACAGTGCCCCGTAGAGGTCACGGCAATCCCTGCGGAAAAGTCGAGAAATTCGTTGCCGTCAACGTCTTCGATGATCGCCCCACGCCCGCGCTTGGCCACCAGCGGGTAGGATCGCGTGTAGCTCGGCGAGATCAATCGATCATCGTCGGCGATGATGCGCTTGGCATTTGGGCCGGGCAGCGTGGTCTTGATTTTGGGTAGGGCAGATTTTGTATCTGCGGGACGGGTAACTGTTTCAGTGGCCATTAAGATCTCTCCTTGCGAATGGCACGGATTCCGTGCGCGTTGGAGTCGTGGACCGATTGAAAGAAAAGCAGCACGGCCCAGACGCGGCAGGCAGGAGCGGAGTTAGTCTCCGGCGAAAAGACTCGGTCGTGTGTTGGACGGAAGCACGGCGAGATAGCGGCGCGGACCAGCAAGATACTTTAGCCAGCAGACAGCAGCGCCGAAGGCGCTGAGTCCGATGAGCGAAAGGTTGTGGTCGGCGACGAACATAGCTTCAGGTTTGATTATAGCCGGAAAAGAAGTATTCAGTTCTCGGTGTTCAGTTCTCAGTAACCCCTGAGGCGAATCTTTCGAGGCGACCAAAGGCCAAGCTACGACGTAGTTAGCGAAAACGATGTGTCTGATAACTATGAACTAAAGACGGAGAACTGTCTCTCACGCCACATGCGCCGACTCCGCTTCCGCGGGCATTTCGGCCTCGACTTGCTCACCCTCAGGCAGATGCAGTAGATCGTTTAGCTTGGTCAGCAGGAAGCTCAGGCTGCCCTTGGGAATAGTGCAAGTGACGTTAGCGAGCAGTGGGTCGTGGATTTCCTTGTAGCCGGTGTGCAGGATGATGGGGATAGACGGATTTTCCTCGCGCAGCACGCGCGCCACTTCTCCGCCAGACATGTCAGGCATGGAATAGTCGAGAACTACCGCGTGGAACTTGATTTGGCGGGAGAGCTCGATTGCGGAGGCGCCGTCGTTGGCCACAACCACACGAAATCCGCGCCGCTGCAGCATGATTTCCAGCGGTCTGAGCACTGCGGGTTCATCATCGACACAAAGAATCACGAAGTGGTTTTCGGCCATTTGGTCCCCTAACAGTATTGACTCAAGCATATTCTCCGCAGTGAGCGAGGTTCAAGGAACAATGGGCCATGTCCTGTATCGCGCTTTGTGCATCTTCTGTGCAAACTATTTTGAAACTCTGGAAAACCCGGCACTATCTACTCTGGGAGTAGTTGATTTGCATTAGGACTTTCTCACCCCCGCAACCATCTGAGGATTTGGAGCAAGAATGAAGATAGCTCTGAACCGCTGCATTTTGTA
>QHXI01000147.1 GCA_003222895.1 Acidobacteriota bacterium | reverse complement strand
TTGCGCGTTGCCTCTATCCATTTCGCGTAATCCTTGTCGAATTGACCTTGATCGTCTACCGATAGCACGCCGTGCCAACCCTGCGGTTGCGCATATGCAACTTGTGGTTGCGGCTCAGCCATAGCAGCACTCATGCTGAATGCGATCAGCAAAGCAGATAAAGCTAGATATCTTTTCATGTGGTCCCTCCGAAACCGTGGCGCTCCGGTTCCCGTCATTGTGTTCCCTACTTAGATGACCGCGGAAAACACCGGGATGACCCGGTTCCGGGGCGGCGATAGCCCATTGAGAGCTGTTGCTCAGCTCAGCTAGTCCAAGTGTTCCAGTTCGGGAAGATAGACTCCTCCAGGCCACTTTGGCGAAAGCCTCCCGTGCATGGGCATTCAACAGGCTTTTGGCGAGGATTTGGTGTAAAAGCCTCGACATTGCATGGAAACGTGAACAATTCGGGAGGTCCTTCGCCAAAAGCGGCTTAGGATGACAGACTACTGAGAGTTCCTACGAATTCATGCATGCTCGCGCGGCATTGCGCTAGCGCAATGCCGGCCTGGCAGAATCCCGACCTAACTCGGCAGCTTAGATCTGCATGCAAAGTAGCACTGCGCACGGTGGCATTAACGCCCTTGGGGCGTTATCAAGTGAAGATGGACGTGATCGATCATTGCGATCACCGTTCTGGGAAGCACAGCCCGGATCGAGGATGGCGAAATCTGAATTTGGAGCGCAAACAATCTTGTAACTTAGATCATCTGCCGCCGATGGAGCGCACCCAGTGCCCAAGCGGCGTTTTCACGGGCATATGGCTCGGGAGAACTGATCAAGATCTTGATCAGCGCGTCGGTCGAGGACTTGCCGATGTTTACCAGCGCAGCCGCGGCTTCTTCCCCCAAAGTGAGCTTGTTATTATCGGGCATATCGGGTTTGCGGTACTTGGCGACCTCAATCTGGGTGGAATCGCCAAGCAGATTGACCAGAGCCGGAATCGCTCGCTCGGCGGCCGTCCCGCGATTTCCTAACCAGTAGGCGGCTGCAGCTCTCTCCTGCGCTTCCCTAGCGCGGAGTTGAGCAATATGGCGGGTAATATTATCGTCTGTCGAGCGCAGTGCGGCCACCGGCTCTCGGCCGATAAATCCGCAGAACAAAACCATGCAGCTCAACAGCGTCGACAAAAGAATGGCGTCGCGGTGTTGCCTCATGAGGTGCCCTCAAACTCCCCAGAAGAAACGTCGTGAATGTCACAGCAACTGAGTTGCCGACCACCCACTCTTACGTAACTGTTAGAAAAACCATCGGTTAAGATGGGATGAATCGGCGATTCGAAGGCATTCCGCTGCCCACGCGTGGGACCTTCTGTTCAAAACTGGACGTTCGCCGAGAACTTGCTCCGTGCCCGCCGATATCTGCCAGCTCATCCTTTTTGATCAGAAGAGTTATTACGACCCAATTTCTAAGCTGTAAGTAGCTGATTATTATCATACTTAATGCTCTTTACATAATCACACTAAGATTTCATTATCTTCTTGCGCTAATGGCGCATCTAAATGTTACGGGCGAGCGAGCCCGACAATTCCGAGTTCAATTGGAGGCTAAGAACATCATGGCTATTACTCGTTGGGACCCCTTTCAGGAAATTGCTTCCTTGCAGAATCGCGTCAACAGTCTATTTCAGGACTATGGCCGCGCAGGCCAGGACGAACTGACCACGACCGGCAGCTTCGTTCCCGCCGTGGACGTCTACGAAGACGAGCACAAGGTCACTTTGAAGCTCGAGATCCCGGGCATCAACCAGGAAGACGTCGATGTTCGTCTTGAGAACAACACGCTGACCGTTCGCGGCGAGCGCAAGTTCGAGAAAGAAGAAAAGGAAGAGAACTTCCATCGCATCGAGCGCCGTTATGGCAGCTTTGCCCGGTCGTTCACACTGCCAAGCACACTGGACAGCGAAAATGTGCAGGCGAGCTATGACAATGGCGTTTTGAAGATCGAATTGGCAAAGCGTGCCGAAGCTAAGCCAAAGCAGATCAAGGTAAACGTCGCTAGCGGCAAGCACCTGAGCAAGACAGTCGAAGGTACAAAAACGGAAAGCAAAAGCCAAGCCGCCTAAAACGGTGAAGAGTAGAATTTTGCGCGAGACGGGAGATGAGCCAAAAGCTACGTCTCCCGTTTTCCATTTACGCCGAAAGAGCAATGCAAACCAGAGAGGACACGCAGGGCGCTGGAGCACCAACAAGTTTGACGTAAGTTTAGCTTCTGGGATCCTGCGTGTCCTCCGTGGCTTCACCGGTTTCTCGATGGAAAGTTATCGCATCAAGTTCAGTAAGGAATTCCTATGGCAATTCGTTGGGAAAAATTGACTGTGAAGTCTCAG
>QHXI01000077.1 GCA_003222895.1 Acidobacteriota bacterium | reverse complement strand
TTCAGTCGGGCATTGCCCGTGAGAAAGACCCAACTGAAGTTGGTACTCTAACTCCCTACACCCAAGGCACTACTCCTTAAGGAGTTGATTAGCAATCACGAGCTTTTGAATTTCTGATGTGCCTTCGTAAATTCGCAGCGCGCGCACCTCGCGATAAAGGCGTTCGACGACGGTGCCGCGCACCAGACCGGTGCCGCCGTGAATCTGCACCGACTGATCGACAATGCGGCCGGCGGCTTCGGTGGCGAAGAGCTTTGCTTCGCTGGCTTCGCGTGTCGACGTTGCGGCGCCGGCATCTTTTAAGTACGCCGCGCGATAGACCAACAACCGCGCGGCATCTAATTCAGTCGCCATATCGGCGAGCTTTTCCTGAATCAATTGATGGCCGGAAAGCGGTTTTCCAAATTGCTCGCGCGACTTTGCATGCAGCAAACTTTCGTCCAGTGCGCGACGCGCCATGCCGCAGGCCGCAGCGCCTACGCTCGCGCGAAACAAGTCGAGCGTTTGCAGAGACAAACGCAAGCCATCGCCTTGATTTCCGATCATGTCTTCCGCGGGCACGCGGCAGTCTTTGAATTCAAGTTCACCGATCGGATGCGGCGCGATCATTTCCGTCTTCTCCGCGACACTAAATCCCGGCATGCGCGCGCTGACAATAAATGCGGAGAGCTCGGCGCGGCCGTCTTCACGTGTTCCGGTGCGCGCAAAAACCGTATAGAAATCTGCGACGCCCGCATTGGAGATGAATCGCTTGCGACCGTTGATGACGTAGGTGTCGTCTTCACGTTGCGCGACCGTTTTCAGCGAAGCGACGTCGGAACCTGCATCGGGTTCAGTCAAAGCAAAAGCCGCGATCGCTTGTCCGTTGCGCGCGCGCGCCAGCCAGAAATCGCGCACGTGTTCAGTCGCCGCGACGCTAATCGCATACGTTCCGAGACCCTGCAGCACGAATGCGAGATCGGCGAGCGACGATGAATAAGAAAGGTTCTCGCGAATTATGCAGAAAGCTCTGAGATCGAATGACTGGCCGGGTTCGGGGACGGCGTACCGCAAAAAACCATTTTCCGCGAGCAGCATCACATAGCCACGCAGCGCTTCGTCCGCGTCGCCTTCATCATCGCCGGCGCGCACTTCGATTTCACGCTCAGCGAATTCAGCGACACGGCTTGCCAGCGAACGATGTTCGTTGGAGAAGAATGGAGTTGTCTCTATGAAGGAATCCATCTGGAGTGCGCCGGCAACGCGAAGCAGCGACGGCGCTTTGGATTTATGTTTCAGTTTTCAAGCGTAGCGTCATAATCATCAAGCACTTTCAATCTATCTGTCTTGAAACCGTAAATAGTCTTGATCTGTGCAGGACGTGCCGTTCTCTCAAACCACGCGGCCGAACACCACGGGTACTGATTCGCAACCAAAACCAACCCATGCTTTACAGGATTCTGATGCACGTAATTGAGTCTGGCAAGGTAAGAATTCCTATGAGTGAGTCTGGTTTCCCAAAAATTGTGCCAGACTTCACGGCTTGCTGAATTGTCCTGATCATTGATCCACTTCGCTGTCTTCTCGTGAAGAAGTCCGAGCATTCGCGCCATATTGTCGGCACCTTCATCCGGCGAGTGTCCGACAAAGTGATAGTGATTCGAAAAGACTGACCAAGCCTCGAGTCGCCAGCCAAATTTTTGCGCGACTGAGAGAAGTCCACGATGAAGAACATTCAGCCGCTTACGCGTGGAAAAGTGATGGACTTTCTTATTAGTACCGGCGGTGACGATATACGCGCCGCGGGCCGATAGTTCATGGAGCGGGGCGTGAGGCCAGCAAATTCTCTGCGGTGCACTCATGTTGGATAATCCAAAGCGCCGTCGCCGCTGCGCTCTGCCGACGCACTCCAAATAGCCGGTTCGCTCCAAGTTATTCAAACTTTGCCGGGCGCTTCTCAACAAACGCCGCATGCGCTTCCTTGAAATCCGGCGTCTGCATGCACAAGGCTTGGGCGACGGCTTCAGCTTCCAGAGCTGACTCGAAGCCCATGTGCATCTCGCGATTCAACATCTCTTTCGTCTTCGCGATTCCGAGTGACGGTCCGCGCGCGAGCTTCTCCGCGAACTCGCGCGTCGCGTTCTCCAACTGATCGCGCGGCACCACGCGATTGTAGAGGCCGATCTTTTCTGCCTCCGCTGCTGAAACAAAATCGCCGGTCATTAACAGCTCTGTCGCTTTTGATAATCCAACCACCCGCGGCAAGAGATAAGTCGCGCCCATGTCGGTTCCGGCGAGCCCGACTTTCACAAAGATAAAAGCAATCTTCGCTTCTTCGGCGGCGATGCGAATGTCGGAAGCAAGTGCAATGCAAGCTCCCGCTCCCGCGGTTATTCCATTCAGCGACGCGATGATCGGTTTCGGCAGCGCGCGCATGTTGTGAATCAACGCGCAGGTCAGACGGGTGAACTCAACCAATCCTTCCGCGTCGCGGCCTTGAAGTTCGCCGATGATATCGATGACGTCGCCCCCAGAACAGAACGCGCGACCAGCTCCGGTGATTACCACAACGCGAACGTCTTTTTCATCGCGCAACTGCGCCATGAAATCCGTCAACTCGTGATAGACCTCAAAGGTAATCGCGTTAAGGCGTTCGGGCCGATTGAGCGTGATCGTTCCGATGCCATCCCTTTTTTCGTAAAGAAATGATTTTGGATTCATGATGTGGCGCAAATCGTTAATTTGCGTAATCGAGTAATCAAGCGCTCGCAAGTTAACAACTTGCGCTACAGCACCGCTACGCCTTCGATCTCAATCTTCGCGCGATCCTCTAACAAACCCGCTACTTTCACGAGCACCATCGCCGGAAAGTGTTTGCCCATGCGCGCGCGATAGCACTCGCCGATCTCTTTCATGCGCGCTCGATATTCGTTCTTGTCGGTGACATAGAGAACTAGCCGCGCGATCTGCTCAGATGCGCCCCCGGCTTCAGTGACCACGGTGATGACATTCGCCAGGGCGCGATCGAATTGCTCGACAAGATCGTCACTGATTATTTTTTGATTTTTATCCCACGCGATTTGACCGGCGACGAACAGCAATCGCCCACCGGCGTCGCTCAGCACACCATTCGAGTAGCCATTCGGCGCGCCGAGCGCTTCAGGATTGATGAAAGTGAAGCTCATATGATCTGCTCTGTGCCCTCTGTAATCAAAACTAATCTAAACATTGGGGCTACAGAGAAAAGCAAATTAGAGAGACGACTGCACAATCTCCAATTGATTCCCGCCCGGATCGCGCACATAGAATCTCGGCGAACCTGGAACGGGTCGCGGGTCAGGAATGATTTCCACGCCCGCTTCACAAAATCTCTTCTCAGTTTCCGCCAGGTCCGAAACGGCGAAACAGATGTGACGCGAACTCGACGGACCGCGCAGCTCGTCTTCAACGGACAGATGCAATTGGTTCTCGCCGATTTGATACCACGCGCCACTCTGACGTGAAGCTGCGGGCTTTGGAACTTGCTTCAAGCCCAGCACTGAACCGTAAAAATGTTTGGCGGCAACTTCCTGCGCAGCAGAAACGGTAACGTTTACATGATTCAGGGCGATGACCATTACGGCAATTTGAAATCAGGATTCTCGATTATGCCGATCACGTTTCCAAACGGATCTTTGACCGTCGCTACTTTGATTCCTTCGCCCACATCCTGCACTGCTTCATGGATGGTGGCGCCGTTTTCGATTAGCCGCTGAACTGCAGCGTCCGCGTTTTCTACGCCCCAATAAGCGACCGCGCCATCGGCTTTTTGGCCGCTGGATTCGGCCGGCTGCAAACCTAGTTCGTATCCGCCGACGTTGAAGCCAACATAAAAAGGCTGGTCGAAGTACGGAGCGAAGCCAAGCACTTGGCTGTACCAGTTCTTCCCTCTCTCGATGTCATCAACGTGATAGATTGCAGTTCGTAAACCAAGAAACATATTTTTTCTCCCAGGGAGCGCGTATGTGAGTCCGACCATCAAGGATCAGAACTAGCCCTTGCTGATGCGCGAGCTTCTGACACTTGCTTCAGCCGATTTATTCTTGGGCACACTCAAAGATTGCCAATCGCTCGATTTGAAATGCTTCGCGAGATAGACGATCTGGCCAGTATGATAAGCATAGTGCGTCAGCTGGCGATTGATTGCCTGGATGACTGTGTGATCCTGGCCTCGGATTCTGATTGTGCGCATCAGATCGTCAGGCGTTAATGGATTGATTGCCTCGAAGGTGACCCGCCAACCTTTTTCCCAATATGCGAGCATTTCATCTTTGGTCGTTCCGGGAAGGGTGACAAATTCGAGGTCGCGATTGCGGTCGGGCTTCTCGCCGTCGCTCATGAAAAAATCGGTCCAGCGCGAGAGCATGTTGCCGGCCATGTGCTTTATGTTAACGGCGATGCTGTTTGATTCGTCGTCGATCGTGCGAAAGAAATCTTCATCGCCGAGTTGCGCGAAGGCGCGTTCCGCGAGCGTCTTGTAATAGCGAAACGTTTTCAGCGCATCGTCGAGATAATGTTGGCCGATTGGTTGATCGTTATTCATCGTAATTCAAAACCGGCGAAGCCGGTGACAGCATAAAGCCTGGGGCGTAAGCCCCAGGGTTGGTCAATTAACTAACAATCGCAGCCCGCAACGCGGGCGACAGCGTGTCACTACCCGGAGCGATAGCGACGGGATCAAATATTCAACCTGGCAGGTCGAGTGGACGATGATCCTGCTTGATGATTAAAGTTAGCATTTATCGTCAGGCTAAACTCTTGATCCGGCCGCTACCGCTCCTGGTTCTGACACCGCCTACTCTGACGCCGATTCAGGTCGCTCGCTTCGCGAGCTTGGTTTCCACTTCCATCGGTTACCTGGGGCTTACGCCCCAGGCTTTATGCTGTCGTCGGCTTCGCCGACTTGTCTCATATCTGCAACCCGCGCGCGCAGATCCACACCGTCAATCAATTCTGAGACGTTGTTGCGACTGACACTCCGTTGCTCACCGCTGCGCATATTTTTAATCGCAACTTCGCCGCGCGCGCGTTCGTCGTCACCGATAATCGCGACGAATGGAATATCGCGCGACGAAGCATACTTGAATTGTTTGCCCATCTTGTCAGCTTCAGGATAGACATCGACGCGAAAGCCCCTACTTCGCAATTCGCTGGCGAGGACAATCGATTCGCCAATCGAATCTTCATTCCAAATCGTGACCATCACGTCCGCTGGCGACGACACGAGCGCGGCTGGAAACATTTCTCGCTCGCTCATAACCACAATGATTCGTTCAAGTCCCAGCGAGAACCCGCACGCGGGCACATCACGACCGAGAAACATGCCGACGAGATTGTCGTAGCGACCGCCGCCGCCGAGGCTACCGGCGAGATCCTTAACGTTGATTTCAATAATCGCGCCGGTGTAATAAGCGAGCCCGCGCGCCAGCGTCGGATCGAGTTTGATTCGCTGATCGGCTCCGCTGGCTTTCGCGAATTGGAGAATCTGGCGAAGATCGTCGACGCCGCTGGCGCCAATTTCGTGCGCGCCGATGAATTCGACCAAACGGCCAAGAACATCGGCGTTATAAGCTAGACGACCATCACTCGCCTCCTTCAAATCAACCAGGTCAAGCGCCTTTTGAACACCGGCGAGACCCTCAAAGAATCGCATCAACTTCACCGCAGATTCATCAACGATCCCGCGCTCACTCAATTCTTTCGCCACGCCTTCGGGCCCGGCCTTGTCCATTTTGTCGAGCGCAATCACCGCATCGTTATGTTTGTCGCGTGGCACGCCCGCTTGATCAAGCATGCCCGTCAAAACCTGCCGATGATTAACCCGAATCGTGAAGTCATTGAACCCCAGCGCGACCAGTGCATCACTCGCTGCCGCGATCAACTCGGCTTCAACCACCATAGACTTCGATCCGAGCACATCGACGTCGCATTGATAGAACTCGCGAAACCTACCTCGCGCAGGACGATCGGCGCGCCAGACCGGCTGAATCTGATAGCGCTTGAAAAACTTTGGCAGCTCATTTTGATATTGCGCGACGACGCGCGCGAGCGGCACGGTCAGATCGTAACGCAGCGCGAGATCGGCTTCGCCGGTCTTTTCATGCTCGCCGCGTTTCAGGATTTTGAAGATGAGCTGATTGCCTTCTTCACCGTACTTGCCCATCAACGTCTCGATGTTTTCGACGGCGGGAGTTTCCAGCGGCTCGAAACCGTAGCGCTCGTAGACTGACTTGATGACGCCGATAACGTATTCGCGTTTGCGCACGTCAGCGGGCAGAAAGTCGCGCATGCCGCGCGCAGGTTGAGTCTTTGCCGAAGCCATTAGCGCGAAATGATAACAGACAAAAGACGTGCTTTGTACTTTGTGCTTTGTACTTTGCCTTGCTCACTGAAAGCTTCGCCATCTAACGAATCCTTTACGCGAGAGGTCAAAGAACAAAGTACTAAGAACCAAGTACAACGCGGTGCTTGAATCTTTGTAACTTTCCGAGTATAAGCAACGTCAATTCAGTCAAACGTTCGCCGCCTTTGTTTCGAAGGCAATTGAACCAACAACCGAAGTCAATTCCTGCACAGGAGTCCAACTATGATTCGACGCCAATTCGCCGCCTTAGTTCTGCTTTTTGCCCTGCTCGCGCCGACGGTCGCGCTCGCGCAGCAGCCGCAGGGACCGCAACAGCCGCAACTCGATCCGAACGATCCAATCGCGAAGATTCGCGATGAAGGATTGAATCGATCGCAAGTCATGCAGACGCTTTCGTACTTAAGCGACGTGATTGGACCGCGCCTAACCGCGTCGCCGAACATGAAGCGCGCGTGCGAGTGGACGCGCGACACGATGATGAAATGGGGACTGCAGAACGCCCATCTCGAGCCCTGGCCATTCGGTCGTGGTTGGTCTTTGAAGAGATTCAGCGCGCAGGTCACGGATCCGCAGGACTTTCCTTTGATCGCTTATCCGAAAGCCTGGTCGCCGGGAACGAATGGTCCAATTACCGCGGACATCGTTTACTTTGACGCGAAAGACGAAGCCGACATGGCGCGTTTCAAAGGACAACTGAAAGGCAAAATCGTTTTGACGCAGCTGATGCGCGAAGTCAAAGCGCATTTCGAAACCCAGGGCACACGTCGCGACGAAAAGAATTTGCTGGCGCTGGCGAACTCGCCGATGCCGCGATCCGCAGGCCGCGGAGGATTCGGCGGCGGCAATCGTAACGCGGACTTCATCGCGTTGCAGCAATTCAACGCAAAGAAGAATCAATTCTTTCTCGATGAAGGCGCAGCCATGCTGGTTGATTCAAGCCGCGGCGATGGCGGAACGATCTTCGTGCAGTCAGCGACCGTGCCTCAGGCCTTCAATCCGAATGCTTTCGGACCCGGAGGCGGCGGACCGAATGCTCCGCGTCGCATCAACGCGTGGGACAAAGGCGCCAAAATGGTTCCGCAAATGGTCGTCGCGGTCGAGCATTACAATCGCATCGTGCGCATGATCCAAGCCGGCGAAAAGGTGAAGATGGAAGTGAACCTCGCGATCGATTATCAAGATCAAGATTTGAACGGCTACAACACAGTCGCGGAAATTCCGGGAAGCGATCCGAGTTTGAAAGATGAGATCGTGATGCTTGGCGGTCACATGGACTCGTGGCATTCGGGCACCGGCGCGACCGACAACGGCGCGGGCGTGGCAGTTGGCATGGAAGCCGTCCGCATAATTCAAACACTTGGGTTGAAGCCGAAGCGCACGATTCGCATCGCGTTGTGGACCGGTGAAGAAGAGGGTCTGCTCGGTTCGCGTGCTTACGTCGCGCAGCACCTCGGCAAAATGGAAACACCGGCAGCGGCGGGTATGCCAGGCGGCGGTGATGGAAATACGGCGACGCCTCCGGCGCCAGTGCTAGTGAAGGGTCCCGAGTACGACAGGCTCGCGGGCTATTTCAATCTCGATAACGGCACCGGAAAGATTCGCGGCGTTTATTTGCAGGGCAATGACAATGTCGCCGGATTGTTCCGGCAATGGCTCGCGCCATTCCGCGATCTCGGGGCCGAGACGCTTTCCCTTTCAAACACCGGCGGAACGGATCACCTTTCTTTCGACGGCATTGGCTTGCCGGGATTTCAATTCATCCAGGACGAGATTGAATATGACACGCGCACGCACCATTCGAACATGGACGTGTTCTATCGCGTCCAGGCCGATGACATGAAGCAAGCCGCAACGATCATGGCTGCATTCGTTTATAACACCGCGATGCGCGACGATAAGCTGCCGAAGAAGACGAAGTAGCGCAAGATGATATCTTGCGCTGGCTGTGTGCGGTAAACGATCTGTGAAACGAACCCCACTCAAGATCGACTTGGTTACAAATCTATCTATCGACGGAGCCTTCCGCACATTCAGCCATATAGCCGTCTTCAGACGGCTTGCCCGCAGGCTTCATAGACCAGCACTTTTAGTGCTGGGGCTCAACCGAATATGCCAAACGTTAGCGCGCTTCCAGCGTGCTTTTCATCAATAGCTTCAGCATCACGGCTAAAGCCCCTGACATAAGCCCGTTAAAACGGGCTTAGGAATTTCCGTGCGCCATTAACTCCGGGCGTAAAACGCCCAGTCTAATAGCCCTACGGGAAAGCCGCGTTAACGCGGCTAAGCACAACTCTTTCCAACTTCAGATCTGATCCTAGAAAATCCGGTAAAGGAAAGATCGTCAAAACGTGGGACGATTTACCATGGAATTATGTTAGAGATCGAGAAGGCTGGGACGCAAATTAACAATTGGCGCTACCTCATCTGATGATCGCAACTTCCAACCAATATCGCTTCAACTTGTCGCGATTGGCTGCGCGATATGCCGGATAGTCGCGCGCGATTCCCGGATCGGGTCGCGCGAATAAGATGAACGCTTCTAACAAACCTGCGTCGTTTAGTTGAACCAGCGAATCCAGCGAAGCTTCCAGCGCTTTTACTTTTCCCGACTTTAAATCCTTCGACGCGGCTTCGGCGACCATGCGCAAAGCCGCGGCTTCTTCTTTCAGACTGTGCCGGTATTCTTTTTCATTCGGATAATTTTTGAAGAAATCGCCCTTCTGCCAGGCCATCCGCGTCAAGTCGTACATCAACCAGTTATTCGATCCGTCGGTGCTGTTCAGCGTGCGCGGATCGATATTGAGCGTCGTCGTTTGTCCCTGCGACGTGGTTGAATTCGGCGGCACGATGCGCGGATGGCCCACGGGAATTTTGTGCGCCTGCGCCCACTGCTGAAGACCGACGTACGGACTACGATTGTAAGGCTCGGCGATGATGGCCTCGACGAATTTTTCGCATGCTTCGGTCGATTTGCCCTGAGCAGTCAACGCGTCGCCCCAATAGCGATACGCGGTTTCGCGATTAGGATTGATGGAGATTGCTTTCGCAAACCAGACTCCGGCCGCGTTGAAGTGATCGTTTCGAAATTGGGGATCGGTCGAGGTGTATCCCTTTTTGAATTCAGCATCTCCGGCGTAAAGCGCAGCGTCATAAAGATTCGGATCGGATTCGAGCGCGCGCTTGTAAGCGTTGATCGCCTTGTCCATGTCGCCGCGTACGAACGCGGCCTCGCCTTCACGGATCGCAGCTTCCGCGGCTTGGATTTGTGAGAACGGAACCTGGCTAGCGTCCGGGGCCGACAAACCATCGAGCGCCATCTTAGTCAGATTGCTGTCATCGCCGACCGATTGCGATTTCAGCAGCACTGCGCGCGCCCGATCGCGCATCTTCTGGCGTGCGGCCACGTCCTTTTGGTCGATCGAAATCGCGTAGAGCGAAAACCCGAGACGCGAAAGAATCGCCGGATCGTTGGGATAAGCGACCGCAACTTTTTCCAACAGTGGCAAAGCTGCAACCATGTTCTGCGATTCGTAAACGTCGATCGCGTGCTGACGCGCGGCGGGATCCTGCGCTTGCGCTGCGACGGTCGAGGCAAAAGCGATTATGGCTACGCATGCGAACGCAAAAGCGCGGGTGAATCTTTTTGCGATTAAGGCGGAATTGAACATAATGACCTCAGGTGATTGCGGGGATTGCCGGAAGACAGCGTCAGTCTATGACCTGTTTCAGAATACTGTCAACGCAGTAACTTGCCTTTGTATGACGACGTTAGAGTACCAACTTCAGTTGGGTATTTACTTCGCAAGAAAGGCCCGACTGAAGTCGGTACTCTGACACCTGTGAATCATCAATGTCGCATCTACTTGAAGTAAGAAATCTGCGTACGCATTTTCAAACACGCGAAGGATTGGTGCGCGCGGTTGACGGCGTAAATTTTTATCTCGATCGCGGCGAATTGCTCGGCCTGGTCGGCGAGAGTGGTTGCGGCAAATCGATCACGGCGCTTTCGATCATGCGTCTGGTGGCGCCGCCGGGGAAAATCGTGAGCGGCGAAATTCTTTTCGCCGGCCGCGATTTGCTTAAGCTGGCGAATGCCGAGATGCGCGGAGTGCGCGGCAACGACGTCGCGATGATTTTTCAGGATCCGATGACGTCACTGAATCCCGTGTTCACGGTCGGCGAACAGATCGCCGAAGCGTTGCGTCTGCATCGCAAGCTTTCGCGGAAAGCTGCGCGCAAAGCCGCGGTAGATGGGATGCGCGAAGTCTCGATTCCCGATACGGAACTGCGCGCGAATGATTATCCGCATCAACTTTCAGGCGGCATGCGACAGCGCGTGATGATCGCGATGGCCCTGGCTTGTGACCCGAAACTTTTGATCGCCGATGAACCAACGACGGCGCTGGACGTCACGATTCAGGCGCAAATTCTCGAACTACTCGACAACTTAAGAAAGACGCGGGAGCTGGCCGTGCTTTTGATTACCCACGATCTCGGAGTCGTGGCGGAGGTCGCAGATCGAGTCGCAGTAATGTACACCGGAAAGATCGTTGAAGAGTCGCCGGTCAATGAATTGTTCGCGAGGCCGAAACATCCATACACGGAAGGCCTATTGCGTTCGGTGCCCAAGCTAACAAAGAAAGATGTGGTGAAAGCGGAACGCCTGCAAACGATCGAAGGCACTGTGCCAAGAACTACAGCATTGCCGCCCGGCTGTCACTTCGAGCCGCGATGTCCTTATCGGATGCCGCGCTGTAAGAAAGGCGAGATCCCGTTGTATCCGGTTGGCGAGACGGTTACGGTGCGGTGTGTATTGTTTGATCCAGCGACCATTGCGGCTATGCCGCAGCACAGTGCGGAAAGGTTTCGCCTTTCCGACGCGAATGAAAATGAAAGCTGAGGCTATGCTTCAATTCGGAGGCGGAGCCTCAGCCTTGTATGATCGAACTCGGTAAGGCGGCCTTACCGCACTGTGCGGCGGCATAGCCGCGAAGCTGAATCGATGGATTCTCGAAGTCAAAATCACAACGCGCTCGTCAAGGTTCGTGACCTTGTCAAGCACTTTCCAGTGGAAGGCACTGATGATGTTTGGCGGGCGCTTGA
The DNA here is from genome assembly GCA_003222895.1 of Acidobacteriota bacterium. Taxonomy (GTDB): domain Bacteria; phylum Acidobacteriota; class Blastocatellia; order Pyrinomonadales; family Pyrinomonadaceae; genus UBA11740. Next base: position 42,537 of record QHXI01000077.1, on the reverse strand, counting down.
TGGTGTGACGTTCGACATCGTGCGCGGTGAAACGCTGGGCCTGGTCGGCGAATCGGGCTGCGGGAAATCGACCACCGGCCGATGCGTTCTGCGCTTGATTGAACCGACTCGCGGCGACGTTCAATTCGAAGGACGCGACGTAATCGCGATGGGCAAACGCGAGCTGCGCGAGTTGCGTCGCGAGATGCAAATCATCTTTCAGGATCCAAACGCTTCAATAAATCCGCGCATGAAGATTGGCGATATCATTGCCGAGCCGCTGGTCATCCACCGCATCGGCAACACGAAAGAGCAGCACGATCGCGTCGCCTGGCTGCTTGGCAAAGTCGGTCTTGATCCCGATTACATGAAGCGCTACAGCCACGAATTCTCCGGCGGCCAACTGCAGCGCATCGGCGTGGCGCGAGCCCTGGCGCTGAATCCAAAACTGATTGTCGCGGACGAGCCGGTTTCGGCGCTCGATGTTTCAGTGCAAGCGCAAGTCGTCAATTTACTCCAGGATCTTCAGAAAGAATTTGGACTGACTTACCTGTTCATATCGCATGGACTCGCCGTGGTCGAACATATTTCCACGCGCGTCGCGGTGATGTATCTTGGCCGCATCGTCGAGATCGCCGACGCCAAAGAGCTTTACTTTAATCCGCTGCATCCGTACACGCTGGCGCTGCTCTCTGCGATCCCAATTCCCGATCCCAGGGAAAAGCGCGATCGAATTATTTTGAAAGGCGATGTGCCGACCTCGCGCCATCCACCGTCCGGCTGTCGCTTTCGCACACGCTGCCCCATCGCGATTGACGAATGCGCGCGAATCGATCCAGAGTTACGAGAGATTTCGCCGACGCATAGTGTCGCATGCATTCGCGTCGACGGTTACGCAAGCGCGCCGAGCTCAGAGCCAGTGTCGGAAGTCCGACCGTGAGGGAGGGCTCGACGCGCACGTGGCTTCACTGAAACAATATCGACTTTGAAGGCGTATCAGGCATTCAATCAATCATGCCCTGGCTGACGCTCGGGCTTCTGACACTGGACTGGACGGAACGCGGTCTCCCCGTCCTCTAACACTTCGAGAGGATAAGAACTCATGAGCGATCCAAATCAGGAATTTCAACCGCCGCCACCACCCGCAATTCAGGCCGAACCCGATCGTCGTCGACCGACGAATTTGATGTTCGCCGGCATCGCACTGGTTGTGATCGGAATCGTCGTTGTCGTGCTCGGTCTGCCGATGATTGGTCTGATTGTCGGGGGGATCGGAACAGGCGCGGCCATCTGCGTTCTGGGTATTCTGTTCTTCGGGTTCAGCTTCATGCGCATGCCCGCGGTGGACAATCCGCCACCGAAGATGTCCGCGGTCGCGACGTTGACTGGGATTTTCTTTGAACCAAGCAACGTCTTCCGTAACCTGCGCGCACACCCCCAATTCCTCGCGGCGATTCTGCTCGCAGGATGTATCGACGGCGCATACAGCGTTGCCTTCACCCATCGGCTGACGCCTGAGCGCATTATTAACTACACGATGGATAAGCTCGAGGATAGCCCGATTAAGCCTCCGCCCGAGGCGATGGCCAGGGCGAGGACCGAAGGTGTCGAGCAGGCAAAGGCATTAACATTTCAGATCGGCGACTTCCTGAAGAAAGTCGTGAGCGCATTTTTTGGCGTGGCGATTATCGCGGGGCTGGCGCTGCTCGGAGTGCTGGTGTTCGGCGGGCGCATGCACTACTGGCAAACCTTTGCGGTCATTGCGTATGTTATTTTTCCCGTGACGCTGATTCAAAAAGCGATCAGCTTTGTCATTCTCTACCTCAAGTCACCCGACGACATACATCCGATTCTGGGACAACAGACTTTGGTGTACGACAACCTGGGGCTGCTAGTGTCGGGCAAAGATCATCCGGTGCTGTGGGTGGTTGCGACCAGCATCGGGGTGCTTTCCTTTTATCGGCTTTGGTTAACCGCGACCGGATTGCGCGAAGGCGGTTATAAGGTTAGCTCGGGCGCCGCGTGGGGCACGGCGATCACTATCTTTATTCTGTTCCTGTTGCTGGGAATCGCGGCCGCGGCCGTGTTTGGAAGTATGTTTGGGTGATTCAAGAAAGCTAAGGGCAAGGAGCAAAGGGCGAAGTGTCGCGATCGTCCACACTTTGCTCTTAGCTCTTTGCCCTTAGCGCTTTGCTACTCGTATCTCAGCGATTCGATTGGATCGAGGCGCGCGGCCTTCCACGCGGGCCACAATCCGAAGATCATGCCGATGCCCACGCTGGCGATGAATCCGGCCGCCGGCGCCCACAGCGGCACGTAAGACGGCATGATCAATTTCACGAGCAGCGTGCCCAGCCAGCCAATTCCTAATCCAACCAGTCCGCCGAATCCGGTCAAGGTCATCGCCTCGATCAGGAATTGCCAGAGGATATCTTTTCGGCGCGCGCCGATCGCTTTGCGCACTCCGATCTCGCGCGTGCGCTCGGTAACTGAAACCAGCATGATGTTCATCACGCCGATGCCGCCGACCATCAAGCCGACTGAAGAAATCACGACCATCGCAATCGCAATGCCGCCGGTGATGGCGTGAAACGAGCTAATCAGCGATTCGGTAGTTTCAATGCCGAAGTTATCCGGCTGGCCAAAAGAAACATTCCGCCGCACGCGCAACGTGTCGGTAACCTGATCCATCGCCGACTGCATCATGCTGGGTTTGGCCACTGCTAAGAGATAAATGTCATCTGAGTTTGGCTTAATCTTTCGCGCCACGTTGTAGGGCAGATAGATCACGTTGTTTTGATCGTCGCTGCCGCCGCTAAACAGAAATTGTTCGCGCTTTTGCAACACGCCGACGACGCGATATTCTTCCGCGCCAATTTTTATCGTGTCCCCGACGGGAGTGCCAAAGCGAAAGAAATCGTCGGCGACCTTCGATCCAATCACGCAAACGTTCTGGTTTTGATCGTTCTCGAATTGCGAGAAGAAACGTCCTTCGGCAATCACTTGCGTTCCGACTTTTTCAAAGTCGGGCAGCGTGCCTTGCAACCCAACCGATGCCGACGTCTTGCCGCCGCCGCTCACCTGAATTTTTTGGCCAAAGAAATTGCTGCTGATATCCAAAAACGGCACCGCGGTTTCGACCGCCGGCAATTTGGAAAGCGCAATCGCGTCGTCGTAAGTCAGAGGTTTCCGCATGCGCTCTTCGCGCGACAAACGGCCGACGTGAATGCCGGGATTGAACTTGCTGATATACATCGAGCGCGTGCCGAATGATTCGACTTCCCTGGTCACAGCCGTATCGACGCCGGCGATGATCGAAGCGATCAACATCACTGTGACGACGCCGATGATCACGCCGATGACCGTCAGGAACGAACGCATCTTGTTTTGGCGCAAGGTACCAAGCGCCATCCAGAGGTTTTCTAAAATGTCCGAGCGGAATAATTTCATGATTAGCTCTCAGCTATCAGTTGTCAGCTTTCAGCAAACCAGTTTTTAGGCTGATAGCTGAAAGCCGATCGCTGACGGCTATGTTTCGGCACGCAGTGCCTCGATCGGATCGAGACGGGCTGCTTTCCAGGCCGGGAAAAGTCCGGCCATAATTCCAAAGCCGCCGGCGACCGCGATCGCGATGACTACTGCGCCAACCGACAGGTAAGTCTGAAAAAATACCTGCGTCACGACCTTCCCTACAATCCACGCTATGAACACGCCGACCGCGCCGCCAATCGTCGCCATCGTCGCCGATTCGAACAGGAACTGCTTGAGAATATCTCGCTGGCGCGCACCCAGCGACTTGCGAATTCCAATCTCCTTGGTGCGCTCGGTTACCGACACCAGCATGATGTTCATGATCACGATGGCGCCCACAATCAAGGCAATTCCCGGCACGGCAATCGCGACGATGAAGACCGATCCAAAGATTCGATCGCGCAATCCGGTAATCGCGTCCGGCGTGACAATGCCAAAATTATCTTTCTCGTTCGATCCAAGTTTCCGGCGCGCGCGCATCAGAAACCTCGCTTCCTCAACTGCGTCGCTGAAGCCTTGATCGGTCTTTGAAGTCGCCGTGAAGTAAAGCGAACGCTGCCGAATTAACGGTCCGAAATCGAGTTGATAAGTTTTCAAAGGAATTACCACGAAACTGTCCTGCGGAATTCCAAATACAGTTCCCTTCACCGCTTCAACTCCAAGAACTCGATAAGGCAAGCCACGAATGTCGATCTCGCCGCCGATAGGATTGCCCGCCGGAAAAAGTTTCGTAGCAATGTCCGCGCCGATGTAGGCCACGCGCGCCGCACCATCGGCCTCGGTGTCGGAAAAGAACCGGCCGTTTTCGATATTGCGATTCTCGATGTCGGACGTGTTGGCGGTCGCACCGACCACAAACACATCGTCAAGAACTTGATCGTTTCGCTTGATTTGCGAGGGAGTGCCGCGCGCTTTCGCGCCCAGCTTCGCGATTAGAGTGGCGCGCTCTTTCAAGTACTCGTAGTCGTCAAGCGTCAGCTCTTTATTGCGACGCTGGGCGGCCGCAATCGTGTCGGTGTCTTTGAAATCTTCGAATGGATTGAAGCGCTGGATCGAAAATGACTTTGCGCCGATGCCCGCAATCTTCTCGTCAATGTAAACGTTGAAACCCTGAATCAGCGAGACCACCGTCACGAACGCCGTCACGCCGACGATCATGCCGAGCAAAGTCAGGGCTGACCGTAGCTTGTGCGCCCAGATCGCGGCGAGCGCAACTTTCAGAATTTCGATGAGCTTCACTGAATTAATTATACGGACGCGAGAGGGTTTTGGTTACCCGTGTGTCAGTACCCGGAGCGATAGCGACGGGATCATGGGAACAGTTGGGAAGAAATTAACAACTCTTCACATTTCTTTCAGTCGGACCTTATGATCCGGTCGTTACCGCTCCCGGTTCTGACACTTACTCCCACCTGAGTGACTCAATAGGATCCATGCGGGCAGCTTTCCACGCCGGCCACAATCCGAAGATGATTCCGACTCCGGCCGAGATACCGATGCCGACCCCGATTGCCCAGGCAGGCACGTAAGCGGGCAACGGCGAATATTTGTTCATCAACACGCTGAAAAGTTCGCCGACCAACAAACCGAGCAAGCCGCCGATTGCCGTTAGCACCACGGCCTCGATCAAAAACTGGGAGAGGATATTTGTGCGCGTCGCGCCGACCGCTTTGCGCAAACCGATCTCTTTCGTTCGCTCAGTAACTGACACCAGCATGATGTTCATGACGCCGATGCCGCCGATCATCAGCGCGACGCAAGAAATTGCCGTCAACACGAGATAAGTCGCACCTGTCAGTTGGTTGTAAACATCAAGCAGCGCGTCCTGCGACGAGATGCCGAAATTGTTCGGCGCGCCCTGAGGCACGCGTCGCTGCCGCCGCAAGATGTCCGTCATCTCATCGATGGCGGACTTCACGTAAGCGCGAGACACAGGTCGGACGATGATCGCTGAGATGATTTCCGGAAATTCGATGTCGGGATAATACTTTTCAAAAGTCGTAATCGGAATGTAGATCGTGTTGTCGCGTGATTGTCCCAGAATGCTGCCTAGAGGCTCCATAACTCCGACCACGGAAAACACACGCCCGGCAATTTTTAGTTCCTTACCGATCGGATCTTCCGTACCGTAAAGTGCCTTAACCAGATCCTGGCCCAACACCGCAACGTTGGTTCGTTGCTCGACATCGAGATCGGTGACGTAACGGCCGCGCGCAACATAACTCGATGTCGTGAACTCATGATAAGAAGTGACACCGATCAGAATTGGAGTATCGCTCTGCTTGTCGCCATAGCGGGCAGTTTCGTTGATTTTTCGATAGAACGGCGAGACTCCGACAATCGAGGGCGCCTCGCGACGAATCGCGTCGGCATCTTCAATCGTTAATTCTTTGCGATGAATTTCTTCAGAGGTCGGTTGATGGCCGATGCTGGGATCGAACTTCGTCGCCCAAATCGTGTTTGAGCCAAGCGATTCAATCTGGGCGGCGAAAGCTTTGTTCAAGCCCTGAATGATCGACACCATGAAAACAATCGTGATGACGCCGACACTAACGCCGAGAATCGTCAGCGACGAGCGCAGCTTGTTACTGCGCACCGTGTCGAACGCCATGTAAGCCGATTCGCGAATGTCAGCGAAAGTCATGATTTAGCTATCAGCTTTCAGCCATCAGCTATCAGCCAACAGCTATCAGCTCTCAGCCGTCAGCTATCAGCCAACAGCAGTTCGTCCCCGGGTTTTCTGGATTAGTGAACCAAGCATCCGCTTTACCTCGGTTGCCAAAGCGTCAAGCCGTTGATAGTCCTCTTCGGGTAGAAACTTTAGATCTCGCGCCAGTAGTAAGTGATACTCGAGTTCGCTCGCTGATCCCATTGCAATCAGCAGAAAGCGCGCGAAGTCCGCATCACTGCCTCTGCCGCAGCCTTCGGCAATGTTTGCGCCAATCGAAGAGGCAGCGCGTTTGGTCTGGCTGCTTAATGCGTAAATCTCTTCCTTCGGAAATCGCACAGTGGCCTGGTAAACCTCAAGCGTGAGGTCATGCGCCTTCTCCCAAACATGTAGTCGTCGAAAGCCCTGCATCACTTTTCTGGCTGAGAGCTGAAAGCTAACGGCTGACAGCTTTATTCAGCCCTCAACGCTTCAATCGGATCCAACCTCGCCGCGCGCCACGCCGGCCACAAGCCGCTGACGACGCCAACGACGGATGATACTCCGACGCCGAGCACCGCCGACCACACACTAAACAGCAACGGAAATCCGATCGCCAACGCAATCAACCATGCCGTTCCGAATCCGGTAAGTACTCCGAAGGCGCCCCCGATCGCGGTGACCATCACCGCTTCGATCAAAAACTGCGTCAAGATGTCTCTGCGGCGCGCGCCGACCGCTTTGCGAATGCCGATCTCCTTGGTTCGTTCGGTTACTGAAACCAGCATGATATTCATCACGACGATGCCGCCGACCACAAGCGAAATCGCCGCCACGCCGATCGTCACTAGATAGATGTTCGAAGTCGCGCTCGAATACAAATTCAAGAAGACATCCTCAGTCTCCAGCGCAAACCCGTCGTCTTCTTCTTTGAAAGTTTTGCCACGGCGATTACGCATGACCGCGCGGACTTGATCTTCGGCGGCTTCCAATTGGCTGGCCGTCTGCGTCTGAATGAAAACAACGAGCGAACCCGTGGTATTGAAAGCGCCACGCGCTACATTCAAGCCAAAATCTTTTTTGTAGGTCGGAAACGGAATCAGAATTCGCTCGTCGCGCGATATGCCAAAAATCTTTCCCAGCGGTTGCAGCACGCCGACGATTCTGTATCGGTGACCACCAGCCCAAATGTCTTCCCCGATGGTCTGCTCTGCCGACTGGTTCGGGAAGAAGTTCGTGACGATGTCGGATCCAACGACGCAAACCTCATGTGCTGAATTCCCTTCTGTATCGCTCCAAAATCTTCCGGCGTCGATCGTCACGCCGTCGATGTCGAACATGGCCGACGGGGTGATTGCCCGCAGTTGAACCGCGTCGGCTTTTTGATTGCCGCGCTTGACGGGCACGCCGTCGTTAGCTGCGATACCGGTGCGCCAGCAAGCCGTGCACAAACGAAAGATCGCCTGCGCGTCGTCTTCCGTAATGTCTTTCCGCTTGTTGTATTTGATGAACTCTTCGCGGGAAGTAATCACGCGCGGGCGTTTGGAAATGGTGAAGACGGTCGAGCCCTGCGAAGAAAAGGTTTGCGCCACGGTTTGATCGAGACCTTTAATAATCGTGACGACGGCGATCACTGCAGTAACGCCGACGATGATTCCGATCAGCGTCAACGCGGTACGTAGTTTGTTTTGACGAAGGCTGGCGAGCGCAACAAAGAACGCTTCCCAGACCGCAGCCAGGCGGAAGAAAGGCAGGGAGCGAATTCTGGCGGAAAGCGAAACGCGAGGGCCTAGTGCGTAAACGGGGGGCGGTTTGATTTCAGATGCGCTGCTGGGGAACATCGCAGGCGATCCTACTTGATCTGTTCGTCTTTTTCGATCAAACCGTCGCGGATCGAAATTATGCGGCGCGCGCGCGCGGCAATGTCGCGTTCGTGCGTCACCAGGATGATTGTGTTGCCGTCTTCGTAGAGTTTCTCGAAGAGGTTCATGATGTCGTAACTCGTCGCCGTGTCCAGCGCGCCAGTTGGCTCGTCGGCAAGCAGGATCGACGGATGATTCACCAGCGCGCGCGCGATCGCCACGCGTTGCCGCTGGCCACCCGAGAGTTCGTTGGGCCGGTGCATCATTCGATCGACGAGATCCACTTCGGTCAACGCCTGTTTCGCCATTTCGTGACGCTTCGCGCTTGGGATGCCGCCGTAGATCAGCGGCAGCTCGACGTTGTGCAAAGCTGTGGCCCGCGCGAGCAAATTGAAAGTTTGAAAGACGAAACCGACTTCCTGATTCCGAATGCGAGCCAACTCGTCATCATCCATCTCAGAAACATTCTTTCCATTCAGCCAGTAGTCGCCTTGCGAAGGCGTATCGAGACAGCCGATCAAATTCATCAGCGTCGACTTGCCTGAACCTGACGGACCGGTGATCGCAAGGTACTCGCCGCGCTTCACTTCGAACGAAACGCCATGCAGCGCATGAACTTTCTCTGCGCCCATGTCATAGGTCTTCCAGATGTTCTGCATCGCGATCAGCACCTGCACCTTGCCGTCCGCCGACACAAGATTTGGCTTCGCTACTACACCCGCAGAAGTTTGCGATGTCGCGATCGTAGCTTCCGTCATTTACCTTCCTCCGGCGTTGGCGTTTGCGGCAGCCGATTTCGATTGTTTCTTCACTTTGTCGCCGGGTTTGAGTGTCTTCAGCACGCGGCTCGGGCCGGTAATAACTTCAGTTCCGGCTGACAAACCGCTGCTGATTTCGATATCCGATTCACCCGTGATGCCGGTCGTAACTTCGACGAACTTCACCTTGTTGTCTTTATCGAGGATGTACACGCCTTTCTGCTCTTTCGCCTTTTCACCGACAGGCGTGGGCGCGTTGCTCGCGATCGTCGGGCCTGGTGATGGAGCTGGCGGAGCCTTTTCGACAATCGCTTGCAGCGGAACCGCAATCACGTTGGTCTTGGTCTTGGTCGTAACGGTGGCGGTTGCGCTCATGCCGGGGCGAAGTTTGTTGCGAGTCTCGTCAGTTAATTCGCGCAACTCGAGTGTGACTTTGAATTCTTTCGCCTCTTGCACGTTGACGCGATTCGACAGGCCGCCTTGCGTGTCGGACTTGGCGATGGCCAGCGGATTCTTTTGCCTCACGACGGCTTTGATTTCTTTCTCGCCCAACGCATCGACTTTAACTTTCGCTTCCTGGCCGACATCGACGTTGGCGATTTCGGTTTCGTCGACGTTCACCTCAACGTTGATGGTCGACATGTCGGCGATCGTCATCAGAGGCGTCGACGAAAGTTGCGAGACGGCAAACTCGCCCACGCGTGTGGGAATGTCGGCCACGACGCCATTCAAAGGCGAGTACTGCGTAGCCTTCTCGCGCTGGCTCGACTGGCCGCGCAAAAAAGCCTGCTGTTGGCTGGCGCGCATCTCACTCGACTTGATGCTGGTCTGCGCTTCTTTCACGGCAACTCGTTGCTGGTTTGCACGCTCGACCGCTTCTTTCACGGCGAGATTAGCTGAATCCAATTTCGCTTTGGCTTGATCGTAACGATCCTTGGCCGCGTCGTATTCAGAGCGCGATGTGACATTCTGCTCAACCAGGTTCGTCACGCGTTTCAGTTCGCGTTCAGCCGTGCGCAGGTCAATCTCTGCACTGACAATGGCTTGCCTGGCCTGCGTCACACCAGCCTCGGCTACGACGAGCCCTTGCTGCGCGGACGCGACTGCATTGCGCGCGTTCGCGACGTCGTTGAGCGAGGCTTGGGTGGCTGCCCACTGGGCTTCCTGGCTCGACTGCAGTTGCGTCGGGTCGACGCGAACCAGCGCCTGGCCTTTCTTCACGATGTCGCCCGGATTGACATAAATTTCAAGGATGCGGCCGGGAACTTCGCTGGTGAGCTTAATGTATTGAACCGGACGAACCTCGCCCGAAGCCGTGACCGTCGATTTCAGTTCCGGACGGACGTCGACCTTGACGGTGGTCACTTCCGGCTCGTCTTTTCGCGTCGCGATCACGCTGATGATGACAATCAGCGAGAGCAGCACGAGTGCTGACACACCGATAATGATTTTCTTTTTTCTACTGAGGGCCATTGAGTTTCAATTCCTTAATGTTAGGCTCGGCCGGGTTGATTGCTAGTCTTTAGATGCCAACCGCGGTAAATAGTTCACGGCTAGTGTTGGTTTTACGAAGAATTTCAGCGCCTGGTTTCAAAGAAATCTCGCGGCGTACAGGGAATCATAAGCGACCGGCGAGGTTGATGCACGATGCGAGCGAACGCGGACCAGGTCGCGCGTGTTTCCGCGCTTTCGCAGCGATTAGCGCACAATGAACTCGTTGGCGCGGTCAAGGCTTTCGCGATAAGATAATTTGGCGCAGAACGATTCTTGCGCGGCTTGCGTTCGCTAATGTTAGTCTGCGAAAGGTGTAGCACCGAAAATCAGGACGGATCGCAATTTTGCGATGCGTGCGGAACCGCCCTCTGGATGGCGGGACGATCGGACGGCAACATGCAGAATCCCCACAATACCAGCTCGAATGGCAACAGCCTCAAGGAAGCCCCGGCGCTGGCGCAGAGCGGTTCGCTGCTGGCCGAAGAGCTCACCGCAATTCCGAATTTCGATCGCCAGGACCGCGCTCATGCAACGCTGGTGATCGAGCGCGGGATTTCTGCGGGAAAGAAATTTCCGCTGGGCAGTTCAGAAGCAAACATCGGCCGTTGGGATGCTGACGGCGGCGTGTTCCCGGACGTCGATTTGGATTCGGACGATCCCGAAGCCAAGGTATCACGCCGTCACGCGCGCATTTCTCTGCGCGACGGAAATTATTTGATTGAAGATTTGGGCTCGACCAACGGAACGTTCATTAACCGCGGACGGCGCCTGGCGCCGGGCGATCGACAACCGCTGAAAGACGGCGACGAAATTATCGTGGGCAAGACGTTTCTGCGGTTTCGGGTCGCGAAGCAATAACGCAAACTGCCGGTTTGCGTCGATCGCGAGCTTTCAGCTTGCGCAAAAAATGGTGATGACTCTTTGCCTTAACTGCGGCGCCCACATTGGCCCGGAAGAAAATTTTTGCGGCGTTTGTGGCGCGCACCAAAAGCGCGAGCACGGCGCGCTGTCCTCGACTGGTAGCGTTCCGACTGGCGATCATCAGGGAATGGTTTCTCACTATTCAGAAAAACTCGCTGACGGCAACAGCACGATCGCGCCTCCCGAAGAAGAGTCGGCGGTCACGGGCAGAGGCACTGGCTCGTTAGCCGAAAGCTCGCAGTTTCCCGGCGAGACCTCGCGCGGTGAAGTTCCGGAGCGACGTTCAAAACCGAAAGCTCTTACCGCCGGAAAAGTTCTAAACAACCGATACGAGATTGTGCGCCGCATCGGTGGCGGCGGCATGGGCGCGGTTTATCTGGCGAAGGATCGCAACCTCGGCGAAGCGCCGCGCGCCGTTAAAGAAATGATCGAGTCGCACATCGACGACGCGCAGCACGAAAAAGCCATCGCCGATTTCAAACGCGAATCGTTGTTGCTAACCGAACTCGAGCATCCATCGATTCCGACCGTTTACGATTATTTCTACGACGACGCTTCCGAACGATTTTATCTAGTCATGAAGTTCATCCCGGGCAGCGATCTCGCGTCGCGCCTGCGAGCCTCGCCGGGCGGGCACATCGACGAGTTGTCGGTAACTGAGTGGGGAATTCAAGTTGCGGACGTGCTGCATTACCTGCACACGCGGCCACAGCCAATCATCTATCGCGATCTTAAGCCGGCGAATCTGATGCTCGACAGTAACGTCAACCGCATCATGTTGATCGATTTCGGAATCGCCCGCTGGGTCAACAAAAAAGAAAAAGGCGTGACGGCGGTGGGCACAATGGGTTATGCGCCTCCGGAATTATTCAGCGGCCAGGCCGATGCCCGTGTGGACATTTACAGTTTGGGCGCGACCATGTTTCACCTGCTGACTGGATCTGATCCGCAGGACAATCCGCTGCTGATTTTTGATTTCACCAAGAACCCGCGACCGCGCCAAATCAATCCCGCGCTTTCAAGCGAGATGGAACGGCTGCTGGTGCGCGCGGTCGAATACAAACCCGAGCATCGCTATCATTCATGCGCCGAGATGCGCGACTCGCTTGCGGCGCATCTGGAAAAGCTGCGCACGGGCCAGGTTAGTTTTGGCGCGCCGGCACAGGAACTTGGCGGCGAAACGATGCAAGTCGCGATGGTCTTCTGCGGTTTCTGCGGGGGACGGATTGCGGCGGATGACGTGTTCTGCGCGCATTGTGGATCGCGGCAACCGATGGCTGGAACTGATTCCAGTCCAAGGTTGCCGACGCGCGCAACGGCAAAACTGATCGTCGCGGGAACGACCGAACTGGACGCCTCGTACAATTTGCAGGACAGCAACCTGGTCGGACGCACCGATCCCCTCTCGAACATTTTTCCGGAAATCGATCTGTCGCGCTTTGATCCAAACACGAAGGTCTCCCGGCGTCATGCGCGCATCTGGCGCGAAGGCGACGCGTTTCTAGTCGAAGACCTCGGCTCAGTCAACGGGACCGTGATCAATGATATTATTCGCCTGCAACCACGGGAGCCGCGCCCGCTCGACAGCGGCGATCGGATCAAACTCGGCGAGACGACGCTGCATTTTCTGGTCGGCTAGCTAATACTTTCGATTTACGATTGTTGATTTTAGTCCCGGTCTGCTACGCTCGCGCGCAATTGCAAATCACAAATCGAAATAATCGCTGATGACTGCAAATATTGACGCTCCGCGACTGCCTGCCATGACCACGGGTCACCGTCACGAGTCACATCGGCGCGTACGCTATCGCGCGCCGTTCGCGCTGCGCTGCGGCGCACTGCTTATCGACTACATTCTGCTTGTGCTGATCCTGGTTTTCAGCACGATGATTGCGCGGCTGATGGGCGGCGGCGCGCGCATGGCCGGCGGCACCGCCGAGAAGGTCGGAATTATCTTGGCGCTGGTGGCCGCGCTTCTCGATCTCGGAATCCTGGCCGGACTTACTGGCAAGTCCATCGGAAAGTTTACGACGGGTTTGCGTATCGAGCGCACCGGCGGCGGCCCGCCGGGAATTCCGCGCGCGGTGCTGCGTCACTTCATTGGATATCCGTTGTCGCTGCTGACCTTTGGTCTGGGATTTCTGATGGCCACGATCGGCAACAGCGGCAGGGCGCTGCACGATATCATTTCGGGCACGGTGGTTGTGCGCAGATACGTTGCGCACGGTACTGCCCCGGCGAAAACCACTCGCGCAAGTTAACGGCCCATGGCTGAATTAATAGTCAAATATCCGGATCGCGCGGCTGAACATTTTCAGATCAGTCGTCTGCGCGTGACGATCGGCCGATCGGCGCGCAACGATCTCTGTATTCCCGACCCCTTTGCCTCGCGTGTGCACGCTGAAGTTCGGAGCGAAGGCGACGAATACTTTTTGCAGGATTTGGGATCAGCCAACGGCACGCTCTACAACGGCTCGGTAGTTGAGGCTCCGATCACACTCTCACGCGGCGGCCGCATTCAGATTGGCGAAACCGAAATCGTCTTCAACGACAGTCCGTTCCCGCTCAGCAGCGGCGCCACGATGATCACCGATAATTCGTCGTCGATTCCCGAAGCGACCATTGAGCTCTCTTCCGCCGATCGCACAACGTCTGGCTTGTTCGAAGCGATCGAGGGAGCGCGCACGCAGGACGATTCGGCGCCGCGACCAGCGAAACAAAGCGACCTGCTCGCATTGATCGGCAAGGTCGGCGTCGCGCTATTAGCTTCGGTGACGCTGACCGAAACTCTCGAACAAATTGTCTCGCTGGTCTTCGAAGCCGTGCCCGCCGATCGCTGCATGATCATGATGCGCGACGCGAAGAGTCCGGAACTGAAAGTCGCGGTTGCCCGCTTGCGGGATCGCGCGGGTGAAGTCGGCGAGATACGCATCAGCCGATCGGTAATCGATGAAGTGGTTACCAACGGCAAATCAGTTTTGACTTCCGATGCCCAGGCCGATCCGCGATTCATGGGCGGCACGGTGATGCTGCAAGGCGTGCGCTCGGTACTCGCGGTGCCGCTTGGCGTCGGCGCGAATGTTTTCGGAATCATTTATGCCGACTCGCCTTTGTCGGACAATCGCTTCACCGAAGATCACCTGAAAGTACTGACGACGCTGGCGTCCGTGGCCGCGATTCGCGTCGAGAATGCGCGCCTGACTGAAGAGCAGATGGAACGCGAACGGCTCGAGCGCGAGCAGCAAGTCGCGAGTGAAATTCAGCAACGCTTTCTACCGGCAACAGCGCCGCTGGTTGAGGGCTACGAACTGCAAGGCATCAGTTTTCCCTGTTATGAAATCGGCGGCGACTACTACGACTTTATCCAGCGCGAAGGCGGTAATCTCGTCGTTGCGCTCGGCGACGTATCTGGCAAAGGCACGGCTGCGGCGTTGCTGATGTCATCGTTGCACGCGGCCGTCCACGCGCAGGCTGACACGCACGATTCAATTGTCAAAACGATCTCGGCAGTCAATCGTTACCTGGTCGAAAGCATTCCACCGAATCGCTTCGTCACGTTGTTCTACGCTGAACTCGATCCAAAAGCCGGCTCGCTTACTTTCCTGAATGCCGGGCACAATCCGCCGCTGATCGTTCACACCGGCGGCACAATGGAGCAACTCGCTTCAGGTGGACTGCCGCTCGGCATCATGAGCGATGCTGAATTTCGCGAAGGCCACACCAAACTCCATCCTGGCGACGTGTTGGTCATTTATTCCGACGGCGTGTCGGAGGCCGTGAATCCGAATGGCGAAGAGTTTGGCCCCACTCGTCTCTACGAAGTTGTCGCGCGCAACCTGGACGCGTCGGCAGGCGGCATCCGCGATCGCATCGAATCGGCGCTCACGAAATTCTGCCAGGGCACGCCTGCCGCCGACGACATCACACTCGTGATCGTCAAACGTTTGGCTGAGGCAAGGGAAGTGTCGGCCGCGGCGGGCAGCTAGCCTCCAGCGTACGAAGGAAGCGCCCAATCATCACAGAATAAATCCCGAACGCGTTCCGGTATCGAGCTCGTTGCCTTGCGACATGCAATCCTCCAAGAGCTGCCACCCGCATCGCGGGCTGATCGTTCCTAATGTGCCCGTAACCTGGGGTTTCGCATCGCTCCACCCCAGGCTTTACGCTGACGCGTGCTTCGCACGCTCGCTGTCTGCCGTCTCAATAGATGCATAAAGACAGACCGAATGATCAGTAAACCGCTCTTCTCTGCTCGTACTGTTTACCCTCCAGACTAAATCTCGGTTCGATTCCCTTTTTGCTCCCATCAATTCGCGCTGCGACATACTCGCCGACGAACGGCCCGTGTTTGAATCCACGTACTGACAGACGCGGCCTTCGATGACCGGTGCGTTCTTCAAATCAGGCAATCGCAGAGCAAGCAGGCGTCGCACTTCTGCCAATCCCTCTGCGGTAGGAATTCGATCGCCGTTGTCAGCATCGAACGGCGGGCCATGTCGATCGATCGCGACCTTGACGCCGCGTCCATCGATGTCGGGCAAGCCGTAAGCTTCAGATTTGAAATCGATCCAGGTTGGCATCGACGACGCAGCAAATCGATTGTCGCCAACGGGACTTTCAAAATAGAAAACTTCCTGACGCGTTGGATGAATGCGCCCAGACAACAAATCGGGAAACATCTTCGGCAGCCATGGCCCGCAGGCGAAGACATAAGTCGCAGCCGAAATTCGCCGGCCACTCGCCGTCGTCACGTAGTCCAAGTCTCGCTTATCAGCCGGCATTTCGACGGAGTCCAGCAAATATTCGACGCCGTTACTAATCGCTTCGCGCACCACTGCCTGCACCGCGCGGCGGGCCGTCAATACTCCGCTGTCCGGCTCAAACATCGCCCACGAGATCCGATCGAATCCGAGCTGTGGATAACGTCGAGCGACTTCCGCAGCAGTTAATTCCTCAAAGCGAATTCCCAGACGGTTCAGAGTCTCAGCGCTCTGGACCGGATACGGATCGTCTTCATGCGCCAGCCACAAAATTCCGGTTGGCCGAAACAGGTTCTCGCCCGCTTTAGCAGACAACTCTTTCCAGAGCTGCAAAGACCGCTGCGCCGAACGCGTGTAGATTTCATCGGCGCCATAGCCCATGCGAATGATGCGCGACTGATCGCCTGAACTTGAAAGATGATTAGCGGGTCCGTGCGCGTCGATGAGAATCACGCGCTTGCCGGATCGTTGAAGTTGGTATGCCGTCCACGCGCCAAACACTCCGGCGCCAATCACGGCCACCTCGTAGATCGACTCACTCACCCTCAAATGCTTTCGACGTAGGCCGCTTCGCCGTGAATCGACATGTCGAGGCCCGCGGTCTCTCCGGCTTCATCGACTTTTACTGCGGTGATGCGATCGATGATCCAGAGCATCGCGTAAGTAAAGACAAACGCCCACAGCGAAGAGAGCAGCACCGCGCCAAGTTGCACCAGAAAGAAACGCGAGTTGCCGCGCAGCAGACCATCCGCGCCGGCCGGATTGAATAACGTAGTGGCGAAGACGCCGCACAGCACGATGCCGAGAAAGCCGCCGACACCGTGCACGCCCCAAACATCCAGCGCATCATCCCAGCGGAGCTTATTTTTCAAAGCCACCGCATAAAAGCAAACCAGACCAGAGATGATCCCAATCAGGCAGGCCGTCGCTGGAGAAACATAACCTGCGGCCGGCGTGATCGTGGCCAGGCCGGCTACGGCGCCGGTGAGCAAGCCAAGAAACTTCGGCTTCTTCGTGGTCATCCAGTCCATGCACAGCCAGGCGATCGCGGCAAAGCTCGCCGCGAGGTCAGTATTCAGAAAAGCCACCGCGGTGACCGAATCGACCCGAAACTCGCTGCCCGCGTTGAAGCCGTACCAGCCGAACCAGAGCAAACCTGTGCCCAAAGCAACGAGAGGTATCGAGTGCGGCCCGTGATCCGCAACCTTGCGCCGGCCGACGTACAAAACTGATGCCAGGGCCGCGATGCCGGCGATGTTGTGAACGACAATGCCGCCCGCGAAATCCAGCACGCCCCAACTCGCCATGATGCCGCCGCCCCAAACCATATGGACAAACGGAAAGTAAACCAACGTGAGCCAGCCGGTGAGAAACAGCATGTACGCTTTGAATGTCACGCGATTCGCAAACGCTCCCGTAATCAGCGCGGGAGTGATGATCGCAAACATCATCTGGTAAGCACAGAAAACAATCATCGGGATCGACGGGTTGATCAGAGAAGGCGTGTCCAAAGTGATGCCGCGGAGAAAGGCCCAATGAAAGTTACCGAGGATGCCGAAGAAATCCGTGCCGCTCTTCATGTCGCCGCTGAAGCAGACCGAGAAACCAAACGCCCACCACAACACAGTGGTCCAACCCATGGACACGAAGCTCTGAATCATTATCGCCAGCACGTTCTTGCGTCCTACTAAGCCTCCGTAAAAGAATGCAAGGCCCGGGGTCATCAGCATGACGAGACTTGAGCAGAGCAGCATGAAAGCCGTGTTACCGGTATCGATGGTTAGAGGGGGCATTGTTTCTCCTTTATCGGATTAGGCGAATGAACCAAGCGATCCTGCTGCTCGGACGACAAACCGTTGCGGCATAATACGCCTTTCGAGCGAGCGATCAAGATTTCTGAAGTCCCGTTAGGGACGCAATATTCATAGAACGCGATTCGATAGAGGATTCAGCAAGCTCCTTCAGCAGCGGAATGTTGGATCGCTGTTCAAGAGCTAGCGCGGACAATATTTCGCTCCAAAAGGAGCTTATGTTTCAATTGGCTTCGGTGACTATAAACATTCGGCTCCTACGGAGTCGCAGGCGATGATTTACGGAACGTCGTTCACTGGTCACGGGCTATTTGGCTTTGGCGTGTGCTGCCTTTATGATTTGCAATCATTCTCAAGTAACAATTCATGATCAAAGACGAACTTATCAATCTAATTAGAGATAAACGCGCGCGGGTTGGCGTAATCGGACTCGGTTACGTTGGCTTGCCGTTGGCGACTGAGTTTGCCTCGAAGGCTTTCAATGCGATGGGATTCGAAGTCGACGCAAACAAGGTCGAGCAGATCAACTCAGGCAAATCTTATATCGGCGATGTCGCGCCGGAATCGATCAAGGAAGCCGTCGATGCAGGGCGATTGAAAGCGACCACGGATTTCGATCACTTGAAGGACTGCGACGTAATCATCATCTGCGTGCCGACACCGCTGAGAAAGACCAAGGAACCGGACGTCTCGTTCATCCTTGCGGCAGCAGAAGAGATCAGAAAGCGTCTGCGTCGTGGTCAGCTAATCATTCTCGAGTCGACGACCTATCCGGGCACGACCGACGAAGTGCTGCTGCCGATGTTCGAAGGGACTGGGCAGAAGCTCGACGAAGATTTTCTGCTTGCGTTTTCACCGGAACGCGTCGATCCGGGCAATCCGCAATTCAAAACTCATAACATTCCGAAAGTCGTCGGCGGCGTAACCGATGATTCAACCGCAGCCGCTGCCGCTCTCTATTCGCAGATCGTCAATGATGTTCACGCGGTGACTTCGGCGCGCGTCGCCGAAGCCGCCAAGCTGCTTGAAAATACTTTTCGCGCGGTGAACATCGGCATGGCGAACGAGATGGCGCGGCTGTGCTACGCGCTCGGCATCGATACGTGGGAAGTGATTCGCGCGGCGGCAACCAAGCCGTTCGGGTTCATGCCCTTTTATCCCGGTCCGGGAATCGGCGGCCACTGCATTCCGCTCGACCCGCATTATCTTTCGTGGAAAGCTAGACAGCACGGTTTCGATTCGCGCTTCATCGGCCTGGCGGAAGAAGTAAATTCGCGCATGCCTGAGCACGTCGTGCAACTCGTCGCCGAGCTGTCGATCATTGATCGGCTGCGCGAGAAAGGCTGCGAGGTGCACTATCACGATCCATTTGTCCGCGAAGTGAGCTTTAACGATTCGCACACGGAAGGCAGCGGCGAGCCTCTATCATCGGTTGAATTAACTGACGATGAAATTAAATCTGCCGACTGCATCGTGATCGTTACCGACCACAGCCAAATCGATTATGGGCGCGTGACTGAACTGGCGCCGCTGGTGGTCGACACGCGGAATGCGCTGAACGGTGATGTGCGCAGCAAGAGCGCGGCGCGGATAATTCGGTTGTAGTGCAACAAATTAGCCGCAGATTTACACGAATATACGCGGATAAGAAAACCATTAGACTGCCAGGTTGAATTTAAATCTGATCTGCCTCAATCCGCGTTCATCTGTGGCTTATTCGTCTTCACCACTAATCAATAAACGCCCGCATCCACAACTCCAAATTCAAAAGTTGAAAGACCTGCAGGTTAAAGTCTTCCCGACCCGAAAGGTTCGCATCGATAATCCTTCGCACTTCTTCCGGCCGAAACAATCCGCGCCGCCTGATCGTCTCTTCCGACAATAAATCTTCAACCATTGGACGCAGAGCGCCGCGCAGCCATGATCGAATGGGCGCTCCGAATCCAGCTTTCTTTCGCCACACCACATCGCGTGGCAAGAGTTTCTCCGCGGCCTTCTTCAAAATGTATTTGCGCTTCAAACCCTTGAGTTTGAGACCAGCCGGCATACGCGCGGTGAGCTTCAACATTTCCTGATTCAGAAACGGCACGCGCACTTCCAGATTCGCGGCCATCGAGGTCTTGTCCGTCGTCATTAAGTTCAGACACGGCAAAAACGTTTTCATATCGACGTAGAGCAGTTGATTGAGTGGCGCGGCGTTCCTTGCTTTCGCAAAATATGCTCGATGCTGGTGATAAGCATCAAGCCCGCGCGTGCGCCCTCGCAATTCATCCGAGTAGATTCGCTGCTTCGCTTCATCAGTGAAGTAAGTTTCGAACCCAAGATAACGATTCTCGAAATCGAGTGCCGCGCTGCGCGCAAACTTCTTCGCATTGCGCAGCGGCGCGGTTAACTTGCCGGGGATACCGCCTGGCAATACGGCCGCCAAGGCTTTCATCACAGGTCTTCGCAAGAGTTGCGGCACAGGATCAAATGCACCGGCAATCTGCATCGCCATCTGTCGCGGATAGCCGGCGAAAACTTCGTCACCGCCCATGCCGCTCAACATCACGCGCATCGTTTCGCGCGCCGCTCGCGAAACCAGATAAGTCGGAATGGCCATGTCGATCGCGGGCTCGTCCATATGATAGACAAGCTTGGGAAGCAGTTCCGTCACGTCAGGTTTCAGAATGATCTCGTGATAATCAGTGTCGAGCTGTTGATTGACTTTGCGCGCCCACTGCACATCGTCAGGAATGATGTCGAAACGCAAATCTTCAGCTTCCATCCCAATCGTGTAGGTTTCGATTCGCCGTCCGTCACTGTGACGCTTCATCATCGCGGCAATAGCTGAAGAATCCACTCCGCCAGAGAGAAACGATCCGAGCGGCACGTCGGCAACCATCTCGAGCTTCACCACACGATCGAGTGTTTCCAGGACTTGCTCCTGCCACCACTGCTCGCTCTTACCTGAGTCGATATCGTCGAAGGAAATATCCCACCATTGATGGACAGAGAGTCCGCCATTGTGCCACTTCACGAAATGACCCGGCGGCACAGTCTTGATTCCTTTGAAGAGCGTGTTCGGATCGGGCGCCCAGAGAAAGGTCAGAAACTGATGGAGCGATTCGTGATCGAGTTCGGCTTTGATTAACCCGCTCGCGAGGATCGATTTGATTTCAGAAGCGAACGCAAACGGGGCATGCCCTCCCTCACGGTCGGGCTTCTGACACGCAACGTAATAAAGCGGCTTGATGCCAACGTGATCGCGGACGAGAAATAACGATCGCTCTCGGTCGTCCCAGAGAGCGAACGCAAACATGCCGTTCAATTTCGCCAGACAATCGCTTCCCCACTCTGCCCAAGCCGCCAGCAAAACTTCAGTGTCGGCCTGCGTGCGAAAGACGTGACCCTTGCCGGAGAGTTGTTCGCGCAGCTCGCGATAGTTATAAATCTCGCCGTTGAGGATTATTACGAACCGACTATCGCGTGAAAGCATCGGCTGATGTCCCGCGCTGCTGGTGTCGATGATTGACAGACGTCGATGCCCCAAACAAACGCTCTGTCCTTCATCGTTGATCGTCGAGGTCCACACACCTTCATCGTCACGCCCGCGATGCTCGATGCTCTTCAACATCGCGCCGATGTGCGCCTCAGGATTCTGGGTTATGAGTCCGCTGATACCGCACATACTTATCATTCACACCTCGCTTCAGCGAGGTGATTAGGAGCACGAGTAACCGAGAAACGGTTTCAACCGTTTATTCATAAGCCGTTGAAACGGCTTTGCCTGTTTGAGAGGTTTCTGGTACACCTCGCTGAAGCGAGGTGTGAATGAGACAAGATGCAAACATAGCTGGACATTCTGCCTCTTCCATAACTTCATCTTTGTCTCGCACGCGCCTGGCCATTGCTGTTGCGATTTTTCTGCTCGCCTTCGGCGTGCGCGTGCTTAGTTGGCATGATACACGTCTCGAAGTCGGAAAAGTACAAACCGCAGTCACGGCTGACTACAAGCGAATAGCCCAACTACTCAACGAAGGCGGCATCCGATCGTTTCTTGGTTCATCGTCACCGCTCGCTGATTTGAACAATCTCGGCCATCCGCCCGGCTATTCAATTCTCCTCGCGTTGACCTACAAATTATTCGGGCAATCAGACAATGGCGTGCAGTTCGTACAGATTTTTGCGGATGCATTGGCGGCCGTCCTCATATTTTTAATAGTCGCGGAACTTTTGCCGCCGAGCGCGGGAGCGATTGCCGGCTTGCTTGCGGCGCTGTCGCCGCAGTTTGCATGGAACGCAGTTCTACTTTTGCCCGATTCGATCTGCGTCTTGCCGATCCTGATCGCGCTCTACTTGCTGGCGCGCGCATCAAAGACTCCGCGGCTCGTGACCTTCGCAATCGTCGGCGCCTTGATCGGAGTTTCGTGCTGGTTGAGAGCGAACGCGATGCTGCTAACGCTCTTCGTCGCCGCGGCTGTGCCGTTGCTATTGATGAACAGAAAGAGCGCGAGCGCGAACCGAGGGAAAGATGACGGTGCTCCAGTTTGGAAATTTATGTTAGCGGTCGTCTTCGGAACACTGCTGATCGTTCTGCCGCTGACGATCCGAAACGCAGTCGTCTTTCATCGATTCATTCCGCTTTCGCTGGGCGCCGGCCAAACTTTGCTCGAAGGCATCGCCGATTACGACAAGGATGGACTACTCGGCGTTCCCTCCACCGATATGGGAATCATGAAGCAGGAAGCCGAAATTTATCAGCGCCCGGATTATTACGGCACGCTCTTCAAACCCGACGGCGTCGAACGTGAGCGCGCGCGTCTGTCGCGTGGCTTCGCGATCATCGGTGCGCATCCTTTTTGGTTTGCCGGAGTGATGGCCAGACGGGCTTCATCGATGGTCCGTTTGGAGCGGTCGCGACTTGTCGCCGTCGAACCGCCCATCAGTCACTCGCTGGCGACCGATGGTTTGAATCCGGTTTGGACAGGCACGCCGTCGGAGTTGTCTTTCTCGGGAATCGGTTTTTCGCCCCAGGCAAAAGTCACTCATGAACCTTTGACCGATACGCTCAATCTTATTGGCGATGATTCGAAATATGGAAAACAATTCTCGTCAAACGTGGTTCAGGTGAAGGGGAACACTGATTATGTGTTCATTATTCCGACGAAAACGGCGAGCGGGCGAATGAGAATCAGCGTGATCAGCACGAACGACAGTATCTATTCGTCTACGATCGTTGAAGCACTTGAGAATACCAAGCCCGCGGACCAACCCGTGGCTTTGGTCGCGATCCCGTTTGTGCCCGGTAAGAATGAGAGAGTTCAGCTGGTCTTTAGTAACGAAGCGTCGAATCCACCGCGTCCCATCGTTCACGTCGGCAACATCAAACTTTATGAGCTAGGCCCGGCGCGATTTCTCTGGACACGCTATCCACGATTCATTGTCCATGCAATCCAAAAACTATTCGTTACCGCGGTGATGTTACCGCTGGCGATTATCGGTTTACTGATTGTGATCTTTAGGAAGCAAAGCACAGCGCTGGTGATTTTGTTGTTGGTGCCGATTTACTTCTTTACGGTGCAATCGATCGTGCACACAGAATATCGGTACGTGCTCGCTGTTGACTATTTGCTGTTTGCGTTTGCCGGAGCGGCGATCAGTTGCGGCATTCAGTTGCTCGCGCAAAGAAACACGCGACCGGCAGCGACGAAGTCAGTACCATCCGCGTAAGCGGATGGGTTAATTGACGCTCGTTGGAGGTCAATTGCGACCTCTTGATCCCATTCGCTTACGCGAATGGTACTGACTCCAGCTTACGCGGGCAGTACTGATCGCAATGCATCCTCAATCAACTCGCTAACCCGTTCGGCGCGCGCGTCCCAAGTGCCGTCGCGCACGGCTTGCTGTCGTGCGTTTGCCTTGTCAGATCCCGATTCGCGCAACGCGTCTCCAACCATCTCAATAAATTGATCGCGGCTTCGCGCGATGCGCAGCACGCCGCCCATCGATTCATACTCCGGCAGAGGCGAAATCACCACGGGCTTGCCAGAGGCGAGATACTCGCGCACCTTGATCGCCGAACCATAACTCGTAAATTCTACTTCGGTGTTCCAGGGCAGCACGCAAACATCGAAGCCCGCGGCGTAGCTCGGCAACTCTTGATACGAAACCGGCGGCAGGAAATGAACATTAGCAAAGTCCTCGATCTCTAATCCGCGTGACTTGTTACCGATGAAAATCCAGTTCCAATCCGGCCGCTCGCCCGCAGCCTGTTTGATCAAATCTTGATCGATTAGCCACGGCTCGATCGCGCCAAAATATCCGATACGTGGATGCGGGATTCGCTCGATTGCATCAGCCACGCGCACTTCGCCACGGCTTATTCGCGACCAATGATCGAAATCGACGGCCTGCTCAAGCAGAAAAGATTTTTCGCGACCACGCGTCGCTTCCGAAAGAAGTTTGCGGCTCGAATAGAAGATCAAATCCGCCGCGTCGATTGCTCGATCGTGAAGCCGGCGAATGAATTCAGGATCAGTCGCATGATCCATCGTGTTGGCATCGTACTTGTCAGAAACGTGATAGATGACGAGCGATTCATGCAAACGACCGACAACGTCAATAGCGGTTGGAATCGCAATCCAAAGAATGGGATTCGTTAATCCGCGACGTTTCGCCAGCATTGCAATCTGTGTCGTCAACAAACGCCGATTCGCGGCCGTGGCTGCGCGACTGCCAAAGAAAGGCACGACTACGGGTGAGACGACCGTGATGCCTTCTTCGGTTGTGCGCGCGAGCTTTGCATAGCTCTTCAGCTTGCGCGTCACGCGTGGCAGCAGCTCGCCGCTTTTGATCGGCGCCAGCCCCATCGATATCGAATTCACGAAGATCACTTTGTTTCCAGCGCGCGCGAACCGTCGCATCAAGTGATTCTTCGAATGCGGATGGTGATACCACCAATCCTCGCCACCGAAACAGATGATCGATTTGCCGTGAAGCACTGCCTGTGATAGTACAATACAGAATGACTGTACTCGCCACAGATTTTCACAGATAGACACAGATCAGCTTGATTTCTAATCCCGAATTCTGCTTCTAATCCGTGTAAATCCGTGCCAATCTGTGGCTGAACCGCTGTGACCTATGACGACGACGATCTATCTTGCGCTCACTCACGATTGGGAACTTCGCGGCGACGGTTCGGGTGATATTGAAGAAATTCAGTTCGCGCCGCTGCGCCGCTTGCTGAATGTCTATGCGAAGTTCGGCGCGCGAACTACGTTCATGCCCGACGTGATGCAACAGACCAAGTTCCGCAGTCTCCAGAACGATCATTCGGAATTGAAAGCGTTAGCGGATTCATGGGACGACCACACGCGCGAAGCTTTTCGTCAGGGTCATGACGTGCAACTGCATCTGCACTCGCAATGGTCGGATGCGAAGTATGAAGACGGAGAGTGGGAATTGCGCGGCGAATGGTCGCTGCTTAAGTACGATCCGGACCGCGCGAAAACGATGATCGCGCAATGCAAACTTTATCTCGAGAATCTCTTGCGCCCGCTCGATCATACTTATCGCAGCGTCGCGTTTCGCGGCAGCGCTCTGGCCATCGCTCCATCGGCGCACTTGTTATCCTCGCTTGCAGATTTAGGAATCGAAGTTGACGTCAGCGTCGCGCCCGGCTTCTCTCTGAACAACAACACGCTGCAGCTGGACTATCGCGATTGTGACGAACCGTTCCTTCCTTACTATCCACGGATGGACGATGCACGACGAGTTTCTGTTCGGCGCGAGCGAATCGTTTGCGTCCCTTTGAATCATTTTTATGGATCGCGAGTTGAGGTGACGAAGCAGAATCTCGCTTTAGTAGGAAATCGCTTGCTAGATCAGAAATCGAAATCAATCGCCGCGGCATCACCAACACCGCGATTAGATTCCAAGCGGCGCGGCCTCGGTCGCGTCTACGAGAAGCTGATCGAACCTGCGCTCAAAGGAAAATACTTTGTCTCGGACACGGGACGCCTGAACTATCCGTTGATGGAAGAGATGATTCGCTCGATTCGTCGAGGCGCTCGTGAAACCGGCCTGCCGAAACTTCCGGTGGTGATCACAAATCATCCGAAAGATATTCGCGACTGGAGTGGACTTGAGAGATTTGTCGGCGATTGTGCGGGAGCGGAAGATATCGAGTTCATAACGTTAAGTGAGATTGCGGGAAAATTTCGGGGCGGCGAGTTTCAGGTAAGAACGGCAGAGACAAGCCACAGATAAACACAGATTTGCACAGATATTGAGGAAATGAATCCGCCTATGTTTGGTGTTCCGATTCTTATCTGTGTCCATCTGTGTAAATCTGTGGCTGACCATCCGTTCACTTCCAAACCGATCGTGGATACGCGATGATTCCCTGCTGCGCCAATTCCATCATCTCGGCAAATAGCTTCGGGGCCGCCGCTCGAAAGAATTTCATTCCGCGTACGTTCAGATCGCGACAACTTTCTTCGGAAACGTGCTTTCGCATCCACGGCGGCATGTCGGGATGAACCGTCGTCGTCATGTCGTGCGCGTAAGTCTCGACGATTTCCCGCTCGCCTTCGTAATTGATGCACGGGGCCGCGAAGATTTCGTGGTGATAGACGCGCACGGGAAATTCTTCTTTGAATGCGTCGTCGACGCAATAGCCAAACGAAATGTAATTCGTCGTCGTGCCGAGTCCAATGATCTTTCCGCCACCTTCAATCAGTTTGTAATAAGGACTGTTTGTATCGTACGGATAAGGCGACAAGTGATGCGTCGCGGTCAGTTCCTTCGCTGCTGGACCAATCGCGCAGACGGATTTTGTCGGATGTAAACTGCGAATCGCTTTCCGTTGCCGGCGCGCGAACTCAGTCAGAATTCCGGTGTAAGACAAAGTGCGACGAATGTCGAAAACATTTTCCTGCTTCAACCATTCGTAGGAAGAGATGCGGTGATTGGGGTAAGTCGGGAACACGACGGTGCCGCGTTCGCCAATCACTTCCTGAATCAGAAACAGAATTCGGTAGAACGGAAAGTCGAGGTTCAGTCCGTCCATACCGCTGTGAACGTAAACCAAATCACCATCGCTGAGGTTCAAATCACCACGCAGAATTTCGCGAAAATCTTCTTCGGTCAATGGTGGAAGTGCAGCAACGCGACGGCGCTCGCGCTCCCACTTTGCGTGACGAAGAGAAGCGAACGCGCGATCGGGGAGGATTGACTTGGCAAGTTCTTGCAGATTCATGGATTCAGTTCACGCTGGATAAGAGTCAGTACCATCCGCGTCAGCGGATGGGTTAAGGGGCTTTCTTATCCACCTGCTGACGCAGGCGGTACTGACCTCTACGCTCGCCGCTTTCAACCGATCTTCATCATCGTCGCGCCCCAGGAATAGCCGACGCCGAAGCCGACCAGTGCAACGCGGTCGCCGGCCTTGATGCGGCCTTGCTGTAGCGCGCTCTCAAGCGCGATCGGGATCGTCGATGAAACCGTGTTGCCGCAATTCTCCATATCGATCCAAAACTTATCAGCCGGAAATTTCAGCTTCGCGCGCAGGCGTTCCAGAACGAACTTGTTTGCCTGATGTGGAACCAGAAAATCAATTTGATCGAGAGTCAATCCGGATTTTTCCAGAAGCTGTTGCAGTGTCGGCGGCACAGTCCGCAAGGCAAAGCTGAAGACGTCGCCGCCATCCATGTACAGGTTTTCATCCGAACGCCAGTTGCCGCTGCTGTCTTCTTTCTCGACTGCGGTTTCGGCCGTTGTCCGGCAACGCAACCCGCCGGCCTTCACGATGATTTGATTCGCGCCGCGCCCATCGGTGCCCAGCACAAAGGGCCCAAGCAATTCATCTTCGGACTCAACCGATCGAATCAACGTCGCCGCCGCTCCGTCACCGAACAGAGTCAGCAACGATCGATCGCGGCGATTAATGAACTTCATGTACGTGTCCGCCGTCACCAGCAGTACCGTCGACGCCGTTCCCGCTTCCACCAGACTTTTCGCCAGCGCCAGGCCATAGATGTATCCCGAACATCCCTGATTGATATCGACGGCGCCGCAACTGGTGCGCAGGCCCAGACTGTTCTGCATCAGACACGCCGTCGTCGGCGTGAAATAGTCCGGACTCTGTGTACAGAAGATCAAAAAATCGATTTCATCGGGCGAGCAAACACCTTCATCAAACAGACGTTTGGCCGCGGCAATTCCGAGATCCGACGCGCATTCGTCGTCCGCCGCAACGCCGCGCACCGCCACGCCGGTCTTCGAAAAGATCTGGCTGGCGTGCCAGCCGCCAAACTGCTCGGCAAGTTGTTCGTTGGTCAATTTCTTTTCAGGTAAGAAAGATCTGATTGCCTTGATGGCCGCGCGTTGGGTCATGGTTGAGGGATACTATAACAAAGGTTGGTACCATCCGCGTGAGCGAGTCAGTACCATCCGCTCATGCGGACCGTAACGACCGCATAAGCTCTCCAAACCTCAGATCATCCCGCAATGACGCAAGATTCGGATCGTGCTCAAACAAGATTTTGTTTTCATTACCTAACGCCACCGATCGATGGAGCCAATCGAAAGCTTCGTCACTTTCATTGAGCAACGCGAAGACAGCTGCGACTGCATAGGCGATGTCCGGATCGACTGAGGCGGTGCGCTTCACACCATCATTCAATTCCAAACGCGCGGCTTCGGGTTTTGCCTGCTTGACCAGGCACATCGCCAGCGTCGGGCGAAGGCCATAAAGATTTGGATGGGCGGAGAGAACTTCGCGCAACAAATTCGCGGCCGCGTCGATCTCGCCACGGTAATACATCACGAGCGCCCGGACCCCACGCAGCAAAGGATTGTTCGGTTCGACCGAGGCTGCCCGATCCAATTCGCGCTGCGCTTCGTCGAGTTTATTCTCGTAAAGAAAGATCAGCGCGCGGTTGTAGCTGACAACCACAAACGCGGCTGGATCGAGATGCACCAAACGATCGTAGCTGCGCAAGGCGCGATCATAGTCGCCGTCAAGACGGTGAAGCGTCGCTTTAACGAAATGTACGACGGCTTCGTTCGGCGCTTCGCGGCGCATGCGCGTCACTTCTTCGCGTGCTTTTTGTTTCTGCCCGCGCCACAAGTAACAGAAAACCATCAGCATCCGCGCTTCGATTATGTGCGCATCGTTAGTCAGCGCATGCTTGAATGCCGCTTCCGCTTTTTCGAAATCATCCGCCCCGCCCAAGCCTTTGAACACCCGATTCACATGACAAGCGCCCAGGCCGTCATAGGCTAAACCGAATTCCGGATCCAATTCGATCGCCCGCGAAAAATGCGCGATCGCTGCGTTGCAATCCTCTTCGGCAACGGTGCGAAAGATAAAACGCGCAAATCGATCGCGGCCACGCAAATATTCTTCGTACGCTTCGGCATTGACGGTCGTCGGTTGCGCCAGGCCTGCTTGCTCGTCCGGGCTCAACTCAAGTCGCAAACCGTCGACGATCCGTTTCGTGATTTCGTCCTGAACCGCGATGATGTCTTCGGCGGAAGCATCGACGCGATCGCTCCAGATGATCTCGCCGCTCTTCACATCCAGAAGTTGCGCGTTCACGCGAAAGCGCTCGCCAACGGCGAGAAACCCGGCCGACAAAACCGCTTCGACGTTCAGCTCCCGACCTACGTCAGCCGGATCGACGACTTGCCCCTGATATTTCGACATCACCGACGACGGGCGCACCACCAGAGATCGAATGCGCGCAAGTTCGGTGATCACCGCATCGGCCAGGGCGAATTCGTAGAAGCTGGTCGCTGGATCGTTGTTGAGATTTTTGAAAGGAAGCACCGCGAGACTTTTCTTCTCGCGATCCGTGACTGTAATCGAAGTTACATCCGGCGCGTCGGTATGCGACTTTGAAGTAAATTGCGGCGAGCTGGTCGGCGTCTCTTTACCGCCACCCAACTTTTTCAACCAACGCATCGCGCGACCCACGGGCGTCGCGCCGCCCAGATGTTTCGGCGCGGCGGCAACATCCATCGGGGCGCCGGACGAAACGTCCTGCAGAACTTTGCGCAACTCGTCACCCATTTCCCCAATCTTCTGATAACGATCGCGCGGATCTTTCTGCAAAGCCCTATCGAGAATTTGTTGCAGGCGCGTCGGTGTCGCGCCGGGCCGCATCTCTGCCAACGGCTTTGGCTGATCATGAATCACGGCGTGGCGCACATCGACGGTTGACTTGCCGCGGAACGGCCATGTTCCTGTGAGCATTTCGTAAAGCAAGACGCCGGTCGAAAAAATATCGGCGCGCGCGTCGACATGAGAGCCCATCGCCTGCTCGGGCGCGGCGTAAGTCGCAGTTCCATAAGGCACGCCGATCTCAGTCAACTGCGTTCGATCGATACCACCGTGCGTTTCGTCTTCATCCAGCAGCTTCGCCAGACCAAAATCCAAAATCTTGACCTGGCCACTGTCAGTCACCATCACGTTACCGGATTTGATGTCGCGGTGAATGATGCCGCGCGCGTGAGCTGAGGAGAGCGCGTCAATCACTTGAATTCCGATGCGCAGCGCGCTGTCGAGTTCAAGCGGCCGTCCATTGCAAAGCTGCCGCACGTTCTTGCCTTCGATGTACTGCATCGCGATGTAATGCAGCCCGTTAGTCTCATCCATATCGAAGATCGTGCAGATGTTCGGATGGTCGAGCGATGAAGCCAGCCGTGCTTCGCGTTCGAAACGTTTCAGGTTGGTATCTTTGACGGTGAGTTCGGCGGGCAAAACCTTGATGACGACGGTACGTCCAAGCTTCTGATCGACAGCTTTATAAACGGTACCTTGACCGCCCGCGCCCAATTTGTGGGTAATTTTGTAGTTGCCGAAGAGCTGCCCGATCATCGCGGGCGTATTCTAGTGCGCAAACGGAAAACGCGAAAGAGCAAAGGCGCGGGACTGCGCACTTTCATCGACGCTCCAAAGGGCCTTGCCGGTTTAAAGCGACCTTTAAGGCGTACCAAAGCGTTGGCGATACTCAGTTGAACTTAAGAACGCTTTCACCATCTCAGCGTTGATATAGTTACCGTTGAATTGGACCAGCTTGGTCAACCAGAAATCGTAGCCGGTGTAATCGCGCGTGCTTTCGGGCGCATCATCCGGATTGCGGCGCAGGTAACCAAAATACTCCATCAAAACGAAGGCGCGATTAAGCTCGGCGCTCGCCAGGTTTGGATGCTCTGCGATTTGCCTAACCACCTGCGCTCGTGATTTCAAGCCCGTCGTGTTTTCCGCCGCCAATTGTGTCTCTTCCGAAGTCGACAAAGGGCTGCCCGCATTCTGGTTCAAAGTATGAACGAACGTAGTCGGCAACACCGTCGAGGGATAGGCGCTGGTAAATCGCGGCGTCTGCACAAAGGCATTGAAGTAAGCAACCTTGTTATTCTCTAAAGTTGTCTGCCAATCGCCCTGGCCGACGATCACTCCGTTCGCCACTTGACGCGAGTCGGCGAGAAATTCGCTGAACCGAACGATCGGCACTTTCAGGCTGTGAGTTCCCTGGAAAGTCGAAGTCTTAGTGTCATCTCCATAAGCAGTCTTGTAAGTCCGCTCGACGAGATAACCGGTGGTCTGAAATTCAATCGAGAGAAAGAATGACGCGGACACATTGATGCGCCGCACTTCGACGCATTGCGCGTTGTTACCGCAATCAGTGATTTGCTTCGTCCAGAAATCCAGGCCCGATTGATCCGGACTTCGCCCCAGAAAGTCCGAGTAATGCTGGCGTACGAAAAAGTCGGATTGATCGATCGGATTGCCGATGGCCGGACTGCTCAGACAACTCGAATTTGCATTTACAAAGTTCGTGATCTCGTTCACAGAAAACGCGCAGAACGTAAGCGTGTTCGACTGTGTCTGCGTGGCCACCATGATCGTGTTGTCACATCCAGCCTGGCCGTCGCAGTGGCTGGCATTGAAGTTGTGGCCAATCTCGTGTGCGGGAATTCCCACGCGGAACGGCGCTACTGTTTCCAGATCAGAAATTCCATAGGCGTGCGAAAGATCAAGACAGACAACGCCGGTCCATGCGACGCCGTTAGGTCCGCCCAAATTTTTGCCGGTCCACAGGTGCGCAACGTCGCGCGGTGTGGTCGTGAAGTTCGCATTCCAGTAATTCGTGAATGCGTTGAGAACAGCCACCGCGCCCGTGCCGCTTGCGCCGTAAGGATCGGCGCTCGTCCACGTGTGCTGAAAAGTCACCGTGAAAGTGAGTCCGATATCGCGCTGATAAATTCCCTGAACCGAATTCATGATGCTCAGGATGTCGCTGTTCGCCGCGGCCGAATTGCCGAGCGCATTTGTGTATTCGAAATCGGCGTCGGTCGCGATCTCAACCACCTTGAACGGCGAAAAGACGGCGGGCGCGACGCCGGTGGTCGCGCTCGACATGAATTGTTTGGCGCCCGCTGTTACCTGCTCCTCGAGTGTCGTGGCGCAGGTGCGCACGATGTCCGGTCGCACATCAGATGATTTGTAGAGCACATAATCACTCGACTGCGCCACCCGGGAATATTTCTGAGCCGGCTCAAGAAAGTAGGAATCACCCGAGCTCACGATCATGCCCTCAACCTCGTTTTCATGGACCGTGAACCGCGCATCGCTTCCCCAGACGTCCTGAAGATTGCCCTTGTAAGTTGACGGGGCCGGCATCGCAACCTCGCGCGTAATACCGTCTGGGCCGACTTCTTCGGCGCGATAGTTTGGCGCACGCAAATCGTTTGGCTGAAGCTGCAGTTCGAAATCATGCGCCGGCGTCACCAGCGAGATCCGGCCACTCGCTCGGACTTGTTGGGCGATGGTGCGCGGATCGAGACTGATTTCTTCGTGCGCCGAAAACACCTGGCCCAGATCCTGTTGAAAGCGCGCGCGGAGGTCCTGAGCTCCAACTTGACGTGAGTACAAATTTGCAATTGATAAGCACCCGAGCAGCAGCGCCGCAAATGCGAAAGTTAAAAGAGTTCGAGGACTGCGGAATTGATTTGTTCGGCGAGACGATTCGCGCGGACGAGATTGCTTCATACTTCATCCTTTGGCTGTCAAGTTGTCGGTCGGAATTTTATTCACCTCATGACTCTGGACCGGCATCAGTGAGAGGTCGTTAACGGGCAAAGAAAATACTAACGACTCACGGCGAAGCACGTCAACAACTTTCGGCAAAAGATCGTGGCAGTCAGAAATTGGCACGACCATCTCTACCCGACCTGCGCGCCACACGCGGGTGCAAGAATAGAATTAACCAGTACATCGCCGCGGGCGATCCGATCGCAAGTTGCGACGCACCGGAGTTTGGTACTAAAGTCACGAGGCAACCCCGAAACTGAAACTTTTTGTGAACGTAGATGAAAATTTCTTTGTCTGATGCTGCACTCTCTGACGCGATCAAACCCTTAGCTTCTTCCAACGCCGAATTCAACGCGCGCTATCCGGGCGAAACGGGACGACGACAACCGGTCCATACCGTCTACGGCGGGGCGCATCTGTTTCGCGCTGATTCGGCATCGCGCCTGGGCAAAGTGGCTGAACGCGCTTTGTTAGAAAACGCTTCCGACTTTGTGGTGTTCGCACGCGCCCTCGGCTTGCCGCGGTCTGAAGACTTGCCTGACGTGCTCGACTACGCGACCGGATTGAAACAGCGTGTGGAAACTGAGCCGGACGCCGTGCGTGCAGAAAATAAACCCGCGTGGCTGGCGCACACAATTTATTCGCGAGTTCATGAGAAACTGAAGCGCGAGCCGGTCGAAGATTTCCGGATCGATTTTGAAGACGGATACGGCAATCGCCCCGACGCCGAAGAAGACGGCCATGCCGAGTCGGCAGCGACGGAAGTTGTCAAAGGAATGAAGGCGGAAACTCTGCCGCCATTCATCGGTATTCGCATTAAGCCCTTCAATGAAGAGCTGCGCGCGCGCAGCATGCAGACGCTGGATATTTTCGTTTCGGCGCTGTTGGAAAAGAGCGATGGAAAACTGCCGGATAACTTTGTCGTTACGTTGCCAAAGATCACCACTCCTGAACAAGTTGCGGCGCTTGCCGACATTTTCGATCTGCTGGAGAAGCAAAATGAACTCGCCGCAGGTTCATTGAAAATGGAAATGATGATCGAAACGACGCAGTCGATCATTAACAGTGAAGGACGAATCAATCTGCCGTTGCTGTTGCAGGCCGCCCGCGCGAGATGCGTCGCCGCACACTTCGGCACTTACGATTACACGGCCAGTTGCAGCATCACCGCCGCGCATCAGCACATGTTGCATCCCGCGTGTGACTTTGCGAAGCACATGATGCAAGTCTCGTTTGCCGGCACCGGCCTCTGGTTGTCAGACGGCGCGACAAACATCATGCCCGTTGGCCCGCATCGCGCGGCGGAAGGCGCGCCGCTGACGCAGGATCAAATTGACGGGAACCGCGCCGTCGTTCATCGCGCGTGGAAGCTGCATTACGGTCACATTCAACATTCGCTGGCCGGGGGCTTCTATCAAGGCTGGGATTTGCATCCGGCGCAACTGCCGACACGTTACGCCGCTGTTTATGCTTTCTTTCTTGAAAGTCTCGACGCCGCTTCGGAACGCTTGCGCAACTTTGTCGAGAAAGCTGCGAAGGCCACGTTGGTGGGCGATGTGTTTGACGATGCGGCCACCGGCCAGGGCTTGCTGAATTATTTTTTACGCGCGATCAATTGCGGCGCAGTCACGGAAGAAGAAGCGACAAAGCTGACGAGCCTGACGCACGACGAACTTGTTTCAGCCTCGTTCGTAAAGATCTTAAAGAACAGGCAGAACCTGTGACACTGTGAAGACGGGTTCTTCACACCAAAACTAATAATCCATTCATCGATGCATGAAATAAACACCCAGGAGTTCACATGACCGCCACAACCAAAATATCTGTCAGAGCCCTGGCCTTCGGAGGTAAGTTCGTCGGCGAGCACGTGGCATGAGCCAGCCGTATCCCTGGGGTTACCCGGTACGCGCCGATCAGGCGACGGAGTTCACCGCTGAAATTCCTTTGGTCGAACCCACCGTACTAACTTTCGTGGCGACCTCGGTGGAAGACTCTCGAATTTCGGTCTCAGCCCATCGTCTGGTAATACCCGAGGTGCCACTGACCGGAGCGATGGCCGTAGTTATGGTGATACCGGGTCTATTGACGGAATTGACCGAGCCGGCTACCGGAGCCTCAATAATTGAGGGAACATCCACGACCATCACCGCCCAGGTGCGCATGATGTGTGGTTGTCTGATCGATAACCTGTTCTGGCCCGCCGCCGATTTTAACGTGCAGGCTATCATCAGCAATGGGGCAGAAGGCCAGACTCTAACTTTGAGCTACACGGGCACCCCCAGCATATTTGCGACGCCGTATACTTTTCCGAGTTCTGGGGACTATGAAATCAGGATTGTGGCCACGGAATTAAATGGAAACTCGGGCAGCACCGCCCCGGTAATCGTTAAGGTGACACCAAAGTGACGGTGGCCACTCCGGCTCGTAAGACTGCGCGCAGTATGGAAATGGCGACCTTGAACCGCTGTTTGCGTTGGCGAGATAGTCTGGCTGTCCTCTGTGTCCTCTGTGGTGGAATTAATCTTAATCACAGAGGACACAGAGAAGACTAGAACAACTCCCCTTGCGCCGACTCGTCATCCGGTTCAACCGATTCACCCAATCGCGGATACGATTCAATCAACTTTGCTGGTCCCGGCACGCGCTCTTCTTCCAACTCCGCCAGAATTTCAAACGCATTCACCAAACTCTGCCCACGCGCGTGATTGTTGGCGATCACAAATGTCTGCTTCGCCTTATCCGAAACCTCTTTGATTCGATTGATCCAAGGATCGAGTTCATCTCGCGAATAAAGATAGTCGTAGCGTTCGACGACGTTCGCTTCTTCGCGAAACCAGTTCTGATAATTGCGGCCGTGCAGGCGAATGTAGCCAATCGACGATGTGACTTCCGCTGAAGGCTTGATTGAATTTGAGAAGAGCGGCTGATCGATGTCGCACAAACCAACGCCGAGATCTTCCAACGTCTGCAGAATTCGCGGATTGCTCCAGGATTCGTGTCGCAACTCGACTACCAGTGGATAATCTTTGAACCGTTCGACAAGTTGATTCAGATAATTTCGTTCATCGAGATCGTTCTTGAATGACCAGGGAAACTGAATCAGCAGTGCGCCGAATTTCCCCGCGTCGCGCAGCGGATCGATTCCCTTACGAAAAGCTGTTTCGTCATCTTGGGCCAACCTATCGCGCCGGTGCGTGAAGACTTTATGCAGCTTAGCGGTAAAAATGAAGTTTTGATTGTGCGCGATCCTATCCAACCATGCTCGAGCTGTTTCCGGTCTTGGCGGATAGTAAAAGCTGCTGTTAATTTCGACAGTATCGAAGTATTTGGCGACGAGTGCGAGGGTGTCGAACTTTGTTCCGGCGCCTTCGGGATACACGCGGCCGCGCCAATCAGCATAAGACCAACCGGCTGGTCCAACGAAGATGTCCCGATGCGCGCGCATGTTAAATAAAGTCAGTACCAGCCGCGTCAGCGGATGGGTTAAAGATTCGACTAATAACAAGTTTAGAGTTGAGCCTTGGATCCATTCGCTCACGCGAATGGTACTGACTTCATCGCGATGTGGCTGCCGTTGATTCGACGAGACCGTTTCGCACCTGTGATGCAACCACGTCCGGCGGAAGGCTTGCCACGGCTAACTTTCCATTCTCGTCCGAGAACTTTGCCGCGGAAGCTAGCTCTGATGAATCCATCCGCCACGTTCCGGCGTCATTCGTTTCCAGTTCGTTCAGCCGTGACATCAAGGCAGTAAGATCCCTTCGCGCAATCCGGGGACGCACAATCGTTTCGGCCCACGAGTAGTACGGATAGTCGAGACGATACGACCAGCCCTGGTTGAGGGGCGTGGCGATCAGAAAAAGTTCGCCGAGCGCGTGATGCGAGATCGCGGCGAACGGAGCAGCATGTTGCGCCGGATCAAAACCGGATGGGCCGAAGACTTCCGGCGCCAGCGTGACCAGAGACAACTTTGCGTCTTCGAACACTTCAATATGGGATGCACCTTTCGCAAAACTGTCGAGCGCGCGTTCGACCCGCGCCCACGAGTCTCGCCACAGCGGTTCGAATTCATCGGTGCGCGTCAGAACCCGTTCAACGTGCGGCAACACAAGATCATAGTTTCGCGACTCGTCGTTGAAATCTTTTCCAGCAAGCTGCTGCGCCAGCGGCGATCCCGACTTATCAATCGGCGAATCTGAACCCTGAATCACAATGCTCGCGCGCACGCCGTCGACGGAACTGAATTCTGAAAAGTCTCCAGCTTCGGCCGCGGCGATAAGTTCGTCGCGCAACGCCAAAGCGTGTTCACCGTTTAGCATGGTCCACACAGACAACACAATTTCGGTGGACGTGTCAGCCTTCACCTGCGCCGGAGTTTTATTCCCATTCCAGTGCGAAAAGTGGATGGCGTTATCGACCGTGCCGTCAACGGAAAGTTTCGGTACGTCCGCAATCGCATCGCTGTAGAATTCAAATCTCATCTTTTTCACCTGACATCATGAATGCGTACGGGTGATTCAGAGTCGTGATTCAATTTCGCTGAAGAGTCAAGACATACCGTGCTCGCGCGGGATTGCGGACGCCGAACCTTCAGGCATTACCAGGAGTTGTTGCTCCGGCACACCACTGCGCTCAAAGCGTCGTGTGCTATAGACGACGTGCGCGAATTTCGAAGGTCTTGCCATTTTGTTAGCTCCTTTGTTGTGACTCTTCACTTCATTTTTGTTGTCCCGCTCCCGCTTTTCGAAACAACGCGTGGGTGCGAACTGTAGGCGGAATGCAGCTACGGCATTATTTCGAACGCGAAAGCCGGCGTCAGGCCCAGTTGCAGGAAATCGCTGTTCGGAGGCCGATCGAGTACGACTCGCGGATGTATTGTGAGTTGATATTGACCGGGCGGCAACGAAACTGCTCCCGGTCCAAAATTGATTTGGGTAACAACGTGAAGCTGGTTGGGCGGAAGATCAATCAGCGTTTCATCCGCGCGCGCCTCGGCGGTCGCCTTTTCAAATAAGAATCTGGGCGACACGCGGCCGATTGCCTCCGGTTGCCCGGGTGTATACAGCCGCAACCACTGATATAACTCAGACAGCTTTATCGAGATCATTTGCGTCGAGTTATTCAGCATTGATACCTCGACCCTGAACTTTTCCTTCGCGGCGAATCTGGCTGGCGCAGGATCGTCGCTGCGATCCAATAAGGCGATCTTCACGTCGAGCGGCAGCGGCTTCTTACTCGGCGGTGGTAACCTGACCCGGCTTGTGCCTGAGTGTTGCGTAAAAGAATCATTCAGCCGTTTGAATTCCGCTTCTCCAAACTGGGCGCGCAACTGTTCGATTGCATTCCGAATCACCTCATCACGTTGATTCTGCAGGTCAGACAGCTCGCTCGGCGGTGGCGCATCCGGCGGTACTTTGCCTGCCCTCACCTCCGCGTACCTGGAGGCAATAATCTCGTGTGCCTGTCTGTCCAGTTTGTCGGTCTTACTGATGCAGTCTTCTGCAATTTGATCGAGCACGCGGCCTTCGGCATCCGTCAAATCCGCACTGCGATGAAAAATCTCACGAAAGTCAGGACGCGGCCTGCCCGGCTGATTACTCTGGTCCTGCGAGTCTGATGATGGTCGATTCTGAATCGGAGCGGGATTGACCAGCCGGCGGAATAATAGATAGTACTGCATCTCTGTTGTGCCTGTGGCGGTTGTTGCCGAAGCGGTCGCGTCGCGAACATCTTGTGCCGCAACACAGGCAAAGAGTGAAGGAACGAGCGCCAGGAGCGCTGCTGATCGTAGAAGATATCTAAACCTCATATTGCACCTCGTGAAACGTGACTGGTCGTGGCGTGTTAGCACCCGGAGCTGTCTTCTCCTCGCCCTTTGGGAGAGGTTGGGTGAGGGTCCCGACTAGTCGGGATAGCGACGACGTCAGCGCAGCTTGCGTCTTGATCCGACGGAGGTCAGCGCGCGCAGCGCGCGTCAGCATAAAGCCTGGGGCGCAAGCCCCAGGATTAGAGCCAATAATACCGAGCCCGCGGAGGCGGGCGATAGGTTGTTTTTGGAGTGCGGCGGCAAGCTCGGCGCGACACCGCTTTGGATGAGTTTTTTGATCATGCAATCCAAAGCGCCGTCGATGTTTCACTCTGCCGGCGCACTCCAAATCGGTCGCCCGCTCCGCGGGTTAGGAACATGTGATGCCTGCGTTCGCTGCGCGCACTCGCAATCGCAGAATCGAAGGCCTGACCCTCGATTTTCCCTCTGCTTACTGCCTACTGCCTTTTGCCCACTTCTTCCTCTGTATCCCCTGTGGTTAAAAGCCAGTTCCCCCAGTGCCGAGGTCATGGAAGCCGGCGGCTCGATTCTATTCCGAAACGTCAAGATTGAACCAGCCGAGAAGGGCCGAAGTTTGAACTCGCGTCCAACGTGGCCGTGAGACTTTACGAATAATTGGCCGCTGATTGAGAATCGCAAAATCGAAGGCCTGACCCCCAATTGTGAAGTGATTCATCGAGACGATTTGCGCGGCTTTCTCTTTTTCTTTTCACCAATGCCCGGTACCCGCGGAATGAATTCGTAGAGTGCGTCGCTCGCCACAGCAAGTAGTTCCGTTGATGCGGCGTCCTTTCGTCGAATCGCTTCGAATTCAATTACTCGAACCAGCGATGGCCTAACTGCTTTGACCACTATAGGAATGACAATCTCTTGCGTGATGATGGGAGAATCAAAGACTGCCCGAATTTGCCTTAATACTTGATCATCACTGATGTCCTCGTCTACGCTCTTCGCCTCACAAGTTACAATCACCTCCCGACTATCCTCCTTAGTTAGACCTTCAATTGCTAGGAAGAGTGCGTCCGGAGCCATGTAGCTTGACACTCATTTGGAGGTGATCGATCTGCAAAATGCTCCTTGCCGAATACAGGGACATATGAGTTTCGATCACATGTAGGCGCACTAACACTTGTATCAACCATGGCTCATCGCCGCGACCCAACAAGCGGGAGGTCAACGGCAAACTGACACTTTCAATTTCATGTGTTTCAGTGGAAGGGTCCAGCGGCGGAACCACACTCCTAAACGCCGGTTGTCCCGGCTCAAGAGGAATAAACTTAAGGTTGGCGTTGCCACCCGTGATCTGGCGCGCTGTATAATTGCGTTGCCGAATACTCTCAGGCCAGCGTCTATTCGCCCCTTCTTCCTTTCGAATGATGTCCTTAAAGAAATTGTATGGATTCTTTGTGCTCGATTGACGTTCGTTCGGATGTGCAGCGTTCCACTCTCGTATCGCATCAACAACTTCATCGTTCGTTACGATGGGATTAGAAACAGTGCCAGTTGCGGGATCCCAACGATCGTTGTCCGTTCGGAGCCTTGGATTGAATGCTTTTAGGAAAAGCCGCGCGATAACGAAAGCTGTAAATCAAGTCGCCGAGATTCTTGGGCAAATCAATTCGTAGCTTCTTGCCGAACTTAACGATATCCTCGTTCGAAGTCGACTTCATTCATTCCAGGCTGAACTTCGATTCAAGTGCGTCAAACGCCAGCGGGATAAACGTAATG
Source organism: Acidobacteriota bacterium (assembly GCA_003222895.1). Classification (GTDB taxonomy): domain Bacteria; phylum Acidobacteriota; class Blastocatellia; order Pyrinomonadales; family Pyrinomonadaceae; genus UBA11740. The sequence continues at coordinate 2,134 of QHXI01000077.1, read as the reverse complement.
ATCAGGAAGGGAAAACTGTTCGCCTTCGATTAGACCACTAACGCGGACTCCCTTGCCTGTTTGCACTGCTTTAAGACGTTCTAGTTGACCCTCAATAGACTCAAAGTCAACAAACCTGCATTGTGCAATTAGCTGCTGAAATGATGGGCGTATCAGTTGATTCTGTACACGCTCTCTCCTCTTCCTGCTAGCTACGACATAGAGATCGATTTGATTGTTGGGTTGTGCGAGCACCAAATCATTGAGTCTAAGCAGTCCGCTGTAGATCGATGTTGTGGATTCAACTTCGAAGGCTTTTCGAATTATGTTTCGCGTTAGCCACAAAACGTCGATGTTCTGAACAATGCGTCTCGTGTTTTCATCGAAGCCGAAGTTCGGCAATTTATCGAGCGTGCTCGATGCGAGCGCCTCTCGCTTGTAAGAAAGATTTCTGTCGTTCGGTGGAACCCACACTGAGCAGCCTTCGGCTCGACCTAACTGAATCAGTGCCCATTGCATCTTGACGTGAACCCGATCCGGTGTGGCTACCGAATCGTCTTCAGGTATTGCTAATTCTTTCGGCGTTCTTTGCTTCGGAAAAGCATTTAGAAACTCCGTTACATTCTGCTTTGGATGCTTGGTTGTCTGAAGAATATAAGTGCCACCATCGTTAAAGATATCAATGCGTCGCGTTGGAACCTTCGCCAGCATCTCGATTACGAGTGATCGCGGTAAAACGAGCGTGTGCTCAATGTCCCCGCAGACGAGTAGAACGAAATCACCAAACTTTGTTTGCGGAAATGCGAAATCAGAATCGACAACTTCAGCCGAGACACCAAAGAAAAATCGATGGCCGCTAAGAAGCTTCGAATAATTCATTGAGCAGGAGAATGACGCGTCGAACTGGTAAAGCCTGCTTCTACCGAAACGCACAGCTTTGCCATAACGCCTTTGCAGTAATGCGACTAAATCTTGAACGATTAGGGGTGCGTTCATTGGCAAGAATCAAATGAATCCACACGCTCGCCGGCACTGATACTTTGAGGTTTGATGATGTCGGTTAGCAGGCGCGCATCGGTATTGTGTACCTCCGTGAGTACATCACGGTGCACCTTCAACTCGCGCAAGTCGTTAGCCATCGCCAGCACATTCGCCTGCCACGTAGCTACGACGGCCGCATCAAGCTTCTTTTTAGTGTTTACTCCCACCTCTGGACCGAAATGAAGATTGCTAACGGAAAAAACTAGGGCCTTAGCGAGAGCTAAGAGTTCGTGCTTGGTATACCGCGCGTCGTGGTGGGCTCTAATCGCTTCAAGTAAGACAAGGACCTTGTGCAACGGGCGTGGACTGATCGAGTCGGTTAGAAGCAGCTTGAAACTCTCAGACGGCAGAGTGCGATATTTATGGGCGGCATCAACTAATACTGCTGTGTCATCGGGAATACCTTCGGCTTGTAGTTGAGTTAAAGCTGCAGCGCCCACCTTCTTCGCGTGTTTGATCAACCCTTCCGCTGACGGCCTCCAGTCAACCTTAACCTCGCTGGCAAAGTGCGCCATAGGATTCGCTTCGATGCCGACGCTCTGGATGCCGAGCTTTTTACTTTCGACAAGGGTTGTCCCGGTTCCGCAGAATGGATCGAGAAGAGTATGCGAGCTGTTAAGGCCAAATCTTTGAATGTAGTCACGGACCAAGTGAGGCGGGTACGACAGAACGAAACGATACCACTCATGCGCTGCTGCGTCTTCGACGTAGAGCCTATTATTCAGACCGTTCAGTACTGCCTTCGCACGAGACATTCAATTCAAGTCCTTCAAGGCTTTATATTCGGAAACGCCCGCCACTATACCATGTGGGCGGTCCTATTATGTCAACGGAATGGCTCCGCTATCATCGTCGCCAGCATGCTTACGCTTTGCTCAAAGTATCTTTTTTGCTCAAAGTATCTTTAAGGAACAGACGAGAGGGGTCGGCCTCCGATTTTGCGATTCTCAATCAGTAGGGCTGCCACCTTTATTGTCATCTCGGATGGAACAAATTTTCAATTTGCATTTTTCAATTTACAATTCGCAATGCTTATGACCCCTCTTTAACCCAATGACTACTCCGCCTCTCCCCGATCACATCGAACTCCATCGCGACCGCATGTGGCGGCGCG
>QHXI01000146.1 GCA_003222895.1 Acidobacteriota bacterium | reverse complement strand
TCGGGTGCTCAGGAGGCTTGCGGATTAACTGTACGCTCGCGGTGTAGCACCGTCAACGATGGCGTCATCACCCTCGACCAGCAACTCTAAATCTTCAACAAAACTGATGAGCACTACCACCAACGAGCCCACTACTCCGGCCAGAAAGATCACGACGAAGATCCTGGCCAGCAATTGAAGTACATTCATGCGTCACCATTTTATCGGAAGGGTAAGGCAAAGGCGGCAAGGTTGTTCCTATATCGTCCATTAATTAAATTTATTTCGGCGCGACGCATGCTCGCGATAGTCTAATTTTCGTCCTGAGCTGTTGCTGCCTTGCCGAACTTATCCTGAGGAGATGCATGTCGAACGAACTGCGTAATTTCCTGGCCATTCCTTACGACGAACTGGAAGAGCTGAATCTCAAAGCCAAAGAGCAGCGCAAGACCCGCGTGCGCTTTGATCAGATCCAGGAAGAGCGTCTGCGCTATCTCACCGACGAGAAGCGCATCAAGGCCGTCACCGTCCTGTTCAGCGACCTCGAAGGCCGGCTGCACATGCTCGACTACGACAAGAAGTTCCTCCTGCGCAGCTACGACAACCTCACGTTTGATGGATCGTCGATTCGCGGATTCACCGCGCAGCGCGAAAGCGATCTTCGGCTCGGGATCGACTGGAGCGCGTTCTATTGGGCGCCGGCCGACATCTTCGGCGCAGGCAAGATCCTCGTCTTTGGCGACGTGATCGACAAGGGCGGATCGACTTATACCGCCGACATCCGCGGCATGTTTAAACAGTGGGCCGATGAGCTCTTCAAGGCCGAAGGCTTCACGCTGAATGCGGCCAATGAAATCGAAGGTTTTCTCTTTGAAGGACCGGACGCCGAGCGCCGCTACAACGAAACCGGCAAGTTCAACTACGTGAACACCGGCGGCTATTACCATTCTCTGCCCGGTGATCCGCTGCGAACATTTATCGACACCACCGCCGAAGTGCAGCGCGCAATGGGATTCCAAAATGAAAAAGACCATCCGGAAGTTGCGCCTTCCCAATTTGAAATCAACTACAGCTACGGCGAAGCTGTTGCCGCTGCCGATCAGATCCAGCTTTACAAACTGATCTGTCGCCAGGTAGCGACCAAAATGGGGTACACCGCGTCGTTCCTCCCCAAGCCGGTCGTCGGCGTTAACGGCAGCGGCATGCATACCAATGTCTCCGTAAGCAAAGGTGGAAAGAACATCTTCTGGGACGCCAAAGGGGAAGAGAAGCTCGCCAAGGCCGCCTGGGAGTTTCTTGACCGCATTCTCACCCACGGCAACGACATCTGCCTGCTGCTGAACGCCAGCGTGAACGCCTATCGCCGGCTCGACCCACACTTCGAAGCACCCAACCAGATCAAAGCATCTCCGGTCGATCGGGGCTCGATGATCCGCATTCCCATAGGCAATGAAAAAACGTCGCGCGTGGAAGTGCGCTCCGTAAGTCCCGACGCCAATCCTTACTTGGTGATGTACTCGGTGTTCCGCACCGGATTGCAGGGCGAGATTTCCAAAATCAAGAACCTGCGGCAGGCCGAGCGATATCTTCCGGATAACATCTACACCGCCATCGATAACTTCCTTGCTTCTGAGTGGACGACACAACTTCTGGGCGCCGACGTGAAAGGACGCTACGCCGATCTCAAGAAAGCCTCGGCCGACCGCTGCCCACGTCTGCTGGGTACGTTCGTGAAGACGCCTGAAGTGCAGTATCACCACGACGTCTATAACCAGTATCTGTGGAATCTCTTCTAGAAAGTGTTGTGCGGGCACTCTCCCAGGCGCCTCGTATAACGAGGCGCTTTTTCTAGGAAGGGGCAGCAGCTCACGCAAAGAGTTTACCGAAGCCCTTTTTTACCAGCGCAATCTGCGCTGCATGGTAGACGCAATGATGGATAATCCCGTGCAGAAGCGTGTAGTTGTCGTGGTTCCGATCTGGGACTTTCTGTTTCAGCTTCTCGTCTGAACAGCCTTGCATCGCTTTGCGTAGTGCGCCGTGCGATCTGTCGAGCCGAGAGAGCGCGGCTTTCCATTCGGCGTTGCTGGGTTTGCGATTGGAGGGCCAGTCGTCTGGGGAATTCAGAGGCGCGTCCACGATCTCGCCCTGAAGACGCCGCAGAACGACTTCCTCCCAGTAGGCTACGTGCAAAACCAGCTGGAGAATCGAATGTGCTCCCGTCTGCGGAGAGCGGGAAGCTTGCTCGGCAGTGACGTTCTGCAGCAGAGGCTTCAAAGCCGGGCCATGCCAGGCCTCGCCCTTCTTGTCTCCCTCATAAACGCTGCGGTATAGCTCGGCCA
>QHXI01000145.1 GCA_003222895.1 Acidobacteriota bacterium | reverse complement strand
CACGGCGGCGAAGTTGAAGCCTTCGTAGGTGGGTCCAGTGGACTGTCCACCATCGCCGACCCAAGTGAGACAAGCAATATTTTTTCCTTGGAGGCGCGCGCCGAGGGCAACTCCGGCAAGCACCGGGATCAAGTCGCCAAGCATGGAGATAGGCGCGGCGATGTGACGCTTGTGCTTATCCCCAAAATGGGAACCAGCATCGCGGCCGCCGGTCGGCGCGCCTGCCTTGGCCATGTACTGCATCATCACATCACGAGGCTTGAATCCCCGGACCAACAACGCTCCTTGATTGCGGATCATTGGGCCGATCCAGTCCCCGTCCCCTAGCGCGTAGGCGGAGGCGCACGAGCAGCCCTCCTGCCCAAGTCCGAGATACACTCCCCCGACGACCTTCTGCTGCTTGAATAAATTCTCGAGCGCCTGCTCCATCTTGCGATTGAGCAGCATGTAGCGATAGATCTCGATGCTTTGCTGTTTGTTCAGGTACTGCGACTCCCGCAGCGGAGGAGCCTCTGCGGAGAGATCGCCTTCGACGGAGTATCGGAACTGTCCATCGACCCACTCTTCAATTGTGCGGACGTTCGGGACTTCGAGGCGGTAGTCGGGAATGCCATGGGGATTCGTACGTAGCGGTTCACGGGTGGAATTGCCATTGCGGCGCGATCCATTAGCGACGGAACGTTTGGAAAGTATCGGTCTGGACTTTCCCTCTGGCTTGCTCTCAGACTGTCTCTTGGTCGAAGTCTTTTTCATCAAGCAATCCGGGAGCCTTTAGCTCGCGCCGCAACTTTCGCAGATGCTGCGGAACCTTCAAGGGAATACCTATTGTAGTGGATTCAGGTTTCCCCCTGGCTTCTTCGGATTGAGGTTCGCTCTCCGGCGCGGGAGTCGTGGCCAGCAAAGCATCGAGAGAATCGAGCCATAGCATCTGTTGAGCGAAGACGCGTCCAAAATTCAGCGAGACAGAATGCGCGATCACTTCCAGACTGGGCACAGGCCGCTTGCCTGCCAACTCTTGCGCGATCGATGTCACAGGCCGGTCACTGATACCACACGGAACGATGAATTTGAAGTAATCGAGATCGGTGGAAACATTCAACGCGAATCCATGGCTGGTAACGCCGCGCGAGATGTGAATGCCTATCGCAGCGATCTTTCTCTGCTCATCTGAGTTCCACTGTGGCACAGCGGTCGCCGGCGGTGAATCGCATTGCGGAGGCGTCACAGAACGGAGCGCCGAACGCTCTAGTCCGGTGAACTCGTCACTCTCAGCCCCTCCGGTGAGGGCACCCGGCGCTCCCTTTGCTTCGCGATTTCCTCGATTACCGCTCTGCGTCCAAACTCCGGTAAGTCCACAGATGCGCTCGGAAGCAATGCCCAGATCTCCGCACGTCCGAATGAGAGCTTCTTCTATTCGCCTCACGAATTCAACTGCACCAATGCGCGGCGTAAATCCGCGAAGGTCAAAAATGGGATAACCCACAAGCTGCCCTGGCCCGTGAAAAGTGACGTCGCCGCCGCGATTGCTCTCGAATAATTCGACGCCATTCTTGTTTAGAGCTTCGCTCGAGGCCAGCAGGTTCTTCTGGCTGGCATTGCGGCCGAAGGTGATGACAGGTAGATGTTCGAGAAGAAGCAGAACGTCAGAGATGCGATTCTGCTTGCGCAGTTCGACTAACGATTGCTGGAGTTTCAGGGCGGTGCCATAGTCGATCGTGCCGAGATAGACAATGGAGATCATTCAGGTTGGCAAACCGATGTCTCATCGCGATCCTCGAGTATCAGATTGATCGCCTGATCGAAATCCTCGAGGCACTCTTCGGGAGTTTTCTCTTGGCCATTTGCGCCCGCGACCTCCCGACATTGCGCAATGAACCAGCCTCCGTCGCGTTCGATGATGGCCGTGAATTGGTGACGCATTCAGATGCGCTAAGCCTGCTGTGCTTCCACGTAGGTTGAGTAGCTCTTCGGCTGTGGAATCTCCCAGCCGTTTCTCTGTAGACCATCCACGTGAAATTCGATGGCCTCTTGCATATTGCGCTCAACCTCATCGCGAGTTCTCCCAGTAGATACGCATCCTGGCAGATCGGGTGAATAGGCTGAAAATCCTGTGTTAGTCGGCTCAATTACAACCAAATACTTCATTGCTTCAAACCTGCCTGTTTCAAGATGCTATTGAGCGTGCCTGGAGCTAGGTCGTCATTCGGTTTTCCGGGAACTGTCACAAGACCGGACTTTAAAGCGTGTTTCATTTGCCTATGACTACCTCGGGTTCTATCTAAATACCATCCGTCCTGCTCTAGTATGCGCAGAATCTCACGAACTTTCATCTCTAAATATTGATGGCCTTACCTTCCACGCTGCTGAATCCATCAAGCAGCGCTTCGTAGAGCGTCGGATGGGCATGGATGGTAAACATCATCTCCTCGACCGTCGCCTCAAGCGGCATGGCCGTGACTGCCTCTGAGATAAGCTCTGTCGCCTGCGGCCCAATGATGTGAACGCCAAGAATTTCGCCGT
>QHXI01000076.1 GCA_003222895.1 Acidobacteriota bacterium | reverse complement strand
ATCGGATAGTTCTTCGATCTTCATCACTTCGTGCGAAGTGCGGAATCCATCGAACGCATGCAAAAAGGGAACTCTTGATTCTAGAGTTGCTGCCTGCGCGATTAACGCGAAGTCCATGACTTCCTGAATCGAGTTCGAAAACAACATTCCCCAACCGGTCGAGCGCGTCGCCATGACGTCGCTATGATCGCCAAAAATCGAAAGCGCATGCGTCGCAACCGATCGCGCCGCGATGTGAAACACTGTGCTGGTTTGCTCGCCAGCAATTTTGAACATGTTGGGAATCATTAGCAGTAGGCCCTGGCTCGCGGTGAAGGTCGTCGTCAGCGCACCTGTCTGCAAACTTCCGTGAACAGTTCCTGCAGCGCCGCCTTCGGATTGCAGCTCGCGCACGATGGGTGTCATGCCCCAAATATTTTTTTGATGTTTAGCCGCCCACTCGTCCGCCTGTTCGCCCATCGCCGACGAAGGCGTGATCGGATAGATAGCGATGACTTCGTTGGTTTTGAATGCGACGTAAGCTGCGGCTTCGTTGCCATCGATTGTGACTGATCTGTTGGGCATCTGATTCTTTTTGAAATCTCGACTTGCATCGATCTGCTGAGCCCTCCTTACGGTCGGGCTAGTGCCCGGATATCTCGGCCTGGCACATGATCCGGTCGCTATCGCTCCCGGTACTGACACCGTTCGTCCTCTACTTACAACTTCGCCGCAGACGGCCCCTTCCCACTGAACCGCCTGCGGCGCACACAAGGAAGCTTGCGTCCTGACGCCTGGTGGATCTGTCAGTTGACCTTCACATTGATCTGTTTAGGTCTGGCTTCCTCGTTTTTCGGCAGCGTTATGGTGAGCACGCCATCTCTGAATTCGGCGTTGATTTTGGTAGCGTCAACGTACAAGGGAACATTGAAGCTGCGCATGAACTCACCATAATGCCGCTCGACGCGATGATGGTTCTCGCGGTCCGTTTTCTCCTCGAACTTGCGCTCACCGCGCAGGCTGAGCACGTTCTGCTCTAACTTAACTTCCACGTCTTCTTTCTTGACCTCTGGCAATTCAAACTTCATCACCAGTTCTTTGTCGGTCTCGAAGATATCGCACGGCGGAGCCCATGCTTTAAGTGGCCACTCTTCGGTGCCGATCATGGATCGCAGCAATGGCTCTTCAAACGAGTGCTCGGTGCGATTGGGAAAAAGACGGAACGGATCGAGCGACATGAAATCCTTAACGGGGGATATAAGATTGCCCTTCATGATCACTCCTCCTTTAATGTGTTCCGCCATCATGTTCTTTTCTTAACGCGCCCACCCGCGGGCTTTCAGTCAACGTTTTGCCAAAAGGTTTTTGACCGTTCGGCTTCGAGCTGGCTGATCTTCCCTTCCAGCCAACTCTTCACAGCATTTTCTGTTCTCGCTTCGTCACCGTCCATCTCAAGCTCTTCAATCGTTTTCCCAGCTTCATTCAGGGGGATGAAATGACAAGGAACCGTTTGCGAGCGATCGTCAGGCCCGACGAATTCGATCAGATGACATTCAGCGCACGGATGGGCGCGATAGGGATATCCATAATTCAGACAAGTCAGGGAGTCCTGGAAGAGTGACTTAGGTAACCAAGGCGCGCGAACCGACCGTCCATATCCACCCTTCTCTATGAATGACAGTTCCTGTTTGAGTAGTTCGAGGATGTCTCGATCGTCTTTAGCCATGGTGTCGTCCTCCGCTTCTCCCTGAGAAATGTCGAGCAGCAAGCCGCTGCTCTTCGCCCGAGCTTTAGGGATTCCCCGCTTTGTTCGGCGAAGCAACACATATGCCCGATTGAAAACGAAGCTCTTTCGCAGGAACGCGAAGATTACGCCGTCACTTCATAGAGGAAAGATCCGCAAACGCTGTGAGAAAACTCCCACTGTTGTTACGCGAGTTCTGCGAAATTACTTATAGATTCGCGCTGAACCTAGTCGGCACGTCTCTTGCTCCGCAGCGCAACGGATTTTCGGGGCTGCACAAGCACCAGCACATCACGCTTTCGCAGGTAGTAATTAAGGAGAACCGAATGAACGTGGCGAGTAGAGCAATCATTGGCGACACAGTTCCAGTAAGACCGCCCATTCGAGTGCTGCCTTTTAACTCGCCATTGCGGGCCATCCCAGGAATCAATCGCGTCAGTCGAAGCCGAATCTTTCCTCGCGGCGCGGTTGTCTTCCACGAGGGCAGCATCGCGCGCGGGGTTTATGTGCTTTCCTCCGGACGCGCGAAAGTTTCGATTTCATCGGCCGATGGCAGGAAAGTGATTCTTCGCATTGCGCACGGAGGGGACGTGCTTGGGTTGTATGCCGGCTTGACTGGCCGCGCTTTCGAAGCGACGGCTGAGATGGTTGAAGTATTCAGCCGCCAGTTCAGCGAGTTCGTCGATCACACCCGCATGCTGCTTTTGTCTGAGTCGGCATTGGAGAAATTGGCTCGATTGATATTCAGGTGGGGGCGCGATTTTGGCGAGCGCACCGGCGAAGGGATTCGGGTTCAGATTCTGTTGACTCAAGAAGAGATTGCGCAAATAATCGGCGCCTCACGAGAGACTGTGACACGCCTTTTCAGCGCCCTGAAGCGAGACAAGATCATCCGCGTCAAACGCGATGCTTTGTGGATTCGCGACAGCGCCGCGCTCGCCTCTCTAGCGCAGATGTCTCCCGAGATGTGTGGGTGACAGTAATGCGCATCACAGAATTTCGATTCCCGTCCGCATAGTATGCCAATGCTCGCTCGCGGCTCTTTTGATAAGCAAAATTTGTTTTGCCTGGCGTCGATGACACAGGCCCTTTCACCTGAAGAAGGAGGCTCCTAAAGTGAGACTCAGAAAATCAATCAAAGCGCTGGTCGTACTTGGGTCAGTGTTGGCGGTCGTGGTTTGGTTGACGGCGGCGAATCGTTCGCAAGCCGTCGTTTCTGCCACAATCGATGACAAGCCAGCCGCAAATGATTACGTCGGCAGCGATACCTGCAAGGATTGTCACGAAGACACCTTCAAAGCTTATTCGCACACCGCGCACGCCACGCTAACAACTCTGAGCAGTTGGAAGAACAAAGCGAGCGGCTGCGAATCCTGCCATGGTCCAGGCAAAGCGCACGTCGATGGCGGCGGCGACAAGACAAAGATAATTTCCTTTACGAACAAATCGTCGAAGGAAATTTCCGAGACTTGTCTTTCTTGCCACGCGGGCAAAGAAGAGCGGAACAACTTCCGTCGCGGAGAGCACTGGCGCAACGACATCGGTTGCACCGACTGTCACTCGCCGCACTCGAACAAGGAAGGCCGCAACGTTGCGAGCTCGAACATGCTGGTGACGACGGCGAATGCTGAGAAGCCAGGCTTCTCAACGATTCGCATGTTGAAGGCCAACGATCCCCAGCTTTGCACCAGTTGTCACAGTGAAGTTAAGTCGCAATTCTCAGCGCCCTTCCATCACAAAGTTTTGGAAGGCGCGATGCGTTGCAGCGATTGTCACAACCCGCACGGCGGATTCGAGCTGAAGCAGACCAGGCTGGCGACCGGAGGAGATGCCGCTTGCATTAAGTGTCACGCCGACAAGCAAGGGCCGTTCACGTTCGAACATGCTCCGGTGAAGACCGAAGGATGTTCGTCTTGTCATACGCCGCACGGATCGGCGAATCCGCGGTTGCTGCGGTACAGCGCGGTGAATCAGCTCTGCCTGACTTGCCACAGCGCGGCTCATGACGTAGGCGCGGTTGAGCCTTCCGGGCCGTCGCACAACCAAAACGCGCAATACTCGAACTGTACTGCTTGTCACGTGAAGATTCACGGCTCACGAACGAGTCCGGTTTTCTTCCGGTAGCAAATGCGCGTTTCGCCTGGCGGGCAGCTGCTCGCCTCTACATAGAGTTATCAGCCATAGGATGGACGGTATGAAAACCAATATTGTAAATCTGCTGCGCACGGTTTCGGGATTGGCGCTGGGCTTGGCGTTGATGGCCGGCGTTGTGAACGCACAGCCAGCAACGGCGTCGATCAAGACCCCGGATGCGGCGAAAGATTCCAGGAAGTCCGAACCAACTAGTTCGCCTGAAGCGAAGAAGCCGGCAAAGAAGACCGAAGCCGTTCCCACGTCACAGAGCGTGGGTGAGGACGCCGGTAACTATACCGTCACGTCCACGATCGAGTTTGGCTATCGCGGTCAGAGAGTTGACGGTGACGTCAACAAGTTCAAGAGCGATCTGAATTACAAAGCTGGTCCGCGTTTGTTCGATACGACTTTTCTCATGAAGTCGAAAAACGGCAAGGGCGATCTGTTCGATACGCTGCTCGTCACCTCGACTGGGTGGGGCGCTGATCCTTACGGGAACCTGCGCCTCAACGCTGAAAAGCCGAAGTGGTATCGGTTTGAAGGAACGTATCGACGTTTCAAGTACTACCGATTTCTGAATAACATCGCGAATCCGACCTGGTTGTTCACGCCGAATCCAACGCTTGCGAATCCGGTCACGGGCCTGCACGGCTACAACACCCACACTGAAATGGGCGATTTCGATCTGACGATTCTGCCGAAGAATGAAAAGATTCGTTTCAATGTCGGCTACTCGCCCGAGCGTTACAGCGGCCCGGCGTTCACGAATTATCACAACGGTGGAAACGATTTCTGGCTGCACTCGAATCTGAAATCGAGAGCGAACGATTTCCGTTTCGGCGCCGATGGCAAGCTTGGTCCGATCGACTGGACGTTTGTGCAGGGCCTGCGGCGTTTCCGCGACGACAGCACCATCGATGGGGCGTTCGGCCTCAATCGCAACACAGCTTCGTCGGTTTCCCAGCTTCCTATCTTCAATCGGCAGGAGCCGACGCGCGGCAAGGTTGATTTCACACGCGCGAGCATTCACACGTTCGTTGCAAAGAAACTCGACATCACCGGCCGCATCATTTACAGCCGTTCAACTTCGAATTCGCTGTATATCGAGAATTTCGCCGGCACTAACTTCAACACCAGAATTACCGGCTTCCCGCCGACAGTGACCGGCGCGTCAGCGACGAATATCACGAATCCGAGCTCTTATAACATTGCGGGTAATGTGAAACGACCGAACACTGTCGGTGACATTGGGGTAACTTTTCTGGCGACCGACAAGTTCAGGGTCTCGAATACATTCCGGGTTGAGGATTTCACGATCGACGGCGTGGCTTCGTTCTCTGATTTCTTCTCGTTAACCAGAACGCTGACTGGTGGCGGAACCCGGACCGATACTTTTAGTGTTTCGAACGTAAACTCGATGCGCACTACGAAGTACCGAAAGTATGTCGAAACGATCGAAGGTGACTATCAATTCAACCCGCACTACTCAATCCACTTCGGCTATCGTTATGGCCATCGCCGCGAGCAGCAAATAGTTACCGGCTTCGCGATCAATTCGAACTCGCCGACCCTGCTGACACCGATTGCGCTTTGTACTTCACCGGTGGGCGCCGGATGCGAAGAGTTCGAAACAGAGGCGAATCACACCAACTCTTTCTTTGGCGGATTCAAAGCGCGGCCTGTGAAGAATTGGACACTCTACTTCGACGCCGAACACGGCACCGCAGACAACGTCTTTACGCGGATCGGAAATTACGATTACACGAACATCCGCGCGAAGAGCAGGTTCGCGCCGAATCGCAAAGTCATTTTCAACTTCGCCGTCATCACGAAGGACAATTCGAATCCTTCTGAGATCGCCGGCGAATCAATCAATGACTTTGGCTCGTCAATCAAATCGCGGGTGTTCACCTCTTCGGTCGATTGGATGCCGACGGCGCGCTTCAGCGTGAACATGGGCTACAACTACACCTGGGTCAATAACGATTCGACAATCGATTACTACTACCAGGTGCCACCGGCTGCGGCTGTGTTCCATCACTTCGGACACGCGTTGTACTACCAAAGAAACAATTACTTCTACTTTGATCTGACCACGCGGCTCAATCGCCGGATGACGCTTTACACTTCATATCGCATTAACCAGGACCACGGGCAAGGCAACCGACTATCAGCGCCGACTGCTGGTTCGGCAATTGCGGGTGGCGTAGTCGTCCCCGGAGTCTTGAACCCAATTACGAATGCGGTCCTTGGCGGCACGCTGATTACTTCTTATCCGATGAACTTCACTTCGCCCGAAGCCCGGCTGTCGATCAAGCTCAACCGCCGGCTTGATTGGAACCTCGGGTATCAGTACTTCGCATACAACGAGAGCAATTTTCTGAACACATTCCCGGGCAGTCTGCGGGCACAGAATTACCATGCGCATCTGCCATACATATCGCTGCGTTTATACATCGGGCGAAAGGAATAAACGATCGACTAATTTGCAGATGCCGGAAAACGGACTCCAGCTTAGGTTTCTGACCGCGGCTGGAGTTCCGTTTGCTTTTTGAAACGAGGAGCTAATGCCAAACACGGTTAAGGCCAGACTGATAAAGCTCCAGGGCATTACGATTTTCGTCTTGTTCTTTGGCGTGTCTGCCCTTGAAGCTTTTCAGACTCGCAATCGGATCAGAGCCGCGTCGTGGCTGGCAATTGGCGCGGTGTTTCTGATAGCCGACAATCTGCGAAAGACGCCGTAGTCTAAAGACAACCTTTTCATTCGACTGATTCGACGGAGGACGACTGAGTGAACCCTGACACTCGGAAAACTGCGAATAGGAATTCTGGTCTGCCTGAATCTCCGCCACGTCGGAGTTTTCTCGATTATCTGCTGGGCGCTAGCGCGCTGGCGACGCTCGGCGCAATCGTCTATCCAATCTTCAAATTTATGTCTCCGCCGCAGATCGTCGAGTCGGCTGAGAATTCAGTCGTCGCGGCGAAGCTTAGCGAAGTCCCGCCCAACTCAGGGAAAATTTTTAAGTTCGGAAACAAGCCGGGCATTCTCGTGCACACCGCACCGGGAGAGTTCAAAGCTTTCTCAGCCGTGTGCACGCACCTCGAGTGCATCGTCCAGTACCGCGACGATACAAAACAGATTTGGTGCGCCTGTCATAACGGGCAATACAACCTGAGCGGAAAGAACATCGGTGGTCCACCACCAAGGCCTTTGGAAGAATACAAGGTGAATACGCGCGGCGATGACGTGGTGGTGACGAGGGGCTAGGAAATTTGAACCACAGAGGACACAGAGGAACGAAGACTTAACCACGGATACACGCCGATGAACACAAATGAATAGTCTTATTTCCTGTCTGCGAAAATCCGCGTTCATCTGCGGCTAAGCTTTTGTCTTTCTCTGTGTCCTCTGTGGTTAATTTGGATAGTTTGCTGTCGTGAGAATCGCCTCAATCACAAACTGGCTTGACGAGCGGCTGTCCATCAGTACGCTCGCCGCAGTCGCGCAGAAAAAAGAAGTCCCGCGGCATCGCCATTCGATCTGGTATTACTTCGGCGGGATGACGCTCTTTCTCTTCGCGGTTCAGGTCGTTACCGGAATTCTGTTGCTCCTTTATTATCGCCCCAGCGCTGAGAACGCTTTCGAAAGCGTTCAATTCATCATCACCGAAGTGAAGTTTGGCTGGCTGATCCGTTCGATTCATAGCTGGTCAGCGAACCTCATGATCGCGACGCTGTTCATTCACATGTTCAGCGTTTTCTTTTTGCGCGCGTACTATCCGCCGCGCGAAATCACCTGGGTCAGCGGCGCCTTCCTGCTGATCATCGTGATCTGTTTCGGCTTCAGCGGTTACCTCCTGCCGTGGAACAAGCTCGCCTTCTTTGCGACCAAAGTCGGCACTGAAATCGCCGGCGTCGTTCCGATTGTGGGCCGTCCGATTCTCAGATTCCTGCGTGGCGGCGATGATGTGACCGGCGCGACGTTGACGCGGTTCTTCGGATTTCACGTCGCGGTGTTGCCCGCGACCGCGACCGTCTTCATCGCGATTCACGTGGCGCTGGTCCAACTGCACGGCATGCACGTGCCCCAGAAGTACGAACACAATTATCAGCGCATGAAGTTCTTTCCGAACTTCATCATGCGCGATTTGATCGGATGGATTCTGGCGATTGGCGTGCTGGCTGCGCTGGCGGCGCTGTTTCCGTGGGAGCTCGGCGAGAAGGCGGATGCGTTTGCGCCCGCGCCCGCCGGTATCAAACCGGAGTGGTATTTCCTTTTCATGTTTCAAACGCTGAAGTGGATTCCAGCGAAGATTCTGGGGCTCGACGGCGAAGTGCTTGGCATCATGGCTTTCAATGTGATCGCGCTGCTTCTGTTCATTGTGCCGTTCATCGATCGTGATCCCGAGAATCGCCGACGGCATTTGATCTTCAACATCTGCGGAGTGTTCGCGCTGCTGTTCATCGTCGTGATGACGATCGTTGGGTACGTGACGAAGTGACTTGGAGTGCGCCGGCAGAGCGTAGCGACGACGGCGCTTTGGATTAAGAACATGAAACACCAGAGCTCAGCTGGATCGCAGGATCTGTCCAGAATGGCTTTGTGCCTCCGTGGTTCTCTGTGCCTCTGTGGTGAAATGATCTCGAGAACACTTCACCACAGAGACACAGAGATCTCACCGAGACACAGAAGATCGCTGATCAACCTCGGTCTTTCATTATTCTTAGTTTTGATTGTGTTCTCACTCGCTTCCGCCCAAAAGAAGAGCTCCTGCATCGAATGTCACATCAGGCTCGACGATCCGCGGCTCAGCGCGCCTGCCAAACTCTTCGATAACGATATTCATAAGTCGCGCGGGCTTTCGTGCAACGATTGTCACGGCGGCGACCCGAATGCCGACACGAAAGAAGCTGCGAAGGATCCAAGCAAAGGCTATCTCGGAAAACCTAAGACGCTGGACATTCCGGCTTACTGCGGCAAGTGCCACAGCGACGCAAATCTGATGAAGCGATTCAATCCTTCACTGCGCGTCGATCAGGAGCGCGAGTATTACACGAGCGTACACGGCAAGTTGCTGAAGGAAAAAAACGAAACGCGCGTGGCCACCTGCATAAGTTGTCACAGCGTTCACGGCATCCGCACACCCACTGATCCGTTGTCTTCCGTTTATCCGTCTAACGTCGCGACGACGTGCGCCAAGTTTCACGCAAGCGCGGATTACATGAAGCCGTTCGGCATTCCGAGCGATCAATTCGACAAGTACCAGACGAGCGTGCACGCGAAAGCACTCTACGACAAACAAGATCTGTCGGCGCCGACCTGCAACGATTGTCATGGCAATCATGGCGCAACGCCGCCCGGTATTGCTTCAGTCGCGAATGTCTGCGGCCAGTGTCACGGGCGTCAGGCCGAGCTGTTTCAGACCAGCCCACACAAGAAAGCTTTCGACGAAAAGCAGCTTGCCGAATGCATCACCTGTCACAGCAATCACGCGATTCTGAAACCCAACGATCAGATGATCGGAACGCAACAGGGCGCGCTTTGCATCAACTGTCACTCGAGCGGCGATAAAGGTTTCGCCGCGGCTGGCATGATGCGTTCGCGCATAGATGAATTGATCGCCAGCATCGACAAATCAACGGCCATATTGAAAGATGCAGAAGAGAAAGGAATGGAAGTAAGCAAACCGAAGTTCGAGTTAAAGGGCGCCACCGACGCGCTCACTCACGCGCGCGTGCTGATTCACTCTTCATCGACCGCGGAAGTTGACAAGGTAGTTGGTCCAGGGCTGGACGTAGCCAGCAAGGGTTACCAGGCGGGACTGGCGGCATTGGGAGAAAGACGCTTCCGGCGCGAAGGGCTGATCGTATCGCTGGTTTTTATTTTGTTTCTGGCCCTGTTGGTTTATTTTAAGATTAGACAAATCGAAAGTCGGCAAACTTCCAACACGGGCAGTACAAGTTGAGAGAGAAAATGTCGCAGCGCCGTTAGGCGCGAAATATTTATAGCGCCGAAGACCTGTCAATCGTGTCGAAGCCCATTTATGGGCGACATAAACATCTTGCTCCTAAAGGAGCTGGGATATTTTTTGGTTTCTATCTAAATATTTCACCGCTACGCGGCGATGAAAAGGATGATCAAAAGGGCTCTTAGCAAGTCGATAGGGAGAATGTTCTGGAGCGTGTTATTTGTATTCGCTCTAACTCCCGGCTTGAGCCAGGCGGCCGCGCCACAGCGACGCCCGCAGCGAGTTCGTTCTCAAAAACCGAAAGTTCCACCTAAACCGAAAGTCGATTACACAAAGTTTTCGCATACGACTCACATCGTCACGCAGAAGCTTGTCTGTAGTTCCTGTCACAAAGTTCCGTCGAAAAATTACAAAGAGTTTCGCAAAGGCGATGCGGCCTTCCCTGATGTGACTGATTTTCCGGAGCACTCGTCTTGTTTGAGTTGTCATAAGGAACAGTTCTTCGCACGCGAACGGCCAGCGCCGTCGATATGCTCGAACTGTCACATCGCTGTCACGCCCAAAGACACGGCGCGTTGGCTATTCCCGAGCCTCGGTGACGTACCTGATCCGAAGTTAAAGCGACGCGAGTTTGTTTCAGAATTCGGTGTTGGCTTCCCGCACGACAAGCACATCGATGTGGTTGGATTGAATTCGACGTCGCCCTCGCCCTTTGGGAGGGGGTTGGGTGAGGGTCTGTCGACGCGTAAGCCCTCACCCCCATCCCCTCTCGCAACGGAGGAGGAGAGAGATGGCGCGTCATTTGCGAATGCATTATTTCAGGAGAAAAAGCCTGCGCCGCCGAAGAGTTGTCCCGTTTGTCACGAGACTTATCAGCCGCAAGGAAATTCAAGCGAAGAGTACGTAACGAAACCGCCGAAGGGCATTGGCGACGCTTTTTGGCTGAAGAAGGGAACGTTCAAAACGATCCCGAACAGCCACACGATCTGCTTCACCTGTCACAGCGCCGATTCGGGAATCGCCCCCGAGCCAAAGAACTGCGAGATGTGTCACAAGTTCGTTCCGCCGATGCAGTTGAAAGTTGATTTCGATCCAAGGCTGGCGACGCCGATGGGCGCGGACAAGTTTATGCTGGCGCGTTGGGGCAGAAGAATTTCCGCGGGAGCGTTTCGTCACGAAGCCGGCGAGCATCCTGATCTGAGCTGCCTCAATTGTCATAAGGTCGACAGCGCGGCCTTCAGTACCATCGATCCGAAAACGGTGAAGGTGCCGGTGCGATCATGTGGCGGGCCTGAAGGTTGTCATATCACAGCTACGGTCGATGATGGCGGCGCGCTCAATTTCGAGATTGATTCAAGGAAGAAAGATCCGAATTTTGCTTGCACCAAGTGCCACCTAACTTTTGGCAAGGAAGCGATGCCAGAGAATCATCCGCAAGCGATTCCGAAGCCAAAGCCAAAGAAGACGACGTGAATTGGATGAAGAAGGTTCTGGTAAGCAATCACTCAACGAGCCAGCGAAGCTGGCGGCAGGATATAGCCCCGGGCGTAAGCCCGGGGATCGATTGCCCAGTTGGGATTCAGCCCTCGAAGAGGGCGGCAGAACCTCTGTCGCCCGCTAAAGCGGGCTCAAGGAATTATGTTGCCGGAAACCCAAGGTTCCGCTCGCTTCACCCTGGGCTACATTCTGTCGCCCGCGTTGCGGGCTCGTGGCGCAGCATTCTCAACCGTGCGCTAACGAGCCGAGCCCTACTCGTCATGTTAGTCGTTTCCGCCGGAGCTGTCGTCTTTGCGTCCCACCGTACTTACGTTGCCTCAATCACCGCCGGGGATTCATCAGCGACCCCTCAGGAACAAATGCAATTTCCTGAAGGCCTCGACTATGGAAGGTTTCAGCACAGCAGTCGCAATCATTCGCGCTTACCTTGCTTGCTCTGTCATCGTCGAGATTCGAATGCGCCGATTCCCAAACGTCCCGGCGCGTCGAACCATCTGCCCTGTGCCGGATGTCATGCGCAGCAGTTTTCAAATTCCGAAAGTCCGATCTGCACTATCTGTCATACCGATGTTAAGTCCGGCGCGCTGAAACCGTTTCCGCACCTGAAGAGTTTCAGGATGAAGTTCGATCATGCGCGGCACTTGAATATGGGCAGCGTCAGTTGCGCTACTTGTCATCGGGAATCGCGCGGCGGTGTCGCGATGTCGATCCCTGCCGGCTTTAACGCGCACACGACGTGCTATCGCTGTCATACGCCGCGCGCGCAATCGGTTGGTCGAGATATTTCATCGTGCGGCACGTGTCATCAATTGGGTGGCTACTCTCGCACGCCCGAATTCATGCCGGCGTTTCGTGTTAGCTTCAGTCACACAAAGCATCAGAAGGTCACTTGCAACGAATGTCATCAGGTCC
This sequence comes from Acidobacteriota bacterium, assembly GCA_003222895.1. Lineage (GTDB taxonomy): Bacteria > Acidobacteriota > Blastocatellia > Pyrinomonadales > Pyrinomonadaceae > UBA11740. The sequence goes on along the minus strand of QHXI01000076.1, from coordinate 74,397 downwards.
GAGCTGGACTGGCGCAACGCAGACAAGTAACCACGCCCGAACCGCTCAATCATCACGCGACTAGTCGCGCGCAAAGCTGCATGTCATGCCATGATGGCAAGCGCGTCTTCGGCGGCGAAGATTTCACTGCTTGCAAACGTTGTCACACCGGAACGACGTGGCATTTTTAGTTCATTCAAAATTATTTGAGGAGGAGGTTACCTCGATGCAGAAATCCGCTGAAATCAAGCCAGCAACAGTTTTTCGATTCGCAGTCTTTATTACTTTGCTTGTGCTCGCTTCGAGCCTGGCCATTAACAAAACCAGCTCGCAAACCAGGATGCCGGACACGATCGTTCTAGCGAAGGAAGCGAAGCTGGGCCAGGTGACGTTCAATCACATGAAGCACGCGACGGAAACGCGCAGCCCCGACGGAGCGAAACAAATCGCCTGCGTTGACTGTCATCACACGGCGCAGCCGGCGGCTGAAGCTTTGAAGCATCCACCGCACAAGACCGTTTGGCCGGCCGATCGCACCACGACCTTGACGATGGAATTACTGGAAAAGAATGCGGCGACAGTCGTCAACGTTTGCACGGATTGCCACGCGCGCGCCGACGCGAAGCCGAAACTGCTGCCGGAAATCCCGAGCGTCAAATTTGAAGGCAGTGCTGAACCGACGCTGATGACGAACCAGCAGGCGTTTCACCGAAGCTGCGGCGCTTGTCATGATGAAGTGGTGAAGGCAAGACCGACTTTGGATCCGCCGCCGCCAACTTCGAAGAAGTGCACGGCTTGTCACAAGAAGGCCGCGGCCTGATCGCCGGTTGGCTTCGCAGGGAAATTTCCCGTCTCACTGCGAAAAAGATCGCAATTCGCAAGTTCACTTCGGCGATTTCTCGCTGATTCTTCGCGGCATAGTCATTGCCCTTTGGCTTTCTCCCGAGTTCGAAACGGGAAGTTTCATTTGAAAGCTGGAGGGCAATGATGAAGGTTACGATTACCCGATTGAAGAAGATGGCGTTCGTGCTGGCCGGCGCGATGGTCGCGGCTATGTTGTTAGTCGTCGCGGCGCCGGCGCGCGCTACCGACGACGATAGCGCAGCTTTGTACAAGTCGAAGTGCGCAATGTGTCATGGCCAAACCGCTGAGAAGAAGTTCGATGCGACCAAAGCCGACGACGTATTGATTGCGTCTGTGCTTAAGGGCAAGAAGTTAGAGAAGCCGCCCAACATGCCCGCTTTTGAAGAGAAGGGCATTACTGCCGATCAAGCAAAAGCCTTCGTTGCATACATGAAATCGTTGAAGCAGTAACGGCGGAAACATGATCCCCAAGTCAATGGACCATCTGTTTGGTGGTCCACAAAAGGGAAATCGAAACCGACAAAGCAAAGCCTGCACGCCCAATCGCGTGCGGGCTTTTGCTTTGCTTGATTGAAATTGCGGACGGGCGTTCGCCGCGTTATTTTTCGCGCGCCGCCCCCGAGTCCGAGGAAGCAAATCGTGAAACGCCATCTTGCTGTCGCGATCATTGTGGCCGGAGTGTCGCTCAGTGCGATTCTTTGCGTCTCGAAACTTCGATCTGTTTCCGCCCAAACAAATCAGAACTCAGCCACGCCCGTCAGACCAAACGAAGGGGCGATCATCGGCGGGCCAAATGCGGCCGCGTCTCCAGCTCCGCCGCCGACGCTTCAATGCCAGGGATGTCATGGCCCAGGCAAGCAGCTGCCGTATTTAGCGGGCTCGCTTTTTCACACCGTGCCACATACGGCTTACGATCACAGCTTTCACGCACAGGCGGTTCGTAACGGCGTCAAAGCGGCAGCATGTCTCGACTGTCACACGAAAAACGGCGACATGACGACGATGCCTCCGGCGAGTGATCCTAAGTCGACGATCAATCGCGCGAATGTCGCTGAGACTTGCGGCCGTTGTCATGGCGACAAGACGGTGATGCAGGGAAGCGGCATCAGCAATCGGCCGTTGCTTGCTTATCGCGAAAGCGTGCACGCGAAAGCGATCGCGCGGGGCAATATGAGCGCCGCCGTCTGCACGGACTGCCACAACGGCCACGACATTGAGCCTGCTTCGAATCAACAATCGACAATCGCGAAAGTTAACATTCCGAACACGTGCGGCAAGTGCCATCGAACCGAAGCCAACGAATTCATGCAGAGTATTCACGGGCAGGCTTTGGCTCGCGGCGTGAGTCGTACGCCCGTCTGTACCGACTGCCACGGCATACACAACATCCTGATGCCGTTTGATGGAACCAAGGATACGATTTCGCCGAGCGTCGGGACCGATAGCTGCGCGAAGTGTCATGAAGGCGTGACGCTGACGCAGGAATTCGGCGTGGCGAGTGGACGCGTCAGCAGTTATCGCGACAGCTATCACGGATTGGCTTCGCAACTCGGATCGAAAGTCGTTGCCAATTGCGCAAGCTGTCACGGTGTGCACAACATTCTGCCATCGTCCGATTCGCGTTCAATGATTAGTGCGAACAACTTGCAGCAGACCTGCGGGCAGTGCCACGTCGGCGCAAGCGCGAACTTCACTAAGGGCAAGATCCATTTTGCTTCTGAATTGGTGTCGAACGTGGCGATTCACGACATGGGAGCTCGCGGCACGCGGATCGTGCGCCTGATTTATCTGCCACTGATCTTTCTAACAATCGGCGGCATGGCGCTGCACAACATCCTTATCTGGCGAAAGAAAGTCGCGGCCAGGCGCAAACAACAACGCACGATCGTTCGGCTGACGGCGAATCAAAGATTGCAGCACTGGCTGCTGTTGACCAGCTTCATCGTGCTCGTGCTGAGCGGCTTTGCTCTTCAATATCCCGACTCTGGGTTGGCGTGGTTGCTTGGCTCGAATGAATATCTCAGACGCGTCATTCACCGTGTGGCCGCGGTGATAATGATTCTCGTTGGTATTTATCATCTCGGTTATTTGGCGCTGTCAAAAGACGGGCGGCAGTGGGTCAAGGACATGCTGCCGAAGCTGAAAGACGTCCGCGACGTCGTCGGAAATTTCACGTACTATCTGGGAATTAAGCGACAGAAACCGAAGATTGCGCGCTTTGGGTACGCCGAAAAAACCGAGTACTGGGCCGTTATTTGGGGCACATTCATCATGGGCCTGACGGGTCTGATGATTTGGTTTAAGATTGCCGTCTTTGGATTTCTAGCGCGTTGGTGGATCGACATCGCGCTCGCGATTCACTTTTACGAAGCTGTGCTGGCGACACTCGCGATCGTCGTCTGGCATTTCTATCATGTGATTTTCGATCCCGACGTTTATCCGGTAAACTTTGCGCTCATCGATGGTCGAGTATCGGAAGAGCTTTACAAAGAAGAGCACGAACTCGCTTTTGAAGAGATGAACAAGCAGACCTCGTCAGCAGAGAGCCCGCAGCCCCCCAGCGAAGAACGAACGGATTCCGTCAAATAGATGGACAAACATTCTCTGCACACAAGCAGGCCCCCGGACCGCGTAGGGCAAATCGAACAACTTGCTCCCAAGCCTCCGAGCGTCTTTCGCAATTACATCAGTCTGGTTGGCTCGGCGATCGTTATCGCAAGTCTCGTCAGCGTTATCCTGCTGTTTCTGATCGAAGTTACTTCCTCGGCTGAGAATCCTTATCTTGGCATTCTCACTTACATCATCTTTCCGTCGATCTTGATATTCGGCGTGGTTGTCGTCATCGTCGGAATGTTGCTCGAGCGCCGGCGACGTTATCGCGCAAAACCTTCCGAGATTGCTGCTTATCCGCGTTTGGATTTGAACGACCCGCGTTCGCGGCGCGCGTTCTTTACCTTTCTGCTGGTTACGTTTGTGTTCGTTTCGGCGAGCGCATTCGGAAGTTATCGCGGTTACGAGTACACCGAGTCCGTGAATTTCTGCGGCGAGACTTGTCACACTGTGATGAAGCCTGAGTTCACTGCATATCAAGCGGGCGCGCACGCGCGCGTTGGTTGTGTCGGCTGCCACGTTGGCCCAGGCGCTAGCTGGTACGTGCGATCGAAATTGGCGGGTGCTTATCAGTTGTACTCAGTCACGTTCAGGAAATATTCGCGGCCAATCACGACGCCGGTGCACAACCTGCGCCCGGCGCAGGACACTTGCGAGCAGTGCCACTGGCCCGAAAAGTTTTTCGGCGCGCAGTTGAAAACGATCACACACTATGGTTATGACGAGCAGAACTCGAAGCGCCAGCGCCAGCTACTAATCAATGTCGGCGGCGGCAGTCCAGCTACCGGCCAGGTTGCCGGCATTCATTGGCACATGAACATCGCGAACGAGGTGACTTACATTTCGACCGATGATCATCGCCAGGTGATTCCGTGGGTACGCATCAAGAACCGTGACGGAAAAGTTACCGAGTATTTCGATCGCACGAGGCCCCTAACTCCCGATCAAATCGCAAACGGAAACAGTCGTCGCATGGACTGTGTCGATTGTCACAACCGCCCGGCACATGTTTATTTGCCGCCGGATACCGCGGTCGATCAATCGTTCGTCGCGGGTCGACTCGATCCGTCGCTCCCGTATTTGAAACGCCAAGCGGTGGAAGTTTTGAGCAAGTCCTACGAGACGACGCCGGAGGCAGTAAACGCAATCGCGACGAGCCTTAATAACTTCTATCGAACCAACTATGCGGATGCTTATGCCCAGAAAAAGTCGTCGATCGACGGCGCGGTCATTGAGATACAGCGAATCTTTCAGACCTACTTTTTCCCCGAGATGAAAACCGATTGGCAGACGCATCCGAACAACATTGGGCATCTTTATTTCTCGGGATGTTTTCGTTGTCACGACGGCGAACACGTGAGCAACGACGGGAAAGTGATCACGAACAACTGTAACGTCTGTCACACGCTGATGTATGACTCAGCTCGGCCCGCGGCAGAGAATGTGAAAGTTGGGCCGTTCATTCATCCGGTCGATCTGGGAGGACTCGTCGATCGCAAATGCGAGTTCTGCCATAAAGGCAACAAACCATTCCAGCATCCAGTGAATCTCGGTGACATCTCACAGTTCCAATGCGTCGAATGCCATCCGAAAAAAGAAACAAAACTGCCGGCGAATTAGGCGAGTTGCATGCCCGGGGCGATATCGTTAGCGAGATGCGCCCGCGTGCCTGACCTCTAGTTTCGGGGTCTGATGGTTTGACGTAGCAAGATATTGTTTGAAGAGACGCGCGGCGCCCGCGAGGAAATCAAACGAAGTCAGAATTCCAACCAGCCGCCCATCATCAACGACAGGCAAGCATCCCACGCCATTGTTTTTCATGATCTCCAATGCGTCGAGCGTCGGCGTTGAAGACGAGACCGTCTGTAATTCGGTTTTCATCACATCGCGCACGGTTAATGGCTTCGCAGGCTGCGTGCGCATGCCCTGACTTAGCAAATGCAGTAAGTCGCGATGAGTGACTAATCCGATCAAACGGCCTTCGTCATCTTCAACCGGCACGTGCCGAACGTGTCGCCAGTCCATGACGCTCGCGGCCAGGTCGACCAGGTCGTCTTCACGCACAGTGAACAGGTCGGTGGACATGAATTGTCCAACGGTCTGATAGCTCTGACTCCAATCGATATCTTCGGCGGTTTGAATGATCTCCCACTCATGCACGGGCGTGCCCTCCTTTTGTTCGTGAAGCATGCGCGCGGTCAACTCTCGATAGCGCAGATCTTTCGACTCAAGATTCTCCATCGCGGCGAGCGATTTTAAGATCCAACGCGCTCCTGTCTGTTTGGTCTTCACTCGTTCCTCGATGATCCCAAGATACTTTCCGATATCGGACACATCGACTTTTGCTTGGCGCAATCCCTGTTGCGCGAGCGGTAACAGATGATCGCGAATCAGCGAAGCCGCGGAAATGCTCTGGTTGTCAATCCAATTCAGTTGAGCGTGTAAATCGTATCGAGCTGCGGCGAAAAAGTTTGCCTTGGCATCATCAAAGCTCAGCCGGCTACTGATGTCGCCGTATTCCTCGGGCAGGGCAATCATCAACCCGGCAAAGAATGCCGCGTTGGCGACTTCATCGACGATCGTTGGGCCAGAAGGCAGCGCGCGATTTTCGATGCGCAATTGCGCGACGCCGTTCTGCACTCCATAGCAGGCGCGGTTCCATGGCCAGACCGTTCCGTTGTGCAGAAACAGCGACGATAACGAGGGCACTTCGCCGCGCGCGAGCACTTGCAGGGAGCTTTCCTTCGGCAGGCTGATCATGATTGGCCGAAAGCGCGTAACTTGATCGTGCAAGAGTTCGATAATCGATTTCTTCAACCAGCGCTCGCCGAATCCAACGCGAGTGGGTTGGCTGCGCGCCTGCTGCGTGCGCGAGCGTTCATCCGCGGAATGCTGAAATAAGGCGAGTCGTGTCTCGTGCCAAAGTCTCTTCCCAAACAGCACCGGCGAGTTCACCGCCGCTGCCAAAACCGGCGCCGTGATTGCCTGGGCGACGTTGTAAGCCGCCGCGAATTCTCGCGGGCTGACTTGAACGTGAATTTGAAAGCTGGTGTTGCATGACTCCATCATCAAGTTGTCATGCTCGATTTGCAGCTCGTCCAGACCTTTGATGTGAATTGAAAATGGTCCGCCGCGCGCCCGCGTAATCGCCCGATTTAACTCGTGATACCGCGTCATCGGTGTCAAGTTGTCAAGCGTCAAATCTGAAAGACAAAGCGTCGGCAGAATTCCGGCAAGCAGAACGTCCGCCTCATGTTGTTCGGCGACCGCTCGCACGTCCGCCAACAGCGTGTTCAGCTCTTGCTCCATATCGGTGAAGCAACAATTGTTTAGCACTCGCGGAGTTAGGTTGGCTTCGAGGTTGAATCGGGCAATCTCAGTCGTGAAACGCGAATCCTTCAAGCCGTCTAGAACTTCTAAAGCCAGAGGCGCGGGTCGCAGGCTGCGATCGACCAGAAACATCTCCTGTTCAGCACCGATGCGATGCACGCCGCTCTCGATCGAATCATGATCGATCATGTAGTCGAGCGCGCGCAGATCGTCGAGCAACGCCGTCATGAATGCCTGAACTTTTAGCTCGTCGATGTTCTGCTCGACGTCAAGTTGACCCATAGCTTTTTACTCAGAAATGAAACCGACAAACTGCGCCGAAACACCGGAGCATTGCGTTGGACTTGTCTGCTGAAGAGAGCAAGTCTTGTACCTTCGAGGCCATTCGGATTCGTCAGACAAAGCGTAGAAGGCATCTGGCTGTTTGAGGAAAAGCTCGCTGCGTTGTGTGAATTCCCGCAAGTTTTCGAATCCCTTGTACGCGCTGTGGGCTGTATTGCTCGGCATGATCATTGCTCCGAAAGCAGCAGAAACCCAGAGCGTGGTTTGCTGTCGTACGCCCAAATCCTCGATCGGATCGGAGGACCGATATGGCAAAAGACGAGCGCGACCTTCTCGAGCTGTTAAGAACTGAACTAGACTTTATTGAAAAGGGCGGCTACGGCCGATCCGTGCGCACGCCGTGGAAAGAAACGTCTCCGTTCCGCGATTCGCTAACCTGCGTTAACTATGCGCTGCCCGAAAAGGCGCATCCGTGCGCAGAGTGTCACCTGATCGACTTTGTTCCTGAAGCGAAGCGTGCTGAGTTGGTGCCATGTCATTTCATACCGCTGACCGACAACGGCGAAACGGTTGAAGACCTTGATGCCGAAGGCAATCAAGCGAGGATGGAAGAGGCGCTCAAACAGTGGATGCGGGACAAGATTCAGCAGCTCGAAGCCGAAACGCGCTGACTAAATGAATTCTGATGAAATGTGTGGTTGCGTCTTGCGGGGCGTTCTTTCTTGCTTCGTAAACAACGCAAGCACGAATCCCAAGAAGGTCGCGGCCCAGGTGTTTCAGAACTGCCTGGTAGTGTCCTGCCTTAGCTGATGCCTCTATTATTCTTAGGTTGCTTCGTCCCGGCAAGCTTTAGCATATAACTTCCAGCACATAAATTGATCGCCAACTTTCGTTGAGGCGTAAATCCAATTCACCCTTCGTACTCTTCGACAAACGTTATCGCGGAAAATCTCGCTATTCGCTCTGTCGGAATGAGGAAGAATCCTCACTTTCGCCGTCGAATTGCGCGAAATTCTGCGCTTTCGCGCAAGCACGCTGATTGCTAATGGTTTTGGGCTGTGTCTTCGCGAGAAAGCTGCACGCTTCCGACTCAATGTGCTCCAGGGTTTTCTGACGCAGCTTGGTCGCCTATAATCGGTCGCATGGCGGCCGGGAAGAAGGACAAGAATCTGAAGAATTACAAAGAGAGAATCCTCGTTGTCGACGACGAGAAGATGATCCGGTGGTCGCTGGGCGAAGCCTTGCGCGGCTGGGGTTTCGAGCCGGTGGAAGCAGCCACGGCAACGACCGCGCTTGGGTCGTTTGAAGCTGAATCGCCGGCTGCGGTTTTGCTAGACATTAACCTGCCGGATGGATCGGGGCTGGACGTGCTGCGCAAGATGCGGCAGCGCGAGCCCGATGCAGTTATCATCATGATCACCGCGAACGTGCTGGTTGATGAAACGATCGGAGCTTTGCGCGGCGGTGCTTATGATTTCATCGGCAAGCCGATCAATCTGGAAGAGCTGCACGTAGCCATTCGTAATGGCATCGAAGCCAGTCGTCTGCGCCGCGAAGTTAATCTAATTCGCCGCGAACGATCACAGCAATTCAGCTTCGAGCAAATCATCGGACAATCGCCCGCCATTCGTGAAATGCTGGGCATGGCCCAGAAGGTTGCGGAGAGCGAAGTGTCGTCCGTGTTGCTTCAGGGCGAATCCGGGACCGGCAAGGACTTAGTCGCCAAAGCTATTCACTATCATTCGAATCGCGCTGATGGTCCATTCGTCGCGATCAACTGCGCTGCTATACCAGCCACGCTGATTGAAAGCGAATTGTTCGGCTATGAAAAAGGCGCGTTCACTGACGCGAAAGCGCGTAAGGAAGGAATGTTCGAGCAGGCCGAAGGCGGCACGCTGCTGCTGGATGAGATTGGCGAGCTTGAGCTGAGCCTGCAAGCGAAACTCTTGCGCGTGTTGGAAGAAGGCGCGTTCCGCCGCGTCGGTGGTTTGAAAGACATTCCGTTTGACGCTCGCATCATTGCTGCTTCGAATCGCGATCTGAAAAGGGAGAGCGAAGCTAGTCGTTTCCGTCTCGATCTTTATTATCGACTGTCCGTAATTCAAATCGACATACCGTCGTTGCGCGAGCGCGGCGATGACGTGCTGCTGCTAACTGATCATTACGTCGAGTCTTTTGGCGAGCGATTGCGCAAGCGGATTAATGGGATAGTTCCAGAGGTTGCCGAAGCTTTCCGTCATTACGATTGGCCGGGGAACGTTCGCGAGCTGCGCAATGTGATCGAGCGAGCCATGATTTTGGAAGACGAAGACGTGATCACGATGAAGTACATTCCGCGTGGTGTTTCGGGTGGGCAGGCGCCAGAGCATTTTCACGGCACAGGCTGGGCTCATCATGAGCTGTTTCATCTGCCGCCAGGCGGAGTTTCGCTCGATGATGTCGAGATGTCGATGGTGCGCCAGGCGATCGAACGCAGCGGTGGAAATCAAACAAAAGCCGCAGAATTACTGGGTATTTCCCGCGATCAGCTGCGCTATCGGCTGAAGAAACTGGAAGAAACCGCGGCTGTTCCGTCCTAGAACTTGATCCGCACGGCTCACCTTTTCTAAGCTACGCGTGTGAGCCGCCAACCTTCTTCATCTGAATCACGCGAAGCTATCTTGAAACAAACTGTCGCCAACCAAAGAGCGCTTTCAGAGTCGCTGAAAGAGCTGGCCGATATCAAGTTTGCGCTCGACCAATCGACGATCGTCGCCATCACCGATCAGCGCGGCATTATCAACTACGTGAACGACGCGTTTTGCCGCATCTCGAAATACTCGCGCGCAGAGTTGCTGGGCCAGGACCATCGCATCATCAATTCTGGTTACCATTCGAAAGAATTCATCCGCGAGCTATGGACGAGCATCGCGAGCGGCGAGGTGTGGAGAGGTGATTTACGAAATCGCGCAAAGGATGGAAGCATCTACTGGGTTGATACGACAATCGTTCCGTTCCTTAATCCCGAAGGCAAGCCTTATCAGTACGTCGCGATTCGCCACGACATCACGCAACTGAAACTTGCTGAAAGTCAGATTCGCCAACAAGCTGAACTGCTGGATAAATCACAGGACGCGATCCTGGTGCGCGACATGGATGACCGGATCGTCTACTGGAACAAGAGCGCGGAGCGTTTGTATGGTTGGTCCGCCGAAGAAGTGATTGGCAGATATCCCGTCGAATTTCTTTTCCTTTCCGAGCCGCCGGAATTCAAGCAAGCACAGAAGATTGTCCTCGAGCGCGGAGAGTGGCGCGGCGAATTCAATCAGATTACCAAGGACGGCAACGAGCTAATCGTAGAGAGTCGTTGGACCCTGGTTCGTGACGAGCAGGGCAAACCAATTCAGAAATTGATCGTCAACACGAACATCACGGACGCCAAACGTTTACAGGCTGAGCTTCAGCACGCGGCGCAACTTTCGTTTGTCGGTGAATTGGCGGCGGGCCTGGCTCATGAGATCAAGAATCCGCTGGCCGGCATCCAGGGCGCGGTTGATATTCTAATTCGCCGCCGCGACGCAAACGATCCTGAGCGCGAAGCGCTGGAAGGAGTTCGTCACGAAGTAGCGCGCATCGATGGAACCGTGCGAGCTTTGCTTGATCGCGCTCGTCCGCGCGCGCTCAGTCCCACGCAGGTTTCATTGACCGAGCTGACCTTGAAAGCTGTGAATGTCGCGCGTTCACAGGCAATTGGCGCGCTTTCGCGCGGCCGTCGCGTGCACGTCATCTTTGACGAACCGCCGGAAGATGTCCGCATTGATGTGGATGCTCCGCAGATTGAAGATGCCGTGTTGAACCTAATTCTTAATGCCATCGAAGCAATCGAAGACGACGGCCGCATCACGGTCAGCCTCAAGCGCGAGCGGACTGAAGACACTGGTGACGAAGCAGTGATCGAAGTTTCCGACACCGGCCACGGAATCACCGAAGAAGATCTCACCCGCATATTCAATCCTTTCTTCACCACGACGAAAGGCGGCACCGGCTTGGGCCTTCCCGCAGTCCGCCGCATCGCGCGCGCGCATGGCGGGGACGTCGCCGCCACCTCAACCGTTAATGAGGGATCAACCTTCCGAATTCGCTTGCCGCTTGCTCGACCTGCGTAATTCATCAGCAAAATTCAGTCCGGCCAGTCGCGGCGAAATATTCTTGCTATTTGTTTGTCGAGTGATAAACTCTGCTCCCTCGCGTTCTACCGCTACTCCTGTTTGCGCGAAAGGGCTGTCCTCATGAATACCGATCCCATTCAACCGACTGCGGATGAAAGAACCAGTGTTGTCGAAAAGAAGGCGACGTGTCCCTTTATCGGCAGTGCCGTGGCGCAAGACGCGCTCCCGATCCGAAACGACGCGAACGATCCGCTCGCCGGCATCGAAGACGTACGCAGACTAGGAAATACTGGCGGTGGCAATCTCGGAGACCTGCTGGTTTTCTTTGCAAGTGGCAATCACGCGTTCATGCGCGGCGCTTCCGGCAAGCTGGACGCAGCTGTGCCATTGGGATTCTTCTCGCTCGACTTTCCCGGTTCGCAAGGTTCGCATCCCGGTCACAGCGGCATCCTCCAGGGAGATCCGGAGAGTTTGAACTCGGGCCGATTCAGTCAAGCCGATTTTGATCGTCTGATTAATCTAGCAACCGACGGTTTTCTCAAGCGATCTGATGTGGGCCGCTTTATCGCGGAAAATTTGATTCGCGATCCAAAATCGAAAGTGCTTGATCATCGCACGGTCGCACTGCTCGCGGGCGACCTGGTTCATATCGTCGAGAGCGGCTTTGGATTCATCGGCGATCTGATCAAGCCGAACCAGGCCGACAGTCACCGAGACCTGGAAGAGAAACTCACGAAGCTGGGTGGCGAAGACAATCTGGTCGGGTCGTCCGGAGAATTCGGTCTGCTGTTCGCTTTCTTCGCCCACAAACCCGGCAGCAAGACAGTTGCAGGCGAGCCGGCGTTGGACATAAGAGATCTCAAGACGATGTTTGTCGCTAAGCGCCTTCCCGAAGGTTGGGAAACGTGGAAGAAATCGCGAATCGATTGGGTCACGAACACGACCGGGTTGTTGATTAGCGCCGCGAACGAATACCGGAAGCTCAAAGGAACGCTGCGCGCCGGCGTATGACTGCTTCTTTTGGATCGGTTTCGTTTTTCCGTTATCCCCTAACACCCAACAACGGTTTCGGCTCGACGGCTTCCACGCGTACGCGAGCGTCAAGAATCACTGCGCCGTTCGCGTTAACCACGAATGGATTGCAATCCAGTTCAGCGATTTGCGGCAGGCGTTGGCGCTCCGGATTTCAAGAATGTGGTTGGACCAAGTCTCGACACGCAGCCGGATGGCTCGCAATACAAAGTTGTGCGTTACGCGTCGCTGGGCTTTTGGGTTTCATACAACCGAACAGCCGGCCCGGTCACGATCGTCACAATCACGATTCAGAAGATCTAGGATTGCTGAACAACTCGATCATGTGCGGGTATCTGTATCTCGGTGTGAACTCAGTGCCTCTGTGGTGAAGTTGTCTCGCCGATCTAAATGCAGAGACTCAGAGCCTTTCATATTGAGCAAAGCTTTGACTGTGAGTCTTTCCAAACTGGGAGCAAAAATGGAGAACCAATATTTCTACTCGACCGAGGTCGAGTGGACGAAAGAGCGCGAAGGCGATTTGTGCTCGCCGGTGCTGCCGTGCTTGCACGTGGATGCGCCGCCGGAATTCAAAGGGCATGAAGGATCGTGGACACCGGAGCATCTGTTCGTTGGCGCCGTCAATTCATGTTTCATGACTACGTTCCTGGCGATTGCTGAGAATTCGAAATTGGATTTCGTCAGCTTCAAAGCCGCCGCAGATGGCAAGCTCGAGAAGCTTAACGGCGGTTTCATGATAACTGAGATCGTCTTGCATCCAACTTTAACGATCACTCGCGCGCGCGACGCTGAACGCGCCTCGCGAATCTTAGAGAAGGCTGAGAAGCATTGCTTGATCTCAAATTCGATTAAGGCGGAAATCAAGTTACAGCCAGAGATCACGGTCAAAGATCTAGTGGCATAACCGGAGAATGCAAGCAAATAGTTCGCCCAAGAATGGCGGACAAATCACCAGCCATAGCGGTGATCGTAGGGTTGCGGGCCGCGTCCCAACGAGTACCTAGTGGAGAATCTTGCTATCACAAAAAATATTTTGACATGAGAACAATGCGAGAGTATTGTGCGCGCGTTATTTGAAAACGAAATGGCTAACCCACGAGCCTGACGCCCCGCAAACTCGCGGTTTAGCCTCCCAGCAACCGTCCAATCCTAAAAAGGCGGTGCTTCGTGCGACTCATCCCACTTTTGCACAGATTGCTGCTCGGATTCAGCCTTGTAGTTTCAATTGCATGGTTCTCGTCACATTCTGATGTGCTTGCTAAGCCCGCCTTGAGCCATTATTCGCTTTTGCTAATCGATTTGATCAAGCCGGCTAGTTCCGACGTATGGAATCATTCAGCGCTCGGATTACTTCGCTCTCCCGTTCTTCATTCCGATTGGAAGCAAGCGAACGCCACATTCGATTTCTTTGTTCCTGCGATGCCGCAATCCGGCGTTTCAAAGATTGTATTCGCGAGTAATCGTGAAGGCTCAATGCAAATCTATGTAATGAATGGCGACGGCAGCGGTGTCGCGCGATTGACTAACTCAGGCGCGAATGATGACTTTCCTCGCTGGTCACACGATGGCTGGAAGATCCTTTTTCAGAGTGACCGTGACAATCGCGAAACTGGTTACATGGATATTTATGTCATGAATCCCGACGGGAGCGGTGTGGCACGCCTTACGTCAGATCCTAATGACGACAGCATGGGGACGTGGTCGCCCGACGGATCGAGAGTTGTTTTTCAGAGCCTGCGCAATGGTAGTAAGTATCAAGTGTATGTAATGAACGCAGACGGTTCGAATCACGTTAACCTTAGCAATTCATCAGCAAACGACGGCGAACCTGCGTGGTCTCCAGACGGAATGAAAATGGCTTTTGTTAGCGATCGCGATCGTGAAGGCTTCAAGAGCATCTATGTGATGAACAGCGACGGCACGAATCAACAACGCGTCACGTTCAGCAGTGGAGATGTGCAAGACGGCCAGCCAGCCTGGTCGCCCGATGGTACCCGGATCGCTTTTGTCAGTACACGCGACAGCATTTTTGAGACGTGGCAGGAGACAGATGACGACGGCAATTACATCACCAAGTCAAAATTGGACATCAACAAAGAAGTCTATGTGATGAATGCCGATGGCTCAGGCCAGACGAGACTAACGGATGAACTGGCAAATGATGATGCTCCCTCGTGGTCGCCCGATGGTTCGAAAATAGTCTTTCGCAGTGATCGGGAACGCGACTGCTGCGATCCAATCGCTCAAGTTTGGACAATGAATGCTGACGGCACGAGCCAAACAGATTTATCGAATAGCGGTAATGGAGATTACATCGCCAGTTGGACATTGGGTGGCGTCATTGACACACCCTTTGGCGGTGGCACACGCGAGACGCCCGTGGCGAATCCTGGGGGGCCATACAATTCGCAAACAGGACAGATCGTGCAGTTGAACGGCAGCGGCTCATTCGATCCAAATGGAACGATCACCAACTACTCCTGGGATTTTGGGGACGGCACGTCAGGCACGGGTTCAATCGTGAATCATCAATACAACTCCGCCGGAGTCTATCCGGTTTCGTTAACCGTTACTGACAACACTGGGAACTCTGCCTCATCACAGGCATTTGTAAGCGTGGATTCAGCTGCTTTTCCAGTAAGAATCGATTTCGACAGGTTCCCAGACGGCACAGCCGTACCAAATAACACGATCATTGCCGATCAGTATCTTGCGGCCGATGGTGTCAGGTTCTATTCGGATAATCCTTTTACCTCCGTGCACACATCGCAGAGTTGTGGTTTCTGCTCCACCACTTCGTTGCCAAACTTCATTTGGACTGCTCCGAATATCACTGGCCAAACAATTGTCGAGTTCACGCAGCCGGCAAGCAATTTAAGCTTTTCCATCATCGGCATCGATGTCTTTTTTGATCAGTTCGCAGTCATTGATGTTTATCGCAATAATTCACCTTACGGCTCTTTGGCCGTTTTTGGGAACGGCACAACCACGAAAGGGATTAACTTCGTAGGGCTGGACAATATAACTAAGATCGTGATTCGAAGTATTAGCGATCCGTTTGGTATCGGCTTCGATGATTTCAGTTTCAATGTGCCTGCGGATGTGAAAATTACCAGCGGCAGGGTGAATGGTTATTTGAATGGAACGACGCAGAATGCCTTGCTAGGCGCGGATGTCGCACTGAACGCGAGTCCGCTTCCGGGCGCGTTCTCGGGCGGAACATACACATGGTCGTGTGCACCGGTAAACCAATGTTCGATCGTCAGCCCGAGCAATTCTTCGTCGGTGACGATGCGTTTCAACGAGGTCGGCACATTTACGGCTACCGTGACCTACACTAGGAGCGGGGTGCAAACGTCCAGTTCGCTTACTATTAATTCGGCCTTGCCGACCCTGACGAGTTTCACTGGGAATCAAGTCGCTGATCAGGTTACGCAGGGTCCACAGCCTGGCTTGTCCAATCCATGCGGGGACGTATTTCCGTTTTGGCTCTACCGCTTGGGATGTGGTGCTCAGGAAGGAATGGCATTTGACGCCAGCGTGCACGCGCAGCCGGGCTTCATATCTGATCCCTCAAAAAGCGGGATCAAATATGTGCAAGCAATAAAGACTTTTAGCAAGGAAATTAAGGGTGGAAACTTACTCTGCAATATGCTAGATCCAGCCAATAATGCTCCAGGTTGGGAATTGGATAGTGACAACCCATTTGATCCGTACGTTCTTCCGGGCTATCCGGTCCATTACTTCTCAGAGGGTAACGACCTATCAATGCATACCCATGATTACCCCGACTACAAGTTGACCCGTGTCTTGGATAACGAAATGAGAGATGCGCTGTATGTTGACGACCAGTTTGAGATGTATGTCGTGTATTTCGCGGGGAATCCAAACTCACCTAATGCCGGTTCACAGCGGCCGCTTGGCAAGGTGCCTTGGAACCGGGGCGGACTTGTTGTCTTTGACCCACCAGGCCAACACAGGATTCGGTCCAGCCTAACTATTGCCGGACCGAAAACCGGCATTCCGACGAACTCGATGGTCTCATTGAACGGCCGGGCGCAAAACAATCAATTCGTACCCTGCGTAGGGGCTCCACTGCCGACTAACAACCTCATAGATTCTTCCAGAGTATTCGTCAGGTTTCATTACAAAGATTTCCTGGGACGCGACCCGGACGGAAATCCGAATGAACCTTTTGATTTCGAAAATACAGATCTGCCTGGGTGGAAGTTCTGGACGAGTCAGATCTCACAATGTGCGTTCGATTTATCTTGCATCGACTTTCACCGGGCAAACGATGGCCTCTCGTTCTTTCTTTCTGGTGAGTTCGTTCACACTGATCCTAATCTGGCCAATCCCCCCGGCAGTCCGAATTTCAACCCGCCTGTTTATAATCGAGCTTTCGTTAAGATCTGTTACCTCAAGTATCTTCATCGAGATCCAGCCGACGATCCTGATGGATGGAATTTCTGGACTAATGATCTGAACTCGAACGGAGACTACTTGCATACGATTAAATCATTCCTCGTCTCCACTGAATACAGGGGTCGAGCAGACTTTACAACTTCGTACGAAAAGTTCTAACGAATGGAGGAAACTCGTCATGAAACGTTTACTTTGGACGGTCACGTGCGCGTTGATGTTACTGTTCGCCTACACGGCGAATGCGCAAAATGATCTGGATCGGCTTGATGACAAGTTGCGCAAACACTTGGAAAAGAAGATGCCCGGATGGTCGTATTCACGGGTCGAGCCAATGCAAGGCGGTGCTGGTGTTTTGATCCAGGTGTGGTCGAGTAAGAACCGGAAGGTGAGAATCGTTGCCATACAAAAAGGGTCGGCAGCCGATGCCAAAGAATCGATGAACAATTTCGCGCGGAACGTCCGAGAGGCACAACCATGGGTTGAAGCTGGGGATGAAGGTTATGCTTGGGGATATGATCTGAGGCAAACACACTTTAGACGCGGAAAAATCATCTTTGACATAGAAGTGGGCGCGGATGTCAATTTGGATGACGATGCGCGATCACTAAGTGGGGCTGAGCGGCAATCGCGCGAGAAGGCAGAGATTAAGCGTTGGACAAAAGAATTTGCGAATCATGTTGTTGACGTAGCAGATGCCCCATGATTGACGCCTTTCAGGTTCGTGACGACTATCGTCTTTACCCGGCGACTTACCCCGTCACAACGAGAAGAGCGCGAGTAATCCGAGGTCAAACGGCGGAGAGGTGAATTCGTCAAGCATGTATTGACGGCGTTGGATCAGCCGTAGTTGATGGTGAACTGGTGAAAAAGGTCTTTCTCTTGACTCTCTTGACGTGTGCCGGCTTTACAGTACAAGTGTCTAGCCAAACCGTGACCGACCACCAGCCGACTGAGGCTGAGATAGCCGCCTACAAGCGGCGAGTTGAAATCTTACGGCACCCAACCGGCATCATAACGATTCGTCTTGCGCCAGTCGGCCGCGAAGGTTCAACCACGCCGCCACCTTACACAGGTGACAACTGGACGCAATTCGAGATGTTCATCTCACTGGCTGCCGGTGAAGATTTAACATATGGGTATGACCGAAATAGGTGTTACGCGTACCGGCCGGAATTAATCAGAGACGGCGATATTCTCTCTTACACGAAGGAGGCACGTGAATGCGTCGAAAGAGCTGGACGGGAACCAGGCGGTGACGGGTTCGGGCATGCACCGGAGACTCTGACCTCAGGGCGCGAATATCTCGACCATTTCGTAAACCTGGAGGATTGGTACGAGACTCCTTTGAACCCTGGTCACTATCAACTGTTGGTCAGAAAGCAATTTCTACCGAATGGTGATTGGGTCGAATCAAATCCGGTTACGTTTGACGTTATTCCGCGAAAGCAGCCGACTCCGATCCCTGACGCTGTTAGCCTCCGACTCGTGCCGGATACATCGAAGCCATTGCCTGACGGCCACTACCGTTTGGCTTACGACGAAGGTGTAGCGGTCGAGTTGATAAATGATTCTGAGCAACGCGTTCAAGTCAGCGTCATAGATCGCTCCTACGGTCATCGTCCGCAGTTAATCAAAGACGGAAAGTTAATTCCTTACAGTGGTGAAACGGCGAAACTAGTCGAAGCGAAGGATAAAGACGCGCGGTTAGTCGAAGTCAGTCCCAATCTTTTTCTCGATCCGAAAACCAGTTCACGTCTGGACGGCTTTAGCCTGAAGCAATGGTACGGACCGCTGGCTCCCGGTGTTTACCACTTAACGGATCGCCGCCGTTTTGAAATCGGCGGGCCTTGGACTAAGGACTCCGCCGAACTCGTATTCGAAATGGTGCCTTAACTGCTGTAAGCCAATCTAGCTTCTCTGCGTAATCTCAGCGCACTCATGTCGCTCTCGCAACTTTTTATTCGCAAGAGTTTATTGGGATGCATCCTGAAATTGGAGGTCAACGGGGAACTCACGGATACAACTCCGCATTCGTGCTTTGGGTCTATCGGGGGATCTTGCAGCGGGAGCCGAATGCACCGCCGGATAATAATTGGGACGGTTTCAAATTCTGGGTTGGCGTGCTTGATGGCACCAATCCGGATGCGGGAGATTACAAATACAGCCAGGTGCTAAAAGGCTTCATAGTTTCTACCGAATACCGGAGTCGCTTTGGCCCGCCTTAACCGGCAGCTAGTAACACTTTAAACTGCTGGGACAGTCCGAGCATCGCGTTGGAATCTTACGAGGAAATCATGCCATGAACTACGCACCGTCAAGAATTGTTTTGTTTTTCAGCTTCCTGCTATTTGGAATGCTAACGAAGGCTTCTAACGCTTTGCAGGAGTATCCGGATCAAAAACTTCTCGTTATATCGATGGATATTCCTCAACTGAGTTGCTCGGTAAACCGGACGAAAGGCCTTATCGCGTAGCCAAAGCGCCTTATGTCAAAGTTCTTATCAGCAACAATTCAGATCAGCCGATCAAAGTACGAGTTGTCGATCCTTATTATCAGAATCGCCCCCGGTTGTTCAAGAATGGCGTTCTAGTACCCTATCGCCCCAATATTGCTGAATTGGTTAGAAAGAAAGATGCCGACCCGGAATTTGTTCGTTTCGGACGCTTTCTTTCGTTATCAGCTTATTCTTCAATCGATTTACCCGAGGTTGATTTGAATGATTGGTATAGCCCGTTGGAACCTGGCTCCTACCGACTGGTCAATCGATATCGTTTAGACATCAATGGGCCCTGGACCGCTGACTCTGCGCCGCTGCTTTTCGAGGTCGTGGATAAACATTGATTGAGTGGACCGGAGGAAAAAAAGATGCGCGCATCCATCTTCAAGGTAGCCGTTGCCTCATTGCTAGTTTCAAGCTTTTCGACACTAGCAGGACAAACACCATCATCTAATGCAAAGGTCTTACAGCCGCTAGTTTCATCTAATCTCATCACGATAAGTCTGGATATCCCCGAGGAGCAACTGCTAAATAAATCCGGCGAAAGACCCTACCGCGTAGCCGGCAAGCCTTACGTGCAAGTTACTGTGAAAAATGATTCAGATCAAAGGATTATGATCAGAGTTGCAGATCGTTTTTACCAAAACCGCCCTCAGCTATTTCAAGGATGGAAAATTAGTACCCTACCGTGGCGAGTTAGCGGAATCGCTTCAACGGCAGGAAGAGGATCCGGTATTCGTAAGCTTGCGACATGTGGTTTGGATTTCACCTTATTCTTCAGAAAAATTAACTGAAATCGATCTGAGCGATTGGTACGGCGAGCTTGAACCGGGAAGTTACCGACTCATCAGTCGTTATCGCTTAGATGTGCATGGCCCCTGGACGCCTGATTCTGCGCCGCTTTTGTTTCAGGTGTCATCTAATGCAAACGTCCTACAAGAACTGGTTTCAGCGAAGCTCATTACGATTAGCCTCGATATTCCTGAATCCGAACTAGGTGATAAGCCGCGGGAAAAACCGTACCGCCTAACAAATAAAGTTTATGTGAGAGTTGTTGTAAAAAATGATTCTGACCAAAACATCAGGATTAGGATTGTCGACCGATATTACCAGAACCGGCCGCAGCTATTCAGAGATGGAAAATTAGTACCTTATCGTGCCGGATTAGCGGAATCGCTTCAAAAACAAGAAGAGTATCCGGAATTCGTTTCCGTGAAACCAGGCGTTTCTGTTGGGCCATACTCATCATCAGATTTGAGAGATCTCCGTTTGGACAATTGGTATGGGGATCTAGAACCCGGCTCTTATCGGCTTACCAATCGATATCGTTTAGAGATTAAAGGTTCGTGGACGCCCGATTCGGAGCCTTTGTTTTTCGAGGTGGTGGACAAACATTGAGCGACTGAACCCCAACATCTTCTCTGGAGGTATGTAATGAAAAGGATAGGGATTGTAATTATTTTTTTCTCCTGGTATACGCGTTTGCGCAAGGACAAGGAGACTCGGATAAGTCTGACAAGGCACGCAAATCGCTGAAAGAGAAAATAGGTAAAGAAATGCCCGGCTGGACACATCGTTCAATCGAGACATTCGAGGGAAGTCAGGGCGTCATTATTCAGCAGTGGGAGCTAGGAGACATCATCGTAAAGATAGCCGTTACGGAGTATTCCAATGAAGAACAGGCTGTGCGCGCTTTCAAGGAGTTCAAATCTCATTTGATAATAGAAGAAAAAGCCACAACCAAAAACCGAGGAAAAGAATTTCACTTAATTAAAGAAGACTTATCGACGTTGGGTGATGAAGGATTCGTCTCCGATGTCAGAGGTTCTGAAGCTGTAGCCTTCAGAAAAGGTGAATTTCTCGTGAACGTGAGCGTGCCAAGCCCCCAAAACAATAAAGACGTTTTCTTCAGCAGGAAGTTCGCCGAACATGTCGCCAAGGCTTTGGAGCTTCAGTAGTTGGTGGATTCACTCTCACTGGCTACGTCACCATTTTCATAACGGCTTTTTTAATGAAAACATAAGCTCACAAAGAGAATCGAATATGCCTTACCAGAACATCGATGCCGCAATCTCTGCTGCTGACTTCCAAGCCATCAAGGACGCATTCGCCACCATCAAACAAAAAACTTCCGTTCCTCGTCATTCCACTGTCAATGAGCGCAAAGCCACTTTCAAGCCGACCCGAACAGCGTTCTCATCACATAACCTCTGCCCCGCGGGTTCAGCCTACAGCTTTTAGCAATAAGAACGTTGCAGTTTTGAAACCTACTAACGGCATCAGAATCGTAAGGTGCTAGAATATTGTCATAATTCACGGAGGAACAAGATGGGAACGACGACAACAGCAACAACGGCAGTCGATAACGGCAAGAGCGCGGGATTCAAGCTCGGTCATTTGGCAGCAAAAGCTGTCGAAGGAAAAATTATCGCGGAAGATTTAGTTGAGATCGGCAAACGCAGGGCGCAACGGCTGGTGCGCCAGGGATACGAAGTCGGCGAAGATTACCTCGACGAATCGCGGCGCTACATCAAACACAATCCGTGGCAATCAGTTGGCATTGCCCTGGGAGTCGGATTGACGTTGGGATTTCTTGGCGGGTTTATGACCAAACGACGATGAAGCGTCTCAGAGTCGCGGAGCGTTAGCCGGCAGGTTGATGTTTGAGCCGCTCGCTAGCGCTCGCGGTTCTGATACAAAGTCTGTGCAATCTTCAGGCACGCACTCAACTTCTTCGCGACCTCTTCCACATTTGGCGCTTTGATAATATCGAGGTGCGTTCCCGGAATCTCGTGAACTTCCAATTCACCCGGCGCCAACTTTCTCCACCCTTCGATCATGTCGAACTTCGCGCGCAGATCGCCGCTCGCCCAAAACAAAGTCACTGGCCCATCGTAGAGTCTTGGCACGAATTGATGCGCCGCCAGCCAATTGAATTGTTCGACACTGCGCAACGACCGCGGCAGTGCGACGCCGAGCTTCACGCATGAGCGATAAACCCCGCGCCACAGGGTGCCCGTGATCCGCTTCGGCGCGTACCGTGATTTGCTCAACAAGTAATTTAGCTTCGCGGATGTTGGCAATTGCCGAAGATTCGAAAGGTGCGTTTGGATTCTTCTGATCGCGCGTCGCTCTCTAACCGTTAACCCATCCGCGTTCGAAAGCTTCTGATGGCCGACCGGATACGAATCAAGCAACACAAGCAACGCGACCTCCTGTCCTTGCTCTTTCAATTGCCGCGCCGTCTCGTACGCGATGATTCCGCCCAATGATCGTCCGCCGATGAAGTAAGGCCCATCAGATTGAAGCTCGCGAATCTCTTTCACGTAATGCGCAGCCATGTCTTCTATGCGTTCATGTGGCTGATGTGAGTCGTTTAGCCCGCGCGACTGCAAGCCATAGAACGGCTGATCGTTTCCGAGATGCCGCGCCAGGTCGTAGTACTCAAGCACGTTTCCACCCACAGCATGAATACAGAAGAACGGCGGCCGCGTGCCGCACGGTTGAATCGGCGCCAGCGAAGCCGATCTTTTCGACGCGTCGTCTTCGATCGTTTTAGCAAGTTTCGCGATCGTCGGCGCTTGAAACAACGTCGCCAACGGCAGACGCTTGTTGAATCGTTTTTCGAGCAGCGCAAACAGACGTACTGCCAACAGCGAGTGCCCGCCCAATTCAAAAAAGTTGTCGTGAATGTCGATGTGCTCGAGCCCGAGAACTCCTTTCCATATCAGCGCTAAGGCTTCTTCGGTTGCCGACAGCGGCCACGCGAACTCGTTAGCG
Organism: Acidobacteriota bacterium; assembly: GCA_003222895.1. GTDB lineage: Bacteria > Acidobacteriota > Blastocatellia > Pyrinomonadales > Pyrinomonadaceae > UBA11740. The sequence goes on along the minus strand of QHXI01000076.1, from coordinate 51,450 downwards.
GTTTCGCTGTGCTCAGGCGCCGGCAAAGCACGTCGATCGAGTTTGCCGTTCGATGTCAGCGGCAACGCCTCGATCATCATGATGGATGACGGGATCATGTACGCGGGAAGTTTTTCAGTTAGCCAGTCGCGCAGAGTTGACGCCGTAATCTCAGGTTGAGCGCAAACTATATAGGCGGCGAGAAGGCAATCGCGGTCGTTTTGATGCGCGATGACGACGGCTTCGCGCACGCCGGGATGTTTGGTTAGCACGGCTTCGATCTCGGCCGGCTCGATTCGAAATCCGCGAATCTTGATCTGTCGATCAGCGCGGCCGGCATACTCGACATCTCCATTCGGCAAATATCGGCCCAGATCGCCCGTGCGATACAGACGATCTGCGGGGTCATTCGTGAACGGGTTCGCGATGAAACGTTCGCGGGTCAGCTTCTCATCAGCCAGGTAGCCTTTCGCGAGATGCGGAGTGCGAAAGTAAATCTCGCCGATTTCGCCGATGCCGCATAGCTCTTGCGACTTATTCAAAACCAGCAACTGCACATCGTGAATGCCTTTGCCGAGCGGCAGAATTTCTTTCCCTGATGAATCGTATGAATCGTCGACGAGGAAGTGCCCGACGGCCCGTTGCGTTTCCGTCGAGCCGTATAGATTCACGCAGCTAATCGACGGCGCAAGCTGCTTCAGCCGCGCCACGTCGCGCCTCGTCAAAACGTCGCCAACGAAAAATGAATAACGAAGGGACTCGATCTGCTCGTCAATTCCACAACCGTCTGTCAGAAGCTGACTCATCGCCGGCGTGAGATTGGCGATGGTGATTGCTTGCCGCTTGAGCCACGCTCGTAATCGTTCCGGCGCTTCGAGATCGTTTGGATCGGGAATACAAATCGCCCCGCCAAGTTGCAGCGGCGTGAAGATGTCTCGATGCAAAGGATCGTGAGCCAAACCGGAAAGCATGCAGAAGCGGTCGGATTCATTCAGATTGAATTTCTCTCGCGCCCATGACGTGAAAAGCGGCAGCGGACCATGCCGACCCATCACGCCCTTCGGCTGTCCGGTCGAACCGGAAGTGAACGCGATGTAAGCGAGATCGTCCGCGTCGATTTCGATGTTTGGATTGTTCGTCGAGCAACCCGCGAGCGGATCGTTTTCCGTATTACGCCCTCTCTTTAGCGACAGATGAGAACGACAAGCGAGCTTCTCGACAAATTCATCCAGGGCCAACGGCAATGCTCCCGCCGCTTCGATTTGAATCCAGCCGCGCGGTGAAGCAATCCGCAGACAGTCGATCAATCGCGCTGCGGGATGTGCGGGATCCAGAATCGTGAAAGCTGCGCCGGCCTTAAGCACGCCGAGAATCGCGAGGACCAACGGCGCACTGCGGTGCGCGTAAATAGCCACGACGTCGTCCTTCCGGATTCCGTTGCCGCGCAAGTAATTCGCGAGTTGATTGCTGCGACGCTCCAATTCGTCATAAGTCCAACGCTCGTTCGGGTCGCTCAGCGCCAAAGCGTTCGGCTGTTGTTTGGCTTGTGCAGAAAAGAGCGAGGTGATCGCCTGGTTGCCATTCGAGCCAATTGGAGCGCTCGGGTCCGGCAAATACTTTTGCGCCGACGGTGTGACGAGGGACAATCGACTGATTGTTTCGTCCGGACGCGCAACGATTTGCGAAAGCAGATGCTGAAATTGATCGAGCATCAAAATCATTCGCTCAGGCGCAAACAAATCCGTGTTGTAAACAAATGCAAGCTTGATCGTCTTGTCGCCGGCGCCGGCATACAGAGTGAGATCGAATTTCGAAAGGTTTTCTTCTGACTGTAGCCACGCGTCGACGAAATTGATCGATTCGCCGTCAGGCAAATCGATCTGATCGGAAAAGCTGAACAGATTGAAATACACCTGGAAGATCGATGTGCGGCTGAGATCGCGTTCCGGCTTTAACTCTTCAATCAATCTTTCAAACGGGACGTCCTGATTCGCATAGGCATCGAGCGCCGTGTGGCGGACGCGCGAAAGCACCTCGCGAAAAGTTGAATCGCCCGGGACGCTGGTACGTAGCGCCAAATTGTTGAGAAAGAACCCGATCAGGTCTTCAGTTTCGGACTGCGCACGATTCGCTATCGGCGATCCGATAATGATGTCTTCGTTAGCAGAGTAGCGATGCAGCAGAACCTTGAACGCCGCAAGCAGCATCATGAACAGCGTCGCTCCTTCGCGCTTACTCAGGGCATACAACGCGCTGGTCAAATCTTTGGATAGCGTTGCCACCGCGCGACCCCCGGAATAAGTTTGGACTGGTGGCCGCGGATGGTCGGAAGGAATATCGAGGACAGGCAGATCGCCACTCAACTTTTCTTTCCAGTAAGCCAGCTGGCGATCGCATACAACGCTGACAGTTCGCGAAAGAAGATCAGGATCGATCCGCCGTCGCTGACGATGTGATGCATCGTGAGCAGGAAAATCGATTCGGATTCAGTCAGCTTGATCAGGTTGGTCCGAATTAGCGGCCCGCGTGAAAGATCGAATGACCGCAGCGCGGCTTCTTTAGTCAGACGCAGACTCTCAGATTCCCGCGAAGTTTCATCGAGCCGGGTCAAATCGATCACGCCGATCTTTACATCGGCCTGCGAATTAATTGCCGGGGTCGGCTCTCCGTCGAGCGTGACAAAGGTGGTGCGCAGAACTTCATGACGACGAACAATTTCATTAACGCATAGTTGCAGCACGTCGAGATCGAGTGGCCGTGAAATCCTGACCGCAGTCGGCACGTTGAAAACCGGCGAACCGGGCATCAGGTGATCGAGAAACCAAAGGCGCTCTTGCGCGAAGGACAAACGCAGCGAAGCATCCGGCCCGCGGCGCTGAATTGTGCTCGAAAGGTCGTGATCGATTTCACCCCGCAGATACTTTGCAAGCAGATCCCGTTTAGCCGCTGAAATCATCGCGGCATTGAGTTTGGATTCAGATGGCGAAGGGTTTTCGAGCACGACGGAAATCCGGAAACGTTAGGTCGAGTGATGAAACGGGCAACCGTTTTGGGGTTGATCGGCGGCCGAAGCAATTACGTGAGGCGACATTACTTGATCGAAAGTTATGTGAAGCGCGGTCAGACCTCGCAGACCAAGGTTTTCTCTCCAAACTATTTTGTGATCGGCTTTGAATGCGAGATTCGCCGTGCGGCGGGCGATTGCCTCGAAAGTGAGTTGCCCTTCGATACGCGCGAGCGCCGCTCCGAAACAAAAATGGCTGGCCCAGCCAAACGCCAGATGCCGGTTGTCCGCGCGCGCGAGGTCGAGCCGATCGGGATCGGCAAACCGTTCCGGGTCGCGATTGCCCGCGGCCATCACCGCGATCACAGCCTGGCCTTTGCGGATCAATTTGCCGCCGATTTCTGTATCTTCAGGACAAATTCGCGCGGTGTGCTGACTCGGACTTTCATGTCGCAGCAGCTCTTCGACGGCCGATGGAATGAGAGAAAGATCGTCGCGCAAACGTTGCATCTGATCTGGATGGCGCAGCAGACTCAGGATTCCATTGCCGATCAAATTTGTAGTTGTCTCCTGGCCGCCAACCATCGTTACGATACAGTTCGCAATGATTTCTTCTTCGGTCAATCGATCACCGTCAATCTCAGCGTTGATAAATGAACTGATCAAGCCTTCGCACGGATGCTGTTTCTGATGCTGAATGGCGGCGCGAAAGTATGCGGTCATCTCTTCGACGCATTTGACCGTGCGCGAGGCTCGATCTGGATTGTGCTGAAAGTTGCCGAGCACTTCCGCGAAATCCGCGGACCACGCTTTCAATTGATGGCAATCTGAAATCGGAACGCCAAGCATTTCTGCGGTGACGATTGCGGGCAGCGGCGCGGCAAGATCGTTAATGACATCCATGCGCCCGGCGCCGAGCAGCGGTGCGAGCAAGTCGTCGAGAATCTCGCGAATGTGGGCGCGTAACGCCTCGACTCTTGCCGGAGCGAATGCCAGCGATGCCAGGCTGCGCAGACGCGTGTGGGCCGGCGCGTCCATGAACAGCATCTGCTTCGTCATCAATTGCGCGAGCGGAGTCAGTTCGGCCAATCCCATCGCCGCGAATTGCTCAGGTGTCGGCGTGCGATTCGCCGAGAAGCGATGCAGCACCGTAATTACGTCGTCGTAACGCGTGACGACCCAGGCGTGCAGATACGGATCCCAATGGACGGGCGACTCAGTGCGCAGCCGTTGATACAGCGGATAAGGATTCGCCAGCACCTCAGGGTCGAGCAGGTGATAGAGACTGAGAGTCTGCGATGATTGAGTTGAGATGGATTCGGAGTCGGCACTCATAAGTTTTACGGCTGGGCTTCACTCTGGATTCCGGGGCCGGGAAACACAGACTGAAGTTCATATTACCTTCAAGTGAGCAATCTCTGGGCTTCGTCTTCGCTCATGCTTTCAATCCGAGCGATGATTAGCCGTTCGATTTCGTTGGATAACTCATCAATAGTCGGAGCGTCGAATAACGCGCGCAGCGCGACGTCTACTCCAAAACCGCGGTGAATCTTCACGATCAATTGCGTGCCCAGCAGCGAATGACCGCCGAGCAGGAAGAAGTTGTCGTTAACGCTGACCTGCTCCAGCTTGAGCAGCGTGCAAACGATGTCCGAGAGTTTCTTTTCAAGCGGTGAGCGGGGCGCGACAAAGTCGTCGTCGCGGAGTGTGTTTTCAATCGTGGGCTCAGGCAACGCAGCGCGATCGATTTTGCCGTTGCTGGTTAGCGGCAGCGCGGAAATTTTCACGAACAGCGACGGCAGCATGTAATCGGGCAGCGATGAGCCGAGGAAATTGCGAAGTTCGCCCGCCGCCGGAGTACTGCTGTTGCGCATGGCGATGTATGCAGCGAGTCGCTTGTCAGAACAATTCGGGCCGCGCGCGATGACCACGCTCGAAGCGATCGCCGGATGCCGATCAAGCGCCGATTCAATCTCAGCCGGCTCAATTCTAAACCCGCGAATCTTGATCTGATCGTCAACGCGGCCGAGGTAAGCGATGTCGCCACTTGCGAGTCGCCGCGCCCGGTCGCCGGTGCGATAAAGCCGGGCACTGGATTTTGCGCTGAACGGATCCGCAATGAATCTCTCGGCAGTTAGATCAGGCCGATTGAGATAACCGCGCGCGACGCCGGCGCCGCCAATGTACAACTCGCCTTCCTCGCCATCGCGGACCGGCGCACGATTTTCGTCGAGGATGTAAATGTCCACGTTGTCAATCGGGCGTCCAATGGTTGGTAACCGATCAGACACATCCGTTGAATTAATACAGCCCGAAGTCGCCACGACGGTGCATTCCGTTGGCCCGTAATTGTTCACCACGGTGAACGGCAGATGGTCGCCCGGGTAACGATGCAACGTGTCAGCGCCCGTGAGCAGAAATCGCAGCGCCGTCTCGTCTGGCCAATCGAGAATCATCAAAGCTTCAGCCAAGGCTGTCGGAAGAAAACTGATCGTAACTTGGTTCTCAACGATCCAATCACGCAGCAAACTCGGCGAGAGGCGCGTCTCTTCATCGGGCAAATACAAACAAGCACCCGCTGTGAGGTAAGGCCAGACTTCCCACACCGAAGCATCAAAGCCGACACCCGCGAGATGCGACGCGCGATCTCGCGACGCTACATCGAAGGCGGTTCGATGCCAGAAAATAAGATTTAGCAAACCCTCATGAGTAACTTCGACGCCCTTTGGCTCGCCCGTCGATCCCGACGTGTAGATGACGTACGCGAGCTGGGTCTTCACGATCTCAACGATCGGCGCTTCGCTTGAACAAGCTGCGAATCTGTCAACGTCGATATTGATAATGTCCCAGGCGCCGCCGTCTAGCTGATCGGCCAAATTTTCTCTGGTAATTAACGCGCGCGGCTGCGCGTCGTTCAGCAAGAATCTTATACGATCGATCGGATACTTCGGATCGAGCGGCAGGAACGCGCCGCCGGCTTTCATGATCGCCAGCGTCGAAATTACCGACTCAATCGAACGATCGACGCACAAGGCAACGATCCTCCCAGCTTTCACTCCGAGCGCAATCAGACGATTAGCGAGTTGGTTCGCGCGACGATCCAAATCGGCGTAGCTCAACACTTCATCTCGGCAGATGACCGCGGGACCATTCGGCGTAGCGATCGCTCGCGCCGCGACCATTTCGACAATCGACTCGTTGCCTGCATCCGGTCGCACAGGACTCGGCGGGGCGATCAATCTTGCCGTCAACGATGAATGGATGTTGAGACTCGAACGGATTAACGCAGTTGACATGGCACTCAATGTGAAGGGCGAATCTTCAGCCACTACGCAATAGTTAAATGGTTAATAGCACGGAGTTTCCCCACAGTTTTGGCGAAACAATTAGCGACAAAAATTGTGATCGCCGCGCGAGCCCGCCGTTTTCTGGCAAGTTGTGTGTTTTGAACATTTATTTCAGCTGATGACTCGCAGATGAGTCGGAGGGGTTATTTTGGTCATTTCAGCATTAATGCCATTGATTCTGGCTTCGCTCACGAGCGGGCTTTCGGATTTGAACGATAAGCTGCTGCTGCTCTTGAACAGTGCGGCCGGCAGATCGTGGCTGTTCGACAGCCTCGTCGCGTTCTTTCTCGACAACGATTTGGCCAAGGCGGGCGTGATCGGCTGTTGCTTTCTGGCCGCCTGGTACGGCGGCAAATCAACGAACAGCACGAATGCGCGGCGCAAGATTCTGATCGCGACTCTCATTGCCGCGGTCTGCGTGATCACGACGACCAAGGTACTTTCGAAGACGATTTTCCTGCCGCGCCCGGAAATCCAGTCACAAAAGATTTACCGGCTCGAAGGCGAGCAATTGGTGGAAATGAAGCGCATGCCTGTGCGGTTCATGCTCGACGAAGAGAGTCAGAAGAATTATCGCGCGTTGTTGAGCGGCGATGTGGAAACCAACGACCTCGGATCGTTTCCCAGCGACCATGCAGGTTTCTTCATCGCGATCTCCCTCGGTATCTGGCTGGCGTCGCGGCGACTGGGATGGCTCGCACTCGGCTGGACGCTGGTTGTGATTATGGGCGGCAAGATGATCAGCGCGCAACACACGCCATTGGATATCGCAGCGGGCGCGATGGTCGCCATCGTTGAGGTGTCACTGATTCAATTTGTACTGCGAAAACGATTCAGCGGACTACTCGAGAAGCTGACTTCGCTCACGCTTCGCTACAGCGCTCTTTCCAGCGCCGTTATCTTTCTCGTCGCCTTCGAAGTTTCGAGCACGATGATTCACATCAGAGCTTTCCTTGGATTATTGGCAGCTATGCGGCGGCACGTGCTGCTGGGAATGAGTTGATATAAGCGGGGCAGTCGCCCGACCATGAGACTGCTTAATTCGAAATCATACTTATGAAGAAATTTAGCATCGCCATCGCGTCATTCGCTTTTCTCTTCCTGACCTCGTGCAAGGTGCAGAAGGAAGGCATTGTGATCATGACCGATCACTCTTATAAGGCGACATTGTTCGCGACGAACAAAATCGGTATCGGCTCGCCCGACGGATTGTTGTGGCACAAAGGCAAGCTTTACTTCGCAGATGAGGGCGGCGTGGCGCTTGAGTCGTGGGATAGAAATGAAGGGTTGAAGAAGTTGGCGGACGCTGGCGTTGGATTCTTGTCGCCTGAAGATTTGGTGATCGATGCCCAGGACAACGTTTTCTTTACCGACGACGATGCGGGCGGCCTTTGGGAGTACACCGCCAACGGCAAGCTACGCGAGGTTGCCGGCAAAGACAAAGGCTTGATTTCAACCGAAGGAATCGCGCTGGCTCGCGATGGCTCCTTGTTAGTTGGCGATGGCGAACAGCATGAAGTCTTTCGTGTGACGCGCGACGGCAACGTGACCGAGTTTCTCGGCAAAGACGCCGGCATCACGAAGCCCGAGAGCATGGTCTTTGATGAGCAGGGCAATCTGTACATAGCCGACAACGAAGACAACGTTCTCTATCTGCTCGACGCGAATCGAAAGCTGCATCGCATCATCGATCGCAACGATTCGTTCTCGCCGGAAACGATCTACTACTCGAAAGGCTCTCTCTACATCACCGACAGTCGCAACGGAAAACTTTACGTGTACACGCCGGGTGAAGAGTTGAAGACGATCGCGGCGTTCGGCGGGCACCTCAAAAATGTGCAGGGCGTGACCGTCGACGATCAGGGAAATGTTTTTGTGAGTGTGCAAAGCGATCTGAAACATAAGGTCGGAAACATTATTGAAATCAGCAAGGAAGAAACGCAGGTAGCCAAAAAATAGACATACCGCCGTGCCGGGTGGTTCCGAATAAATCCACATGCCCCGAACTTTCGTCGAGACAGCAAATCTCGAATCCCAGACTTTTAATCTGCCGGATCAGTTGACGTCTGCCGAGTTGCACGGTGATTGTCATCCTCAGTTTCCGCAACGTCCCACCACCCTTCTGTTCGAAGAGCAAGTTGCACGCAATCCGACCGCGACCGCCATCGTTTGCGAGAACGATCAGCTTACATTCGCAGAGTTGAATGCACGCGCTAATCAGCTTGCGCGGCATTTGCGCAACCTTGGTGTCGGACGCGAGTCGCTGGTCGGGCTCTGCATCGATCGTTCGGTCGAGATGGCTGTCGGCATTCTCGGAATTCTGAAAGCGGGCGCAGCGTACCTTCCGATCGATCCTGAATATCCGCAAGAACGAATCGCGTTCATGCTTGAGGACGCGCAACCCGCAGTTGTGCTGACTAAGGCGGGTTTGCAAATCGGTCTGCTCGAAAACGCGCGGGCAGTGTTTTTCGATCAGGATGAAGAAGCCATTGCAGCAAACTCAATTGCGGATTTGAAAGAGAAGCCTGAGCCGAAAGATTTGGCTTATGTGATCTACACGTCCGGCTCGACGGGCAAGCCCAAGGGCGTGATGATCGAGCACCGCAATCTCTCGAACTACGTCCTCGCTTTGAATCACGAAGTGCGGATCGATCCGACCGATCGATACCTACACACCGCTTCAATCGCGTTCTCGTCCGCGCGGCGACAGTTGTTGTTGCCGCTTTCGCAAGGCGCGGCGGTGGTGATTGCGACTTCGGATCAGCGCAAAGATCCGATCGCCTTGTTTCAGATGATCAAGACGCGCGGCGTTAGCGTGATGGATGCCGTGCCTTCATTTTGGCGCAACTGCACCGCGATCCTGTCTGGGTTGCCGGAAGAAGAGCGACGTGCGCTGCTCGACAATGGTTTGCGAGTGATGCTGTCGGCGAGCGAGCCGCTGCCGTCGGAAGTTGTGCGCACCTGGATGAACGGTTTCAATCATCCGGCGCGTCACGTGCACATGTTCGGCCAGACTGAAACGGCGGGCATCGTGTCGCTATTTCCGATACCGCGCGATTTCGATGGAGAGGTTTACATTCCCATCGGGGGGCCGATCGCGAACACTGACATTTATATTCTCGACGAAGACAAGCAGCCGTGCGCGATCGACGAAGCCGGCGAGTTGTATATCGGCGGCGCCGGTGTCGGTCGCGGTTATCTGAATCGACCAGAAGTAACCGCGGAAAAATTCATCGAACTCGATGGCCAGCGTCTCTATCGCACGGGCGATTGGGCCCGAGTGCGTGCGCATGGCCGTATCGAATTTGCCGGCCGGCGCGATCAGCAAATAAAACTGCGCGGTTTTCGCATCGAGGTGGGCGAAGTTGAAGGTGCGCTGTCGGAACATCTTTCGATTCGCGAGTGCGCAGTTGTCGCGCGCGAGATTTACGGCGACACAAAACTAATCGGATATTACGTTTCGAAGAATGCTGAAACGACCGCGAACGATCTGCGCGAATTTCTCAGCGCGCGTTTGCCTGAATACGCGGTTCCTTCATTTTTCGTTGCGCTTGAGGCGCTGCCGCTTTCCGCGAACGGAAAACTCAACCGGCTCGCGCTGCCAATGCCGGAACTCGCGCGCGCGAATGTTGCCAGCGAATTCAGCGCGCCGCAGGATCAATTGGAAGATCGACTCGCCTCGATCTGGCGCGACGTGTTGCGCGTTGAGCAAATCGGCCGCAATGACAATTTCTTTGAATTGGGCGGGCACTCGCTTCTGGCTGCGCAAATCTCTGCCCGCATGCGTCGCGAGTTTCGCATCGAAGCGCCGATCAGTTCGCTGTTTGAATATCCGACCGTTGCGCTGCTGGCGCAATTCGTCCGCGCCGGCGAGCTAGAAGAACTCGTCGCGCGATCAATTCAGCCGTTCGATCGCAACGGCGCCGCGCCGCTGTCTTTCAATCAGCAGCAGTTTTGGCTGCTCGATCAATCCAGTCCGAATCGCAGCGCTTACAACGTGCGCACTGCGCTGAAGATCACCGGACCACTGAGCGTTGAGAAATTACAGCGCGCCATCGACACCGTCGTAGCTCGTCACGAAATTCTGAGAACGAACATCGTCACAACGAACGGCTCAGCCGTGCAAGTGATTTCTTCATCAATGCCGGTGCCGCTCTCGATTGCAGATGTTTCGAGCCGGACTGAGTCGCAGCGCGAGAACGAAGTCGAACGCGCGCTCGCCGAGGAGGGGACTCGGCCTTTCGATCTCGGCAGCGGTGCATTAATTCGGGCGCGATTACTGAAGCTCGATATTCGCGAGCACGTTTTACTCGTTACGCTTCATCATATCGTTTGCGACGGTTGGTCGATCAATGTGCTGTGGCGCGAACTGACTTCGCTCTATCACAACTACGAACGGCGGAGTTCGCTGCCGCAGTTGTCGATTCAATACGCGGACTTCGCGCTCTGGCAACGTCGTTGGCTGCAAGACGACACGATCGATCGCCAACTGAATTATTGGAAGCAGCAGCTCGCTGACGCGCCGACGGCTTTGGATCTTCCGACGGATTTTCCGCGGCCATCGCTGCGCAGTTATGAAGGCCGTCGCATTTCGCTTGTGTTGCCGGCCGAACTTACCGATGCGATTCGCCGCTTGAGTCGAAACGAAAATGCCACAGTATTCATGACGTTGCTGGCGGCGTTTCAAACGCTGCTGTTTCGTTACAGCGGACAGGAAGACGTCGTCGTCGGCACGCCGGTGGCCGGGCGTTCGATGATCGAGACTGAAGATTTGATCGGCGCTTTCGTTAATACGCTGGTGCTGCGCGGCGATCTCAACGGCAATCCCAGCTTCCGCGAATTTCTCGTGCGCGTGCGACAAACCGTGCTCGGTGCTTTCTGTCATCAGGAGCTTCCGTTCGAAAAATTAGTTGAAGAGTTGAACCCGGAACGTAAAGCAAATCGTTCACCGTTGTTCCAGGTGATGTTTTCGTTCGAGAACATGCCCGAGCCGGAACTGACGGTAAACGGAACCAAGTTCTCGACAATCGATATCGAAAGCGAAGCCGCCAAATTCGATCTGAGTTTGGACGTGAGCGAAGACGCGAGCGGTATTTCAATTTCGTTTGAGTACGCCACGGATTTGTTCGCGCCGGAAACGATCGAGCGCCTGTTGGCTCATTACCAAAATCTGTTGAAAGCGATCGTGGCAGAACCGGCAGCGAGCGTGGCCGATCTTTCAATGCTTGAAGAGCACGAACGCAATCTCCTGCTGGTCGAATGGAACAGCAATCGTATCGATGTTCCTCAAAATGCCGGCATCCATCAATTGTTTGAGGCGCAAGCCGCGAAAAATCCCGAAGCGCTGGCCGCCGAATTTAATGGCGAGCAGTTGACCTACGGTGAGCTGAACGCGCGGGCGAATCAGGTTGCGCACTATCTGCAAAAGCAAGGCGTCGAGCCGGAAGCTCTCGTCGGCATCAGCGTCGAGCGCAGCCTCGACATGCTGATTGCGGTCTTTGGCGTGCTGAAGTCCGGCGGCGGCTACGTGCCGCTCGATCCGAATTATCCGCGCGATCGCATTGCTTTCATGGTTGACGACGCTAAGCTCGCGCTCCTGATCACTCAACAGCATCTGGTGAAAGAAATTCCCGTCGGCGGTGCGCAGGTGCTTTGTATCGACAGCGACTGGGAAATGATTTCCCGAGAAAGCGATGCTAATTCAACCACGAACGTCGATCCGGAGAACGTCGCCTTCGTGATTTACACTTCGGGCTCAACCGGCAACCCGAAGGGCGTCGCGATTGAGCATCGCTCGCTGGTTCACTTCACCCGCGCGGCAAATCAAGTCTACGAAATCACACCCAACGATCGGATGTTGCAGTTCGCGTCGCTCTCGTTCGACATGAGCGCGGAAGAAATTTACGTGTCGCTGACGAACGGCGCCGCGTTGGTCCTGCGCACCGACGACATGATCAGTTCGCCGCAGGACTTCGCGCAGTTTTGTGAAGAAGAGCGCGTATCGATTCTCGATCTACCGACGGCGTACTGGCACGAACTGACCGGCGCGTTGGCTGATGACAACCTGAAGATGCCGGAAAGTGCTCGGCTGGTGATCATCGGCGGCGAAAAGGCGTCTGCCGATCGCTTCGCTGCCTGGCACAAAAGCGTCGGCGAGCGCATTCGTCTGATCAATACCTATGGCCCGACTGAGACGACGATCGCCTGCACGATGTGGGACATGAATTCGCGCGAAGGTAATCGATCAGGCGCGGTTCCCATCGGGCGGCCCGTCGCGAACACGCCGGTTTACGTTTTGGATAAGACACTGCGGCCCGTGCCGATCGGTGTCGCCGGCGAACTTCATGTCGGCGGTCCCGGCGTAACCCGCGGCTACCTGAATCAGCCGGATCTCACTGTCGAACGATTCATTCGCAATCCGTTCAGCGACGATCCCGACGAACGTCTCTACCGGACGGGCGACATCGTTAGTTATCGCGCGAATGGAATTCTTGACTTCCTCGGCCGGGCCGACAATCAAATCAAGATTCGCGGATTCCGCGTCGAGCTCGAAGAAATTGAGCAGGCGCTGCGTAGTCACGAAAGCGTGAATGAGTGCGTCGTGGTGCTGCGCGAAGATCACGATAAGCGACTGGTCGCTTACGTTGTGGCGGAAGAAGGCCTGCAGCCGAGCGCGAGTGAACTCCGCAACCTCCTGCGCGGCAAGCTGCCTTCGTACATGGTGCCCGCGTTGTTTGAAATAATCGAGGGGTTGCCGCTGATGCCGAACGGCAAGATTAATCGCGCCGCGCTTCCGGCGCCGCAGTCGCAACCGGAAGCCGACGAAACTTTCGTTGCGCCTGCGACACCGCTCGAAGAGTTGCTCGCGTCGACATGGCGTCAAGTGCTCAACCTCGAACGCATCGGCGCGCACGATGACTTTTTCGATCTCGGCGGACACTCATTGCTGGCGGCGAAAGTTGTTTCGCTGGTGCGCAACGATCTCGACGTGCAATTCACGATGGTCGACGTCTTTCAGGCGCCGACGATCGCGAGTCTCGCCGAGTTGCTTTACCCGCGCGTGGCTGAAAAGGAATCGCAGAACGAGTTAGCGAAATTGCTCGAAGAGATTGCCTGCATGTCTGAAGAAGAAGCCCAGCAGCATCTGCAAGCGGAACTGGTAACTGAACAAGCGGCGGCGTAATCGATTCAACCGATGATGGAAATACGCGCTTCACAATCGAATATCGATCAGCAACTGGCTGGGCTTTCACCGGCGCAGCGCAAGCTGCTCGAGCTGCGCCTGATGCAAAAGAACCGGCGCGCCAAGACGACGCGATCGATCGAGCGTCGCGCGGATCGAACGACGGCGCCGCTCTCTTACAACCAGCAAGGCCTTTGGGTTTTGAATCAACTGATGCCGGGCGAGTCGCTCTACCACTCGCCGACGGCCGCGCGCCTCACGGGCCCACTTGACGTTGAAGCTCTCGTCAAGACTTTGCAGACAATCGTCGCGCGTCACGATGGGCTGCGCACGATTTTCAAAATCGTCGATGGAACGCCGCAGCAAGTTGTTCAGGAATTCATGCTCGATGTGCCGCTGATCGATCTCAGCGAAAAAGCGGAAGCCGAACGCGATGTCGAAGCCTGGCGGATTCTTCGGCATGATGCGCGCCGGCCGTTCGACCTTTCGCAAGGGCCATTGATCCGGGCTGTCGTGCTGCGCCTGAAGGAGCAGGAGCACATCCTGCTTGTCACGATGCATCACATTGTCACTGACGGTTGGTCCATCGGAATCTTTCATCGCGAGTTGTCCGCGCTTTATGAAGCCTTCGCGTCAGGCAAGCCTTCGCCGTTTGCCGAACTGTCGATTCAGTACGGTGACTATTCCGTCTGGCAACGCGAATGGTTCGACGGCGAGGTTTACGAATCACAACTTGCTTATTGGAAACAGCAGTTTGCGACGTTGCCGCCGGCGCTCGAGCTGCCAACCGATCATCCTCGGCCAAACGTTCAGGCGTATCGCGCATTTCGCGGCGCGCAGCAGACGATCACTTTGCCGGCTGAACTCACGAAGCGTCTGAAACAGGTTTGCCAGAAAGAAAACGTCACGCTGTTCATGATTTTGATGGCGGCGTATCAAGTGCTGCTGCATCGCTACACCGGCGAGGAAGACATTGTTATCGGCACGCCGATCGCGGGACGGCATAGGCCGGAAACCGAAGAGCTGATCGGATTGTTCATCAACACGCTGGCGATGCGCACCGATCTTTCGGGCGACGTGACGTTTCGACAGTTGCTCGAACGCGTCAAGCAAACCGCCTTGGGGGCTTATGCGCATCAGGATCTTCCATTCGAGCGTTTGGTGAAAGAGCTTCAGCCTGAGCGCACGTTGGCGCACAACCCTCTGTTCCAGGTGATGTTCGTGTTGCAGAGTGAAGAGATTCTGCCGCTGCAACTGCCCGGACTGAAGACCGAGCATTTTCGCGTCGATAATATCATGGCGAATTTCGACCTGACGTTCGATGCGGTCGAGCGTGGCGATGAATTGGATTGCCTGTTCGAATCGAACGCCGATCTTTTGGAGAACGAAACGATCGCGCGAATGCTCAACCACTTTCGCACGCTGCTCGAAGGCATCGTCGAAAATCCGGCGCAGAAAATTTCTGAGCTGCCGCTTTTGACTGAACGCGAGCGTCATCAGTTGCTCGTTGAGTGGAACAACACCAAAACGAATTATCCGTCGCACAACTGCATTCAGGAATTGTTCGAGCAGCAAGTCTCGAGTACGCCAGATGCGTTTGCGCTCGAGTGGGACGATCAGTCACTTACTTATGCAGAGTTGAATGCGCGCGCAAATCGACTCGCTCATTATCTGCGCCATCGTGGCGTGACACCTGATGCGCGCGTTGGTGTCTGCATTAATCGTTCGCCGGAGATGATTGTCGCAATCCTCGCGATCCTGAAAGCCGGCGGCGCGTATGTTCCGCTCGATCCTGCTTATCCGCAGACGCGTTTGGAATTCATGTTGGAGGATTCAGGCGCGCCGCTGCTTTTGACGACGAGTTCGCTGCTCGCGAACTTACCGGATGCAGGGACCGAGATTGTTTGTCTCGATCGAATCGCCGACGAACTCGCGCGCGAGAGCGATCAAAATCCCAAAGCGATCACGACGGCGGACAATCTCGCGTATGTGATGTACACCTCGGGCTCGACCGGACAGCCGAAGGGCGTCACCGTCAATCATCGCAACGTCGTGCGGCTGGTGAAGAACACGAACTATGCATCGTTCTCGCCCGAGGAAGTTTTTCTGCAGTGCTCGACGATTTCGTTTGACGCGTCGACCTTCGAGATTTGGGGCAGCCTGCTGAATGGCGCGCGTTTGGTGCTGCTGCCTGCGGGCACTCCTTCATTGAAAGAGTTGGGCGCGGCAATCAAACGTCACCAGGTCACGACGCTGTGGCTGACTGCCGGGCTGTTTCATTTAATGGTCGAAAATCATTTCGACGATCTGCGCGGGCTGCATCAATTGCTCGCGGGCGGCGACGTGCTTTCCGTTCCGCACGTTAAAAAAGTTGTGAACGATCTGAAAAGCTGTCGCTTCATCAATGGTTATGGTCCGACTGAGAACACGACGTTCACGTGCTGTTATCCCGTCGACGATCTGGCGAAAGTAAACGGCTCAGTGCCGATCGGATTTCCGATCGCGAACACGTCTGTTTACGTACTCGACAAGAAAATGAATCCGGCGCCGGTCGGCGTGCCGGGTGAACTTTTCATCGGCGGCGATGGGTTGGCCAGCGGCTATCTGGATCGTCCTGAGTTAACCGTCGAACGATTCGTGCGCGATCCATTTTCAGGAAACGGTTCGCGTCTCTATCGCACCGGCGATCTAGTTCGTTATCGCGCAACCGGCGAAATTGAATTCATCGGACGCGTTGACAATCAAGTTAAGGTTCGCGGATTTCGCGTTGAGCTTGGCGAGATCGAAGCCGCGCTCGCGGAACACCCGGCAGTTAGTGAAGCCGTGGTTATCGCTTGCAAAGACAGCGGAGACAAGCACCTCGCAGCTTATCTCGTTCCGCGCAACGGCGAGGTCGCCACCGGCGAAGTCCGCGAATATCTTCAGCAGCGTTTGCCCGATTACATGGTGCCTTCGGTTTTTGTGGTGCTCGAATCGTTACCGCTCTCTCCGATGGGCAAAGTGGATCGCCGCGCGTTACCCGCGGCGGGCGACTTCAAACGCGAAGCCGAAAAAAGTTTCGTGGCGCCGGCGGATGAACTTGAATTGAAGCTCACACGCATTTGGGAACAAGTCCTGAACGTTCACCCAATTGGAACTGACGAAAACTTTTTCGAGCTGGGTGGTCACTCGCTTCTCGCGGTCAAACTGTTCGCGCAAATCGAAAAACTCTTTGGCAAGAATCTTCCCCTGGCAACTTTGTTTCAGGCGCCGACGGTGCGACAGCTCGCGCGCGTTTTGCGCGACGAAGGTTGGCAATCCGCGTGGTCGTCGTTGGTGCCGATTCAAGCCGGTGGCGCGCGCCCGGCGTTCTTTTGTATTCACGCCGCGGGCGGCAACGTGCTCGAGTATCACGATCTTGCGCGATTACTCGGTCCGGATCAGCCGTTCTACGGATTGCAGGCAAAAGGCCTGGACGGAAAGTCAGAGCCGCACACCACGATCAAAGAAATGGCCGGGCATTATCTGAACGAGCTGCTTGAGATTCAGCCGGAAGGACCATACCTGCTCGGCGGTCGATCGTCCGGCGGCACGATCGCGTTTGAGATAGCCTGCCAGCTTGAAGCCGCCGGCGAGCAGGTCGGGCTGTTAGCTTTGCTCGATACTTTTCCGGCGGGTTACTTCAAGTTGTTGCCGGGCAATTCGTCTTTCGGTCAACGTTTCGCGCGGCGCGCCAGGAAATGGCAGTCGCATCTTACGAATCTGCGCGGATTGAACGCGGCAGACCAGCTGCAATATCTGGCGACCAAGCTGCGTTTCGCCCCGGCGAAAGCGAAGCACAAAATTTATCGTCGTGCTTACAAGATCTATCAGAAGATCGGCCGGCCGCTGCCTCCGGTTCTCAAGAACATCGAAGAGATCAACTTCACGGCAGTCAAAGACTACGAGCCGCAGATTTATTCGGGTGACGTGACGTTGTTTCTCGCGAGCGACCTGACGGCGGATTACGACTCGAAAGATGGATGGCGCGAACTGGTGCGCGGAAATATCGAGACGCACGAAATTCCGGGCAATCACCTGAACATTATTAAAGAACCTGGCGTGAGTCTGCTGGCGGAAGAGTTACGCGCATGTCTTCTGAAAAGCTGCGCCAATTACTGAAGCGGTTTATTCCATGACGACGATGAAAAAAAACCCGGGTAAGTTCGGTCTGCTCATCGGACTACTGCTGTTGTTCATTCCGGTTGAAGCCTTTGGTCAATGCTCAGGCGAGCGCTGGCCCGTCAAGATCGGCGGCAAGCGGCGGAAAAGAAAGTCTATGTGCTCAATGCAACGCTGAAGAAATACGCTTTGATGTACGACCTTGATTACCACATGGTGATTGCCGACTCAGCAGGACGAACGATGATTGCTGAGATCCCTTCGCCGAGCTGCATTCCCGCCGGCAGTCCGTTCGCTGCGGGCATTGCTCATGCGCGCGCGCAATTTGATGCGATGTTTTCGGTGACAGATACTTTTCAGAATGTTGACGTGCCGGTGCGCATTACCGGAGTTGGATTCTTTGATTATCTCGAAGGACAGACGGGACAGGCGTCAAACGGAATCGAGTTACATCCAATTCTCGACATCACTTTCGACTCGACCTTCGCGTTGTCTGCTTCACCACAGTCGTTGACGGCCGCGCAGGGCGGCGCGACAACATCCGCGATCACGTCGGCACTCTCAGGACCATTCAACACGACTGTTTCGCTTTCAATTTCCGGATTGCCGGCGGGAGCGACGGCCAATTTCAGCCAGTCGTCCATTTCTGCGCCGGGTTCGGGTACGTCTTTGTTGACGATCACGGCGGGAGCTTCGACGCCGGCAGGCACGTACAATTTGGTGGTTACCGGATCGGGCGGCGGACAGACGCATTCGATTACGATCAATTTGACCGTCACGAGCGGTGGCAGCTCGACACAGCAACTATTGGGCAATCCCGGATTTGAAAATGGATCAGCGAATCCCGGACCGTGGATTGTGACTGCCGCCGTGATCGACAACTCAAGTAATCGAGCGTCGCACACCGGATCCTGGAAGGCCTGGCTCGACGGTTATGGCAGCGCACATACCGACACAGTGTTTCAGACCGTGAGCATCCCTGCGAATGTCGCGAGCGCGACACTTTCGTTCTGGCTGCACATCGATACGAAAGAAACGACGACCACGGCGGCGAACGATATAATGCAAGTTCAGATTCGTAATTCGTCGGGCGCGGTGCTGACGACGTTAGCGACGTATTCGAACCTGAATCCGATCGCCGACTTCACTCAAGTTTCGTTTGACCTCACGTCATTCAAAGGGCAATCAATTCAGATCTATCTCGCAGGCACTGAGAACAGCAGCTTGCAGACATCCTTCATCGTTGACGATTTTGCTTTGAATGCGAGCACGTCAGGAGCGGCTGGCGACTTTGCTATTTCGACAAATCCTTCGGCCGTATCGATGGTCCAGGCGAGTTCGGCGAATTCAACCATTACGACGACGATCTCAGGCGCCTTTAGTTCTGCGATCGCGCTTTCAGCCTCGGGTTTACCCGCAGGCGCAACTGCCAATTTCAATCCGGCGTCGATCGCCGCGCCCGGCAACGGATCGTCGACAGTCACCTTCCTGGCAGGCAGCGCCACGGCAACCGGAACTTACAGCGTCACGATAACCGGCACGGGCGGCGGACAAACACATTCGACGACGATCAGCCTGACCGTAAACAGCAGCGGCGGCGGCACGACACAGCAGTTGCTCGGCAATCCAGGTTTCGAGAACGGTCCATCGAATCCCGCGCCGTGGTCGGTTACTAGCTCAGTGATTGATAACTCCGCCTTTGAAGCTGCGCACAGCGGATCGTGGAAGGCCTGGTTGAATGGTTACGGCTCGGTTCATACAGATACCTTGCAGCAATCGGTGACGATTCCATCGACGGCGACCGCGGCATCGCTGACTTTCTGGCTGCACATCGACACGACTGAGACGACCGCGACGACTTCGTACGACACGCTCAAAGTGCAGGTGCGAAATTCCTCGGGTTCAGTGTTGGCGACGCTGGCAACCTATTCGAACCTGAACGCGGCGACGGGGTTTACGCAAGTTACTTTCGATTTGAGTTCATACAAAGGCCAGGCGATTCAAATCTATTTGATCGGCGTGGAAGATTCGAGTTTGAAGACGTCATTCGTCGTCGATGACTTTGCGCTGAATGCAATGACTCCGTAATCCTGGGAGAGAGTATGCGAATTAAGCTTATTGCTCCAATCATTCTGGCTTGCGCGGCAATCGCTTCCGCGCAACAGCCATGGCCGCAAGAGCGGCAGGACCAGCGCGAGAAGGTGGTTCTCAATGAAGATGGCGGCCAGGCTTTTTTGATCCAACCAGCGAGTGGCCCATTGACGGGCCTGGTGAAACCGGGTCAAACCAACGTCTCGGATTTCTCTCAATACAGCATTTTTCTTGGCCCGGGCTGGGCCGATACTTCGCTGCGCGCCCGCGAAACAAGATTGAGCAAGTTGCTTTCGACGATTCGCGATCACGCGCAAATGGACGAAGTTACTGAGGCAGGAATAAGCAATCGATTCGGTCCAACCTTTAGTCTGGAGAGACTCGATGTTGCCGGCGATCGGAATATCAGCGACTTGCAAATTCAGGATGTGTTGACGGATCTGTTCAATGGCGGACAACTCGGTGAACCGCAAAGCGATGCAGTCTATTTTGTATTTCTCGATCCAAGTTTGCATTCGACGTTGCGAACTTTGACCGCAAGCAAACACTATCTCGCATATCACAGTTTCTTCAGTGTTTCAGGCGCGCGAATTCACTACGCCGTCGTTCCTTACCAATCAGATTCGCAAGCGGCTTATCAGAATGCATTGCGAACTTTGATGGTTTCCGCGCTGCACACCGACGACACGTCGCATTGAAAACTTCCAGAACGCGTCCGCTAATTAACGACTACTGTTCGCGCGTGGTTGTGGTAAACTTCCGCTCGTTAGATTGAAGAGATGGGAGTTTGCGACGTTTCTTAATGCCGCGCGGTCTCGAAATCAGGCCCTCGCTCACGAAGCCTCGGTGTTTTCGTCTCTTAGTTTCGCTGTCTCTCCTCGCGACTGATCCGTCACAAGCAATACTGACAAGAAAAGTTCGGTTTCCTTACTGGAGGTCATGATGAAAAAGTTTTTCGTTCGCCGCCTCATAGTTGTTGCGCTCGTCTTCGCTGCCGGCTTAGTCGTTCTGGCCGACACCATTCGTTTGAAGGACGGCAGCGTCATTCGCGGGCAGATTGTTAGTTTCAAGAACGAGCAATTCACGATTATGGTCGGGTCAGGCGCGCGTGGTCGCAAGAGCCGCATCACCGTCTACATGGAAGACGTGGATTCGATCGAATTTGATTCCGCCGGAAATGCCAGCGGCCCAACGGATGACACTAGCGGCAACACCTCGCAACCGACTTATCAGCCTCCGTATCAGCAGCCGACGAACAATCAACCCACGAATAATCAGCCGAGCTATCAACCTCCGACCAATACGCAGACCAACAATCCGCCGACGAGTTCGAATCCGACGTTCTTTCAAGTCAACGTGCGCGTGCGCGCTGATAACTCGAGCAACGGATGGACGAACAGCGGCCTGGTGGTTCGTCGCGGCCAGCGCCTGCGGATCAGCGCGTCAGGCCGGGTAAGTCTCGGCAATAATCGTTCGGCGACCGCGGATGGTCTGCCGAATATTCCCGACCGGGACAAGCTGATGCGCAATCAACCGACGGGCGGCCTAATCGCCGTCATCGGCGACGATAATGACGACTTTATCTTCGTTGGTCGCGGCCGCGATTTTGTCGCGCAGCGCGATGGCGTGCTGTTTCTGGGCGTAAACGAAGGAAATCTGAGCGATAACTCGGGCACGTTCGACGTCGTGATCGAAGCCGAGGCAAGCGGCTCACGATAAGTATTTGGAGTGCGCCGGCGGAGCGGCGACGGCGCTTTCAATGAATTGAGATCATCCAAAGCGGTGTCGCGCGACGACCACCCCAGCGCGGCTGCCGCGCCGGGGACCCCGGTGCTTGCCACCGCGCTCCAAATTCTTGCCAACTTGCGCCCCAAATCCCGCATCACAAACTCTCAGGTCGCAATCGGGCCAGCTTGACCGCGCTCGCGAGAGCGCCATATAGTCGCTTCAGTTGAATTCGGCCTGCCTCGGTTTCCAGAAAAGGATTGCTATGAATAGGAATTTTTCTCTCCGTCTCGCTCTAATCGCCGGAATCGTGTTTAGTTTTGCAGTTAGCGCAACTTCGTTTGTCTATGCGCAGGCTCGCCGCCAACCACCCGCTTCCGATCAAAAAAAGAACAAGCGACCGCCCGAGGGCCAAACCGACGAACAAAAGCAAGAGCCTTTGCCGCCCGATCTCGTCGGCAAGCCGCAGGAAGCTGAGAAGGTTTCGGTAACTACAAACCTCGTCAACGTCGATGCGGTCGTTTACAACAAGAAGACCGGCCAGCCACAACTCAAGTTGAAGCAAAGCAACTTTGCGATTTTCGTCGATGGCGTAAAGAAAGACATTACGAACTTTTCGACTCCCGAAGCTCCAATTACAGTTTCGTTGGTGGTCGAATATAGCAGGACCGCGCAACGCATCGGCTATTTCGGGAGCGGTGGCATGGAAGAAGGCCAGAATGAAGTTATTCGTCCCACGGCGATGTTCCTGTCGCAGTTCATCAAACCGGAAGATTTCGTTTCAGTGATTGCCTATGATATGCGGCCAACGCCGCTTACCGATTTCACAAACGATCCGAACCGAATTCAGCAAGTCATCAGTTTGCTGTTACACAACCAACCCGCTTTCAGCGAAAGCAATCTTTACGATGCGTTAAAGTTGACGCTCGTCGGCGGACGCGGTGATTCGGTCGTGTTAGAAAATGCCAAGGAACGCACGACGGAGTATTCGGGCATGGTCTCCGTGCCTGGAGGCCGGCGCAAAGCGGTGTTGCTGGTGGCTTCGGGGCTCGACACGTTCAGCAAGATCAACATGGACCAGGCGCGTAAGATCGTGCAGAACGCCGGCATTCCGATCTACATCGTCGGCACCGGACAGTTATTTGTGAAGAAGTATGGTGACTTGATGGATCCCGGTCGTGGCTCCAACATCGGTGGCATTCCGATCGATCGCATGACATTCCTGCAAGCCGACAACACGATGAAGACTTTCGCCAAGGAAAGCGGCGGCGCTTTTTATCCCGTGACCTTCGAAGGTGAATTGCCGGACGTACTCGGATCGATTAATGCGCTGCTTCGCAGTCAGTACAGCCTTGGTTTCAAACCAGATGACATTGCCGACGGCAAGTCGCACAAGATCGTCGTAAAGGTCGATGTCGATGGCGACGGCCAGTATGACGATAAAGCCTATGTCGTGCGCGCCCGCGAAGTTTACAACGCGCCGAAACCTGATGCTGCAAGCGGTGGTAAGACCGGAGGCGGAAAGCAGTAGGCAGAAGACAGAAAGCAGAAGACTCGTAAATAATAAAGCGGAGACATTTCGAGTCTCCGCTTTATTTATTTGTCTTGGCAGAAGGCTCGTCCGCTCCTTCCTGCTTCCTGCGGTCTAACTTTTCCACTCACCCTTCTCGATAATCGTCTTTCCATCCAGCGTCACCGTGCAGCCGCCGAGATGACCGCCTGCGTCGAACGCAGCCTTGTTATCACCTCCGGCCCAGGTGTTATTTCCGGTCCCGATACTGACCATTCCGGCTTGCACCCAATTGCCGAGTTTGCTTGCCGGCCAAATTTTCAGATTCGGATTGATGCCGAAATCGATGTAACTCAGCAAATCTTTGCTGGAATCGGTGGTCGCGTCGTACGCCTTCTTGAATGGATCGAATCCCGCGCCGCTCCCGGTCATTGACGTCATCTTTCCGCCGGCAAACATCAGCGTCAGATTCGTGATCTCTTTGCCCTGGTAAAAGGTTTGCGCAATCACAACTTTTCCGTCACCGCTTCCGGCGACAGGCGTCGAGTAAACTTCACCGGCAGGCAGATAGACAGAAACCGCTGGTCCACCTTTCTGAACGTCCTCGGCAGAAATGATTCCATCACTGACGAAGAAGGGCCGTGCCTCGATCTTAAGTTTCAGATCGGTTCCTTCGGGGCTGGTAATGTGAAGTTCTTTTCCAGTCGACAGAGTTGTCTTAACTTTCTCGCCGGTCGCCTGCACACCCGAGTAATCCGTATTCACCGCCGCCCAAAAAGCCTTCGTCAGCTCGTCCAACGAAATGCCATAACGCTTGGCGCGCCATTCAGTCGGATAGAGATCGTTGCCAATCGCGACTGAGCGAACATTTCGTTTTAGGTAGAGATCGCCCACCGGCTGTCCGGCTTTAGCAGTATTCGCAAGCCGCGTTGGCGAGACGTCAGCGAGCAACCCCTCACTCTCATTGGCGTCGATGCTGATCGATACGGTTGGGAGCGTCGCCAACTTCAGATCGAGATCGGGCGCTTGCGTATCGTATTTCTCGGGAACTTCTTCATAGTATTTCTTGCCCATGCGATCGCTGCTGATCGTGAGCAGCGGCCAGGCGCCGGCTTTGCGCGTGTCGGTGTTCAGATTTTCGAGCAACTCCAGATCGCGCACGCCGCCGTTAATAAAGACAACGTCGTTCTCCTTCACGCCCACGACTTGGGTGATCAAGCGATTGGCGACGGCTTCGGCGTCATAAGCCGCGGCCTTCTTCGTTGCTTCCGAACTTGCAGCAGGTTTGTTTTCAGTCGCGACAGGTTGATTCGGCATCTGCTGACATGAAAGCAAGACAAGGCTTGCGGTCGGGCAGAGTACTAACAAGAGAATTCGACGCGTCATAGCAACTCCTCAAATTGTTTGGTGTCAAAAGCAGGTTGCTTGTATGCGATATGCTTGAATAAGTCAACGATCCTGGCGGCTGGGAGCTAAGAGCAAAGCGCAAAGTTGAGAAGGATCACAAGCCAAATAAGTGAGGGCCGGAGCACTTTCCTGCGCTGTTGCTTCTCCTCCTCTAAGCGCTTTGCTCTTAGCTCGTTCAAGTGTAAAGTAACGCTGTCTTTCCCAACAATTCTCCCTGCTTTGCAAAACTAGTCGGAGGTTAGAACTGATGTCCAGCGAAAACATCAGCGCCAACGAAGCCGCGGCCGCGCAGGAATTCCCCGATCGAGTGGGATTCAAACCAGACAATCCATATCTGACAAACTTTAGGCCGTACATTCCCGCTGGAGTGCGCTTGCGGGAACTGACGCTGCTGCCGTTGATCATGGGAACGCTGCTCGGCATGGTGTTCGGCGCGTCTTCGCTGTACCTGGTGCTGAAAGTTGGTCTGACAGTCAGCGCGTCGATTCCGGTCGCCGTAATCTCGATCACCGTGTTTCGCGCTCTTTCTAAGATAAGAATTGCTCCAATAGCAATCCGCGCAATCTTAGCGGTTCTTATTCTTGCCGCAGGTATCGCCAGCATCTATTTTCTCATCAGCACCGGCGCGGCGATTTATTGGATCGCTCTGGTTGGAATTCTCTTCTTAGGTCTGGCGTGGCTGGCGTTTAATGGATCGCTCGACGCCACCATCCTCGAAAACAACATCGTACAGACGGCGGGTTCCGCGGGCGAGTCGATCGCTTTCGGCGTGGGCGTGACGATGCCGGCGATCATGATCCTGGGGCTAGACCTCGAAGTAACGCGCGTAATGTTGGTGGCATTGCTCGGCGGCTTGCTCGGAATCCTGATGATGATCCCGTTGCGACGCGCGCTGATCGTTGCCCAGCACGGCTATCTGAAATATCCCGAAGGCACCGCCTGCGCGGAAGTTCTAAAAGCTGGCGCGTCGGACGAGTCGCGCGCCGCAGCGCATCGGGCCGGCGAAGTAGTTGAGACGGAGCAAATGGGCGCGAAGACGATCTTCGCGGGACTGGGTGTTGGGTTCCTTTATCAAGTGCTGATGACCGGTTTCAAGGGTTGGAAAGATACGCCGGAAAAAGTTTTCGGCGCGCCATTCAAAGCCGGATCGATTTCGGCGGAAATATCTCCGGCGCTGCTGGGCGTTGGTTACATCATCGGGCCGCGCATCGCATCGATCATGTGCGCGGGTGGGGTGCTCGCTTACCTGGTCTTGATTCCAGCAATTAAGTTTTTCGGATCGGGAATGACTACCGTCCTTCCGCCCGGAACTGTGCCCATCAGCGAGATGAGCCCATCGCAAATTCGTGGCGCCTACATTTTGTACATTGGCGCGGGCGCGGTGGCGGCCGGCGGCATCATCAGCTTGTTTCGATCACTGCCGACGATTTGGCATGGATTGAAGGGCGGACTAGCGGATCTTCGCGGCGGTTCGGCGGCAACGGCTGGCGCCCCCCGGACCGATCAGGACATGTCGATGAAAGTCGTTATTGGCGGGATCATCGTGCTGGTCGTCATGATCATGTTATTCCCGCAGTTGAATCTGAAGTTTAATTTGATCGGCGCACTCTTGATCGTGGCGTTCGGTTTTCTCTTCGTCACGGTTTCGTCGCGACTCACGGGCGAGATTGGATCATCTTCGAATCCGATTTCGGGAATGACGGTAGCAACGTTGTTGCTGACTTGTCTGATCTTTTTGGTTATCGGTTGGACCGGCCCAAGCTATTACATCACCGCGCTTTCGATCGGCGGCATCGTCTGCATCGCGTCGTCAAACGGCGGCACGACTTCGCAGGATTTGAAGACTGGCTTCCTGGTGGGTTCGACGCCAAGGCTTCAACAGATCGCCATCCTGGTTGGCGCGTTTGCTTCGGCCTTGATCCTCGGGCCAATTCTTTTAGTGCTGAACGATTCGGCGACGGTTTACGTGCAACGCTTGAGTTTTGAGCCGGCCACCAAGAACGTCATGGTCGATTCGACGAAGGCCGCTTCATTGCCCGGGTTCACTGATCAGATTAAGCCAACGACGCCGGGCAATTATCGCGTTCTCAAAAATGACGCTGCCGCGCCGATTGTCGCCGGGCTCGACCCCGGTGAATATTTGGTCGATGCGTCGGGCAAAGTCGCGTACAAGATGGAAGAGAATTTTCCCGCGACACTGAAGGTTGATCCGGCCCAAGCGGGCGCGCCGGAAAAATTAAAAGGTCCGCAAGCGAATTCCGATTCCGCTTCGTATCGTCCGTATCACAAGACCGACACCACCGCCGGCCCAGCTGGCCGCTACCTCGTGAATGATCAAGGCGTGCCGGTCTATCTCGCCGACCCGGGCATCAACGGCATTCATAAGACGCGGCCCGACGGCTCGCAGGTCACCAAGTATGACGCGCCGAAAGCCACACTGATGTCTTACATCATCAAGGGCATCTTGAATCGGCAACTTCCGTGGGGACTGGTCCTGCTCGGCGTGATGATTGCCATCGTCCTGGAGATGAGCGGCATTCCCTCGCTGGCGTTCGCGGTCGGTGTTTACCTGCCGCTGTCGTCATCGAGTCCGATCTTTATCGGCGGCATGATTCGCCTGCTGGTCGATAAGTATCTGCGCAAGAAGCTGAAGCACAAAAAACTTTCGGAAGATCAGATCGTCGCGGAGACTGATAAGAGTCCCGGCGTGCTGATGGCTTCCGGTTATATTGCCGGCGGCGCGTTGGCCGCGATCGTGATTGCGATCCTGCAGGGCGTGCCGAGACAGGGCCTGGCAAACTTCAACCGAGCAATCGAAGACTGGTCGACTGCGCACAACCCCCTGTTTGGCAACGCGAACGGCGACTTGTTATCGATGATTCCGTTCATCGTTTTGATGTTGCTGCTGTATTTGGTGGGCCGCGAGGTCATTCTCAAGACGAAAACAGGAACAGGTTAAGTCAAACCTTTTCGCCAGATTCTGAATCTGATTAATCCGGGGCGCGCTTGTAGTTTATAGTTAAGCGCGCCTCGTATTTCATGAGGGACGAAGGTAATAAACTAATGTTTCATTCCAAGTCGTTGTGTTTTTACAAATCCTTTTCAATCGCTCTGCTGGTTATTATTTTTGCTTCATGCTTCGCAGTGAACGCGCAAACGCAGCGTAGTCCTTCCGATGTGGTGCGCGATTTCTACAAAGCCATGCATGAGCGGCGTTTCAAAGACGCCTGGTCGATGACCGTTTATAAATCTGCGGTCGAGAATCTAACGGCTGAGGAGATGGAAGACCTGCGGCCAATTTTTGAAGGGCAGGCGGCAGAGGTTCCAGCTCAAATTCAAATCGACACCGAAAAAATTTCGGGCAACACGGCGCGGGTGTTTGTGCAAATTCCGCTGGCTGATGCCACGCCGCAGATAACTTCGAAGCCGGCCGATTTGATTCTCGTCGATGGCGCTTGGATTATCGGGACCGAAGCGGAACAAGCCAATGTTAAGAAAGCCGGGGCGCGCTATTTTCTCGATGCGCTCATCGATCTTAATCAAAGCAGCACGGAAGATTTGCTGAAGCGGCTGATTGCCGTTCAGGCACTTTACGCACAGACGCACAACGGCGCGTTTGGTGAGCTTAAGGATCTAATTAACGCCGGGCTCATTTCTCCAGATACAGTCGATCCAAAATCGTCCGGCTACAATTCTCACATCGTCGTCCCACCCGGCGGAAAGACTTTTATCGCGACCGCCGAACCGACTCGTTACGGACACACGGGAAAACTTTCGTATTGGATGGACCAGACTGGAGCAATCAAAAGCGCGGATAACGGCGGAAAATCCGTTCAACCAAAATAGTGATTGCCGTCCCTGCTCGCTAGTGGATAAAATACTAGCCGGACGAGCCCCGCCCTTCTTGCCACCCTTTCACTAATCGATTTCCTCACTCACACGAGAAAGAGGTTAGCCATGCCCGAACTAGTTCGTTCCGTAGCATCGCGCGTGCGTGTCTATTTAAGAAATCGGCGGCAATCGCCGCGGCTGTGCGTGCGTCTGGTTTTCACGATCGGGCTTCACCGTTCGACCAATGGGAACGGATCGAATCGTTGGTCGCAATCGCTGAAAGGCCACACGCGAGACATAAGTGCGAACGGCCTGGCCTTGTTGGTGCCGCAAGTTCATCTGCATGGCCATCACCTCGCGGCCGAAGGTCGCGAACTGGATCTGCGGCTTGAACTAGGTGGAGACCCAATCACGATGATTGTCGTGCCTAACCGCTATGAGCACTTGGATACTGCCGAGTTGGGTTGTAACTATCTCATCGGGGCGCGCATCGTAAGAATCGACGAGGCGGATCGTCAGCGCTACTTGAGTTTTACGCGGGAAGGCTTAGAACTCAATTCGGCGAGGTAATTAAGCGAACCTAAGCCACCCAAAAAACTTCGGCACATGAAAACTTGGTTCGGGCGTTCGCGTCGGCTGCCAGGCAAGATAGCCGCGATTCGGATCTTTCCCGACGCAACGAAAGAGATTTACTCGCCAGCGCTCACCCTTCTGTGGTTCATGAATCCAATGGTTCCAGGGGATGCGCATCGCAATCGTGACGCGATCCTTTTCGATGTGTGCGGCCGTCGTCATGTGCGAATTAAATTCCCAATCTGAATCGCGCTTCTCCGGCGTCCAGTGAATCGCCACGTCCAACCATTCGCCCGTCGGTGCCGCTTCAAACTCGAGATATCTTTCGATGGTGTTTGGATCCGGCGCGATGAAAATTTCGCAGACATCCCGATCCCACAACCCCATCGTTTTCTTTTCTGTCTGCGGCTTGTCGCTGATGATTAGCGGCTCGGCTTGATGACAAACGTATCGGATGTGCAGCGCTTTCTTTGACCACAGGATCCGCGCTTCGGCTTGACGACCTGCGGGAGCTTTCTCACCTGACCAGTAATGATCGATTGTCACCGGCTGCGCTTCGCGCCATTCACGATCGTCCAAACTCCCGGCAATATCGCTCGCCGTGTGGCGGACCGTAATGATGGAATCGGCTGGTTGGCTTCTGCTCATTTGTGGCTTGAGAGTCTATAACCTCGGAAGGACGAGGACAAAATTAATTCAAAGTCGAGCTGAATCTCCCGAGGGCGCGATCTTACCAACTTCCAAAAAAAATCATTGTCGAGAACGCGCAAGCAGTGATAGAGTGCGCCGGTCACGCATTGCAAGGTTATTAGTAGCCTCGCTTTTGTCATTTACTTTCAAGCTGTTACTCAAGGCTGTGACTGTTCTTATCCCTGGAGGACGTCATGAAGAGCTCTCGAGGCCTCTTTCTCGCAATCGGTTTTGTCCTGCTGTCGATGTCAGTCGCTCGGGCCGCATGCGTGGCGCCGACTGCTCCTGCCAACGGCAACGTTGGGGTCTATCAGCAGGCCGTTCAGACTTTTGTGCGCGGCGGTTGTTTTCTGACGGCGTGGACAGCAGACGCTGCGTCACATCTGACCGGCAGCACAGTCTCGGGCGTCACTTACAGCGTTCACGATCAAATCAAAGTCTACTACTCGCCGGCGATGTTGTCGTGGATGCAAACGAATCGCCCCGACGGGATCACGATACCCTCGCAGATTGCCGCTATTCCTGATGGCGCGACAATGGTTGCCGCGATTATGCCAGTCTCAGGATCGCCGACCACGGCTGTCACCGGTTATCTCGTGATGATTCGTCAGGCGGCGAACAGAAAAAGCGATCCGGCAAGCGGATGGTTCTTCAGTCAAATAATTATTGATCCAAATAACTTTGGTGGTACGCGAGTGGCCGCATCGATGGGAAACTATTCGCTCGGGTTGTGCGTGGCGTGTCACTCGTCGGCCGTTAACAATCTGACGTTCGCGAGTTTTGCAAACACCAAACGCCCACCGACGCCGTCGACTTACACTCCGACTTTCATCTCGCAGAGCACCAGTTCGTTGTTGTCCGCATTGACGCCACCGGCAACTTCGCAGTTGCGTCAGCCGTTGGGAGACATCGCGGCCCAGCAGTTCATCGATTTTTTCAACAGCGCGGTGATCGAGTTTCAAAAAAAACCGCTGCCGCCGATTGCGAGTTTACCCGTGTCCAAAGTGCTCGCCATTCCGCCGCAAGTGACGGACAGCGTATATCTGCGACCGAATCAACCGGCGTTCATCACTTCGAACCAATGCCAGGGATGCCACGATTCGACGGCACTGCTTTCAATGCAGTCTAACGGCGCCAGGCAATGGGCGCCGGTGGCTACTGCTTACAAGTACAGTGTGCAAGGACCGGGATCAGCGCCAAAAGGCGGCAACCTCTTCAACATCTCGCAGTATGGAGAATGGTCGGTCTCGATTATGGCGCTGGCGTCGCGCGACCCGGCGTTCCTCTCTCAAATCGAGACTGAGCGAGTGCTTCACAATATGGTCGAGCCGACCTCAATCGATAATTTCTGTTATCGATGCCACGGACCGATGGGTCAGCGCCAGTTTCATATCGACAATGGCGGCGACCCGACACAGGTTCCGCCGGGAACGCCGCTGCCCCGCGAACCGAATTTCAGTCACCTCATGACTTATGCGACGCCTAACGGATGCACCTATCGGGGATTCCCCTGTAACAAGCCGGGCGCGCAACCGGTGTTTGCAAAATACGGCGCACTCGCCCGCGACGGTATCTCCTGCGCAATGTGTCATTACATCGGACCACAGCAAGGTCCGGCGCCGTCCGATGCGTGGTCGGTGTTTTATGGATTCAAGAATCCGGCGGTCGCTTCGTTGGAACTGCCGGTAGGTTTGCCGTATCCGTTTGCCGGATCGGTTTTATACAACCTCAAAAACTTTGCCGCGCCTGATCCCGATCCGCTCAACAGTTATGCGGGCGCAGCTCGCTTTGTTGCCGGATCTAATCCGCCGGCCGCGAACATCTATGGACATTCACAGAACTTCAACGTTGCGACTGTTACGCGCGAATTTATGCCGAAGGGCGAGTTGTGCGGTGGCTGTCACGTGGTGATTGCGCCTGAGGTTCCGATTGCTTATCCCACTGTTCGCAACAGCTATCAGCTGAATCCCAACAATCCGAATGCGCCGCCAACCCAACCGGCGATGTATCCGGGAACCAACAAGCCGTGTCCGCCCGTGAAGCCGCTGCCAAACGGAAAATACGATCCGACGATCGATCCATGCGTACAGCAATCCTTTGAACAGTCGACGTACCTCGAGTGGGCCGCTTCTGCCAGCTTTGGCGGCGCGACACCACAGACGTCCTGCACTTTCTGTCATATGCCGAACGCCGAAGGGCGCATGATGGCGATCGCCAACATCAACGGCCCGGGCACAGTCGCGACTGATTCGTCGCCGGCCGGTGTCGGTGGGTTTCCGCAATCGCAATATCGCGCCAACGATCAGGTCTCAGTTTCGAGCAATGCGAGTTATCCGCGACATCGTCTGATGGCGATCAATCTGTTCGTGCACGAGATGTATCAACAATTCCCCAACATCCTGGGAATGTCCGATGCGACTGAAGCCGCCGTGCCGCCCGGCACCGTGAAGAGTTTGCAGAACGCCGAAGAGACGATCCTGACTCACGCGCCGACAACGATTTCGGTGTCGGTCTGTAAGGCGGGCACAAACAACACGCCCTGCGGCAGTCTTACGCCCGATCCAAACAATCTGACGTATCAAGTCGCGGTGCAAAATTTCAGCGGTCATCGGTTCCCAACCGGCGCTGGATTCCGCCGCGGTTTCCTGGAGTTTCGGCTACTCGACAGCGCGGGCAAAACGCTTTGGGTGTCAGGCGCCGTCGATCAGTTCGGAGCGATCGTAGATAACGACGGTAAGGTTTTGGCGACAGAGTTTCCGCCGGGCAACGTGCCGTATCAGTCCGCGTTTCTTCAGCCGCATTTCGGCAGCGCCGCTAATCCGGCGATCACTCGTCAGGATCAAGTGCAAATTTATGAAGTGCGATCGAAAAACGAGTACGGACAATTGACCACCGCAACCACGCGGCTTTTCAGTGAAGCCAAAGACAATCGCATTCCTCCGGCTGGTTGGATTCCGCCCTACAACTGCAGTGGCAAGATCGGACCGGGCACTGCCGATTCGAGTTCCGGTCGAATGGTGAACGGTCTCGATGGATTTCTGGTTTCCCGGATCACGGCGCCCGCGGGGATCGAAGGAACTGATCCAAATGTGACGATCAATCCGATGGGTGCGTTTTCTGATCCGGATTTTTGCACTCCTGGTGGCGTGACGGGCGGCCAGCCTTCAGGCATCGCCGGAGTCGATCATGTGCTCTACAAAATTCCGATCAGTGCTTTGAATGGCGCGAAGGTCGCGAAGGTCCAGGTAATCATGCACTATCAATCGATTCCGCCTTACTTCCTGCGCGATCGATTTTATGACGGCCAAGCCTATTCGAATCCGATGAGCGAAGGCGGCGTTGTTGGATTGGGAGCGGCTACTGAACGTCTGCTGTTTGCGACCAGTCATCTGGACATGAACATCACCAATTCGGTCCCGCAACAGCAGGGTCTGCCGGCTCTGGTTTCAAACAATTGGACCATGAACATCGGTTCGGCTTGCTTCGCAGAAATGGCCGGAATGACTTGTCCGCCGTCGGTTTCGCCGGCCGCTTTGCCTGAGCGAATCAAGCTGCCGAAAGGAACTTTCAGATGAACTTGCAAGACTTCATCAGCCTTTCGGAATTCCTTTTGGGAATTCCGCTGCAACCACCGCTGGTTCTATCTCCGATCACCGATCTCGATCCTGATTTAGCGAATATTTATTTCACGCAACTGAACCAGCACAGCCCGCAAGCCTCGTACATGAATTCATTGCTCACCAACTGGACGCAGATTCAGCAACAACCTGCGAATCAATGGACCAATTTGGTGAACACGCAAATCATGAATGATCCGAATCTCGGTTTGCTGGCGCGTCAGATCATTCTGGCCTGGTACAACGGATTTCATCCGTGGTTTCCGGGTCAACAACCGACTCCCGATCCTGCGAACTATGAACGCGCGTTGGTTTGGGTGCTGGCGCAAGGGCATCCGATGGGCGTGCCGCTGTCGTTTGGCTACTGGCAATATCCGCCAAGCGGAGCATGACGACTGGAGCGAACATGAGCCAACCACTTGATTGTGATGTAGTGATCGTCGGCGCCGGCATCGCGGGCTCGCTGGTCGCGTGGAAGCTGGGATCACAAGGCGTGAAGGTGATCGTGCTCGAATCCGGTCCCGGAAATCAGAGTCTCGCGCAGCGACAAAGTTACGTGGACAACTTCAAAGTCAGCGGCTTGCCTTATCCGCTGCGTCCCGCCGCGTTGAAGAACTATGACTTCTTCACCAACAGCACAAACTATTATCAGGAGCAGCCGCCGACGCGACCTGCGCAGGGACCAATCGGCGCTCAGATAAACGAAATAGCAGAGCCGTTCAGCGATTACAACATCATCAGTACCGACGTCACGACCAAAGGTGATTGGTTTCAGTCAAATTATGAGCGGCAGTTGGGTGGTGCGACCTGGCATTGGCTGGGAACTACGCTGCGCCTGCTGCCCACGGATTTCGCACTCGAGAGCACTTACAACCCGAGCGTACCCGGCGGTCTTACGGCCTACGACTGGCCCATTTCATACAACCAGATCGAGCCGTGGTACGGACTCGCCGAACAAACCATCGGCGTCTCAGGGCCGGACGAAGGTGAGGAATATCTGGGGCTGACGCGGAGCAGCGCTTATCCCATGCCCGGAATTCCGCAGAGCTATCTCGATCAGCAACTGATCGCCGCAATTCAAGGAGAGACTTTTTACGACGGATGGACCAAGCAGAATTATCCGCTCGAAGTTGCGCCCACGCCGCAGGCGCGAAATTCGGCGCCTGGTTACGGCGGCCGTCCGCAATGTCAGGGCAGCAGCAGTTGCATTCCGGTCTGTCCGATTCAAGCAAAGTACGACGCTACCCAACACATTCAACTGGCACAGCAAACCGGTAACGTTGAGTTCCGCGTGCAGTGTGTTGCTTATCAAGTGGTCGCCGACACCACCAATTCAAATCTGCCCATCACGGGAATCAAATATAAGAACTGGCAAACGGATGCCAACGGAAATATCAGCAGCACCGAGGGCATAGTAACGGGAAAGATCTACGTGCTGGCGTCGCACGCGGTCGAAAACTCTAAGCTGTTATTGAACTCGCCGTGCGGCACAATCACCGTCGCCAATCAAAGTGATCAGGTGGGGCGCAATCTCGCCGATCATCCAGTGTCTTTGGTTTACGCGCTCACCGACAATCCGGTCTACGGATATCGTGGTCCACTCAGCACGTCCGGTGTCGAAAGTTTGCGTGACGGCGGGTTCCGATCTTATCGCGGCGCGTTTCGCATGGAGATTGGCAACGACGCATGGTCCTGGCCCATCAGCGATCCCTACACCACGCCGATGAATCTGCTCGGCACGCCGGGCAACGGCATCTGGGGCCAGGCGTTAGCAGAGCAAGTCGCTAATACCTTGACGCGCCAAATTCGCATCGGCTGTCTCACCGAGCAACTGCCCAACCCAAATTTCCGCGTGCAGCTTTCCAAAACGCCCGATCAGCTTGGCATCCTGATGCCACAACTTACCTATGGGATTGATACCTATGGGCGGCGCGCGCTGGCCGCGGCAGTGGCGGCGTCGGTGCAAATCTTCAAGAGCATGATCAAGAACCCCGTCGTCCAGTGGAACTATGAAGAGTTTTCCGACGCGAACGGAAGCATCGTTATCGATCAAGGACGGACCACCGACAGCGGCACGCCAAACATTTTCATCCGCGAAGGCTGGGCCGGCGCGGGCCACGTGATGGGCACGCACCGAATGGGTCCGGACACGGACGCAGGCAAGAAGATGTCGGTCACCAACAGATTACAGCAAGCGCACGACCATCCGAATCTCTATTTGCTGGGCTCTGGTAATTGGCCCAGTTACGCGACAGGAAATCCCACGCTAACGATCTCTGCTTTAGCACTGTGGGCGGCCGACACGATCAAGAATCAGTTGAGTCCGTGAAGATTCTTCAAAGTAAGTTGCTGATCAAGACAAAAGGTTCAGATGATAATGATTCACAGCTTTACGGTAGCGGGCGACAAGCCAATCGATTTGAACGACGTGGCAATCCAATTGCGCAAACAAATCGATAAGCTGCCGCCCGATACCCCGCAACTTGCCGCGAAGATCCTCAGCTCGCAGGCCGGCGTTAAGCAGGTTTTGGTTTTGGTTCGCGGTCATGAGCTTCCCCATACACACCCCAATAGCGATCTAGTGATTTCCGTTCTTAACGGCAACGGCTATGTTCAGCTTTCTCAAGGTAAGGTCAGCATGGCGGCGGGCGGTATTATCGTTATTCCCAAAGGCGTCTGCCACGCATATCACAATATTTCGAAGGAAGACTCACTGCTCTTCGCAACATTTTCGCCAGTCGATTCAACGCCTGGCGAGTGTCAGTGAAGGACCTGTTTTCAAGTCTTAAGAGAACCGTATGCATTTGTCCGCCCTTGGAAATCCACCATCGCATCACCCGATTCGATGTGGAGCCGATATGAAACTGCACGACGCCAGGATTGATTTTCGCGCGCGACTCCTAATCGTCGCAATCTGTGCTCTGATGACAGTCGCCGGATTACTGAGGTGCGTCGCCACCGTTGCAAGGGCGCAACAGAACAACGACGCGCGGACAGGCGCAACTCGATAAGTACGAACCCGTCATGGCTGAGTTCATGGAGAAGCTCTGCTATCGCGCGTGGCCGCATGATTCAACTGCTCGCGATACGGGCCCGTACACGGCGACGCTGGCGGGTGGCGTGTTGAAGTCGCAAGCCTACAACCAGCATGCCGTTTCGCGCGTTTGGTATTCGCCGCCGATGTTCGACTGGATGAAGCGTTACCGGCCGGAAGATGAAACCAGGGCGCCAATTGATCCTCCCGCGATTCCCAATGGCGCGATGATGGTGAAGGAAATGTGGACTCCGCCGCTCGCGCGTTGGGCCGGCACGTGTTGGGATTGCGTAAAACCAGATAGCTCGGGCGCAGTGTTTTGGATTCGTGACGATCAAACTTTCAGCACTGGTTGGTTTGGCAGTTGGTATGGTCCCGGTTGGGCGCCCGCCTGGCCGGCCGCGGCAAGTAATCCGTTGACCGGAAGCGGCGAGGGCGCTTCGCAGTTCTGCTCAAACTGTCACGCCGCCACGGTGTCCGGCAACACGTTCGTGTCGATGCGGAATTACGATGGAAAGAACGTTCATCATTTTCTTACGCAGCTGGTTCCGAACCTTCCGCCGGCCGTGCCGCATCATGAACTGGTCGCGTTGCCGCCCAATCGCGTCGCCCGTCTCGGCGAAGCGCTTTACAACTATGACGACTCGTTCGAGGAGACTTTCAAAGGAGAACTCGCGGCGCCCGATTGGGGCACGGTGGATCGAATGCCGTCGCAGACTTACGATGATCTTGTCGTGGGCGGCAAACAGAAAGTGATGCTGGGCAAGGATCCCGTCTATTTTCAGACATCGACTCAATGCCTCGGCTGTCACACGCCATTCGCGACGGGATTGCAGTACGACATGACGACGCCCGTGCCTGCGGCAAATCAAGCGAAGCTGGGCGGCGCACTTTTCGATCATTCGCCTTATGCTATGTGGGCTTCATCGCCGATGGGCCTGGCGGGCCGAGATCCGATCTTCTTTGCTCAGCTTGAAAGCGAACAACAGTTCCATCCCAAACAAGCCACGCTGGTCCAGGACACTTGTCTTCAATGTCACGGCATCATGGGCCAGCGGCAATACGCGCTCGACACTGCGAGCAATGGCGATTGCGGGCAGTTCCCACGCAACCTCGCCAAGGCAATTCCTTATCCGAGCAGTAACCCAACTGCGGCCAATGCGACTTATGGCGCACTCGCTCGCGACGGAATTTCGTGCACAACGTGCCATCACCTCGTGCTTGGCGCGGACGCCGAGAAGTATCGCAATCTGCCCGCCAACCGCTGCGTGGCTGAGAAGCAGAAAGAGTTCAATCCGCCCGCGACACATTCCGGTTTTGCTCTGACGTTCACCGGGAATTTCCTGCTGGGGCCGTCAAACGAATTGTATGGTCCATTTGAGAATCCCAAGACCAAGCTGATGCAAAACTCTCTGGACATCAAGCCGATCCACAACACCACTACCTTGATGAGTTCAGAGATGTGCGGCAGTTGTCACACGATTCATCTTCCGGTGCTTGACGATCCGATAAAGAATGAATCGGCCGCGGGCAGCGATCCTTTGAAGCCCTATCGAAAAGTTTATGAACAGATGACCTATCCCGAGTGGGCCTTCAGCGCTTATCGCACCGGCGAAGCCGATGGCAAACCGTTGCCGCTGGGCGCGGGCAACCTGGCCAAGTCATGTCAGGGATGTCACATGCCGGACCATGATAACAAGGGCAACGCGTATTCAAGCAAGATCGCCACGATCGAAGAGTTCAGCAACTATCCTGAGACTGATTACCGTCTGCCGGCTGGCGATATCGATCTGGCGCCCCGCGCGCCGTATGGCCGTCACGAGTTGGTTGGGCTGAATGTTTTTCTGCTGAAGATGTTCCAGCAGTTTCCCGACGTGCTGGGAATTCGCATCAACAATCCGAGCGGTTTGCCGGGTTCAGTTGCTCCGCTGGTTACGTCTGCACAACGCATGCTTGATCAGGCGCAGAATGAAACCGCGGCGATCAAAGTCACGCCTAACTGGGACGCCACGAAGAAAACCCTGACCGCGCAAGTCGAAGTCGAAAACAAAACCGGTCACAAGTTTCCTTCAGGCGTCAGCTTCCGGCGCGCCTTCATCGAATTGGAAGTGCTCGACAAAGATGGCAACACCCAGTGGGCTTCGGGCCGCACCAACGATGCCGGCGTGATCGTCGATGAAAAGAACCAACCGATCGCCGGTGAACACTGGTGGAAGGCCGATTGCTCGGCGCGCATACCGGCTAACGAGCAGAAGTGGCAACCGCACTACACAAAAATCACTGAGCAGAGTCAGGCACAAATCTATCAGGATCTCGCGAAAGACAAGGACGGGTTTCTCACCACCAGCTTCCTGAGTATCGATGATGAGGTAAAGGATAATCGTATTCTTCCGCGCGGCTTTTTGCCGTTGGCCGATCGCCTGAAGATTGCGCGGGCGTTGGGTGATACGACTCCCACCGATTCAAAGATAGACGAGAATCTCGCCACGGCCGTTGAATCGGAAGGGGTTGGGGGAGACAAGGATTACGAACGCGGGGGCGGCGATAGTCTGACTTATGTTATCGGCAACCTTGCCGGAACTCCGATGACCCGATGGACCAGACACGCGGCGTTTGTATTTCCTGGCAGGTCACCTGAACCTCGATGGGACTGAGGCTGATGGGTGGAAATTGAAGATCGTGCAAAATTCCGTGAGCTGCAGCAACACGAGCGGGCCGTTTCGTTGCTCATAGCAAGATGGCGTCTGCGTCTCGCGAATTGGTAAATTCTCAACCTGAAGGAGTGTAATGGCTCTCACAAGTACTTCAACTGTTATCCGAGCTGGTTTATTTCTGATCGTGATGACACTTGCGGGCGTTGAGGCTAAAACGCAGACTCGCCAAATGCCGGACTTCAGCGAGTTTCTACAACTGGCGGCCGGAGGTACCTACAACAATTACCCCGCGAGTGCATTTGTCGCGGATGGGACCTGGCATCACATTGCCGTCGCGGTGAATCGCACAATTAACAAGTTCACAGTCAGGTGGTACGTTGACGGTAAAGATACGAGCCTGGATCCATCCTCCCAGCACACCTCTGACGGGCACGTTGGATAATGCTGCGCCGTTGCGGCTGGGAGTTCGCTCGTTCTCATTGAATGGATATTGGAAAGGAACCCTCGATGAATTGGAACTCTTCAACCGCGCTCTCACAGAGAGCGAGGTTTTCGCGATCTATGACGCTGGAAGAGTTGGAAAATGTAGTAAGCCGTGAACTGGTCCTCAGCCCATTCCTTCGCCGAAGGAAAAGCTGGGCCCGCGTGGTCGATAGGTGATTTGTTCTTGCTCTTCTTCCTTCGCTTCTGCCAGCCAGGTCGGATCCGAATATTGCAGTTTGTAAAGCTTCCAATAGAGGCCTTGTAATGCCAGCAGGTCTTGATGCGAGCCTTGCTCGCGAATCTCGCCGTGATGCAGCACGATGATGTTATCCGCGCGCTGAATCGTCGACAGGCGATGCGCAACGATCACCGAAGTGCGATTGCGCATTACGCGCGCAATAGCTTCCTGGATCAATTGTTCAGTTTCAGTGTCGATCGAACTGGTCGCTTCATCAAGAATCAAGAGCGCCGGATCGAAAGCCAGCGCCCGCGCAAAAGAGATCAATTGTTTCTGGCCGACTGACAACCCGGCGCCGCGCTCGCGCACTTCTGACTTATATTCGAGCGGCAAGCGACGAATGAAATTGTCGGCGCGCACTTCCGTCGCCGCCCAGCGGATGCGTTCGTCAGAAATGTCGGTGCGACCGAGGCGAATGTTGCTTTCAACCGTGCCGCTAAAGAGAAAGATGTCCTGCAAGACCACCGCGAAATTCTCGCGCAGCGATTGCAAATCCCAATCTTTCACGTCAACGCCGTCGAGTAGCACGCGACCTCGCTGCACATCGTAGAATCGCATCAACAAATTCGTGATGGTCGTCTTGCCGGAACCGGTGTGGCCCACGAGCGCCACCGATTGCCCCGGCGAGACGCTAAACGAGACGTCTTTCAAAACCCAATCTTCGTCTTTGTAAGCGAACCAAACATTCTCGAATTCAATTCGTCCTTCGGCGCGGCCTTTTTTCAACGGCTGGGCCGGCGTCGTAATCAAAGTCGGTTGATCGAGCGTCTGAAAGATTCGATGCGACGCGACTACGGCGCCCTGCAGGACGTTGTATTTGTCTGAGATGTCGCGAATCGGCTGGAACAAGAAGCCGGAGTATTGGATGAAGGCGACCAGGCCGCCCAGCGTCAGCGCGTGTTGCATTACGCGATAGCCGCCGAACCAAATCAGTAAAGCGATACCGACCGCGCCGATAAAGTCGACCAGCGGAAAGAACACTGCGTAATAGAAAATCGTGTCGATGTTTGCCTGGCGATGCTCGTCGTTGATCTTCGCGAAGCGGCGAATCGACTTCAGTTGAGCGTTGAAGATTTGAACCGTTTGCGCGCCTGAGAAATGCTCTTGCAAAAATGCATATATGCGCGCGATGCGCGTGCGCACCAGGTCATAACCGCGACGCGCCCCTTTGCGAAACCACGTGGTCGCCGCGATCAACATCGGCACCGTCAACAAAGTCACCAGCGTCAAACGCCAATCCATGTAGACCATCACGGCGATGATCGCCACGATCATGACCAGGTCGCCAAGCAGATCGGTCACACCGGAAGTCAGCAACTCGTTCAAAGCATCGACGTCGGCGGTCAAACGCGTAATGATGCGGCCCACCGGATTTCGATCGTAATAAGAAATTTCCTGATGCTGGAGTTTCTCGTAAATCTCGCGACGAAGATCGTACATCGCGTATTGGCCGACGGTGTTAAGCGATACGACCTGGAAATACGAGAAGACCAATCGCAGGAATTGACTGGCCACAAACGCAAGCGCAAATAACCCGACTCCCTCAGTTCTCTTCGGCAGGATGTACCAATCGATCGCGAAGCGCGTAAAGAGCGGTTGAAGAATTCCAAACAGATTGAGCAGCAGCGTAAGAATCAGCGCCGGAATCAGCAGCCTGATGTATGGCTTGAGATAGCCGAGCAAACGGCGCGCGACCTGAAAGTCATACGTTTTGCCGATGGCTTCTTCTTCGTGAAATTGTTTGACTGAGGTCGACATGTTTGGAGCGCGGGCATCCTGCCTGCAGTTCGCGGGCATCCTGCCTGCCTTAACCCACCCGCTATCGCAGGTGGTACTGACAATTATGTTGCCGCCAACTCTTCTTCCAACAATTGCCGTTCGTACAATTCAGCATACTCGCCGCCGAGCGCAAGCAATTCATCATGCGTGCCGCGCTCGATGATGCGGCCTTCATCGAGGACGCAAATCAGATCGGCATGTCGCACGGTTGAGACGCGATGCGAAACGATGATGCTGGTGCGCGCGCGCATCACGGCGCGCAATTTCGACAAAATCTTTTCTTCCGTGTACGTATCAACCGACGACAGCGCGTCGTCGAGAATCAGAATCTTCGGTTCGCGCAGGACTGCGCGGGCGATCGCCGTGCGTTGTTTCTGTCCGCCTGAAAGTGTGATGCCGCGCTCGCCCACCAATGTATCAAAGCCCTCGTGAAAATCGCGCACGTCATCGGTTAGGCCGGCGACTTCTGCGGCCCACTCGATCTTTTGGCGCTCTGCTTCATCAACGCCGAACGCGATGTTTTTCGCGAGCGAATTGCTAAATAGAAAAGTCTCCTGCGGGACATAGCCGATTGCGCCGCGCAGTTGGGCCAACGGATATTCGGCCACGGGAATATCATCGATTAGAAGAGAGCCGGCGGGCGCTTCGATCACCCGCGGAATCAAATTCACCAAAGTTGATTTGCCGCTGCCCGTGCGTCCGACGAACGCCACCGTCTGACCCGCTTCGATCGTCAAGTTAATGTCGCGCAGCACCGGTTCCGAATCGGCGTGATAGCGAAAAGTGAAATCGCGGAAATCGATTTTTCCCTGGATCGGCGGCCGTGGAATCACCTGAGGTGCATCGGCAA
Organism: Acidobacteriota bacterium; assembly: GCA_003222895.1. GTDB lineage: Bacteria > Acidobacteriota > Blastocatellia > Pyrinomonadales > Pyrinomonadaceae > UBA11740. Next base: position 9,315 of record QHXI01000076.1, on the reverse strand, counting down.
TCAGCGGCTTGATAGTAGCGATGGCCTGCCAAATCAAGCGGAAGAGATACATGTTGAATTCGGTGAACTGGCCGGCGGTGAGTTGGCCGCGCGCCGCCAACAGCGGGCCGACCCAAATAATCAGCACAAATCCGAAGCCGATTAGAAAAGTCATCAACGGCCGCATCAGCGCATCGGTGCGCACCAGTCCGAGATTCTTTTGCGCGTATTCGTAGTTCAGCTTATTGAAAGCTTCGATCTCGGCGTTCTCCTGCGCGTACGCACGCACAACGCGCACGCCGGTGAAATTCTCTTGCGCGCGCGCAGTAATCTGCGAAAAGAAATCCTGGATCTTTTCGAAGCGGACGTGAACTTGTTGTCCAAAAAACTTTACGGTGAGCGACACTAGCGGCATCGTCACAAATAACAGCAGCGTGAGTTTCCAATTGATCGTGAAAAGGATCGGCAGGATGATGAGGACAACGAAAACAGTCTGCAGCGAATACATGATCATCGGGCCCGCGAGTTGACGCACGGCGGCGAGATCGTTTGTCGCGCGCGCCATCAGATCGCCGGTGCGGTGTTCGTGAAAGAATGAGAGCGGTTGGTCGACGAGCGCGGCATAGAAATCGTTGCGCAGATCGTATTCAACGTGCCGCGACATGCCAATGAGGATGCGGCGTTGCAGAAACAGAAACAGTCCGCTTAAGGCGCTGGCGCCGAGTACCTTCAAGGCTGCGATCGTCAACTTGGTCCAGGTTACGTCGTTCCAATTCGCATCGATCACCTTGCCGACAATCAACGGAATAGTGACATTGAAAATAACCCCCACCAGGATGCAGACGACACCAACAATCAATGAAGTCTTGTATGGCCGAAAATAGCCGAAGAATTTGCGCAGATCACCCATAAACTCAAAACAGAGTTTCAATCCACCTTAACTCGAATGAATATCGTTCGAGGAAGCTCGGAGAATCGTTGACTCTGAATTTTCGAGTTTAAGGGAGAATGATCTGCGTGGCAAAGCGAGGCCGGAATCACATCACGTGTTCGCCGGAAACATCCGGTGTGTGCGTGTCGTCGGCGCTAAGAGTGATCGGCGTCGGTTCGGCCGTGGGGTTCGCTGAGAGAACAACTCGGTTGCGTCCGGCGCGTTTGGCTGCGTAAAGCGCGTCGTCGGCGGCGCGGAACAATTCAGCGCGTGAATTCGCGTGGAACGGGAACGTCGCAATACCGATTGATGAGGTAATATTTCCAAATCCTGGGACGTTGATCTTTTCAATTCGCTCGCGTAGACGCTCGGCGACGATCATCGCTCCGTCTGCATAGGCTTGTGGCAGAATCAGCGCGAATTCGTCGCCGCCGAATCGTGCCGCTGAATCGACGGCACGCAGTTCCTGTCGAAAACAATTTGCCAGAAGCCGCAACGCCTCATCACCGGCGTCGTGCCCGGCGGTATCGTTCAGGTGTTTGAAGCGATCGAGATCAAGCATAATCAGTGACAATGGCTGATTGAGACGCTTCGCCATTTGAATGTCTTTATCGAGCTGCATTTCGAAAGAGCGACGGTTGTAGCAACCGGTCAACGAATCGGTCAAAGCCTGTTGCTGAATCTGAGCAAACAGCGCGGCGTGGTTTACCGCGACCGCAACTTGATTGGCCACCGTACGCAGCAAGAGAATTTCGTTTTCATGCCAGACACGCGCGCGATCCGCCGCCGTCACCTGCAACGCGCCCATCAAGCGTTCGTGAAAAACCAGGGGCACAACTGCGAAGGGTAATTGCTCCGTTTGCGATTCGACTGCGTCCTCACCCTCCTGAACGATCACATCGCAACGCTCGCCCAACCGTAAACAGTATCGATCGAGATCCTGACTTAGCTGACCAGTTATCTTTTCCGCTTGGTCATCGAAATAGAAATAGGTCAGCGCCTGTTCGCTGGACGATCCTTCCACGCGCAGAGCGCAATTGGCGACGTTCAACGCCACGCCTACTTCATCCACTGTCTTCTGCAGAATCACGCCCAACTCCAACGATTCACGAATGGCAGTCGCGATTCGATTGACGGCGATCTCGCGGCCAGCTTGTTCCTGAAGCAGGTGCGCGACTTTGGTTGTGACGCTGATCGTAAGTTGCAGAGACGTCGCTTTCGGCATCGAGCTGCGTACCGCCGATCCAAACATTGATGCCTGATAAGGATGTTCGGCGCCTACGCGCGCCATTAGATACTCGAGCGCGGAATAAACGATGTCGGGCTCGAAGGTCCAGATAACTTCATCAGCGCCAACGCGCGCATCGGCCCGGCCGCGCACAGTTGCCAACAGCGCAGAGAACCGCGCATCGGCAATAACGATGAAATGTTCGTTGACGTGCGCTTCGACTGACTGCGGCAGGATGATCGGTCCTGTCGATCCAAGACTGCTGGCGAGATCAGTCAACGCGTCGGCTTGATGCGCAAAAAAGAAAGCACGCCGATTACCGCGGGCGAGTTCGCGAATACGCGCCTTCTCTCTCGCGCTGCGCTTGGACGAAAGCGGCAGCGACTCGATCACCAGCGCGCTCAAATTGTTTTCAAGAACGACCTCTTCAAAATATCGATGAAGTTGCCCGACTGTTGAATAAGCACAGCGAACCGGCACGAGCTGACGGCCGTGCTGAGTCAAAAGTAGATCGTAAAGAGAATGCATTTGCGGGCTGTCGGTGAGCGTACAGGATGGCGACTCGACGAGGTTAAGTGAGCCAAAACCATTTTGGCATTTTGCCGCCGTTGTTGTCTATGGCAATTTTTGCAAGATTTGTTGAGGTTTGTGGATGATTTATTGGAGTCTTATGTAAGTTGTGACGGCCGTTGCCACCAGCGCGCCACTGTCGTTGCTGACATCGACCGAGAGGACGAACAGCCGCCGGCCTCCGCGAACGATTCGCGCGGTCGCCGTCATGCGCCCCGAACTGATTGGCCGAAGATAGTGAATGGTGAGATCGGTGGTAGTTATCTGGTCATCGAGATCGATTCGCGTTAGCACGGCGAAGGCTGACGCCGTGTCGATCAGTGAAGCGATTGCACCACCGTGCACGACACCGTGGTACTGCAACAACTCGTCGCGAACGTCGAGGTGAACGCGGGCCGTGCCATCGCCAACTTCTCCCATCTCGAGGCCAAGAAATTTTGCGTAAGCGACCGACCGAAAAGCGCTACGCGCGCGTTCGAACCTGCGTGGATCCAAATCTGTTTGACTCATGATCGGTAGCTGGAATCAGTTGGCTCCACAATCACGGCTGTGCCATAGGTAAGCACTTCAGTTACGCCGGTTGAGATTTCCGTCGTGTCATAACGCACACCGATAATTGCGTTCGCCCCAATCTCGGATGCGTGTTGAATCATGAGGTCGAATGCGTCGCGACGAGTCTCTTCGCACATCTTCGTCCAGATCGTGATGTTACCACCAACGACTTGTTGAAAGGTGGCTCCCAGCGTCGCAAACACGTTGCGCGAGCGCACCACGATTCCGCGGACGACGCCGAGCGTTTGCAATACGCGAAAGTTTGGCAGCTCGAATGCCGTTGTAGCCATTTGATGCGAGACTGAGTATTGTCGCGGACTAACTTCGTAGGGCGCGGTTTGCGGAACGGGATCAATGTTCATCGCTTCTCCTTTGCTGTGCGTGTACCCGATCGTCGATACAAAGTGCCGCGAGCTTTCGCGGCTTTGTCTCGCTTGATATTACGTGGCTTCCAAAGAAACGTTTCGAGATCGCAGCGGTTGGTTTTGTCAAATTTCACGCCTTCGCGTTCCAACATTCTTTGTTGCATGTCAGCCGGCAGAACGATCCGCCCGGTCGAGCAGCGGCCTTGCGAATTGATCACGCGATGCCAGGGCGTGTTGCTTTCGTCGGCGCCGTGCATTACAAAGCCGACGGTCCGCGGTGTATAGCCTTCGCCGAGCACGTAAGCGATCTGTCCGTAAGTCATCACGCGGCCTTTCGGAATGCGCCGAACAATCTTATAGACGCGTTCGCGATATTTCGGATCGGTTTTCTCATTCTTCATAACTTGATCCCCTCTCCCTCTGGAAGAGGGGAAGGGTGAGGGCTTAGTTTGGTGTCACTAGTTTCACCCTCACCCCCAACCCTCTCCCAGAGGGAGAGGGCTTATGTTAATCGAGGGTTCGCAGCACTGCGCGCGCGGGGGCACCATCCCCGGCGCCTTCGGAAACCTTCAGCGGCAAACAGATCAATTCATAATCGCCCGTGGGTACTTCGCCAAGATTCAGGCCTTCCAAAATCACGACACCGTGGGAAAGTAGGGCGATGTGCGTGCGGTGATGACCCGAATGAAACTTTTCAATCGAAAGGTAATCCGTTCCGACGAGCTTGACTCCTTTTTCGATCAGATACTCCGCGGCCTCCGGCAGCAGGTGCGTAAAGTCTTTGCGGAACCCTTCATTCCAAAAACTCGAATTGCGTGTGTGGAACAATATCCGTTCGACGCGCTCAAGATCGCAGCTCAAAAGAAAATCGCGATCGATTTCGGTCGCTTCATCAGGCACTTGAACCACCCGCGCCGGCCCAATCAAGATGTCGAGTGAAAGGGAATCGATCCGGGCTGCGTCCTTGATGAAGTGCGCCGGCGCGTCGACGTGCGTTCCGGTATGCGCGCCGAGATGCAGAAAAGAAACGTTCGCGGAATCGCCCTTCGACATTGCAGACCACGCGGCAATCTCAACGCTTGGATCGCCTTCGTATATGGGCATCTGCGAGCGGATGGAATTTGTAATGTCGTAAATTGGCATTTCTGATGTGACTGGTCGCGACAAATATAAACGCAAAGCGAATCGTCGCAAAGACGTGCGGGAGTATCAAGGTTGGTTTGGCTTTGCGCCGCTCGAAAAACCCGACTAAAGTCGTACTCTAACGCCGTATTGCGAATGATCCGATGATGAATGAAGATAGTTTAGCCCGATTGCCTCGCATCGCAGCTTCTAGTTATCTGAACACGGCGCCGCTGATTTGGAGTTTTATCAAAGGCTCGCAACGTGATGCCGTTCAATTGTTCACGGACGCGGCGCCGGCTCGCTGCGCTGAGATGCTGGTGAACTGCGAAGTCGATGCCGCGCTCGTGCCCGTGATCGAATCTCAGCGCACTACGAATATCGAAATGATTCCCGGCGTCTGCGTCGGCTCGCGCTCAGCCGTCGGCAGTGTGATGCTCGTCACGCGCCGCAACAATCTGAAAAAAATTGAACGCGTTGCGCTGGACAATTCATCGCGCACGTCGGTCGCTCTGGTGAAAATTATTTTTCGCGAGTTTCTGAAGGTCGAGCCGGAATGGCAAGCGTCGCCGCCGGATTTGAAATCGATGCTTATTCACGCGGATGCTGCGCTCATTATTGGCGATCCCGCGATGAAGATACCGCGCGATCAGCTTTTCGTCTTCGATCTAGCCACGCTGTGGCATGAATACACCGGCTTGGGATTTGTGTTTGCGATGTGGATGGCGCGAACGGAAAGCACTACGGCGGTGAGCTCGATAGATTTCGCCGCAGCCCGCGACGAAGGACTTGCACACGTCGACGACATCGCAGCTAACTATGAAACTCAGCTTGGATTAACGCCCGAAGAAATTCGTGAGTACCTCACAAACAACATCGCGTTCACCATGGACGACGAGATGAAGAAGGGAATGGATCTCTTTTTCGAACTAGCGCGCAAACACTCCGGTTGAGGCGCGCGCCATTGCTCGGAAGTATGACTAGACTCCCGCGCCGTGACACTTCTTATATTTTTTTCCGGAACCGCACGGACACGGATCGTTGCGGCCAACTTTTGGTTGGCTGCGGGTGACCGTCTTGATCTTGCCGTCTTCTTCTCCGGCCGCGGCTGCGCCCTGATTTGGTCCGGTGAATTGCATCGAACCGCGACGTCGTGCGGCCAGCCGGCGACGGCGAATTTCGTCGGGTGATTCTTCGGCGACAACCTGCAAGTTGAACAGCGATCGAATCGTGGTCGTGTCGATCCGATCGAGCATCGCCTGAAACATGTCGAAACTTTCTTTCTTGTATTCGACGAGCGGATCTTTCTGCCCATAGCCCACCAGGCCGATGCCTTGCTTCAAGTGATCGAGCGCGAGCAGGTGATCCTTCCACTGCGCATCGATGATGTTCAGCATGATAATGCGCTCGTAGGTGCGCATGGCCTCGTCGCCGATCTGCTTTTCCTTTTCGGCGTATTTCGCCTTCAGCTTCTCCCAAATCAGATCGTCGATCTCTGCCGACGACGAACTCTGAAAATCAACGCCTTCCGCGTCCGGGTCGAGCGCGTAGATTGTATGAATCTGGACTTTATAATTCTCGATGTCCCAGTCATCGGGCGAGGCATTTGGATCGAGATACTGTTTGGTAATGTCGGCGAGCAGGTCGCGGGCGACGCCGGTTTCACCTAACAAGTAGTCGCGCTGGTCGGGTTCTTCCATCAACTGGCGGCGCAGACCGTAAATCGTCTCGCGCTGCTTATTCATCACGTCGTCGTATTCGAGCAGGTGCTTGCGCGTTTCGAAGTTGCGGCCTTCGACCGATTTCTGCGCCGCGGCGATCCGCTTCGAAACCATTTTTGATTCGATCGCCACGCCTTCTTCCATGCCGAGTCGTTGCATCAGCGCCTTGACCTTGTCGCCGGCAAAGATGCGCATCAGATCGTCTTCGAGCGAAAGGAAAAATCGCGACGATCCAGGATCACCCTGGCGGCCGGAACGTCCGCGAAGCTGATTATCGATGCGACGCGATTCGTGACGTTCGGTGCCAAGAATGTGTAGTCCGCCCAGCGAGACAACTTCTTTGTGCTCAGCCTCGACGATGCGCTTGGCTTTCAAGTATTCCTGTTGCCACTGTGATTCGGTCGCTTCGTCGGGATCGATTTCCTGTTCCTTCAGAAACTCGCGCGTCATGAAATCCGGGTTGCCGCCCAGCAGGATGTCCGTGCCGCGGCCGGCCATGTTGGTGGCAATCGTGATCGCGCCTTTGCGTCCCGCTTGGGCGACGATTTCGGCTTCGCGTTCGTGATACTTGGCGTTGAGCACGTTATGCGGCACGCCGACGCGCTGAAGCCGGCGCGCAATCAACTCAGAGTTTTCCACCGACACCGTGCCGACCAGAACCGGTTGGCCGTGCTGGTAGCGCTCTTTGATCTCTTCGACCACCGCGTCCCACTTTTCCGGCAGCGTGCGATAGATCATGTCGGGATTATCCTTGCGCACCATCGGCATGTGCGTGGGCACCACGATCACGTCGAGTTTGTAAGTCGAATGGAACTCAGCGGCTTCAGTTTCAGCCGTACCCGTCATCCCGGAAAGTTTTTCGTAGAGACGAAAATAATTCTGCAAGGTAATGGTCGCCAGCGTTTGATTTTCGCGCTCGATCTTCACGCCTTCCTTGGCTTCGACAGCCTGGTGCAAACCGTCTGACCAGCGACGGCCCTTCATCAGACGGCCAGTGAAATCATCGACGATGATCACCTCGCCGTCCTGCACCACGTATTGATGATCGAGCCGGTAAAGCGTGTGCGCCTTTAATGCCTGCTCGACGCAATGCAGCAATTCCATGTTGTCCGGATCGTAAAGATTGCCGACGCCCAGCAGCCGCTCAGCTTTGTCCACACCATCTTCGGTGAGCACCGCCGAATGATTTTTCTCATCGACAACGTAATCGCCGGTTTTCTTGTTTTCCTCGAGCTCTTCGCCGCGAATAAGCTGCGGAATGATCGCATTCGCCTGGTAATACTTTTCAGTTGATTCTTCCGACGGGCCCGAGATGATCAGCGGAGTGCGCGCCTCGTCGATCAGGATTGAATCGACCTCATCGACGATCGCATGATAGTGACCGCGCTGAACGCAGGTCGCGAGATCGAACTTCATATTGTCGCGCAGATAATCGAAACCGAATTCGTTGTTCGTACCATAGGTGATGTCGGCGGCGTATGCAGTCTGCCGCTCGAAATCATCCATGTCATTCTGGATGCAACCGACTTCGAGACCGAGGAAGCGATAAATCTGCCCCATCCATTCGGCGTCGCGCGAGGCAAGGTAATCGTTGACAGTGATGACGTGAACGCCGCGTCCAGTCAACGCGTTCAGGTAGGCCGCCAAAGTCGCCACGAGTGTCTTGCCTTCGCCGGTGCGCATCTCGGAAATCTTGCCCTGGTGCAGCACGAGCCCGCCGATCATTTGCACGTCGAAGTGGCGCATGCCGGTCGTGCGTTTGCTCGCTTCGCGAACCACCGCAAAGGCTTCGGGCAAAATCTCGTTCAGTTTCTCTTGTTCGCGATACTGGCGGTCGTCTTTATCGCGCGAATCCTTAACTGCGTCCTGAATCTGCGCTTTGAAGATCGCGGTGCGCTCGCGCAACTGATCGTCAGAAAGCTTCTGAATCTCGGGTTCGAACGAATTAACTCGCTCGATGATCGGACGAATGGATTTCAGGTAGCGCTCGTTACTGCTTCCGAAAACTTTGGTTAATACTTTGTCGAAACTAGCCATCTTTTTTAATACTCACGTCTCTTGGTTTCAGTCGGGCACGAATGCAATTTGAGATTGTACGTGGCGCTCCGGTTGCCAGGCAAGCAGGGTTTCCCGTGGGTAGTGGGGTAAATCTGTGTTGGTCGTCTTGGAAAAAGTTTTTGGGCACAAAATCCGTAATTTCGGCTATTGTCCTTCGGCTAGATATAGATTCACATGTTTTGAGGCGTTGCAATGAGAGAGGATTTGCCCATGCTTGAGATTGTGGCGACGCACTGGTAGAAAGATTACCGATCCCACTTGTCCTCATAATCAGATATAAACCCGACAAGCTCGGGGTATAGGATAAGATCATTGCGGCAGGGAATTGACGAATTCTGCGGACTTGCTGTAAAAGCTGCTATGCGGTGGACTCTCATGCTAACTATGGTTGCCAGACGTCGTCGGTGACACGCTATGTAAGATTTTAGGAGGGACTCAAGAATGCGTTGCAAGCATGGTACGCTCATCCATTACCATTACACTGACTGCTCGGAGTGCGCGGAGGAGGAAAATGAATACCGCGACCGCGAAGACTCGCTGGAGCAACAACGGCAGCAGACAGAGCTACTCCGCGAGATTAACAGGAAGCTCGATGAGCAAAAAAGAGGTTAGTGCATTCTCTATCTGAGTGGTGCACGCTTTCTGAATTCGAGGAAGAGGGTGTCGTATCGCAAACCTGGCGCGGCGCTTTATCCGAGAATAAACGTGTGCCTAAGTGGGACCGCACAATCGACGAAACCCTTGAGATTTGTCTCCCAGCACAACTAAAAAGGCATTTGCGTGTTACGG
>QHXI01000075.1 GCA_003222895.1 Acidobacteriota bacterium | reverse complement strand
GTCTCGATGTATGGCCCATCGGTGACGAGCACCGTACCATCAGGCTGCTTCCGCACCGTCTTTGCGTTGCTGGCCGGGGAAATTCCGCAAGCGAACTTCCTGGCGCCGGCAGTGATCATTTCGCGGTTGAGCGCGTGGATCTCCTCGATCATCGCTTCGGTTACGGCGGACGGGTCGAAGTCGTCGGGGAGGTAGTTAGCAACCAGATACTGTGGCATGACTTTTCTTTTCTCCTGTAACGGTCTTTAATATTTAAGTCTTTGGGCGGGCCGGTTGCCCTGCCTTCACCATATAGTCGAACGGCCAATCGGAATTCGACAACTCGTCAAAGAAAATTTTTTCACGCGCTTTAGAACTAGGCGAAGGACCTGATTTGCGGGCTGGGCGGCTTATTCTTCGTACACTAATCGCATGGTGCCTCTGTTCCTGATGCACCACAAGATATTGCGCGAACTATGTTTTATGAAAAATAAAACACACAATATAACCGGAAAAGTTGACCACTATCCTTGGAAGCGGGTATTAAAGTGTCCGCCCGGAGGGCGCTTGACGCCCCAACAGTAAAGGAGGGAAGGCGCGGATTGGAGGGTATATGAGAATTGCACCAGTTGGTAGGTTCACCCAAATCAAGTCAGTAATGATTGAAGTGGCAGCCATCGTATCGTTGGCGATTATTCTCCTCAACGGACTATCTGAAGAGCTTATTCGACTGGTTAAGAAGATTGCGATAATGCTAGGTATGTAAACCGCTTGTTAGGACGGGCGCTACTCCTTTGGGGTCAATTTGCTGAATCTCTCGCTAAACCTCAATCTCAAAATGGAAGCCTGGACCACTTCAATTCCCTGATTAAACAAAAACATTCGCATGTTGCCCCAGGACTTATCAAACCTTCTCGCAGTCGCAATTCGTGATCTGATCTGGTACCGAGACAATGTTAGAGCGTTTCTGCGCGAATGTGGTGTACATGCTGAAATCATAGACGAGCTGCCAACAAGCGAGGCCACCATCAAATTGGTTCGACATGTTCTCTCACGGATGGAGAATCTTGGGTCACATGGACGGAAGCCGGTGCAGGAAATGATGTCACGAATATATTACTGGCGGGACCTGCACACCATTCCGGCGGATCGTCGTGACCAAGCGATACGATCGCTTCAAGAGTTTCGAAAGGGATACGACTTATACAAAGCGCAGCTTGATTATCAAAAAGAGAACGAAAAGCGAATGCATGATGAGCGTGTTTCTCGCGGCAAGCTAAAGCCGCTCGATCACGCACGATTGCAGGGTTTCAGAGATGAATTCGATGCCACATATGCTGAGTCCGATCTACAGAAGCGTGGCAATCGGTTTCAAGCTCTCATGAATGAGATTTTTGAATATTATTCTGAGCAGTCAAAGGGACCGTTTAAGCGAACCGGCGAGCAAATCGACGGCCAATTCTATTTTGACAAGCATTGGTATTATGTTGAGGTTCGCTGGAAGAAAGAGCAGGCCAACGCCGCGGATGTTTCGGTGTTGAGAGATCGAGCAACTCACGCGTTTGGTGGCGATACCAAAGCTTTATTCATCTCGTTCAATGGATTCTCCCGCGAATGTCTTGAGAGTTTGACGGGCGCAAGAGATGAACGCGTTGTACTCATGGACGGTGTCGATCTACGATGCGTCCTTGACTGTCAGATTGGTTTCGATGTTCTTATCCCCGAGAAACAGGGCGACATGGTTCGCGGCAGGCCCTTTACTTCGGCTAGTGAAATAATCGAAAGAAGAGCAATGTAAATTCGGATAGGAGCGACCATGTCGGAGGTAGCAGTACGTCAACCCAAAACCAAGTTCACCGAAGTCTTTCTTAGAATGCTCAGTACGGATATACCCTCGCGGGCGCTACCGAGAAATCTAATACTATCCAGTTCCGCCAGGCTTTCGGTAGTAGATGAAGGACTGATCATCGAAGTCATTGCCCTCGACCCGGAAATCAACTACTACAATGGCGAGCCAGATTTCGAGGATCAGGATCCCCCCGTTATTCAAATTGCTTTATCTAGGACTCGGCTCCTAAAACTTGTTATTGGCGGAACAACGCACAGTGGCAAACCGACAGCCATCTTATATGTGAGCGATCCTGGTGAAATCGTTGAGTCGTTTCATCTGACCTTTGCCTCCGAGGAGCCAAATAACCCGACCTATCCGATCAAAGTGTTCGCGAGAATGTTGGCTGAACATTTTGGTATGACGATCAAAGATGTGAACCTCGAGACGAAATGGAGGAGTTCGCGAGTAAACTCTTCTAAACCAAGACTCTAAACTGGAAGGACATGATTCGGGTCATGCTTGCGATTCTTCAACAGTACAGTGCGCGTAGCGCACGACGGCATAAAGCCTGGGGCGTGAGCCCCAGGATCGCGGTAGAGATAGTGTCCCAAGCCCGCGAAGCGGGCGGCAGCGGAATCACCATCGGGGCTTACGTGATTTGCGAATCGCGCTTTCGCTCGCTCCGCGAGCTATGAATGAATCTCTCTTATCTTTCTGGGGCTCACGCCCCAGGCTTTACGCCTACGCCTGCTCCGCAGGCTAAACTTGCAAACAGACATTCGAACCCGCGGAGAGGGCGACAGCCTCCACGCTAGATGTATCGTTCGTCGTATTCAATTCCATTTGCCTTCAAGAATTGAACAAACTCATCGCGGAAAGAAACCTTTCGGTGATGCTCCTTTTGTTTCGCAATATATCGACGTACCTCGTCGACGTTTGATTGACTCACCGTGAATGCACCATAGCCACGTTGCCACGAGAAATGTGTCAGGGCCGGAAACACGTCGTGCATCCAACCGCTCGCGTTTGCCTTCAGATCGCGCAAAACGTCAGACACTGCGCGATCCGGTCGCAACTTGGCGAGCATGTGAATATGGTCTTCAGTGCCGTTCAATTCCAAACAAATTCCACCGAGTGAACGAATCGTTCCGCCGATATAGTCATAAATTCGCGGCTCGTAGTCAGGTGTAATGATTGGCCGGCGATCTTTAGTTGAGAACACGATGTGATAGAGGAGGTTCGTGTAAGAGTCGGGCATGAGATTCCCCTTGAAGCTGTCGCCCGCTTCGCGGGCTTGAGGAATTATAATTATCGCGATCCTGGGGCTCACGCCCCAGGCTTTATGCTTGCGCCTGCTCCGCAGGCTTCAAATGAATTAACAACCATCTCTCCCTCGGGCTCACGCCCCAGGCTTTATGCTTGCGCCTGCTCCGCAGGCTTCAAATGAATTAACAACCATCTCTCCCTCGGGCTCACGCCCCGGCTTTATGCTGGCGCCTGCTTCGCAGGCTATGTTCTGCTCCTTGATAGCATGCACGCGGGCTACCTCTTCTTATTTCAACTGCCGAATCCGCGCTTGCAATCATGTTTTCGAAATCAATTTGAGAGCTCCGCCAGATCGAGGCGGTCAGATGAGTGTGCACGGTATTAAGTAATTGCGTAGTTCCTCCAAACTCGACCTACCCGCCTTCTATCGCAAACGGTTCTGTACCAAGATTCCACCAGACGGCGAGCCCGATCAATGTTAGTAGCGAAATGACCAAACCGATTAGCACGGATTTCGGACGATAGACAAACTCGATCCTGTGCTCGCCGGCGGGGATAGTAACGCCGCGCAGGTTGTAATCAATCCTGAGAGTATCAACCAGATTTCCGTCGACATAAGCACGCCAGCCGGGATAGTGATTCTCGCTCAAAACCAGGATTGCCGGTTCCGTCGATTTCGCTCCGACGATCACGCGATTTGGTTCGTGCGTAATCAGGATTGCGCTTGCGTTCGCGTCGCGCGAGCTCGAATTGAAATCGATCTTGCCTTCGACGAGCGCGACTTGTCGCGGATCCCAAACTTTACCGTCAGTGAATTTGCCGGTGCGAATCACTTGCAGCATCTCAGCCTCAGGCAACACGCGAGCTTCGTTCGCCAGCCAGGCACGCGGCAGCATGCGCGCGTTTTCAAAGATGGACACGTCCTTGAAGTCGGCCGCTTTCTTCCATCGCTGATCGCTTGAAACCGTAACTGACGGTGCTGGGATTGCTTGCGACGAAGAATCCTTCGTTATCCATTCGCTGCGCAGCGGAAACGCTTGTGCGCCGTTCGCCAACGAGATGCGCCCCACCGTCAAACTTAATTGCGCAGCATCTTTCACTGTCGCGACCGTGATTGACCCAGACGTAATCACCGTCTTCGCCGGCAGTGCGAACGAACTGATGTAAGTGTGTCCTGCGAATTTTCCGTTGGCGTCATCGACGGAATAACTCGTCGCAACGGGCGCGCGTTTGTGCTTGATGCGCGCGCGCATGTCCGGGCGATCGTATGACCACTCCGAAGTGTGATCTCCGGCGCGTAACTCAAAATCAAAGGTCTTTCCGTCCTGGCTGCGCAGAGTGATCGCTGCAACCGCGATGTGATCGGGGACGACATCGGACCAGTTAAGACTGGTTAACAGGGCGATGCGATCCACTTCAGTCGGTGGCACATTGAACGACAGGCGCTGGCCCGACGGGATTGGCGATAAACCCAAATCAGTGTCCGCAAACTGTTGATTACCGTAACGCGCAGGCGCTGAAGGAAAAGTCTTTGGGGCCGACACGGCAATCGGCCGTGTTAGCAGGTAACGCACATTCAGCAGATCGAGTTCGCGACTGTCGCCACGCAGCGTTCGTTCAGGCTCAGTCAACTCGCCCCAAACTTTCATGTCGCCGGCCAAACGGCTGTAGCGCGACAGACCGAAACCATCGTAGCCAGCGGCATTCTCGATCCCGTGCATCATGTAAATGTCAGGCTGCAAAGAGAAATCAAATCCTTCAGGTGTCACGATGGAAATCGGAAGACTGGGATCGAACACTTGATCCTGTGTGAGAATTCTAAATCGTGTACTCGCATCCTGTGCCTGATGTTCGCGCAGAAAAGTAACCGCCTCGGGCTCGCGCCAAAGCTCGGAATTGCGCTCCGGACTGTGCGTTCGCCACGCGCTGCCGCTGCCGTAAATGAACAAATCAAAAATCAGCACGGCGAACACGAATATTAGTGCGCGACGATTCTTTGAGCGCACGAACATCGAGAATGCGATCGCGCTCAGCAGGGAAATGAAGACGGGTAGAAACAATTCAGGCGCTCGCAGGACGTTGATGGGAACGTCCCGGCTGAGATGAAAAGCAGCCGGACGAAACCATGTCACCGCCATGCATGTGATCACAAAGACCACGATTCCGATTAGCATCGCCGTGATCGATCTGCTTCGCTCAGCTGATCGAATTGCAGTGATTCCTCGGCCTGCCAAAACCGCAAGCGCGAATTGAACTTCCAACATGTGCCGGGCGGGGCTGCGAAATAAATTGAGCAAGGGCACTTGATAGAAAATCTGGTAGAGACCAAGCGGCATGAAGCGGCCGAGGGCCAGAAATAGCGCAACGACAAATACCGCCGCCCAAAACTTTGTGCGGGTGTCGCGCTTTGAAATCATCACGAACGCGGCCAGCATCAGCGTGAGAATGCCGGCATACGCGGCGTACTCGCCAAAGAATGGTCGTTCGATGTACGGCGCGCGAAACATCAGGCCGTTGCCTCCGCCCAAAACGTAAGGGGCGAAGAACGTCTGTAGAAATCGCGGCGGCAGCGAAAAAGATCCGAAGAACTCGTAAGTCGCCGTCGCGCGAAGACTGTTGCGCAGCAACTCGAACGTCGGTAAGATTTGCACCGCCGCCAGCGCCAATCCTGAAACAATGAAAGCCGCCCAAGCGAAATACGTCGGTCGCGTTTTGTGCAGCGAGCGCGACATCACAAACGCGTACGCGCCGGCGAGCACTAGCGAGTACACTAGAGTTTGTTGATGACCTGCGAAGACTTGTAATGCAATCAGTACGACTAACAGGACGCCGCGGCGGCGCGCACCGTTTCGGAGGTAACCATCGACAGCCCAAAGCATCCACGGCATGACCGCGGCAGTATGCAGAATGTTTGTGTGGCCAATCTGCTCGACCGGCAACCGCATAAGTCGACAGCATCATTAGATTCGTAGCGATGGGCGGGGAAGCGATTAAGTAGAACCAGTTGAGCGGAAAGAGCAGCCCAGCTTGCGCGGCGCCGTGAAGCGGGATGCCGCAGAAGATGTATGGATCCCAAAGCGGCAAATAGCCCGATCGCATTATGTTTGACGCGGCCACGCGCAACGGCACATTGAAAATTACGCCGTCATCGGGCGAAAGTATTCTTCCCTCGCGCAACGCCGGGAAGAAATAGACTAGCGGCGCGAGCGCGACGACCAGACCGGCGACATAATCAGCTTTGATCTTCTGACGGGGATTGGATGGACCAGCCATTGAATCAGAGGGCGGCAGCCGATGATGCAATCATCGAGATAGATATGTCGCGCGCGTTCGCTAAGTTGCGCGCACGGGCGACCGCGCACGTTGCTGAGTTGCTCTGCGCAGCGTTGCTGGCAGCGATGTCACTCCAGATGTTTGCGGTGATTTCGCGCAAGAGCATTACAGTGGACGAGGTCGTGATGATTCCGTCGGCATACTATCATCTGGCCACCGGGAACTTCCAACTTGTGAACGAACATCCGCCGCTCGCAAAAATCGCCGCGGGCATTCCGCTGCTCTTCATTCAACCAAACGAAGTTAAGCCCGAACAGATTCACGGCGATCCGGGATCGATTCCCGAGAAGTGGTCGTACGCGGAAAGTTTTTGGGAGAACAATCCGGACAGCTTCGCATCGCTTTCGTTCTGGCCGCGCATACCGATGATCCTGTTGAGCGTTGTTCTCGGCCTGGTCATTTTTCGTTTCGCGCGCGAGCTATTTGGCTCTTTTGCGGCCGTGTTGGCAATTGCTTTGTTTGTGCTCGAGCCAACTATTCTGGCGCATGGGCGCGTTGTCCAAACAGATATCCCGGCGACGCTGGGTTACCTCGTCCTCTTTATAAGCCTTTATCAATATGCGAACCAGCAATCGTTGAAGCACGCGACCTGGATTGGCCTGGCCGCGGGATTCGCGCTGCTGGCAAAGTTTTCGATGCTCTTAGCTGGACCAATCCTGGCAGTTTTCTTTGGTGTCATCATCTGGCGCACCAGGAAAAATAAGAGGAGAGACCCGATCGCGCACGCGGTCATCGTCGCGATCGCCATAGTCGTAATCATCAACGCCGGCTACCTGTTTCAGCACCGGCCGATTGGCGCACCTGACGCGCAGTGGATTCAGGAATCGTTTCCGCGCGTCGCGGGAAAAGTTACTCTGCTCACCAGTTTGCTCTCGCATGTCTTGCCGGCTGATTTCATCCTCGGAATTCTTAGACAGGTGCGTCACAACGCGGAAGGGCATCCAGCGGGATTCTTAGGCATGTATGGTCGCATGGGTTGGTGGTATTACTTTCCCGTCGCGTTTGCACTGAAAACTACGCTGCCGTTTCTCTTTCTGTCACTGGCGTCGCTCGCTTGGGCCACTTACGAATGGATCAAGAAACGAGATCCAAGCTTCCTTTGGATGCTCGTGCCGTTTCTTATTTATACGCTGTACGTGCTCGGCAGCCGCATAGACATCGGCGTGCGCTACTATCTCCCCGCGTACCCGTTTCTGTTTATGCTCGGTGGCGCGCTGCTCGCTCGTTTGTGCAAGTCGCGAAAAGTTCTCCGCGCGGGAATCTTCGCTGTCGTCGTTTTGATGTCTTGGATGATTGTCGAAGCTGTGCGTGCTTATCCCGATCACGTGAGCTATATGAACGAGCTGGCTTCGGCGCATCCGCACTGGTGGTATTTGTCCGATTCGAACGTCGAATGGGGCGACGATACGGCAGCAGTGGCGGCATACTTGCGCGCCCGCGGCGAAACGAAGGTGCGCTCGAGCTTCTTAGGCGACTTCATCATGCTTCATCATTACGGAGTCAATCCGATTACCGTGACGCGATATGACGATGTGGAAATCGAGAAGTCGCGCTACATCGCCATCGGCGCGAGCTTTCTCAACGGCTCGACGGTGCCCGAGTTGTTGAGAGTTAAAGGGCATTGGGCCAGCGAGACTGAGCGCCAGAACTTCTTTGATGCGTATCGACATCGGACCCCAGAAGCTGTCTTCGGTGGATCCGTCTATCTGTTTCGAGAGGACGAACATTAACCCCCAACATGCCAAAGCCCTCTCAAGCTTTTCTTCATCGTCACTCAACAACTCTCGCGTTCCTGTTCGTGTTCGTCATTGGAGCAGTGATTTATCTTCATGATGCGGGAACAATTCCGGCTGGCTCTTTCATCGACGAATCATCCGTCGGGTACAACGCATACTTAATTGCTCACAGCGGACATGACGAGATTGGCGTGGCGTGGCCGCTCTACTTCCGCGCGTTCGGCGAGTACAAAAATCCTGTCTATATCTATCTCTTGGCGGCGCTGTATCGCTTCACAGGTCCGAGCATTTCTGTTGCGCGAATATTCAGTGCAACGGCTGGGCTGATCGCGGCGCTGCTAATCGGAATCCTCGCATTCCGAATCACAAAACAGCGCTCAGTCGCGATCATCGTCATGGTTATGACGCTGTTGATGCCGTGGTTGTTTGAGTTGAGCCGCGTCGTCGTCGAAGTCGCCCTCTATCCGCTGCTGCTGGCATTGTTTCTGTGGTGCGTTTACCGGTTAGTGAACAAAGCAACGTGGAATTGGATTGACGCGTTGATATTGGCGGCGACGCTGGCGCTGCTGACTTACACGTACTCAATCGGGCGTCTGTTGGCGCCGATGCTCGCGTTGGGCCTGCTGTTTTTTCGCGCGCCGAGGCGACTGCCATCGATTCTGCGCGTCTGGGTTCTGTACGCCGTCTCGATAATTCCGATTGTAATTTTTCACTTCAGACATCCCGGCGCGCTGCGAGCCAGGTTCGATGTGATCACTTACATCACGCCGCAAACGGGTTATCTTGAGATCGTTTGGGAATTCGTCAAGCACTATGCCGGCAATCTCAACATGTGGCGAATGATCGTCCACGGCGATCCCGATTACTTTCAGATCGCCGCGATCTATGGCCTGGGTCAACTGCTATTGGCGACGTTCGCGCTCGCCCTGGCGAGTCTGTTTCTTTTCATCAAGCGAAAACACGTCGATCCCTGGTGGCGATTCGTGGTTTATGGCTTGGCCGTTTCGTTTGTGCCCTCGTCGTTCACGAAAGATTATCTTCATACTCTGCGATTGGCTGCGGTGCCGATGTTCTTAATCATCCTTACCCTGCCTGCGTGGCACTGGTTGTTCGAGAAAAAGTCTCGCGGACGGCAAGCGTTTGCCGTCACCGCGATCGTGCTGATCCTTGCGCAAGGATTTTACTTTCAATGGGTTCATCGCAAGACAGCGGAGACTACCCAACGAATTTATCTCTTCGACGCTGATTACTTCTCGACGATATTACCTTTGGCGGTGAGCGCGTCAGACTCGCGGCCGGTTTACATTGCGCATACGTCGCCGATTCCCGGCTACATTCAAGTGCTTTGGTATGCAACACTGAGTCATCTTCCGGCAAACAAGTTTGTGATGTTGCCGCCCGATGTTCCCGCCCCTGACGGCGGAGTTGTAATCACGACCGAGAGCACCTGCCCACGTTGTCAGATCCTTTTGCGAAGAGATCCCTACACCCTTTACATTGCGCAAGGACTACCGCGTAAACTTTCGCCGCTGCCGTTTGAAGCTTTACGCGCTGAGCTTCGGCCGATTGATTATCCCGCACAATTGCACATGAGGCAGCCGGCAACCGTCCGCGCTCTGGTGCGCAATATCGGCAACGTCACCTGGCTGGCGCGTGAACGGGCAGGCGATCAGTTTCAGGTGAATCTCGGAAACCACTGGTTGGATCGAAACGGCGATGCCGTTGCGAATGATGATGGACGTGCGCCGTTGATGCGCGATCTGAAACCAGGAGAGGAAGCGGAATTTCAGTTGATGGTCAACGCCCCGAAGGAGCCGGGCGAGTACATTCTGGAAATTGACATGTTGCAGGAAGGCGTTTCGTGGTTCGGCCTGCGCGGATCAAAAACTGTGCGGATGCCCGTGAGAGTCTACAAGCGCTGGTTCGACTGAACTTCATGATTTGACCGGCGTTTCGCGTTCGCTCCGCGCAGCTTTCTTCAACAGCTTGGCTACGATCGCGGTCAACTCTGAGGGATCGACTGGCTTCGAAACGTGCGCATCGAATCCCGACGCCAGCGCTGCCTTGACGTCCTTTGGCGAAGCATAACCGGATAGCGCGATCGCCGGAACCGTTTCGTAATTCGGGAGCGCGCGCAGTTGCTTGATCATTTCAAAACCATCGAGCTCCGGCATTCCAATGTCGGAGATAATCAAATCGACTGCGTCCTGCGGTGCGCTTCTCAGAGTTTCTGCTGCCGAATCGAAAGCGGTGACGCGAAAACCTTTCGTCTTCAAGGTGGCGCTTAGCATCTCCAACGTATCCGGATCGTCTTCGATGATCATTAGATGCGCCCGCCCGCGCGCCGTCACCGGCTCACGAGCCGGGCCCTCTCTCGCCGTCGAAGCGCCGGCATCTTTCCGCAAAGGCAAATGAATTGTGAAGCGGCTGCCCTGACTCTGGCCCGCGCTCTCAGCTTCGATGGTCCCTTTGTGCGCTTCCACAAAACTCTTCACCAATGCCAAGCCCAGCCCCAGACCGCCATGGCTTCTGGTCTTTGATCCATCTTCCTGGCGAAAACGATCGAACACAAAAGGTAGAAACTCGGGCGCTATTCCCCGGCCGGCATCTTCGATGCTGACGATTGCGTTGTCGCCGCTTGATTCGCAAGTTACTTGGACGACACCGCGCGGCGCCGAAAACTTGATTGCATTGTCCAGCAAGTTTCCGAACACCTGAATCAATCGCGTGCGATCGCCGGTGACAGATTCGTTGTCGCAGTCCTTTGTATTGAATTGCAAAGTGACTTCACGCGCCGCGGCCAGAGTGCGCACCGCCTCGACAGCTTCGCGAACCGCGTCGGCCAGCGGCACGGGTGTTTCTTCCATGCGCATCTTGCCGCTGAGAATCGCGGACATGTCGAGCAGGTCATTGATCAGCCGCTTCAGTGATTGAGAGTTCTTGTCGATCACTTCCAGGCCATGCGTCGTTTCAGTCTGCGGCAAAAGGTCGTTCCGAATCATGTGGATCCAACCGATGATTGGTGTCAGCGGTGTTCGCAACTCGTGAGAAATGGTCGTGAGAAATTCATCCTTGGCGCGGCTGGCCGATTCGGCTTCGCGTCGGGCCGCGCGTTCTTCTTCGAACAATCGTGCGTTGTCGATTGCCAGTGAGACGCGGAACGCGACCAATTCCAACAGACGCGTATCGTCTTCTGTGAACGGGCGTCGTTCCATGCGCCCGACATGAATTACTCCAATCGCTCTTCCTTCGATTAGCAGCGGCACTCCGACCAAAGACTTCACGCCGTGTTCACGCAGGAACGGCGTGTACAGATCAGCCTGATCGATGTCATCGATCACCATTGGCGCTTTCTGTTGCGCCACTCGGCCGGCGAAGCCCGCGCCCATGGGGACGCGAATTTTCAGATCGAGTTCGAGCCCCTTCGCCGCCCACGCCACCAAATGATCGTCGTCTTCCATCAGCAGAAT
Source organism: Acidobacteriota bacterium (assembly GCA_003222895.1). GTDB lineage: Bacteria > Acidobacteriota > Blastocatellia > Pyrinomonadales > Pyrinomonadaceae > UBA11740. The sequence continues at coordinate 23,228 of QHXI01000075.1, read as the reverse complement.
CACCACCGTGTCGACGTCCATCGTCTCGCGCACGCGATCAATTAATTCTGCGAGTAACTTATCGAGCGAAAGATGCGCCAGCGCGACTTCAGTCACGATCTGGACTTGGCGCATTCGATTCATGGTGGCTTCAAGTTCCAGCCGTGCGCGTTGTTCGCGCTCGAACAGGCTCCCGCGTTCTTCTTCCACGTGCATTCTTTCCACAAATTGGCCGACTTGATTCCCGATGGCCCCCATCACTTCAAGCAAAGTTGGATCTTCGACCTGACGTGCCCGGGTGAAGAATTCCATCACCCCGGAGATTTCATTTCCCAATTTGACCGGAAAGCCGAATGCGGATCGCAATCCAACTTCGGCAGCGCAGGCAGCACGCGGAAAGTTCTCAATCGTCTCCAAATCACTTATCCAACGCGCCGCGCCCTCTTCCCAAATGCTCCCCGGCAAACCCACGCCGGGACCGTACGATCGACTGCGACTCGCTTCTTCGAACTCGGCGGCTTCAAGTGAAGGGACGCTCCATGATGCCAGCCAACGCAAGAGGTTGGCTTCGCGATCGACGATCCAAAATTGTCCCAGGTCCCAACCTAAACTTTCGCAGACGTCTTGTAACAATGCCGGCGCAGCGGCCGCCAGCGAATCGGCCGACGTCAGAATTCGGGCGGCCACGTTTTGCACAATCAGCCGCCGTTCGAGACGCTTACGATTGGTAACGTCCCGCGAGTTTATGACTATCCCGGCCACCGCCGGATCGTCGAGCAGATTGTGGGCGGTCGCTTCGTGGATGTACCAACTGCCGTCCTTGTGTCTAATGCGAAATTCTTTTGAGACAATGAAGCCCGGTTGGCTGATGCCGGAGGTGAACAGTTCGCGCAGTTCCTGCGCGTCGTCGGGATGGACCAATTCAAAAGGATTTTTTCCAATCAATTCTTCCGGGCGATAACCGAGCGAGCGCTCGACGGAAGGACTGACATAGACGCGATTGCCTTCACGATTCAGCACCGTCACGATGTCGGTGGCATTTTCAATTAGAGACCTTAGATGTTCTTCGCTTTGTTTCAGAGCTTCCTGCGCCAACTTTCGCTCGGTTATGTCGCGCGCAATGCCGGTAAAAAAATGCTTCCCATTCTCAGTGAATTCAGCGAACGAAAGCTCGAGCGGCACTTCGGTCCCGTCTTTGCGCAGGCCGGGAAGTTGCACGCCTTCCCACGCCATGTGGCGCTCGCCGGTCGCGAGATAGCGTCCCAACCCCGCGCGGTGAATATGCCGCAGATATTCCGGCATGATCATGGTGAGTGATTGCCCAATCAGTTCATCCCGCGAATAACCGAAAATTCTTTCAGCGGCATGGTTCGCAAACAGAATCGTGCTTTCGACGTCGATGGTGATGATGGCGTCCGAGGCCGTCTCAGCAATGACCCGCGAAACTTTTGGCAGGGCTGTCGATTGATCGTCTAAACTCATAATGCGTCGCGTACTCGAATCGGAAAGCTAATCCTTTTTCGAAGCGGCAGTCAACACGCTGGATCTTAACTGAATTTTGACAATCACAAGTCTGAAATCCAAAATCGGAATCCGATGTACCCAACAGGAAATCTATTTGTTCCGGTGTCGCACGGACGCCTGGAGGCAATTCTTAAGACTCCGCGGGCCGAGCCGCTTCGTGGCGTCGCGCTCGTCTTGCATCCGCATCCGCGCGGAGGTGGCACGATGCACAACAAGGTCGTGTTCCGCGCGGCCGCGGCTTTGAACGACGCGGGTTTGGCGACGTTGCGGATTAACTTTCGCGGCGTCGGGCAAAGCACGGGCACGCACGATGAAGGCTACGGCGAACGAGACGATGCGCGTGCGGGATTGGATTATCTGAGTGAGAATTATCCGAGCCAGGAAATCACTCTGTGCGGGTTTTCGTTTGGCGCGCGGGTTGGTTTGGAAGTCGGCATCGATGACGATCGAGTGAAGCGCCTGATCAGCATCGGCACGCCGGTCGACAAATATGACTTCAGCTTTCTCGAATCCTGCCGCAAACCAATCTTGTTCGTGCACGGCGAACACGATGAGTATGGCAATGTTGACGGACTGCGCGAGTTAGTTGCGCGCGTTTCTGAGAATGCCCCCACCGAGTTGCGGGTCATCAAAGGCGCCGGACATTTCTTTGATGATCAGTTGGATGGGTTGAAGCGCGCGATTACCGATTGGGTCGTAACGTCACCTGCGGAATAAAAAACCACTTAGAGATCGGCGGTATTGTCGAGATAGCCACGGATGCAGTCGCGGATCAGCTTATAAGACTGTTCGTAGACCAGCGCGCTATAACTAAAGAAAGGATCGGCGATCTCCGCGCCACGGTGGTGCGGATCGAAACTTCCCAGCAGACTGATGCGGTCCGGTGAGATTCCGAACTCGCTTATCAACGCGTCGGCGTGCTCCTGCTCCATCACCAGGAATCGGTCAATCGAATCGAGTGGAAGCTGACCAACCCAGGTAGGCTTTTCCTTTTGAGGCGGCGTGTTGTGTTGCAGACAAATGCTTGCGGTCTCGCTTAGCGGCGGCTGATCTGAAAAATCAATTACCCCGGCTGAATAGATCGTAATGGGAAGAGATCTTTTCCTGGCCTCGTCAACGAAAATCGCGTGAGCCATCACACTTCTACATCTATTCGCAGTGCAGATGAGGGCGACCGAGGGCATGACGAGATTTGCTGTCCTTATTCGCCAAAGCGGTTCGTTACAACTTATTCATCGCGATTAACAATTCAGCATTCAAGATCGCTGCGCCTGCCGCGCCGCGAATCGTGTTATGGCCAAGCGCTACGAAGCGGTAATCGAGAACGTTGTCCGCCATGATGCGGCCGACAGTGACGCTCATTCCATTTCCGGCATCGCGATCCAGACGCGGCTGTGGCCGATCATTTTCGTTTCTTACAATGATTGGCTTTTCAGGCGCTGAATGAAGTTTCAACTGCTGCGGCTCGGCCGTGAAGGAAGCAAGCGCTTCGCGAAGTTGATCGAGCTTGGCCGGCTGAGAGAGTTTGACGCGAATCGATGCCATGTGCCCGTCGCTTACATTGACGCGATTGCATTGTGCGCTAACGGTCATCGCCGGCTCGTCAATGACACTACCGCGGATTCGACCCAGCAACTTCAAAGTCTCAGCTTCGATCTTCTCTTCCTCACCGCCAATAAATGGAATCACGTTGTCCGTGGCGTCGAGCGAGGCCACTCCCGGATATCCCGCGCCGGAAAGCGCTTGCATCGTCGTGACGACGCATGACTCGATGCCCAACTTTGCATGCAGCGGCGCGAGCGCCATGACAATTACGATCGCCGAACAGTTGGGATTCGTCACGATGAAGCCGCGATCGTAACCGCGATTCTTTCGCTGCACATCAATCAGCGCGAGGTGCTCCGGGTTCACTTCCGGAATCAATAAAGGAACATCCGAGCCCATTCGATGCGGCGACGAATTGCTGATCACCGGATAACCCGCGCGCGCAAAATTTTCTTCAGCCGCTTTCGCGACGTCGGTGGGCAGGCTGGAGAAGACGAAATCGCAATCGAGCGGCGGCGCGGGAGGCTGAACCACGATCTGTCTGACTTGCTCAGGCATATCTCCGGGCAGACGCCACGTGCAAGCTTGCGAATAAGTCTTACCCTGCGAACGATCGGAAGCCGCAAGCGCGGCAACTTCAAACTGCGGGTGATTCTCGAGCAGTTGAATGAAGCGCTGCCCGACAACGCCGGTCGCACCGAGAATGCCTACGCGAAACTTTTCCATTGAGATTATTTAACCACAGAGGACACCGAGGAAACACAGAGGAAGAATTTTTTGGCCGCAAGAAGGCACAAAAAAACACTAGAAGAAAAACACATCAAACCAGCCTTTCCGTTCTGTGCCTTTTGTGCTTTTTTGTGGCGGATTCTCCTTGCCTTCCTCGCCCTCTGTGGCTAATGTTTCAGCGTTTCAAGCGCGCGGCTCAATCGACTGACACCTTCACTCAATCTTTCTTCATCGGCACAGAACGAAATGCGCAGATAGCCCCGACTCTCATCGCCAAACGCGGCGGCCGGAATCGTAACCACGCCCTGCTCTAATCCTGCTTCGGCAACTTTCATTTCGTCGCCGAACTTACTCACATCCACCATCGTATAAAACGCGCCCTCAGGCGTCACGCACCGCAGGCCCAATTCACTACGCAACAAACCGAGCAGATGATCGCGCCGTCGATGAAAGATCGCGCGATATTCTTCGCGCGCTGCAGCCGCTTCATCAGTCCAGGCCGCGAGCGCCGCTTTCTGCGAAATACTCGAAGCGCAAGTCACCGTGTATCCATGCAGCACGAGGGCGGCCTTGATTACTTCAGCATCGCCGGCTAGCCAACCAATTCTCCAACCGGTCATGCGCATCGATTTTGACAGACCGCTCACGACGATCGCGCGCGGATAAAATTCCGAGAGCGAAGCAGGACGTTCCGCGGTGTAGTAAAGCTCGCGATAAATCTCGTCGCTGATAATGAAAGCGCCTGAGCCGCTCTCTTCAACTGCTTTGGCGATTCCGCGCAAATCATCGTTCGTCAACACGCGTCCTGTGGGATTCGACGGGCTGATGCAGATGACTACCTTCGTGCGCGCCGATAACTTGCTCTTGAAGTCCGCGAGATCAAAACCGAAATCATCTTTCGCCGGCAGACGATACGTGACTGCGCGGCCGCCGAGCATCCGCGTCATCATTGTGTAAGGAATGAAACCCGGGTTCGGCAGCAGCACTTCATCGCCTTCTTCGACCAGCGTGCGCATAATCAAGTACAGGGCCTCCTGCGAGCCGGCGGTGACGATGATTTGCTCGAGATTTAAGTTCATGTGCGGATAGTCGCCGGCAATCTTTTCACGCAGCGCCGGAATTCCCGCTTGCAAAGTGTAGCCACTTTTCTCTTCTTGAATCACGCGCACGGCTTCGCGCACGATCACTTCAGGCGTCGGCAGATCAGGCTCACCGAGGCCGAGGCTGATGCTGCCCGGCTTCGCGCGATCCGAAATTTGTCGGATCATGCTCTTCTCGATGCCGCGAAGAAATGGTGGTGGTTGGAAAGGAGTTGTCGTCACGATCAACCTGCTAACCTGAACTCGATTCGGCCGGCCGCGTTATTGAAGGAGTAATGAAGCAGTTGCAATGAATTCCACTCTAGCGATCTTGCAGGGCGAACACCTGCCGTGTACTTGCGGACACCTACAACTTGCTTGTGCTCGATTACACCGTCGGCGAAATCGTGAGCGACGAAGAACGCTCTAATCATTGAGTAATCACCATGACAATACTCATCCGTCACCCAGTCCACATATTTCATTAGCTGGTCGATGTCTTGGGGCTGCGCGCCTTCCCGCTTAATCTCACAAACGAGAAACCGCGATTTAGTAGGTTTGAAACCGGGGACGTACGCGTAACCAAACAAATCCATCTTGTCCATGTAATCGACGGGTTTGAAAGGTGAGGCTACGACTTGGTGAGACAGATAGTCCCACTCCCCCCAAGTCGCGCCTGTGTGCGCGTCGCGATGCGCTAGTTGGTGAATAATTCCGGCCTCAATAGCCATTTCGTGACGCAATCGATCGCCATCGGCGCACGCTCTTAAGACGTCTGCGATACCATTAGGAAAGCTATGCTGCCGATCTATTCGAGCGGTAATCGCGTCTCGCGACGGTGCAAACTCGAAAATGCCACTTTGTCCCTCCGCAGACAGCACACTTTGATTACGTTTGAGGAGAATGTCTCGGAACGCCTGGTTCTCTTCATCATCAAACTTTATGAATGAAAGTTTCCAAAATACTCTCAGCATCTTGAAGGCCGCTGGTTTGGAAGACAGAACGTCGTCCATATCGACTCCAGCCGCGAAAAAATATGGATCAGGATCAAAGAAGCAGACGCATCGTTGATTTACACTAACGGTTCCTTCGTCCCAAAGAACATCCGAGGCAATCTCAGCGGTGGTGAACGACTGTGGCAGGCTCGCGTTCGGGAAGTTGAAATATTTACAGTCTGGTCCGACGTTCACTAGCTTTCCGATTCCGTAGATCTTTCGTTGAATAAAGAAGTAAATATTGTCGCCAGCTTTCATTGTGGCGTAATCCGCGAAAGTCCCCTCGTGATGACCCATCCATGAAGCTGTCGGAGCGGACAGCTTTGTCGCGTAAGCGCCGTTGTTAGTATACAGAGCGAGGGATTCGAGCGTGTCCAAGCCAAAGATGTATCCAGCCATAGCAGACTAGTAATTCAGCACTACTACCTCTTCAATGCATCCTCTGCCAGCAGCATCTGAATTAACAGCGCGCCTGGCTTGGACGGTCTCGATTCGGAACTCTTTGTACAAACTCAGAATCAAGGGAGTCTTTGAATTACTCAACATCACGTACGCGCCCTTGGCCGATAACGCTGCGAACACCTTTGCCAATTCTCGTTGGTCATGTTCGTTAAAATTATCGGATGTATAGCTGGTAAAACTCGCCGTTTGCGTTAACGGGTCGTAAGGCGGATCAAAATAGAAGAAGTCACCTCTTCGAGCTAACTTAGGCATGCTGCGAAAGTCTCTGACTTCGATGTCAACGCTTTGCAATGCCGCGCTCGCTGCACGAATTACTGGTTCCAGCAGAATTTGCGGACTTGCGTAGCTACCCATTGGTACATTGAACTGTCCCTTACTGTTAACCCGAAACAGGCCGTTATAGCAGGTCCGGTTTAGGTACACCGTTCGGGCCGCCCTCTCTACGTCAGTGAGCTGACGATTGTCGCGATCGAGTCTCCGCACATCATAGTAATAGGACTTCGAATGAAGCCGTTGATGGACGCGAAGAACATTGATGAGTTCTTCAACTTTATCACGCGCGACGATGTATGCGTTGATAAGTTCGGGGTTGTTATCGAAGAGGAACGCCGTCGAAGGCGTCCTCAGCGTCGACCAAAGGTGAAAGAAAACCGCACCTCCACCGATGAATGGTTCGAAGTATCTCCGGAAGCGGGATGGAAACAGTCTGCCGAACTGCGCAAGAAGCTGTTGCTTGCCCCCAACCCACTTTAAAAACGGCCGCGCTGTGCGCTCGATGGCGGTAGATATTGGAGGAGGCAGATGTAGTTGGTGAGAAGGTGCAACCATGTCGTTCAAATGACAGATTAGGTGTTGCGCAGAACTCGGTCAAGCATTCCGCGCATCAACGCAGCGCTTCCTCCAACTGCGTCGCCGCGTCAGTCTTCTCGTCGCGATACTTCACGATCACGGGAGCGTAGAGCGACAGTCCCCAGTCGCGGCCTTTTTCGGTTTGAATCGCGCGCGAGCCCGGAACGACAACCGCGCCGGCGGGAATTTCGAGTGGTGAATCAGCGCTTCGTCGATAGATTTCTTCGCGCACCAGATCGAACACGGGAGTTGAACCAGTAATAATCGTTCCTGAAGCCAGCACCGCGCGCTCGCGCACGATCGCTCCTTCATAAACGCCGCAGTTCCCGCCGACTATGCAATCGTCTTCGATAACCACAGGCATCGCGCCCGCGGGCTCCAGCACGCCGCCGATTTGCGCCGCGGCTGAGATATGGACTCGCTTGCCGATTTGCGCGCACGATCCGACCAGCGCGTGGCTGTCGATCATTGTGCCCTCGTCAACGTAGGCGCCGGCGTTGACGAACATGGGCGGCATGCAAACCACGCCCGGCGCGATGTAGGCGCCGTCGCGAATGCTCGATCCGCCCGGCACAATCCGCACTCGATCTCCAGTCGAGAATCTTCTGATGGGATACGTGTTCTTGTCGAGAAACTGCAGCGGCGCGCCGGATGGCGTCATTTCAATGATTTGGCCCATGCGAAAGCCGAGCAGGATGCCGCGCTTTACCCACGCGTTCGTGCGCCAGTTGCCATCCGCGTCGCGTTCAGCCGCGCGAATTTCACCGCAATTCAAAGCGGCTTTGAATTCATTGAAGACATCGAGGTCGGCGTCGGAATAAGTTGCCCGTTCGCGCGCGGAGAGGTCCTCGATTTTTTCACGTAACGACATTTAGATCTTAGCTTTTGTTTGTGCCGCAGCCGGCGCAGTAATTGATAGCAGCCGCGTAGCGGCGAAATATTTATAGCATCCAAGGTTCCCAATAACTACTAGCGCGAGCGAAATGCTGCCGCATTTCGCTCGCGCTAAGACTAACGAGAAGCGTGAGTCTATAAATATTTCGCGCCTACGGCGCTAATCGCTCACGCGTGTCTTGTCGATTTACGCGCCGGCACTCTCGCTCTCAATCAGGCCAAGTTCTCTAACTACCTCGCGAATCTTCGCGCGACTCTTTTCAGTAATCGGCACCAGCGGCAGGCGAAAGTTTTCTTCCAGCAATCCCATCATGGCCATCGCGGCTTTGACCGGCCCGGGGCTTGACTCGATAAAGTTTATCTCCATTAGCGGAAGCACACGATAATGAAGCTCGCGAGCTTCGCTCCACTTTCCGCCGAGCGCCAAGTTCGTCATCTGCGACATCAAATCCGGAATCTCATTCGAAGCTACCGAAACAATCCCTTCCGCGCCTAATGCAATCAACGGCAAAGTCACCGCATCATCGCCGGACAAAACTGAAAAGTTTTCTGGCCGCTCGCGCAAAATCTCCATTATCTGTGTCAAATTTCCCGACGCCTCTTTAACGGCGACGATGTTTTCGCAGTCGCGCGCGAGTCGCAACGTAGTCTGCGCGGCGATGTTCGACGACGTGCGGCCCGGCACGTTGTAAAGCATGACGGGAACGTCGGGAACCGCTTCGGCGATCGCTCGGAAGTGCGCGTACAAACCCTCCTGCGTAGGCTTGTTGTACCAGGGAGCAACCTGCAACACGGCGTCCGCGCCTGCCTCACAGGCGCGCTTTGAGTATTCGATTGCAGATGCTGTTGAGTTACTGCCCGCGCCGGCTATCACTTTTGCGCGTCCTCGTGCGACATCGATTGTTAAAGCGATCACGCGCGCGTCCTCGTCTTCGGTCATGGTCGCGCTCTCGCCCGTGGTGCCGCACGGAACTAACATTTTCACGCCGCCTTTGATTTGCCGATCGACGAGCGAGCGCAGGCGCTCTTCATCAATCGAGCCGTCAGCTTTGAATGGCGTCACCAGGGCCGTCGCGCATCCGCGCATCCAATCGAGCTTCATGGTCATAAAAATCCTCACTCGCCCTCTTTCGCAGGCGGTTGCGACTTCAGTATTTCATCGAATACTTGTGAAAATTCATAAAGGCCTTTGTGTCCCACAATCCATTTGGCCGCCATCAAAGCGCCCAACGCGAAACCTTCACGCGAACGCGCGACGTGCTCGAGGGTGATGTGATCGGCGCTCGAGTCAAAGCCGACCCGATGCGTGCCCGGAATGGATCACGCGCGCGTCCTCGTCTTCGGTCATGGTCGCGCTCTCGCCCGTGGTGCCGCACGGAACTAACATTTTCACGCCGCCTTTGATTTGCCGATCGACGAGCGAGCGCAGGCGCTCTTCATCAATCGAGCCGTCAGCTTTGAATGGCGTCACCAGGGCCGTCGCGCATCCGCGCATCCAATCGAGCTTCATGGTCATAAAAATCCTCACTCGCCCTCTTTCGCAGGCGGTTGCGACTTCAGTATTTCATCGAATACTTGTGAAAATTCATAAAGGCCTTTGTGTCCCACAATCCATTTGGCCGCCATCAAAGCGCCCAACGCGAAACCTTCACGCGAACGCGCGACGTGCTCGAGGGTGATGTGATCGGCGCTCGAGTCAAAGCCGACCCGATGCGTGCCCGGAATGTGTCCCGCGCGCGTCGATGAAATCGGGACCTCTCGCCCAAGGTGGTTCGCCACAATCTCGCCAAGCTGCAGCGCGGTCCCCGACGGCGCGTCGCGCTTTCGCTTATGATGCGCCTCTTCGATGTACGCGTCGTAAGAATAGAGATTTTGAAACAGCTCAGCAGCCGATGCCGCAACGCGGAAGAAAATCTGCGCGCCGACAGAGAAGTTCGAACCGTAGATTACAGCGCCGTCGGCATCGATCACCGCGCGACCAAGCTCGTGAACATCTACCTTCCAACCAGTCGTTCCTTCGACCAGGGGAAGGCCGGCGCGCATGCTTAGGGCAATGTTGTTCGGCACTGCGGCCGTAACAGAGAAATCGATCGCCACATCGCAAACACTCAATTCAGAAACAACTTCGTCCGTGCTGCGTTTCGCATCCTCTGAGGTCAAGGTGACGGCGATTTCATGCTCCCGCTCTCGGGCCAACTTCGCGACGAGCTGCCCCATCGCGCCATATCCGATGAGTGCGATTTTCATTGATTCAAGAGGCTATTCAATCTCGACGATGTGACTTACCATCCACAGATCAACCTGCTCAAGGCGTACCCGCCAGCGCTCTTTATATTCTTTCATCCAACGCCGATTGCTGAGAATGTCCGGCACGTCTATGACCAGTTTCGCTAGATTGTCGCGGATAATTACACCACCGTGACGCCAATGTCCTTCGACTCTCTGCGTCTCGTAACTGACCGCCCCAAAATGATCTACGATTTCCAGGACAGCTTCAGCAAGCAGCTGGCCCGGCAAGTCACTTCCATCATTGAACTGAAGTGGGAGCAGGACCTCGAATCGCCGCCACTTGTTGCTCATAAGTGGTCCTTCCAATTACAGAGAATGGGATGTTCTGATCAGCGAGTGCTTCCAGTGCGGCTTCAGGGACAAGGTGTTCACCAGATCTCAAGACGCGGCCAGAGAACCGCCCCAGGAGAAACGCTAGCGCGCGCTTCTCAGTTTCGCGATCCGGAAACGTTATAGTCACCATGTTTTGATAGTAAGACTCTATCGACCCCAAAGCAAGACTTGCTCGACAGAGGTTACCGCTCAACTGAAAACAATTTGCGCACCAGGGCAACGTATGTTTCTACGGCTGTCAACAAATCCGCTTTGCTCACGCGCTCGTGATCAGTATGCGCGACCAGAATCGAGCCCGGTCCAATCAACAACGGCTTACCCCAGTTCGAAAGGTATGGAATGTCAGTAGTGAACCGGGCAATCATTTGTTCGAACGCACCAAGGTCCATTAATCGAATCGGATCGTGCACCGATTTGTAATCTACGGCGGCGCGATTATCAACAGCTTGTTTCAGCAGATTCATTGCCTCGGTTGATTCTACCGCCAGACGAATCTGCAACGTCGCTTCGGCTTCGCTGGAAATAACATTCGCGCGCGTGCCCCCGGATAACAGGCCGATATTGCAGGTCGTGTCGCCAAACAATTCGTCGCCGGGCCATTCAATGTTGCGTATTTCATCGAGCACGTCGAGCAGCTTCTCGATCGCCGATTCACCTTCCTCAGGATATGCCGAATGCGCCGCGCGGCCTTCGGTTCGAACAGTTGCCTGCAGAGATCCTTTTGTCCCAATCGCCAAACGATTATCGGTCGGTTCGCCATTAATTAAATACTCGCATGACGCAGCCACTGGATGATCGTTGGCGACCTTCGCGCCCGCGCTGGTGACTTCTTCATCGACCGTGAACAGCAATCCGATCTCATTGACGCCGGCGGCGCGAAGTTTTTCCGCGGCGGCGATCTGCGCCGCGATGGTTCCTTTCGCATCGCACGCACCGCGACCATAGATGAATTCGTCGTCTTCGCTCGACGCGATGAACGGAGGCACGGTGTCCATGTGCGTCGAAAGCACCACGCGCGGACGCGCTTCAGTTGTCGCGATGATGTTCGACCGCTCGGGAGCCACGTCTTGTAACTCGACGTGATAACCGAGCCGATTCAGCAATTCAGCCAGCGAGGTTCCAATCTGGAACTCTTCGCCGGTAACCGACGGAATATCGACCAGCTCGCGCGTGAGCTTGAGAACCTCGATCACGCAACGACCTCCTCGCGCGATGTCGAGACGCCCGCTTCTTCAAAACAAACTCGATGCAGTCGCTGAATCGCTTCTTCGGCGCGAGCTTCATCAACCATAAAAGTGAGATTCACGCTCGAGGCGCCGACCGAAATCATCGAGACGTTAATGTCGTTGATTTCGGAGAAGACTCGCGACGCAATGCCCGGCGTGTTCCGCAAGCCTTCACCAACGACCGAAATAATCGTGCGGCCTTCTTCAATATCGACGGTGCCAAGTTGTTCGAGATCGGGAATCAATTGCGACAGGGCGCCGGTATCGTCGATTGAAAGCGAGACGCTAACTTCTGAAGTTGTGACCACGTCAACCGCCGTGCGGTGCCGATCGAAAATGTCAAACAGCGCGCGCAGAAATCCGTAAGCGCCGAGCATCCGCGCGGACGTAACCTGAACCGTCGTGATGCCGCTCTTGTGGGCGATCGCTTTGATTGTTTGCGGCGTCGCCTCTGATTCGGAAACGATCAGGGTGCTGGCTGCTTTCGGTTCACGCGAATTGCAAACGCGCACGGCAATGTTCTTGTCGATCGCCGGTTGAATCGTTTTGGGATGCAAGACCTTAGCGCCGAAGTAAGCCAACTCTGCGGCTTCCTGATACGACAGCACTGGAATCGTTTTGGCATTCGAGACCACGCGCGGATCGGCCGTGAGCACGCCGCTGACATCCGTCCAAATCTGAATCTCGCGCGCGTCGAGCGCGGCGCCCACGAGCGCGGCGGTGTAGTCCGATCCGCCGCGGCCGAGCGTCGTCGTCACTCGGTTGTCGCTGCTGCCGATGAAGCCTCCAAGCACCGGAATCTTCGCCGCATGCAGCAGCGGCGAAACCTCAGCCGTCGTAGCTTCATTCGTTCCCGGTTGCGGCGCGGCATTCCCGTAATCTTCGTTCGTGCGAATGCAACGTCGCGCATCAACATAGCGCGCGGCCAGTCCAACTTCGCGCAACACCGCGGCGAGCAATTGCGACGAGAGATGCTCTCCGAACGCGACGATTTCATCCTGAAGCGGCGGCGAAGTAACGGGATGCGCCGCGATGATCTTGTGAAGCTGGCGGATCTCGGCGCGGGCGACGCCGACCGTTTGCTCGAACGCTGCGGCTGCTTCCGCCTTTAGCAGGTCTTTCGCGATCGCATTGTGCCGCGCGAGATCGGGCTCCAAAGATCGTGTCGCGCCTTTTGTATCGCCGGCGATCGCCTTCTCGACGCTCTTCAATAATAAGTTCGTGAATCCGGCGATAGCTGAAACGACAATTACGGGCTGCGAATGGACCGCGGACTTCACAATCGCGGCCACGTTTCGGAACGCGTCGGCATTTTCAACCGACGTGCCGCCAAATTTCATGACTGTGGGTTTCGATATCATCAATAAAGCCAAAGCGAGAGCCAGTCGCAAAGCATACGACTTGTCAGAATATTTTCCAACGGGCTCAAGATGAAAGGTAGTGGGTAAATGTATGTCGCTGGTTCCTGGCCGCAGAGCGGCCAAATGTTATTGCTGCTCGGGCAAGAAGGCGTTTCAGCTCCGTAGGAGCGGAAATGTTCCTGTGTGTTGAAATATTACGCTCCTATGGAGCTTCGAGATCTACTGGAGTCGTGAAGTCTATAAATATTTCGTCCCTTCGGGACGATCGGCCGATACGCAAGGAAGCGCGCCTTAATTACTCAACAACCAGTTGCTGCTTGGCAATCACCGCTCCCAAATCTTCAAACCACGCCAGGTGCTCTGAGACCATGTCGAACGCGAGCTGATAATTTCCCGGCGGATCGGGTGCGCGGAGACTGATTTCAATTTCGATTGTTTCGCCCGGCGCGATGTCGCGCGGAAGAAATGCGCCCGCATGGTAAAGCGAGAGCGGCTCTTCATCTTCACCGAGCAGATGCGCGACCAAATGAACGTCGCCGCGTTCCGTGCCTTGCTCGCTCCCGCGTAACCAACGAGCGTAACCCGTGTTTTCAGCGCGCACCTGAAACCTCATCACTTCACCCGGCCGGCAATGCGTTGGACCACTTACCAACGACAACTTCGATCCGAGGTAACTCACGCTTCGGCTATCAGGAAAGGCTACCCGTTTGTGACAGGCGAAGACGGCCCGATCGTTCTGCACGCCCGGTAGGACTCTAACTTCATCAAAGCCGACATTCTTCAACAAAGCAGTTAGCGCGGCGATACCCGGCAGAAACCAGTTGAAGACGGCTTCCTTCGCGTCAGGAAGATTTTCGACGTAGGCGATCGGATGCAGCGTCGGCAGTGTGCCGCCTTCTGCATAGACGAAAGATTCGGGTGCTTTCTCAGGCGGGTAGATCGCAGTTTCCAGAATCAACAGTTCGCGCGTCACCAGAAAAAGTTTTTCGAGCGCAAGCACCAAATGCTTGCAGTGATAGATTAGGCCGAGCGCCATCGTGACATCGAATTGACCGAGTTCGTGCGGATCGAGATCGTAAACCGACATCCGCTGATAATCAATCTCTAATCCTTTCACGTTGCGAACGAAAGCCGCCTGACGAATCAGTTCGCGTTGCGCGTCAATACCGAGCACGCGCGCGGCACCGCGTTCTTTCGCCTTAATCGAATAGAAGCCAGCGTTGCAGCCGACATCCAAAACCGTTTTGCCTGAGAGATCGTTCGGCAGAGCAGCTTTGACAACGTCCCAAGTTGGTCGCGGATGCTCGACGGGCTCGCCGATCGTGCTCCTGGTTTTTGTGAAGAGGCCATCGCCGAGATCGATGCAATGAAACCACGGCTCGAGGCGCTTCACGTCTGAGATTATTTCGTCGCGAGTCATAGTGTCAGAAGCCCGACCATAAGGGAGGGCGAGTAGCGAAAGCGTGACTTGAAAAGCATGAAAGTGATGACATCTGAAGGTCCTCGTCTGAAACTTAGCCCTCTCTCACGGCCGGGTTTCTGACACGATCAAGTCAACCACGACAGGTTCCGATCCGCTTTCTTCAAACCAACAAATATTCTGATCGACGAGATCGATTTTCATTGAATAGGCTCCCGCTTTCTTTGGAGCGTTGAGGTGCACATCGATGGTTAGGCTGCGACCGGGCGCAACGCTGCGCGGCAGCAGCGGCCCGTGCGATTCAACCGCGACCTGACCATCGAAATCGATGATTCTCACACCCGGCATAACCAGTCCCTCACGTACTGTCTGACCAGTCAGCCAAACTGTGTCGCCAATATTGATAAGCGTAATTGGCAAAATTAGTTCTTCGCCCGCCGCAACAGTTTCAGGCAGAGAACGCCGCAGCATGATCTTCGCGTGAAGAACATTAGGTTTGCGGCTGTCTGGAACACTCGACCCGGGCACGCCATCGGCGACCTTCATGCAGGTCAAATAATGATAGCCAGTGTCGAGAGTTCGCAGCGGCAACGCTCGACTATCTTTTCCACCGTGCAACATCTGCTGTTCGAAAAGGCCATTGACGCTGACGTAATCGGCGACGATCTTGAATCCGTTTTCGTCAACCAACCCGCATAGATAATCTTCGCTGAAAGGCGATTCGAGCGTCTGATATTTCTCCATGAATCCGCGCAGCTCGATCTCTAAGGCCGAGTCAGTTTCCGGCTTCTGGCCTTCGACAATAAACAGCAGGCCACCGATTTCCAGTATCGCTGCGAGATTGCGAAACACGCTCTTTTCGTCTTCGAAATGATGCAGGGCGTCGTAACAAATGATCGCGTCGAACTTCTCGTTAAGCGCCTTAGCTTCGATGTCGTGGACCAGAAAGCGGCAGCGCACCGGCGTCTCTTGATCGACTTGATAAGGCAGCGCGGCGAGCCGCTCGCGGGCGACTTGAATCAGATCGTCGCTGATGTCGATTCCGGTCATGTCGTACCCGATGCGCGCGAAATATTCGCTGACCCATCCAGGTCCGCAACCGACATCGAGAATCTTCGCATCGGCGCGCAGCGCGAGCGCGACAGCGATGTTCGCGAAGTCATAAAAGTGGCGCGCGGTTTCGATGTCCATGCCGTCGCCGGAAAACTTAATCGGCTTGTGAAGATTCGTGAACGGCTTGGTGCGCAGATAGTAATTAAGTTCGGGACTGAGCGCGCGCGCGTATTCGACGGCGCCGCGTTTGTAATCGACGCCTTCGATCTTTCGCATGCGGCCGGCTGCTGCTTCTTTGACAGGCTCAGGCGGCGTACATAAATCAGCGCGGCCATTACTGCGAGCGACCGCTTCAGTCTTACGAGCTGGCTGGGGGGTCCTCCCAGGAAAAGCGAAGCGTGTCTTGGTGAATTCAGCAGTCGGAGCGAGCGCCGCAATTTCTGACGCAACGTTCCGCATAACTATTTCGTCGATTGGTCTAATACCGAGCGCCGAGATTTCGTTGCCGATGCTCTTGACGAAGTTCGTGCGCGGCCGGCGCGCGATGACTTCGCGAATGAACGCGGCGTACTTCGCGGCGCTCATTTCGATCTTGTGTTCGGCGAGAACGTATTCGCGGGCGTTGCGGCCGATGCGGGCGCGCAAAGATGGATCGTCGATCAGTTTGCGGAGATAAGCCTGCAACAAAGCATCACCGTTTTGGTCGTGGTCGATTTTCACGACCGCATTGTCGGGAAGCTCGGAAAACGCACCGACGTTGGAAACAATCGTCGGCACGCCCGCAGCCATCAACCGACACAAGCTGCCAGACGTTGCGCCGACAGGCCGTTCGCGCAAGTTGATTGCGATGTCCGCGGCGAGAATGCGCTGCTGAAATTCTTCGAGGCCTACGTAGTTGGTTAACGTCACGCGATCTTCCAGTTCGTATTGACGAATCACGTCCGGCAAATCCGGAAAATTCGCGGACGAACCAACCAGCACGTATTCAAAATTAAACTCCTCGCGCAGCGCAGACAGCGCAGACAGCGCGCGATGGATGGCTTTATCGCGCGTGATGCCGCCGAACGATGCGATCGTGACCTTTCCGTTTTGTGCGCGCTCAGGCATAGGAGTCTCAGCCGCGCGTTCGGTGATGTGATGTTTGATCGAAGTCGCGGGCACACCCGCGGACACGGCCGCAATTCGTTCGCGCGCCCATTCTGAATGCACGACGATGCCTTCAGATGATCGAGCGATGCTCGCGTTCAAAGGAAAATCGAGTGGCGCGCCTTCATGCGGCGGCACGGCGCCGCGACTCATTTGCTCTTCGGCGAACTGGCGTTCGCGCTTGCCATGACACGCTTCCAACTCGTCAAAATAGATGCTCATTCGGCCTTGTTGCCGCGCTATGCCGAGAAAGAAATCCTGCAGCGCGAAATCATGAAGCACGACAATGCCGGGATGTTTCTGCATCGCCCAAAAAATTCCGCCGTGGTAACGATAATCGTTGCCAAGGTGATATAGCACCGCATCATAGTCTTTGAGCTTATCGAGCGCTGCAGGATCTTTCTGATAATCGACCACCGCAAAGTTCGCCGTTATCTCGGCATTCGTTGGTTCAAAGCCGTCGACGAAGAGATCGATGTCGAGAAGCCGGCGCAGATGCATCAGCAACTCTTCACTGTAATCAGAGATGCCGCTCGGTTGCGGATTTAGAGGGCTGAAGTACGCGATCCTCAAACGCCGCGAACGGACCCGGCTGCTTTCATCGGTACTCGCGATCGAAGTTGGATCTTCTTGATGCGTCGCACCTGGTATTTCCTGAACGTTTGTTCCTGAGGTGGCGCCGGAAAGACTTCGGCGGGATTGCGCGGGCCGCTGTTCGATCACTTCGCGCGCAAACCCGATATACGCTTCAGCGGTTCGCCACGCATTGTGTTCCGTGAGCACAAAATCGCGCGCGCGATCGCCGATGCTCCTTCTAAGCTTCGCATTTGCGATGAGCGTCTTCAGCCTGGCTTGAAGAGCTGCAAAATTGTCGGCGGGAAAAATCTTCACCACAGAGCCATCGGGAATTTCAGCGAACCATCCGATGTCCGAAACGATCGCGGGAATTCCAATGCCCATTAGCCGGCAAAGACTGGCGGACGTTTCACCAACCGTGTGATCGCGCAGATTGATTGCAATATCAGTCTCTGCGATGTGGCGCTCGAACTCTTCGAGCGAAACATAGCCGGTGATCGTGACGTGCTCGCTCATGCCGTGACGAATGATCGATTCGCGCACGTCATAGAAATTATTTTCAGCGCCAACCAGCGTGTAATGAAAATCGAATTCGTCTTTCAACAAAGCGAGGGCTTGCAGAGTTGCGTCGATGCCTTTGTCTGGCGTGATCAAGCCGAAGCTTGCGATCGAAATGAATTGGCGCAAAGGATTTCGTTTCATCCACGCGCGTCGCAAGGCAGGATTCAGAACTCTTACCGGCATGGCGATGCGCGCAGTCGGCGTGCCCGGCGCGAGCTCTGCCAGCCGCGATCGACTCCATTCTGAGTGCGCGATGATTCCTTCCGCCGATCGAGCGGTGCGCAAGTTCAGCGGAAACTGAAGCGGCGTGTCTTCCTGCGGCGGGGCTTGTCCACGACGAATAAATTCTTCGGCTCGCGCTCTTTCTGACGGCCCGTGACAGGCCTCCATCTCGTCGAGATAAAGTTCGAACTCGTTAATTTCACGCGCGCGCCCGAGGAATGTGTCCTCTAAAACAAAATCGTGGAAGACGACAATTCCCGGATGCCGGCGCAGCACCGTACAGGTGCCGTAGTGAAAGCGATAGTCGTTACCGACGTGATAAAAAATCGCATCGTAATTCGCAAGCTGACCGAGCGCCGAAGGATGTTTTTTGTAATCAAAGCAATCTGCGACCGGCAGATCGGGATTGCCTGGTTCGAATCCATCGACGAACAGATCGATCTCGGCGTGCGTGGCGAGATAAGGCAGCAGTTCTTCGCTGTAATCAGAGATGCCGCACGCTTGCGGGTTGAGCGGACTGAAATAAGCGAGCTTCATAAACAAAAGTGAGCAGCGAGCAGTGAGCGGTGAGCAGAAAAACCGCGGATTGCGGTGATCGGGTCGCCTTTCTTGTTTTTACTGCTCACCGCTCACCGCTCACTGCGAACTCATTTAGTTACCGTAACTTTCACTTTCGCGGTCGGCGATCCTTTTTCGCGGAACCACGCGACTTGCTCTTGCACCAGATCGACTTCGAGGGTGTATTCACCCGGATCTTTCGGCGCAGTGATTCCCAGCGGCACTTCAGTTTCTTCTCCGGGTCTGAGATCTTTTCCGAGGCCGTAACGTCCATCCATGTCCGTCACAAGCGAGCCGTCAGCTTTTAGCCAACGATCGCCTGTGGCGATATAAAACCTATTATCCGGCCGCGTGTTGACCGGTGCGCCTCGTGCCCACCACATCTCATTGCTCGCGTTCTTGATCTTGACACGCACGGTTTCTTTTTGGCCGGCGCGCAATTTCGCAGGCGGGTTGACCAAAGAAATCTCGGCTTTGAATGCCGTGTTCGGCAAAGCCGCCGGTGCGTTAGGCTGCGCTTGCGTCTTCTGCGATTGCGCCGACTGACCGGGCGTCGTGGATGGCTTGTTGCCACTGCACGCAAATGCGAAGGAAACTATAACCACGGCCATTAACAGCGTGATGTTTCGATTTGTAGTCATTGCGACGTCTCCTCTAAAGAAACTATTTCTATTCGACTTTGATTTTTAGGCTCAAAATCTGTGAACCTCGATCGCCAAACCACGCGACGCCTTCCTGAATCGCATCGATTTGAAGAATGTAAGTCCCCGGCGAATCCGGAGCATTGATCGTCAACGGCAATTCGACGGATTCAGACGGTTGCAGATCGTCGAAGAGCGCAACGCGCGCATCGACGTCATTCACCTTGCCGCCTTTTTCATCAAGCCAGCGATCGCCGACAGTCAATTGAAATTGCCACGTTGGCTGGCGGCCGGGCCAGCTCACGTTACTTTCATTCGTCATCCGGACGCGAATCGTCTGCTGTTCCCCGGCGCGCATCACTGCCGGCGGATTCAAGACTGACAGCCGAGCCTTAAATGCCATGTCCGGTAGCGGCAGACCTTTCTCCGCTCGATTAGCTTGACCAGTATTCTGCCAGCTTGGCAAGACTTCTACCAAAAGCATATTGAATCTGACTGACTCGGAAAAATAATCAATCGAGACAGCGCGCGCTTTTCCCAACGTCAGTCCCCGTGCGGCCAATAAAGCGCGTGCGTCTTCATAACTTTCACGATCAGTCAGCGTAAACATTCGCCTGCCCCGAACGGACTGGAGCACTTCGGCGAATTTCTGGCGCGCCAGATTCGTGTCGAAATAATTCGGCATGCGAACTCCGATGACCGGAGTCTTCGGATTTAGCAGAGCCTCGAACGCGGCCGTCTTGTAAGTTGTTTCGAACCAGACGTCGACATCATCGAAAGGCGCTTTGTCTTCCGGCGTGAGATAGTTCGCGAGTGAGCGATCGCGAAGCAGGTTCTTCGATTCGCGAAAAAACTGTCGGGATTGATTGAGAGCTGTTTGCCGCGTGCTCCATTCCCAACGCTTTACGTAACGGAGCGCGACATAACTCTGCCCGATCAGCAGTAACCAAAGCGGTGCTTGCGCGGCATACCTGGCCCAGTTGGGAAAGCGCGCAGTTTTTATCCAGATGAAGTACGCGAGCCAGATGAGTAGAAAGCCGCTGGTCAGCTCAAAGTACAAAGCATAGCGAATGTAGCCGCTGGTAGCGCTCCACAGAATCGTTCCCAGCAGGGTGATAAAGGCGATCGCGCGAACACGTCGATCAGCGCGAGCGATGAAGAGGCACAGGAATGCGAGCACGTAACCGACGGTTAGTCTTCCTGAATAAAACGTGAATTCATTGAGCCGCCACGGACGAAAAAACATCACGAAGGGCCACCCGAGCGTTTCGGCGACTCCCCATGGACCCCAGCGCGGATCAAACACGGCGCCCTGCGGCCAGAACGCCGATTTGAACAGACTGTTGTAAAGCGGAAAGATCGGATTTCCTGTCTCACGAAAAATAAAAATCGTGAATGGCGCGATTGAAAGTAAGAACGCGACTGCTGCGGTGGGCGTGCTCTTCAAAAGGCGCACGAGCTTTTTTATGCGGTTGCCCGGATCGGCGGTGACGAACAAATTAATCAGGTAAGCCAAAACGACGGGAAGCGCGATGAAAAGATTTGCCAGCTTGAACGCGGTCGCGACGCCAAGCAACAGCGCGAGCCAGGTCGCGCGTTGGATAACTCGATTTGTCTTTGCATCGATCGCGATGATGGTGGCTTCGAGCAGCAGCGGCAACGCCAGCAAATCAACCATGTAGTTGTTGATTTGAAACATGAGCTGCTCAGTGCAAAGAATGAATAGGATGCTCACGTTTCGCAGCCAAACACTTTTGATGTAATCGCGGAGCAGACGATTAAGAATGATTCCGGTCCAAATTAGCGCCACGAAATTAACGATGGTGCCGAGCCGGTACCCGAGCGCGTGGCGATAGAGTCCGGTGAGAATGTCCGGCGTCGGATTGAACGGCGCGGCCGTCGGAAAAAAATCTCCCGGAATGAAGAGCCAGCCATGCAGGGCGCGTTCGCTGTGAAAGACGTGATAGTTCAGCACGTCGAATGACACGTCGGGAAACGCGACCCGAAGTAAGTAAATCAGCAGCAGCGGTAAGGCCACGACCAACCAAAACTGCCACGAGGTCGTTTCTTTTGGCGTCTCTTTTAAAGCAACGAATGCGTACCAAAGAACTGCGGACACAACCACCGCGATGATCCATGCCACGGCCTTGTTGGGAATAACGGCGAAGTACTGCCAGACGATCGTGAGCACGTATGGCGCGAAGATGAGTGACGCGAGATCGAAACGCTCGCGAAAACTCTTCAGGTTGAGGTTGGGAAATGCGCGAATGCTACTCATGATGATCGGCAGAGAAGTTTCGCGCCCGCAGTTCGTCGCTCAAAACCTGAATCTGATAATCAAACTCCTGAGAACGCCGCGCGATCGAATGCAGCACCAGCCCGACTGAAATCGACAACAAGCCGCACAGAAAAATGCCGACGGCAAAGATGGCCAGAAGCGGCCGCACAAGCGCGTGTGGCTTAACAAACTCAAGCGCGACGGCAACTCCGGGGATAAGGGAAAGCAACAGCAGGACGGCGCCGGTGGTGCCGAAGAACGTCAGCGGTTTGTAGTCGCGGAACAATGCGAGGATTGTATTCAGAATCAGAAATCCGTCGCGAAAGAATTTTATTTTTGAATGGCTCCCCGCGGGCCGCGAAGTCAATGCCGTCGGAATTTCGACAATCCGATAGCCGCGCGCGACCGCCTTGATGGTCAGCTCAGTTTCGATTTCGAATCCGCCGCCAAAGACCGGCAACGTCTTCACGAACTTGCGATTGAAGGCGCGATAGCCGGAAAGAATATCAGTCAGCTTCGCGCGAAACATCGAGTTCAGCACAGCCAACACCAGACGATTCGCCCAACCCGGATAAGTTCCATCGCCGTCGACCATCACATAGACATCGGCGTCAACGCGACGAAACATCGATTGCACCACAAAACCCTTGCCTTGTCGTGGCTCAGACATGAGCGTCGCGCCGGCGGCCAGCGCGCGTTCCGCGGTGCCGTCAGTAGAATTGTTATCGAAGACATAGATGCGCGCCTGCGGCAGCTCATTCCCGAATGCATTGACGACTTGAGCGACGGTCAACTCTTCGTTGTGGCAGGGAATTAGCACTGCGATCCTCGCAGCGCTCGACGTCTTGACGGACTCGCTGGTTATTGTTCTTGACATTAACTATTTGAGGCCAACACAATGCGCGCTTCGAACTTGCCGCTGCCGAGAAAAGAGTCACAAGCTAACACTGCAAATGCCGGAATGACAACTTAGACCGCCATTGGCCGCTCAGTCAGCTTCGCCTAATCAAAATGTCAACTTCCAGGCAGATCGAATCCAAGCACAGCGCTACAAACGGCGAGCGGTCAGCGCGAATGTATGTCGAGAGAATTCTCGGCAGCGCAGGCGCGCGCGAGGTCGGAATTGTTCTCGGTTTTTGCTTGCTGACCGGATTGATGACGTGGCCCTGGATTCTGCATCTGCGCGATGCGGTTGCTGACAAAGGCGATCCTTATATGATTGCCTGGACGCTTTGGTGGGATTTTCATCAGACGTTTCACAACCCGTTGCACTTGTTCGACGCAAATATCTTTTATCCCTATCGCTACACACTTGCGTTCAGCGAAAACGACTACGGCATAGCGGTTCTGTTCTTTCCTTTATTTGCGATGGGGTTGCGTCCGCTCACGGTTAGCGCCATCGCGACTTTTCTTGGTTTCGCGTTTAGCGGCTACGGAGCTTTTCGACTGACACGAACGCTGACGCGAGCGAACGCAGCAGCATGGCTTGCCGGAATTATCTTCGCGTT
>QHXI01000097.1:7241-13175 GCA_003222895.1 Acidobacteriota bacterium | reverse complement strand
ATCAACGACCCTATGTGTGGGAAAACTTGCTTTATTTGGTTGAGATGAAAGCAAACGATGCGCCGAAAGCCAATGTCGGTCTCGTTGATTACGGTAAATCTCCCGCGCTGAACGTTAGGTTGGCACGAACCGCGCTCTTCGGGGACAATGCGATTCAGCAAGCCGATCAATGGTTTGCCGCCTTGCCTAAACCATTGTCTATAGAGACCGGGAGTTTGAGCATAATTCCGCCGGGCATCCCAACATCAGACAAACAACAAATTGCTTTCATTACCGCCGAGAGCGATAGACCGCTATCCCAAAGCGACATTGATCACATTACTCAGACCGACCACGCGGCGGTGGTCGTGGCACGTATCGAATACTATGACCTTGAGGGGAACCTTTACTGGAGCGACATCTGTCAGTTCCGACTTGCGACCGGCGCGATAGCTTCCTGTCATACACATAACGAAATGCACTAGACATGAAGTCGCGAGAATCCAAATTAGGCACTACTCCGGCAACACGTTACTTTTACTATTCACGATTAACGATTTACGATTCACCAACTGATGTTTCGTTTCACCACTGCCGGCGAATCACATGGGCGCGCGCTGGTCGCGATCGTCGAAGGTCTGCCTGCTGGTCTTCCGATCGATATCGACAAAATCAATCACGAACTGTGGCGGCGGCAACAAGGTTATGGCCGCGGCTCGCGCATGAAGATCGAGCAAGACCGAGTCGAGATTCTCAGCGGAATTCGTCACGGTCTTACGCTCGGCTCGCCGCTGGCGCTGGTAATCGAAAATAAGGATTGGGCGAACTGGGACGAAGTGATGGCGGCTGAGCCGCGCGACATTGCTCCTGAGAAATCTCGCCGCGTGAAGCGGCCGCGTCCGGGCCACGCAGATCTCGCCGGTGGCCTGAAATACGATGCGCGCGATCTCCGCAATGTGCTTGAGCGTGCCTCGGCGCGCGAGACAGCGGCACGCGTTGCGTGTGGCGCGGTGGCGAAACAACTGCTGGCTAATTTTGGAATTGAGATTCGCAGTCATGTGATTCAGCTTGGCGGAATTCCGGACAAACCACTCGAGCTGACTTTCGATCGGATCTCGGCGATACCCGAAGATTCGCCGCTCAATTGCGCTGACAAAAACGTTGAGCAAGAGATGATCGCGCTTATCGATCAGAAAAAGAGCGAAGGGGACACGCTCGGCGGAATCTTCGAAGTTGTCGCGCGCAAAGTGCCGCCGGGTCTTGGCTCGCACACTGCCTGGGATTTGAAATTGGATGGCAAGCTTGCTCAGGCAATCATGTCGATTCATGCGGTCAAAGCTGTCGCGATTGGCGCAGGGATCGAGGCTAGTTCCCTTCCCGGCTCGGAAGTTCACGACGAAATCAGTTACAACGAAGAATCAAAAGAATTCATTCGCGAGACGAACCGTGCTGGCGGATTGGAAGGCGGCGTCACCAACGGCGAAGAGATTCGCGTGCGTGGCCATCTGAAACCGATCTCAACTTTGCGTCGCGCCTTGCGCTCCATCGATATCGATACCAAGCAGGAAGAAAAGGCAGCATTCGAGAGATCAGATATCACTGTCGTCCCGGCGGCCAGCGTGATTGGCGAAGCGATGGTCGCGCTCGTCTTGACCGAAGCAATGCGCGAGAAGTTTGGCGGCGATAGCGTGGGCGAGATGAAAAGGAATTTCGAAGGTTATCGCGAGCAGTTGCGAGGTTATTGAATAGATTCATCCACAGATTTCGCAGATTATACAGATTGGAAAATAACTAAGGCGCTAAAGGTGGTCCCTGAATTCTTGCAGTTTTTCAATCTGTGTCATCTGCGTAATCTGTGGATACACCCGCAACTGGCGAAACCCAAATCTTCATCGTAAAATCGAATCAATAACAAAACCGATTAAGGAAACTTAGATTTAAGAATGTCGCTATTGAAGATTGTTACGTGGCCGAATCCGGTGCTCGATACTCCCGCCGATCCGGTCACGAAATTCGACGAAGATCTTAAGAAACTCGTCAATAACATGTTCGAAACGATGTATGCCGCGCCCGGCGTCGGCCTGGCTGCGGTGCAGGTGGGTGTGCCGAAGCGGCTGTTCGTGATGGATTGTTCTGGCGGCAAGGATCCAGCTCAGCGAATCGTAATGATCAATCCGGAAGTCATCGCGCAGGAGGGCAAGCAGGACGGTGACGAAGGTTGTCTTTCCTTCCCCGGAATCTTCTTTGGCGTCGAAAGAAATCTGCGAGCCATAGTTCGCGCGCATGACGTCAACGGCAAAGAGTTCGAGCTTGACGGAACCGAACTTACGGCCCGCTGCATGTTGCACGAGACGGATCACTGCGACGGGATTGTCTTTCTCGATCGCATGTCGCCGCTGAAGCGCGAGATTGTCAAACGCAAGATTAAGAAAGCACAAAAGGCCGGCGAATGGCCATCTTAAGTCTCAGTGTCTCTCTGTGAGTTCTCCGTGCCTCTGTGGTGGATCGGATCAACCACAGAGGCGCAGAGATTTCACAGAGACACAGAGGAAAACCAAATCATGCCAACAGAATTTCGTAACGAACCACTTACTGACTTCAGCAAAGAAGAAAACGCGCAGGCGATGCGCGCCGCGCTCGATAAAGTAAAAACCCAATTAGGCAACGAGTATCCGCTGGTGATTGGCGGCAAGCGCATCAAGACCGGCGCGACGCTAGACAGCATCAATCCGGTGAAGCACACGGAATTAGTCGGCAAGTTTTATAAAGCCACGAAAGAACTCGCCAATCAGGCAGTCGAAACTGCCTACGAGACTTTTCAGACGTGGCGAAATGTTCCGGCCGCCGAACGCGCAGAATTGTTGTTTCGCGTGGCGGCGTTGATGCGCGAACGCAAACATGAATTCTCTGCCTGGATGATTTATGAAGTCGCGAAGACCTGGCCGGAAGCCGACGGCGACACGGCCGAGGCGATCGATTTTCTCGAGTTCTACGGCCGCGAAATGCTGCGTTATGCGAGCGATCAGCCGCTGGTGAAGATCACTGGCGAACAGAATCATCTTGACTACATTCCGTTGGGCGTTGGCGCGGTGATTCCCCCCTGGAATTTTCCCTGCGCGATCATGGCGGGCATGACCGCGGCCGCGATCGTCACTGGCAATACCGTCGTGCTGAAGCCTTCGTCTGACGCGCCGGCGATTGCCTACAAATTTTTCGAATTGTTGGAAGAAGCCGGACTGCCGCCGGGTGTCGTGAACTTCATGCAACGAACGCGCGGCGAAAACGCAACCCGGGCAACTTTGGGTAAAGCGTGTGGTCGCAGAGATGGGCGGCAAGGACGCAATCATTGTCGCGGATGATGCGGACCTGGAAGAGGCAGCCGCTGGAGTTGTGCAATCGGCGTTTGGATTCCAGGGCCAGAAGTGTTCCGCGTGTTCGCGTGCCATCATCGATGCGCGCGTTTACGATCCGATGCTGGAAAAGATTGCTGAGCGTACTGCAAAGATCAAGCTCGGCGATCCGACTGACAATGGAAACACGATGAGCGCCGTAATCAACGACAAGGCATTCAAGACGATCAACGGTTACATCGAGAAAGGAAAGGCCGAAGGCGGACGCGTGATTGCGGGCGGAGGCTCTGACGGCGAGCAGGGATTTTTTATCGAGCCGACGGTTATCGCCGATGTGAAGGCGGGATCGACGATCGAGCAGGAAGAAATTTTCGGGCCGGTGCTCGCGGTGATCAAGGCGAACGATTACGACGATGCGCTGAGGATCGCGAACGACACGCAGTTTGGTTTGACGGGCGCGGTTTACTCAACCGACGAGGCGAAGCTCGATCGTGCGCGAAATGAATTTCACGTCGGCAATCTTTACCTGAATCGCAAATGCACGGGCGCGCTGGTTGGCGTGCACCCGTTCGGCGGCTTCAACATGTCGGGCACGGATTCAAAAGCCGGCGGGCGCGATTATCTTCTGCTCTTCATGCAGGCGAAAGTCTCTTCAGAAAGAGTTGGCGCGACGCGAAAACGAGCCGAAGCCGGAACGGCGATCTGATCCGAATCAACGGAGCAGCTCTTGAGTCCCGTAGGGACGAAATATTTATAGACCCCGGTCAATTTCCCTAATTCTTCCTTAGCCGAGCAAAACGACATGTCGTTTCGCTCGGCATAATCTTTTTATTAGGCGAGTAGCTACAAATATTTCGCCGCTACGCGGCTTCGGACCTACCGCCTCGTGTGTCTTAACGGTAAACTCGCAAATTAATCATGCGCATCGTTTTCATGGGCACACCTGAATCTGCCGTGCCGTCACTGCGACGGCTGGTTGACGATGGGCACGAGATCGTCGCCGTGTGGACACAACCAGATAAACCCGCGGGGCGCGGAAAGAAGCTGCATCAGTCGCCCATCAAAGAGTTCGCGCTTCAGCACAACCTAACCATCCATCAACCACCGAAGATAAAAAGCGCAGAAGCCAAAGAGCTGTTTGCTTCGCACCAAGCGGACGTGGCCGTTGTTGTGGCTTACGGCAAAATCCTGCCGCCGGAATTTCTTAACGCGCCCGAGTATGGGTGCATCAATGTTCACTTTTCTCTGCTGCCAAAATACCGGGGGGCGGCGCCGGTGAACTGGGCCATAGTGAATGGTGAAACTGAGACCGGTGTCACCACGATGAAAATCGTTCAGGAGCTGGATGCTGGCCCAATTCTTCTCCAGAAAGCAACCCAAATTGAGCCAGCCGAAATTGCCCCAGGACTTCTTGCGCGACTTGCCGAGATCGGGGCGGACTTGATCAGCGAAACGCTCAGTAACCTTCCGACGATTGAGCCCAAGGCTCAACAAGACGAGGAAGCCACGTTTGCGCCGATCTTGAAACACGAAGATGGTTTGATTGACTGGTCGATGGACGCTTACGCGATCGCGCGACGCGTGAGCGGCCTTCAGCCATGGCCCAAAGCGTATACGACATTCAGATCGCAGCGGCTCGTAATCTGGGCGGCGGTGCCGGAGTGGATTGAGCAACTTCGATTCACTCCCGGCCAGGTTATTGAAGCCGGCAGGGATCGTCTGATCGTGGCTTGCGGCGATGGCACCGCCTTACGCCTGCTCGAAGTTCAACTCCAGGATTCGCGCAGAATGTCGACACGAGATTTCTTGAATGGCGCGCACATCAAGGTTGGGGATGTGCTGGGTTGATTCAGGCTAGCGATTCTTTGGCAGGCGCAACCTTTCAATCCACCCAGAATTCTCTTCCATACTCGGCCGAAACGCTTCGCGCGGTGCAACGGTTTCCACGTGCATGTTGTCGTCGGTGTTGATGATTGCGCCGGCGATAGCCGGAGAGAGCCGAGTCTCGTCACAGACAAACCAGGCCATCACGTCATCGGCGTTGTTCAAGCCAACGCGCTTTAGATCGGCAGCAACCCGCGCGTCCTTCATCTTCTCGTTTATTCGATCCAGTCGAATCGGTTCGCGACTCCCAACCAAAATCAAGTCCTTCCCTTTCGCCGCGCCCTGAATGCGAAACACAGCGACGTGCGGAAAGACTGCATGAAAGGTCGCAAGCACCGAGCGCAAGTTTTCAGTGGACAACTGATAAATCTGCAGCCACTGGACGAACACTCCGTCGTCGCGCAAGCGTTCACGCCCGAGTGTAAAAAACTCGCGCGTAAAGAGGTTCGCCACGCCGGGTACCCAGGGATGGCTCGGCTCGCTGATGATCGCATCGTACGTCGTCGGATTCACGCGCAAATAAGTTCGCGCATCATCAACAATCATACGCACACGGGATCGCTCAAGGGACGATTGTTCACGTGCTCAAAGAATCGCGACGACGCGATTGCGGCTGGCTCGATCTCGACACATTCTACCGATTCAATCGGCGATTGCAGCACTGAACCTGTCGTCACGCCCGTAGCAAATCCAACTATCAACGCGTTGCTCAGCCGCGGCG
>QHXI01000097.1:0-7130 GCA_003222895.1 Acidobacteriota bacterium | reverse complement strand
TCATAAGCGCCCGTCGAAAGCGCATTCAGATTCAGTCGCGGCCACATGAAGAGCATTCCGAAAATGAGAACGAATGCAACTGCAATCGAGAGGCTACGCGCGAGCGCAGGATCAATTGTTTGTTTGCGCGGAACGTACGAAAGACCCGCAATCGCGACGCACACTGACGCCATGCAATAGACGGCGAAGCGCGTGCTGGTCATCGGAATTAAAACGAATGCGGTTAGGATCGCGCCGGCGATGGCGCCGACGGTGTTTACCGCATAGCTCTGACCGACAATCTTCGCAGCCGTCTGACTTTTCGCTCTTGATTCATATCCCGTCGTGCCTGCCCACGTCAGAACGGTCGGCATCATCATTCCCATCACCGCCGCGGGGACAAGAATCAAAATCGCTGACGCGGCAATCTGCAGCAACAAAAGGCCGATCCACGAACTCACGCCGAATCGAAATCCGCTCGTAACTAGCCACGCCGGAATCGCATTCGTCATCCGAAGACTGAAGAACAGCATCGCCGCCGTTAGTAGTTGCACGACCAAAATCGCGCGCCGCAACGACGCGAGATTACTTTCGATCATCGCACTGACAATCCATGCGCCCACAGCCAATCCGATCAAAAACAGCGCCAGCACGATCGTGAAAGCGTAGGTGCTTGAGCCAATGATCATTGCCAGCACTCGCGCCCAAACTATTTGCATGCCGATCGTGACGAGGCCTGAAGTGAATGCGCATAAGAGCCAAAATCGCGCCCGGCCCAACAGATCATGTTCGCTGCATTCGCCTATGCGGTTTGAATTGAAAGAGTTCACCGGCTCATCGACGGTCGCTGCAATTTGCTTATTAACTGATCGCTTACGATCGAAAACAAACGCGGCAATTCCAATTGCGACGTTCGCGGCAGCCCCAATCCAGATCGTGATATGCACCCCGAAGTTCGGCAGAAAGAAGAAGCCGGCGAGGACGGTTCCAATAATCGCTCCGGCAAGATTCAGCGTGTAGAGCCTTGCTACCGGCGCTGCTCGTTCATTACCCGCTCTCCGCACCGCGGCGACCAGAACCGGCAATGTCGCGCCCATCAAACTTGTTGGAATTACCAGGACCAATGCGGCCAGGGCGAATCTCAAGAGTGCGCTGCTGAACGTGCCCGGATGAAAACTCTGCCACAGAACTGCGTGTGTGGAATCGACCGCAGCGAAAAGAATCGGGACCAACAGCGCGTAGAATCCGATTGCCATCTCGAGCAATCCGTATGTTCGCAGCGGCTTCGAGATTTTATCGATCAATTTCGCGGCGAGAGCGCTTCCCAGGGCCAGGCCGCCCATGAATGCAGTCAACACCGCGCTTATCGCAACGGTCGTCGCGCCCAGCACCAACCCCAACATCCGCGCCCACAGCACTTCATAGACAAGCGCAGTCGCGCCCGAAAGGACAAAGCAGATCGCGATTAGCGTCGGGATTGTGGATTGGCGCTGTTTTTTTGCAAGCGTCGTGTCGTTTGTCATTAAGCGAAGTGAGATGAATTGCGAGTTAGAGATGGATCACGAATGCGCGTCGCCAGATGTTTGGCGGGATCGATCCGCGCGCCGCGGTTGTCAACACGACTAGATAATTCGTATCAGCACGCGTTTCGGGAAGCGTGGCTTTTTCAATCGCAGCTTGCAGATCGACATTGGTCCGGCCGCGCACAGGCTCGGCTAACGCCAGCCTGCGCAAGCATGCGTATAGATGCTCCAACCCCGAGCCGAAACGACCGACATCTGTTCCCAGTAACAGGCGAACGTCTGCGCGCTCTTCGATGAAATGTTTGACCAATGAAGCTGCTTGATTGATGCCGCTCTCAAAACGAATGCGAAAGTTTTCTTCGTCGATATCTTCAGTCAGAGTTCGATCCAGCACGATCGTGATGCGACGTTCATCTTCGGCGGCGAACTCTCGCACAGTCAGATGCTGTGTGCGCGCGGTCGCTTTCCAGTCAATGTGGCGCAAGTCATCACGGGCCTGATAATCGCGCAGCATCAGCAAGTCTTGTCCAGCGCCGCGGCGGAACGAAGTTGTCTGACCCGATTGCAGCGGCAAGAGATTCAGCCGATCGGTGATTGGTTCAGGCTTCGGATAGACAACGATGTCGACGTCGCGAGCGCTGAGACGGCGGCGATGCCGAAAGAAACCGAAGGGAAAGCGAGTTGAAAGCTCAAAGCCTTTTACCAGGACGTGACCTCGTTTTGGAAAAGCCTGCTCGATGCGCTGCTCTGCTCCTGCGCGATGCGGCACGTACGAAAAATAACCGAGCGCGGTCTTCTTCAAACGCGTCCAAGTTTTCTTCCTGGGAAAGCCCGGCCGATCGAAGGTGCCGCGCATCTCGACCAAAATCGAAAACGACGGCAGCAGGCGTTTCGAATTGCGCAGCGTGATGATCACTTCCGCTGCTTCGCCGGCAAAGATGTGATCGGGAAATCTCGCTGAGACGTTCAGATCGCGGAGGCTCGCGCGCGCCGCCATCCACGAAACAAAAATCGTCGACAGCATGATCGAGAAGACCATGAACAAAAGGTTGTTGCCGGTATTCCACGCCGCAAACGCGACGATGATCAAAATAACCACGAAGATAACGCCGCCGGTGGTGACTTCGATCGGAAAGCCGCTGGCGGCAACTTCGGCAAACGCGGAACGCGTCAGCGGCGGCACGACCAAAAGCATGATCAGCAGAACAAAGATGAGTGAAGCGATGGCCCCGACGCTGGTCAATTCAGGTACGCCGAGGCGACTTGCCATGAGCGTGAGAATCGCAGTCGTTAGTCCGGCAAGAACCAGCAGGGTGCCGAGAATCGGACGCCACCAGCGAGCGAAGGATGAAGGGTGAAGGCGGAAGGATGAAGTTTCTTCTGACTTACTGGCGAGTGGTATCGGTTCTAACAATCCTGTCGCTGCGGGTTTCTTTCGACCGTTCCGCTTGAGCGATTTCATCCTTCATCCCTCATCCTTCATCCCTGCTTTACAGCGGGACGCTAATCGTCTTCATGATTTCGTTCAGGACGGCTTCGGCTTCTTCGCTGCGGCGCATTGCGGAAGAGTAGCGCGAACTGACAGTAAGCCGGTGCGCGAAGACGGGAACAACGAGGCGTTTGATGTCGTCAGGCAGGCAGTACGATCTTTCTTCGGTGAGCGCGAGCGCCTGCGCCGCACGAAACAGCGCGAGCGTGCCGCGCGGGCTGACGCCGAGATCGAGCATCTCGGACGCTCGCGTGGCCGCAACGATGCGCATCAGGTAATCGACGATCGCGTCATCAACGGAAACTTCGCTGACGGCTTCCTGTAATTCCAGAATATCAGCCGCGGTCATAACGGCCTGCATTTGATCGAGCGGCTCAGCATGTTCGCGATCGCGCAGAATCTGGCGCTCATCGCTGGCGCCGGGATAGCCGATTCGCAGTCGCAACATGAATCGATCGAGCTGTGACTCAGGCAACGGATAGGTTCCGTGATGTTCGATCGGATTCTGCGTCGCCAGGACCATAAACGGATTCGGCAGCGGGTGCGTGACTCCCTCGACGGTCACGTGCCGTTCGGCCATCGCCTCAAGCAAGGCCGACTGCGTCTTTGGCGTGGTGCGGTTGATTTCGTCGGCGAGGATGACGTTTGCGAAGATCGGCCCCGGCTTCCATTCGAACAGTGATTCCCGCTGGTTGTATACAGACAAGCCAATCACATCTGAAGGCAACAAGTCCGACGTAAACTGAATTCGCTGAAACGAACAATCGAGCGCTCGCGCCATGGCATGCGCGAGTGTCGTCTTGCCAACTCCGGGAACGTCTTCAATCAGTAAGTGTCCACCGGCGAGCAGCGTCACAATCGACAGACGGACCGCTTCGGGCTTGCCACGAATGACCCGCGAGATCGAATCTTGCAGCGCTTCGATTTTTTCGGCGGCGCTGCTCGCGGCAATGTCTGAACTGGCTGTGCGCAAATTTCGCATTGGCTTATCTCGCCATTCTACATGGACTTGGCCCACCTGACCACGCCAGATTTTCGACCGGCAGCCAGCAGCCCGCATAACAGTGATCGCCGAATGACGCGGCTCGCTCTGGTGTAGTAAGATTGGCGCGCAGCGGACGGTCCGCATTTCTTTTCGGAACTGCCGACATGCTGCATCGTTAACTTATTTTGAGGAAGTAATTATGACGACAACTCATCGAGTCCCCCGCCGCGAACGCGGTTTCACTCTCATCGAGCTGATGATCGTGATTGCGATCATCGGCATTCTGATTGGCGCAGCCGTTTATGGCTGGAAAGCGGCGACGAAGGCCGGCGACGAAGCAGCAACTCAGCAAAACCTAAAAACGATTGCCGCTACGCAGATCCAATACTACAACACCCATAGCCGAACGTTTGGAACCTTCGATCAGCTGATCAAAGAACAAATGCTGACATCGAAGTTTGCGGGGAATCCACCGATCGTGGACGGTTACGTTTTGACCTTGAAAGTAACTCCCAAGACCGCGACGTCGACAACTTCTTACACATTGAATGCAGACCCCCAAGACAATGGCTCCGGAACGAATCACTTTTACATCGATTCGACGGACAGCAGCATTCACCTGAATCAGACGCAAGCCGCTGGACCTAACGATCCGGTGCAGTAATCGTCGCGGCACGTTCGCCCGCCTCATCGGCAAGGTTAGAAGATTGACGTGCCGCGCGCCTCTCACCGCGACCGGGATCAGATTCTTTCAATCTCGGACTCCGCGTTACTGTGGTTTGCAATAACAGGATCTGCTAACAATGAAAATCGCAATCGGCTCAGACCACGCTGGATTCAGATACAAGGAGAAGATCAAGACATTTCTCCAGGAGTTAGGTCATCAGGTAACTGACTTCGGCACGGATTCGGGAGCGCCGGTTGACTATCCGCTCTTCATTCGTCCGGTTGCTCTCACGGTCGCAGCCGGTGAGGCTGAACGCGGCGTTGTGCTCGGCGGTTCAGGCAATGGCGAAGCTATGGCTGCGAACCGCGTCAAACGAGTTCGCTGTGCATTGTGCTGGAACGTCGAGAGCGCGCGGTTGGCGCGCCAGCACAATGATGCCAATATGCTTTCATTGGGCCAACGATTGTTGACCGAAGAAATGGCTTTAGAGATTGTGCGTGTCTGGATGGAAACTCCGTTCGAGGGCGGGCGACATCTGCGAAGGATTCAATTGCTCGATGCTGATTGAACGCCAGCATCGTTCGCAGAGAATTAATGAAAGACCAATGAGCGAGATAGTAACGAACGAATTTCTTGCCGATTCACACCTTCATCGTTTAGCCGATGTGCGGCTAGGTTTATTGCGCCTGCACAAGGCGCTCCTGGAAATGGAGCGCATCGATTATGAAAAGGTGTTCGGTCGCGTGACGGCCGGAGAGTTACTGCAGCTCGTCATCAACCACGCTCAGTTTGGCTGGCTGCGCATAATTTCCGCACTCGTCGTAGAGATTGACGAAGCTCTGAATGGTGACGAGCTCGCCACCTCGAGTGACTTTGAAGCGTTAATCAGTCAGGCCCGTTTGCTGTTAACTTCACCTGCGGATGAAGAGTTCAAGACTAAGTATCAGGCTGCGTTGCAACGCGAACCCTCAGTCGTCATGGCGCATTCCACTGTCATGCAACTGTTGCGGAAGGATAAGTAGTATTCCGTCCAAAGGTCGCAGCTAATCAAAAGCCGGCTCGAGGTAACTTTCGCCGGCTTGCGAACGAGCGCCGCTGGGAATTCACTGGGTGAGTGATGCCTCGGTACGCGACCGGAACGGAGCGCGATGGAAAGGACGGACGATGACGATGAGAGTAATAACGCAAATCTTTTGCGCTAGCGTATTGGCGTCCACAGCAATGTTGACGATTCGGGCACAGAGTCCGGCGGAACGCCAGCGAGGGATCACCGATCCCGAACTCGAAAAACGTCAGCAAGATCTCAGGCTCTTGGATAAGACGATTAACGCCCGCGAAATCACCAAAACCATTAAGCGGCGTGACCCAAAGGTCGTGACCGCAGAAATCGCGGAAGACTTCGCGCGCATCCAGGTCGTCAACAACGACCTGGGAGAGGCAGTCTCAGGTTCCGCCCCGCTGAACCTCGCGTTCGTCGTTAAGTCCACCGCCGAGCTCGTGGAACGCACCAAGCGGCTGGGAGAAAATCTGGGACACCCTGAGCCCGAAAAAGGGAACAAGCCGCCAAAGCTGGAACCGATAACCGATGTCGAACAGTTGAAGCACGCGCTCGCGACGCTGGACAAGCTGATCTCTGAATTCACGCACAATCCGTTGTTCACAGATGCCAGCACGCGAGACGCTGAATTATGGATCAAAGCACGCCGCGATCTCGCTGAGATCACAGTGCTGAGCGAACATATAAAAAAGAATGCCGAAGAGTTGAGCAAGGCAGTTAAGCAGTCTTCGTAAGCGGGGAACTCAGCGCAACCAGGGACGAGTGGCTACCTTCGCCGGAAAATGGTCGCCTCGCTGGTTGATAGATCCTTCAACACCCTGCCGAGTAGAAGACAGACGACCGCCCGTCAGAGCTAAAGCCATGCTTGTCCATCGTAAAAAATTGCCGCGGCTATCGCCACGTCTTAAGAAACAAGAGTCCAATGAGAAGCTAGAACGATCAAAAGCCTGTGGGAGGTCCTTATTTTTTGCTGGAGGCTAACCACCGCGCTAGATTGCTTACATAAGTCTTTATGTCGTTCAGCTTTTCCGGATCTCGTTCAATCTGATCGCCGGGAGGTTCCTCCAGGAAGCTCGGGCAGCCCTTCGAGATGTCCCAATTATAATCGACCAGATGATGGAAACTGGACTCAGCGACCGCGCGTCCGAGCGTGTTGCCATGATCGTCCCGTGCGCTCTCAAACGCCACAACCGAATTGAAGGGCCGTCCCGTAACTTTGCTCGTTCCAATGGCAATCACCCGCGCGTGATTCTCATCTGCGGGAACGCCCACAGCACCTTCGTGAGGATGCGCTGGAAAGTATTCGATCACTCCCGAATCGTTGTTCGGGTTGAGAAGCAGCTCGTGCACCGGATCAACCGGCGTGATCTTTTGATAGTCTCCGTTACTGCCCGAGTGATAGTTGGGCCATGAGATCGCTTTGTTCTCCT
>QHXI01000096.1 GCA_003222895.1 Acidobacteriota bacterium | reverse complement strand
GCAAGATGATCACGCAGCAATGAAAACCGATCGATGTTCCAATCGTCCGCGATCGCCGGAATGGTTGTTTGCAACAGAATATTAATTCGATTTGCCATGCTCGCCATGATAGCCAAGAACCAAGCGCCGTGACCAACTCGTCATCCCTTTGGTCGCGAAAGTAAACTTTACGAGAAAAAGATTTGTTGTGTACACTGCATTTAACAGTAGCGACGCCCGCTTGGCTCAGTAAATGGGCGAACGCCTCTAAACTGCGCATCTAAATGACTTACTGACTCACTGAAAGTGCGTTCGGGGAGTTCTTGGGGACTACATTCTTAATTAGTGTTAATAGGGGCAACGATTCCCTAAATTCGATTCCGTCATTTCATTCCTTGGCGTGACCGGTGTCATGGTTGATCTGATTCACTCGCATCTTCAGGACGGCAGCGCAAGCATCTTCAACCACGGCTGGGCCGAAGATTCCGGTCAAAGACAATGCGGCCAGATCAACCGCACGGGTACGGTTCACTTCGTGGCTGCGCAGAGGTTATACCTGTACTTAGATATGAAGTCATGAGCCTGCACGGCATCTAGGAATTCGTTCGGTACCTTATAACGAAGCAGGTCTATTCTCACCTTGGCATACCGGGTTTGCCATCGAATGCGGCCACCAGTCCTCCAGCGACTGCGACATAGTGGCCGTATTAGCTCAATGAGTGCTCATGCAGCCACTTGGACAAAACCTTTAAGGAAAAATCCTGTGCCGAAGTGGGGAAACGACCTCTCCCGATTCGCTAAGTTCTGCTTCATCAATAATCGAATCATCGATCCAGCGGCCGCATATTGTCGATGACGACGCTGCCAGAAAGGAGCTTCCGGCCATCGCATCTCGCTGGCGTAATAGAAGCGAGATGCCGCTGGTAGGAATAAGACACCTTTCAAATTATCGGAGCTTTTCGGCAACTTTGCAGTCTTGCTAAGAAATTCGCATATTCGCGCGCTCTTACACTGTTTCCACTATCTCCACGTTCAGCACTCCGTTGTGCCTTAGTTGTGACAGGCGAGCACTGATACGAAACAGTATTGAGATCGTCAAGGACACTGTTGAAACTAATGAGTCTTGGTACTCGCTAACTCACCACAACGACGTCTTGCTCAAGACGTTTCTGTTATATAACGGTCTAGTTTTTCGCTGGCTCTAAATCTTAAATAGCTAGAACGAAAATCGCAATTGCAATTCAAGCCGCCGGTTATTTGCGCTCTCTGAAAAGCCTAAGCCACTCCCACCAAAC
>QHXI01000095.1:5832-23781 GCA_003222895.1 Acidobacteriota bacterium | reverse complement strand
CGCAGGTGAACGTCAGATTACCGGATGGACTTGCCGGCGCCGGTGACGTTCTGGTAAGTGTCAGCGTGCGTGGCGCAGCGAGCAATAAAGTAATTGTCGGAATTCGATAGCAGTCAAATCGTTTTGCTTAAGCTCGTAGGCGAGAATGTGCTTCTTCATTGAAATCGCGAAGAAACCAGAATGATAGGCTTTCGCATTCAGGAATCCTTCGGCAGGCAAGACAATTTATTCAAGCCTCGTTCGGTGATGTGGCAACCGGCAGTTCGATTCGAAATGTTGTGCCCTTCCCTTTCTCACTTTCGACCGAGATCGTTCCGCCGTGAAGGTCGATAATCTGGCGCACGATCGAAAGGCCCAAGCCGGTGCCGCGTTTCTTGGTCGTGAAGAATGGTTCGAACAGACGCGCCTGCGCTTGTTGGTCCATGCCGCTTCCGTGATCAGAGATGGTGATGATCGCACGATCACCGTTTGGCGACGCGACCGCGTCCAGAGTCCTCGGCGCGCTACTGGCCGTTAGCAACTCAGCCGAAACGGTCACCGGAGACTTTGGCCCACTCGCGTCGATCGCGTTCGCCAGTAGATTGACGAAAACTTCGCGCAGTTGCTCGCTGTCCCAAAAGCCCTGGATTTCAGGCGTGGTCAGACGAGTCTCAACCGGCGTTTCTTTCTCGCGAACTCGATCAGCGACGAGATCGATGCTGGATTCAATCACTTCGTTTAGATCCGTTTCAGTTCGCTCTAAGTGTCGAGGTCGAGAGAACTGCGTCACATCGACCACGAGTTTGTTGAGGTGATGAATGCCGCGCTCGACCAGCGTGATGGTCTTCTCTCCGTCCTCGCTGTCGGTGTACTGACGCAACATCTCAACGCCCAGGCGAATGCTGCCGAGCGGGTTTTTGATTTCGTGCGCGAGCTGCGCGGCGGCTGAGCCAACGGCCGCAAGCGATTCGCTGCGACGCAGGGCCGCTTCGGATTTCGCGGCTTCGGTCACATCGACGAGCGTAAGAATCTGGCCGCGCTCGCCGTCAATCTCCAGCGGCGAAGAATAAATGTCGTACGTCCCGGCCGCCGCGTCTTCATCCAAATTCCAACGTCCACGATAGGTCGCTACGTCGACATGCGACGCAGTCGCGGCTTCTAATAATTTCACCGCTTGCGGCGAGCCGACGCGATCGTGAATCGACGAGCCGACGGCCGCTTGCGGAAAGATTTGGAAGAACGTCGTGTTCGCGCTGCGAATGCGATCGTGTCGATCGATTGCCGCAATCGCGCTGACCATGCCTTCCAGCATCTGATTACTGAATTCGCGCTCGCGACGCGCGGCTTCAGTGCTTTGCTTCGTTTGGCGGAAGCGACGCTGCACTTCCCAAATCGTTCCCGCAGCCACAACCAACCCAAGCAGTAAGGCCATGATGTTCCACAAGCGAATCGATCGCGTCGCCGCCAGTTGCATTGCTTCCGCGCTACGAAAGATCAGGTCCTCTTCATCGCCCGACTCTTTGATCAAATCATTTAGATCGGCTTCGACGTCGCGAAAAGCTGCGTAACCATCCTGCGAATAACGCGTGCGATCCCGCGTGATGTCGAGATACTTGGTGACGTCATCGCGGAACTTGTGCCACTTAGGCAATTCCGACAGCGGCGGCTTCTCGAGCAAAGGCAACAAGTCATTGACAGTGTTTCGCGCGGTGTCCAGACGCAGATCGAACGGCGGCCGCAATTCACGCCGCGCATCGGCCTGCATGCGGCTGCGCGCTTCGTTGTCGACTCGCGTCAGCGCTTCGCGATATCGCAACAGCAGGGATGCACGCGCCGCGTAGGATTGTTCGAGTTGAAGCGAGGTCCGACTGGTGTCTTCGATCCTGCGAACACTCAGATTGCCAAGCAAAAGAATTACCAGCAGCAAGACGGCGAAGCCAAGAACCAACGGCACGAGCGCGGGATCGATCCGCGATGCACGCTTGCCTCGCGGCTGATCGCCGGGCGCAACGCGGCGATAGACGACCTGGCCATCGGAAGATTTTCGCCTGGGTCTAGCGGACATTTAACGATTACCCACCCGCCACCGCAGGTGGTACCGACTGCCTTCTGCTTACTGCTTACTGCCTACTGCCTACTGCTTTTTAGCGTCCATCCAATTGTCACCGATTCCAGTGTCGGCGACGAGCGGCACGTCGAGTTCGACTGCGTTTTCCATTTCGCGTTTCAAAGTCGCCGCGACCGTCTCAGCTTCATTCTTGGGACATTCGATTAGCAGTTCGTCGTGAACTTGCATCAGCATTTGCGCGTTCAGACCTTCGCGGCGAAAAGCATTATCCGCGTGGAGCATCGCGATCTTCACGATGTCGCTGGCGGTTCCCTGAATTGGCATGTTGATGGCTTCGCGTTCCGCGGCCTTGCGAATGTTCGCGTTGCGATCGTTAATGCCGGCCAGCGGGCGAATCCGGCCATACAACGATCGCACATAACCATGCTCGCGCGCCTGCACCGGAATTTCGTCCATGTAACGACGCACACCCTTGTAAGTCGCATAGTAATCGTCGATCACTTTGCGTGCTTCCTGGCGACTGATGCCGACGCGCTGCGACAAGCCCCAGGGCTCGATCGCGTAAGCGATCGCGAAGTTCACGATCTTCGAAAAGCGTCGCGCTTCCTTTAACTCTGCATCGGTCTTTGCGCCAAACACCAGACGCGAAGTGCGATTGTGAATGTCGTCGCCTTTCTGAAACGCGTCGAGCATCACCTCGTCGCGCGTGATATGCGCGAGCAGACGCAATTCAAGTTGAGAGTAGTCAGCCGAGATCAGTTTGTTTCCCTTCTCAGCCACGAACGCGCGCCGGATGCGGCGGCCGAGCTCGGTGCGAATCGGAATGTTCTGTAAGTTTGGATCGCTCGACGACAGACGCCCGGTCGCAGGCAGCGCGTCTGTGTAAACGCTTTTCAATTTTTCCAATTCACGATACTCAATGATCAGGCGCGGGAGTTCGTGCGTCAGAGCCAATTCTTCGAGCACGGCCTTGCTGGTTGAAACTCGGCCGGTCGAAGTCTTGCGGCCTGAGACGATGTTCAGAGCTTCGAAGCATTCGCCGACTTGCTTGGGCGAATTAATGTTGAATTCGCGACCCGCGATTTGGCAGATTTTGCTCGTCAGCTTTTCAAGTTCAACGCCGAGATGATGGGAAAGCTCCGCGAGCACATTCAGGTCGACGCGCATCCCCGCGCGCTCCATTCGATAAAGCAACGGCGCCAACGGCAATTCGATGTCGTGATAGATGCTGTTGAGATCTTTTTCGTCGATGCGCTTGCGCAATTCCCGCGCAATCTGCGCCGTCAGATCGGCAACCTCAGCCGCGCGCCACGACTCTTCTGAAAAACCTTCGAACGGAGGACCGCCACCTTCAACTCCGACCAAGTCGCGCGCCAGATCGTTGAGCTCGTATTTGCTGCGCGTCGGATCGAGAACATATGACGCGATCAGCGTGTCCTCTTCAACGCCGGCAAGTTCAATTCCGAACGGCATCAGCAACGCCGTCGCCCGCTTCAGATCGTGGACCGACTTTTCGAGCAATCCGTTCGTCAGCAGTTCTTTCAACGAAGCGATCGCACCGTCTCGACCTTCAGCGAAATTTTCGAGATCGACGAACGCCGACTTCCCTGCCTCGGCAGCAAACGCAATCCCGCGCGCTCCGTGATCGTCGCGCACGCTTTGCTGTTGGCCGGCGCCGGGCGTGGAGGAATTTGAAAGCGCGATCCCGACATGCTCTGCCTGCCAAAGTTTCTCGAGCAACGCATCCAGCTCGCGCTGGTTGCGGACGATTGAATAGTCGCGTTCGACTTTGCTGACTGTTACCTTGGCGGCGTCGGCAAATTCGTTCGTGAGATTCGTAAACTCAAGTTCTTTGAATAATTCATAAGCAGCCAGCCGGTCGGGAGGCCGCGCTTGCAGTTTTTCAAGATCCAGCATGACGCTCTCGATGTCACACTTAATTTCGGCCAGCTCGCGCGACTTGCGAATCAATTCGGCATTGTCACGCAGCGACTCGCGATAACGTTTGTTCTTGATCTCTTCCCAATGCTGGAGCGCATTCTCGATCGAGCCATAGTCCTGAATGATCTGCACCGCACCTTTTGGCCCAACACCCGGCGCGCCCGGAATGTTGTCGATCGAATCGCCCATCAGTCCAAGCAGATCGA
Source organism: Acidobacteriota bacterium (assembly GCA_003222895.1). Taxonomy (GTDB): domain Bacteria; phylum Acidobacteriota; class Blastocatellia; order Pyrinomonadales; family Pyrinomonadaceae; genus UBA11740. The sequence continues at coordinate 19,587 of QHXI01000095.1, read as the reverse complement.
CCAGTTTATTCGCGGGCACGCCAAACTTTTTCAGCACCCAAGTCTCGTCGCACCATTCGATCGGCGGCACCGGCGCTTTGCGTTTCACGACTTGCGAATTCTGCCGCATGCAGACGACCAGCGGGTCCTGCACCAGCTGGCACATGTCCTTGTCGTTAGAAACGATGACCGCTCGCAATCCTTTTTCCGCGGCCTGTGTTGCGAGCGTGCCAATCACATCGTCCGCTTCGAAGCCCGTCACGCTGATCATGGGAATGTTGTATGCTTCGCAGAGGCGCTTGATGTAAGGCAGTTGCGCAGTCAAATCCTCCGGCATCTGTTCGCGATTGGCTTTGTAATCCGTGAACGTCTCGTGCCGGAAAGTCTTCTCCTTCGACTCGAAAACTGCGGTAATGTATTTCGGCTGCTCGTCCTGCAAGAGCTTTCGCAGCATGTTTGTGAAGATATAGACAGCCTGCGTCACTTGTCCTTTCGAATTCATCAACGGCGCCGCACGGTTCGCCATCGGCGCATAGAACGCGCGAAAGATGTGTGACATCGAGTCGATGAGAAAGACTCGATCGGCCGGCCCGTTTCCGGCAGGGGATTTCGTCTGCGGCATTTCAATTCGATCATAGGGAGCGCTTCGGAGTAACGCAAGCGGCTAAGAGTCGACGCGTTGCGTGTTCGCATCAGCTAATCAGTCGCGTCGTAGTATCGTTGCCACAGTCTTGTATCAAGTTCGCCTTTCTTGCTTGAGAAGAATTTTGGAACGCGCATTGCTCCTAATTCGGCGGCTCTTATCAACTCAGACCGCCTCAAACTTCTAATGAACAATTCGAACGCGAAACAGATAACGCTCGCTGGTCCAGTCGAAGCAAGCGGAATCGGATTGCACACGGCCGTGCCCGTGAATGTGAGGATGATGCCCGCGCCGCCGGAAACGGGATACGTTTTTAAGCGCACCGACCTGGGTGGTTTCGAGATTCCAGCGACAGTTGAATCGGTCGCGCACTGCAGTTACGCCACGACCTTGATGCGAACCGGCGTGATGCTCTCGACGGTTGAGCATTTGCTCGCGGCGCTTCGTGGCTGCGGCATCGACAACGCTTATATCGAAGTCGACAACCTTGAAGTTCCCATCATGGACGGATCGTCCGAAGCCTTCGCCGAAATGATCGAGAGCGTCGGAGTGGTCGAACAGCCGCTGGCGCGGCGTGCTTTGCTCGTGCGCGAAAAGGTTTCCGCCGTGTCCGGCAACCGCAGCATCACGATCGAGCCGGCCGATAATTACGAAATCGATTGCACGATCGATTTCGCCCATCCGCTGATCGGCGTGCAGCATCGCACGCTTACTTTGGAGAATGGTTCGTTCGCGCGCGACATCGCGTCGGCCCGCACGTTTGGATTCATCGAAGAAGTCGAAGCGCTGCGCCGCGCGAATCTTATTCGCGGGGGTTCGCTGGACAACGCGATCGTGCTGACAAAGCACGGGATGCTGAATGAAACCGGTTTGCGATTCACCGACGAGTTCGTGCGTCACAAGATCCTCGATATCGTGGGCGATTTGGCTTTGCTCGGCATGACGATCCTCGGCCGCGTCCGTGCCGAACGCAGCGGCCATCTGCTGCATGCATCGTTGATGTCTTCGCTGCTGCGGAATCGCGCAGCCTGGGAGATTGTCGACGTGCCTGTCGCTGAGTCTGCAGCCTCGATCGGGGCGCGGACATCCTTGTTCGCATAACAATTTTGTTCATAAGAAGCGTGGGCATTACAAAGAAGACTGCTCGCCAGATTGCCGACCCGGACGATCGGCTTCTGACAGGGGCCCGCCACTCTGCTAAAATCGAAATTCAATTAGACGTTTCGTTAGATCGACGCATCTAAGACTGCGATTTCTTTTGGAGGCTTTTCATTCGAATGAAACACCAAGCATTGCTCGCCCTGCTGTTCGGATTCACTTTGGCATTTGCCGCTCCGGCTCTGCGAGCCCAGCCGCGAACCGGCGCACCCGTTCAGGAAACCGACGACGAATTTAAGGTTACGACTTACAAACGGTTCACCGACAACCGCGAGCCGAATCCGGCCGCGGCTTATCAGGCGGCGCGCGAATATATGGCCAAGTACGGCAAGGAAGACGATCAGTACACGCGTTACCTGCGGGTATGGATCTCGGCTTACGAAGAAGACGAACGCAACTTGCGTTTGGCAGCAGAGCGCGCCGATCGCGAACAGCAACTGCTCGGTAGCTTCACGCAAAAAGATTTCGCGAAAGCCTACGGCATGGCAAAGCAGGTGCTGGCTGACAATCCGGACAATTTAAAAGTCCTGATTGCGCTCGGGTACGGCGGCGTATTCGCGAGTGAAACGCGTAACGAGACTTTCAACGATGCCGCAGGCGGATATGCGCAGAAAGCAATTCAACAAATTGAATCCGGGAAGGCGCCGGAGACTTGGGCGCCATTTAAGAATCGGGAAGACGTCCTGGCTTCGCTCTATTATGCGGAAGGCTTTTATTTGCTGAAGCCGAAGCCTGAGTCGTCCATCGCTAATTTCATCAAAGCCGCGCAGATCGAAAGCGATCGCAAGACTTCTCCGTCAACTTATTATTACCTGGCGCTTGTTTATCAGAACGGTCCATATAGGCGGCTCTCTGAAGATTACACGAAGCGTTTTGGAAATCAGCCCGAATCGCCTGAAAGCAAAGCCGCGTTGGAAAATATAAATAAGATGATGGACAAGATCATCGATGCGTATGCGCGCGCGGTGGCACTGGCGAGCAAAGATCCGCAACAACAAGGTCCGCGAACCCAATGGCTGAATCGGTTGACTGAACTTTACAAGTTTCGCCACGATCAATCTGACGCCGGACTGAATGAATTAATCGCGGGCGTGCTGTCCAAGCCGCTGCCGCAGCCTTAAAGGCAGCGCAGGCATTGGAGCGCACGCATCCCTGCGGTTCGCAGCCATCTTGCCTGCGGACCTGTATCAGAAGCCCTACCGTTGTGGAGAGCTACTAACCAGAGCTGTCCTTGCTTACGCGCGGCGCCTGACACCCGCTTGACAACGCACCTTTAATCATTAGAATCGAATTTCTTTGATAAGCGGGAGTAGCTCAGTGGTAGAGCATCGCCTTGCCAAGGCGAGGGTCGCGAGTTCAAATCTCGTCTCCCGCTCCAAATTCGAGAGATTCGAAGGCGGAAGGATGAAGAATAGATTTTCAGTTTTTGGTTTTCAGTGTTGCCGCTAAATGGCGGTTCGGTTGAGCTGTAAACTGAGCACTGAAAACTGAAAACTGTTTTCTTCACCCTTCCGCCTTGATCTTTCAACCCCTCTTGCGGCGGCGTAGCCAAGTGGTAAGGCAGAGGTCTGCAAAACCTTTATTCATCGGTTCGATTCCGATCGCCGCCTCCAATCTTTTCAATAACTTACAGGCAGTAAATTAACCCGCATTTTGGACTTGGGTCACTGTTGGGTCACTCTCGTTTGCGTCTTCCTGACTACTAATCAGCTTTTCGAGGCGCGCGGTCGCTGCTTGCTGCATAGTTGGTATGACGTGCGAGTAGGTATCAAGGGTCAACACGACCGTGGAATGCCCGAGGCGTTCACTCACGACCTTGGGGTTTTCTTCTGCCACCAGAAGCAGTGTAGCGCAACTGTGACGGAGGTCGTATAGACGAATCTGTGGTAGACCAGCCGCGGTAAGGATGGGCCGGAAATAGCGATAGGTTAGGTTAGGAATCGAGAGCGGTGTGCCCTCGACGCTACAAAAAACTAGATCGTACGGCCCCCAGGTGCCTTTGAATTTCAGTTTCTCAGCCGCTTGTTTTCGTTTATGAGCTTTAAGTTTTTGGGCTATCGGCTGTGGCAGATAGACGGTACGCCGACTTCGCGCTGTCTTCGGTTCCTCAAACTGGACGGTCTTCTTGTGACGCACTAGCGCGCGGCGAATTCGTGCCGTACCCTTTGAAAGATCAATATCCGACCACTGCAAGGCAAGGTATTCTTCCGGTCGCATTCCCGTCCACAACGCCAGCTCAAAAATTAGTCCGTGTGGTTTGGTCGCGGCGACTTTAAGGAAGCGAGCCGCCTCCTCTGGCGACAGGACCCGGTATTCCTTATGAGGCACTTTGGGAAGCTCAACAAAGTCTGAAGGATTTCGAGAAAGTAACCCCCACTTTACAGCTTGCTTTAGCGCATTGTGCAATGCGGCATGTGTGTGTCGGACAACCCGAGCGCTCAATCCGCTGCCCTGCATCTGTCCGTAGACTTCCTGAATGTCCAACGGTTGAATCCTGTCCAGTCGCTGATGCCCAAGTGGTGGGACAATATAGCGATCCAGGAGAGCCTTATACCCGTCAGCGGTTCGTGACGAGACGCGTGGTCTCGCAGCATCGCGTAACCAACGCTTAACGTAGTCCTCAAGCGAAGTAGTTGTCGGCTCGACAAAGATGCCGAGATCCATCTGGCGCAGTACGCCGTTTAGATATCGCTGGGCGTCTTTCTTTGTACCGTGAATGGTCTTCCGATGAAATTTCTGTTTGCGGTTCGCATCTCGGCCCATGAAGATCTTCACCTGCCACGAACGCTTGCCGCGTTTGACTATTTGTCCAGCCATCTCAGAGCCTCCGATGATCGAGCATCCTCGATGAGCTAAAGCCTAGCCCACGAGCTAGGCTCTGTCAAGTAAATTCTTGCCTTTGCGCTAGGCTTTATGGTAAAAGACTTTTTCGTGGACCAATTTCTTACCACTAGCGAAGCTGCAAAGAAGCTGGGCGTCAGCCCTGGTCGCGTACGCCAGTTAGTCGTGGACGGGCGACTTCCAGTTGTCAAAATAGGTCGAGACAATTTAATTCGTTTGGCCGATTTAGAGCTAGTAAAAGACCGAAAGACCGGACGTCCCAGTAATCAGAAATCAGACAAAGCGACTCTGTCAGGCAAGCGGACTCCGAAGAGAAGGGAGAAGTCATGATTAATCGGCGGAAGCAAATCCACTGCGACCACGCGTCAGTTCGGTCAATTGGACTGCCCCGTTTCCTTCAGTCGTTAGTCCGCCGTGCTTCGCCCATTCAGTCAAAGCATCCTCATCAAAGCGAATTTGACGAGGCCCGAGTCGGACTACCGGAATTATGCCTAGTCTTGCCAATTCATAAAGACGCGCCAATGAAACACTCAATACTTCAGACGCCCGCTTTGCTTGAATCAATCGCATGTTCGCATTTTCTCCCCAAGAAGTCTCATCGTGCCACATGCTCTTTTCAAAGGGCGTGCCATGCTGCCAATCGGACGATCTCTTACGTTTTTTCATCGAGCGTCAGAGCCTTCGTATTAAAGACGAGGGGAATGAAGCAACTAGCACCGAAAGGAACCAGAATCACTATCGGTAATCAAGATCGACCTGTTGTGAAATCCTTCACCGTATGTATTTCACAACAGCCTTGTTTTACGTAAGGAGACTTTTATGGAATTACAATCCAGTACAGCCATACCACAGCACTTGGCAAAGACGATTATGGATCATCTGAAAAAAATGCTTGCCGAGCCTCTTAAGCCCGACGAGAACTCCGAGATCGCGGCGATGCTTAGAGAGAATGTCGATAAGGTAACTTGCTTTAGCGATCTACATGATTACATGGACGCGAACACACTCGGCGAGTCAGAGGAGATTTGGGAAGAGCTGACGGATGGCATAGGCCCCGAGGGTGATGAGAAGAAGGTTCAAGCTGCCTGTGGCGTGGTAAACGAGGCGCGAACCATAGTTGACGAATGGATCAAGCGAGGAGGCCTCAAGGCGAATCTGGCATCCCAAAAGAATGACGATGTGGTTCGCACATAGGGTTAGTATTCTCAGCTCGCGATCCGATTGGTACGGCGAACTGGATTTGGGAAGAAGACGATAAGTGGCAATAGATCCTCATGCCAACATCAGGAGGAAGAACATGAATGATTCATCAAAAGTAGCACGACTGTATCGTACCTCTGCTGAAGGTTTAGTGAAAATTTCGCCCTCAGAGTGGGAGGAGACTTTTTCAGACATTCACGGAGAAGACCTCCGATTATTATCGAATAGTTTGATCAACCTCTCGGTACTGGCCGCACGAATGAGTGCCTATATCGACGCGCGAGGCGGCGAGGGCGGAAAAGACAAAGGTCATTCAGCGGCTGTGAAAGAGCAGAATCAGCGTGCTGAGAAGGTTCGCGCGGTTCTGGGATTTCAGTGCCCAAAGGCGGATATTGATCTCTCACCCAGTTCATGAAGAAAGGGTTCGCTTCTTATCGACAGTTCTGTCAGCCTGATGATCGAGAAGTTTGAGTTCCCATCGACAGGATTACCCAAGTGAATTCCTTACTGTCCTCGCGCAACCCAGGGTTGAAACCTAGCGTCGATTAACATAATCTCTTCATTCTTTTCGGTGCAGAACTAGAAGGGCGATCGTTTTAAGATACGATCGGTCTTTCCTGAGTAAACATCTAAGATTGGGCAGCTATCCCACGCCTTTCGGAAAGCGTTTGGAAAAACGGAGATGCTAGGGAAGGAGCGCAAACCTGACAATGCGGCGTCTACGGCTGCTTACCCAATCCATTTTAATGAGTTTTGCCCGAATGGTTTATACGAACCAAGGTCGTTTATACCGGCTGTGGTTGATTACCCCATGGATCGGAACCGCAGAGGGCGAGGTCGATCCGCTGTGCCTATTGATCGACGCACTTCGGAACAAAAACTGTGACGTAGTAGTGATTACCCGACCACCCAAGGAAATCTGGCATTTACGCGGCGAAGAATTACTGGAAAAAGAATTGAACGCGGTAATCTTCCATTGCCCTTCACTACACACCAAATTGTACATAGCCGAATGCAACGGTTTTCGTGGCGCTGTTCTGGGTTCGCCAAACCTAACTCCGCGAGCGAACACAGTCAATCGGGAGATTGCCGTTGAGTTTCGTAGCACAGCTACCAGTGACGACCACGAAATCGCGGTATTGATCAATGACTTGATAAACTACGCTTCATCATTGCGCGGCGAACGTGATGTGACGTTGAAAACCAGAGTTTAAGGAGATCGACATGCCAATTCTTTTACGAGAGTGGTTTTGTTTGAAAGAAGGTCGGGACAATTTCAAACCGCACAACGACCGAGACAGCCGATTGGTCTTCTGTCACGATCACTTGCTGCATGACGAAATCGAAACGAGCATCCAGTTGCGCTTTGCTGCTAATGAGCCGGTGAAGATGCTGCTACTTGGTGACTGGGGCGTCGGTAAGACGCACGCGGTAAATCATATCAAGTGGTGGCTCGAAGACAACAAGACCGACTATCCCGCCTTTCCGGTCGTAATAGAAATCGGCGACATCGATCGGACTTCGCATTTTGATGCTCTCGTTAGGCCATTTCTGAAGAAGCTTGGGTTGGATTTTGTCGTGGATCTTGTTCACGGATACAAACAGCAAAACCCAAATCTCGTCCAATCTTTACGAGACTCGGGAATTCAGCCGTCGGTAGCAGACGCCTTCGCCAAGTTTCTGTTGGCTATGCCAGGCGATACCCCACCTGTCTTACTCGGAATCGGCGAGATGCATCGGGTTGTAAGAGGAAATCGCATCATCTTTATTGCCGACGAAGCGGCAAAACTTGAGACCGTTGATGCTACCGATGCAACGCGCGCCCATTGGGTGAATGCCAACAAACTAATCTTGGACGACAACAATACCACTTTCGGGTTTATATATACGATTAGCGCAAGAAGAGATCAATTACCCGCAGCTCTGTACGAAGACCAACTTCGAAATCGGCTGGGTGATAATGTTCACGAACTTCAGAATTTGGCACCTGCCGACGTTGGGTCATTTGTTACGCGGTTGGTTCAGGAGTTCGTCGACGAAGACGCAGTTAACGCACTCGTTGCCTCTGGCAATATAGCAGCCAGCGATTTCCAATGGGCGAATTACCCGTTTACGTCGACCGGACGAGCTGAATTTGTTGATTACTTCAACCGTTCGCAAGAGGATGCGAAACCTCGCGATATTTGCAGTAAACTCGATGATGTTGCTTTCGTCGCGGCTAAAATGGAGAAACGGCTAATCGACCCTAGCTGCTTGCGAGCAGCCAAGATGTAAAGGACACACGTGGCAACGTATAAGCTCGAACCGACGCCGTGGAGAGATCGCGGTGACATTGTTGCCGGAGATCCGGCTGAACGCGAACGCGACAAGTTGCTCGTCGGACATCTAGCGGAATCCGGCCCTCGTCGTAATTTGTGGCTAGATATTACAGGCGAACAAGTCGTGGCAGTTTTAGGGAAGCGCGGTAGTGGAAAATCCTACACCCTTGGAGCAATTATTGAAGGATTAGCTGCTGGTCTTGGGGACTCGCCGATTGCTTCATTGACCACACCGCGTTCGGCACTGGTTCTTGACATAATGGATATCTTTTGGACTTCGCAGATAGCTTTGGCATCCGAAGGTCCACCCGAGTTAGTCAAACAATACGAAATCATGCAGCGAGCGGGACTCAACCCCCAGCCACTCGATATCGAGGTTTGGCTTCCCTCAGGATTCGAGAACTCAGATATTGATCCACCAGGAATCCACCTGCTGGAAATTCGAGCGTCAGATCTCGAAATCGACGACTGGGGCTCATTGTTTGAGGTAGATATCTTCGGCGAACCTAGAGGCATGCTGATCGCGGACGTAATAACGCATGTAGCTGTTACTGGATACATCGGAGCTAGTGGTGCTCAGGTCGTTCCCAATCCCAACTTTGATTTCAACGACCTCCTTACCTGCCTTGATGACGACGTAGACATCGGTGCCAACTATCGTCCCGATACGATTAGAAGCATTCGCCAGCGAATGACAACATACGCCGCGCTTCCGCTTTTTGCCGGTGCCGGCACGAGGCTGTCTGACTTGCTAAGACCATTCCAAGCAACTGTTCTGATGCTGGCCCGTGTTCCGGACGCGCTAAAAAAGGTACTCGTTGCTGCTTTGACTCGGCGAATTTTGCGCGAAAGACGCGATGCATCGCTGGCGCAGAAAAGAATCGATCTGGATTCGCGCCTCGACGAGCAACAAAGGGACCAACTTCGAGAGCTTATAAACTCCAAAGTCCCTCGTACCTGGCTCTTGATGGACGAAGCCCACGTACTCGCCGGCGTTGATGAGCCGTCCGTTGCCAGGGAAGCGTTAGTTAAGTATGCCAAGGAAGGCAGGAATTATGGCTTATCATTGGCATTGGCTACCCAACAGCCTAGTGCTCTAGATCCACGGTTGATGTCACAAGTCGAAACCGCGATAGTTCACCAGTTGACCGACCCCCGTGACGCAGGTGTCGCTAAGAACGCGATGCGGTCACCCCTGCCGTCATCGGTTTCTGTAGACGGCGAGAATTCCGAAGTAACCGCTCTTCTCCGGCGGCTTGGCCAAGGCGTCGCAACATTTTCCTGCGGCAACGCTCCTAGTCTACAGCGCCTTTGCGTGGCAGCCATTCGACCTCGAATTAGCGCTCACGGAGGTTACGAAGCATGATTGAGCTTGAGGGCCGCATGCTTGCGGGCTTGGACGAATTCATGCTTAGGCTGGGCCACCTGAAGGTCTTATGTGCCGCAGCAGCCGATGTCGGCGGTTCGTGGTTTCGCGTCCGTCGGGAAGCAGCCAAGATATTGACGAGGCCTGTTCTGGTTCCCGCTGATGCTTTTTCTCTCGTTGCGAATTATCTTCGGCGGAAACGACTTTGTTCTTTCAAACAAGGAGACGATAAGGCAGAGACGCCAGGCGAGTCAGGAAAGTACCGTTATCCTAATCTTGTGGTTCAATCGGATGAAGAAGGTTTGCATCTCATATCCTCTGTTGGAGAACCGGAGATTTGGTGGCAAGACTTTTGTCTAGCAAGTCCTGGTGTCACATCCCGTGTGGGTGCAATTACCATTGCAGCGAAAGCAGGATCAAAGACCGGTCTCTCACATATCAGCGACTGGGCTCAGTTTGTCGGCCTGATTAGTCGGGTCGGAGAAGTTTCTCCGATTGGACGGCTGATAGTAAAGCTTGGGCCTACGGTCATTGACGATCCGAGTTGTTCGAATGCCTACATAATAGGTTTTGAGCGGATCGCTTTCGCGTTCACCATCATCGGTGCGGACATAGATTGCTTTTCAAGATTAGCACCCAAGCTTCTACGTCTCTCAGGGCCGATCCGAAAGGCCGAAGGAACAGAGATTTTTGCCGAGACCGTCCAGGAAATATCGCAAGAAGCGCGTTCAGCTCGCTACCTATCCGTTGGCAGGAAGAATAAGTTATACGAAAACATGCGGGATCTTGAGAACGCCGCGCGACGCGGAACACGCGAATTAGGTTCGACGTCAACAGCTTGGCATCGAATATCGTCACGCCTAGAAACCTATGTGGACATCGGATTCTTGGAAAAGGGTCGGAGTGGGGAAGAAGAGCGATTCGAATACGTCTATTATCCGACCAGTGCGTTGGACCGTGCTGTACAGTCGCTGAATGAGGCACAGGACGCGCGCGGTTGGCTAGAAGAACATTTGGCCTATTCACTTTTTGGGAAGGAATGGTCGGAATCGTCATTGGTCGAGGACGAACTCTTGGCGGATTTGCCCGAAATTGTCTCTTCCCTTGCCCGCCCTACTGGTCCACTCCCAATTGATGCAATATCAATTGGTTTGGTCTGGCGGCGCGCTGAGAAAGGAAAACCGATTTCCATATCTGCCGCTCGTCATGCGATCGAACAGCTAGCGCTCTCGCGGTCAGAGATCGCGAGACTCTCGCGCGGTGGGTTCGGTGAACGTGCTGAGTTCGTTTCGCTCGATATTCGAAAACTTGAGGAATTAATAGCGTGAGTGATGATGGATTCTTTCGCGCCTCGCCTTTTTCTCTAACAGCCAGCCCTGAAACTGCGGCTTGTTGGGCAGGTAGAAAATCTGTTCTAACTCGCCTTGAAAGATTAAAGCGCTCATTAATTCAACGTTCTGATTCATCTCTCGATTTGATTTGGGCGAACTTAGGAGCGGGAAAATCACACGCTTTATTTCATCTTGAATATCTCTTAAAGAATTCGCATACCGACTCGACTAAGGCAATCCCAATCTTTGTCGAAATGCCGGACCAGCTTCGCAGGTTTCATGACTTGTATAGCCGAATCGTCAGCGAGATTCCTACAGACACATTAGCCCAATGTATTCTCAATGCTCAGAACCCTTCAATCCCAGAAGATCTTCAGCGTTGTGCGCGAACATTGGTTTATGGCACAGGCGAAGAGAAGGCAATCGCAAAACAGTGGTTACTGGGACAGCGACCGGGCCTACGTGAATTGAGGGCGAGCACAAGCATTCAGTCACGCATCGAGGACGATCCTCAAGCCTGTGATATCCTGAGCGGAATTATCGCAGCGCTGGCGGAAAAAGAGGTACGTCTCGTGGTTCTCATCGATGAATTCCAGCGAGTTGCCTTACTGAAGCCGCAGTACAGACGCGACGCGGTTCTCTCAAACGTTCGTTCTCTGTTCAGTCACAGCCCTCGTTATTTTTCGGTAGTGCTGGCAGTAAAATCGCGAATTGAACAGACGGCTATGGACATGATGTCTGAAGAGCTACGCACTTTGATGGGTGTGAGACCATGCGTTTCTTTGCCGGAGATGTCGGAGGAGGAAGCACTGGAGTTTGTGATTGAACGGTTTCGCTTTTTTCGGCCCGACGGATATCTTGGTAACGAAGAAGCACCTTTCGGCAAAGAAACTCTAGATACGGTCATTAGACATGTAGCGAGAGCGGATGGCGCGCCCCTCATCCCTCGCACTATTCTTCAGGCTTTGGGCTGGATTTACGACGCTGCTGTGACAGATGACTCAGACGAAGTGTCGCCAGCAGCAATTCGCTCTGGAGACTTCGGCGCAACGCCGGCAACGCGTCGTCTGGGCGGGGTCACGATTTATGCGCCCGATGAGCGTGAGATGACTCGCGCTTTCGGCACGGTTGTGGAAGCCATCAACTTCTGTTCAAAGCCTCACCTGTCCCTTATGCGAGTGGCCCTAAACAGCCAAGTACGAGACCACTTGAATATCACGATTGATCGTCGGATTTTTGGAGCAATTCTCGCTTCTCAGCTCAGGCTCGGCATTATGGATTCAATTCCCTGTGCGGCGATTACGGGAAGAGTATTCAGAATCTACATCCACACCGAACAGCTTGATACGTTTCAGCGTCATCTCGCTACAACAGTAGATGAGTTGCGACTAAGACGCGTTATTCACGTCACCGATCTCGAGGAAAAATTGTTCGGAGACAGGCGTTGGGGAACGTGGAGTTCAGCGTTTCATATTTTGACTCGGTTGGTTCAAATCGGGCGAGCGCGTTACGTTACCGAGAATTCATTTTGTTGGCCTTTAGAGATTGAACATGCCATCAACAAACATCTCCGAAGAGTCCGTGTTGTTCGCGCCTCACGGTTGGCGAATAACCAAGAACCTGTCAACTGAGACTCAAGTCTTGGCCGTTGATCGGCATGGTAAGGTTGTTGAAACGACCATTCGATTAGAGCAAACGGAAAATCGATCTCAGCTGGCTTACCTTGGAACAGGCGGTGCCTTCGCAGCTCTAGTCCCGGACACGCGTGTTTTGGCTAACGACGGAAAGAGATGGATGGTCAAGACTCTCGTTGAATCCGGTGACGTGTCGTCAGTTCATTTCGAAACTCTCGTTAGGATTCCCGACTTTGTTCGACCAAATCCATCTGTTGACGATCTCTGGCAGTGCCTATCCGATGCATCTGCAATTGGTAATTCGGAATCGCTCGCTTTACGCTGTCGCGATCCGGTTTTAGCTGCGAGTCTTAAATCCGCCTTTCCTCAAAAGAAACAGGTCGGCGATCAGGTGTTTGCGATAGTGCGCCGACAGGAGTTAGCGTCGGCGCTCGATGAGAACTGGCGTGAGGCAATAACAAATCTCGTCACGTGTTGGCTAAAGGATGGTGCCGATAATCGAGTTGAGATCGAGCGTTCGTCCTATTACTTGGCACTTTGGTTCGCGACTGCGCTCGCGGCATCGAGGTCGGGCTACGCTTTCCAGTACGACTCGATTCAGCATTCCAGCTACGTATTCGTGATGGTGACGCAGCAAGCGGCACGTCCGCTACAGCCAGGTGCTTGCGCGTTTTATTCCCCACATGACACTCGCGTGGTCTCGATCTCGTGGAATGATCCATCCCTTGCGCCGATCGCAGCGGGATTCTTGATCGCCGCAAATTGAATCCTGATAATCATTCGTCGCTTATTCATAGGCTCGGTCGAACAAAAAGTTCGGCATCAGGCTCCTTCCAGAAATCGCTCAAGTCTTTTGGTTAGGCGTTCAATATGTGTTGTCTCACATTGCCATACCACCAAAATATCCCATTTCATTCTGCGCAATGTCCGAACTACATTTCGATCCCTCGCCTTATTGCCCTCAATCTTCTTTTGCCAAAAAGCGACGTTGCTCGTAGGTAGGGTACTTCGTCGACATCGAGCGTGGCCGTGCCAAAAGCATCCATGCACAAAAATGATTTTCCGATAGCGCGGGAGTACAAGGTCCGGTTTGCCAACCAGATTTTGAGGGCGCAGCCGAAATCGAAATCCGAGTGAATGAACTATCCTACGGACCAGAATTTCCGGTTTCGTATTCCCGCCCTTGATGCGCGACATAATTGCGCTTCGCTTCTCAGGCGTGAATACGTCAGCCATAACAATTCTTCTCCAGCGCTTCCACGATTCCCAGTCCCACGCGCCTCGC
>QHXI01000095.1:0-5792 GCA_003222895.1 Acidobacteriota bacterium | reverse complement strand
TTCAAACAGAGTGATCGCCCGATCCTGTTCTGGATGAACGAACCTCCCTTTGCTCGCGTTGATGCAACCACCAGTGATTGTTGGCGAGCGTTTGTCCCACGCCATCCGTCCGTACACGTCCTTGAAGCCTTCGAAGGTTGAGTGGCAGTTGAGTTCAAGATCCTCCGACCAATCTGAGCGACTGCCGCCATCTTTAGGTACGGCTCGAATACGCTTCAACATTAGAGGACTGTGTTGCGTGGTCTCGCGGTGGAGACGATTGCGACTGTTCTCAGGCAAAGGGAGATCGCCAATGACGGAGCGAACCGTCTTGCCGACCTTGGCCTTCTTCGGGAGTCTAATATCGAAGCCATGACCCGCCAACACAACGACTCGTCGTCGTCGCTGCGGAACCGCATAGTCAGATAATTCCAACGGCTGAATATTCACGTGATATCCTAAGCGACGTAGTAGCGTAAGAAACGACTTGAACCGGTGGTAATTCTCAATTCCTGGCACATTTTCCAAAAAGACATCCGCTGGTAACAGCTCTTCCACAATGCAATAGAACTCATCAATCAGCTATTTACGTTTGTCATCTGCGGAGCGCGTGCGGTTTTTTCGGCGCACCCTTGAGAAGCCTTGGCAGGGGGGGCAACCCGCAACAAGATGGATCTTCCTAGCCCTCCTTGTTCGCAGATCGCTCGCCTCAACGAAGGATATATCCTTATCTAGGAGCTTTACTTCAGGGTGATTTCGTGCGTAAGTTTTTGAGGCTAGGCTGTCATTCTCTACGGCGGAAATAACGTCGAAGCCGGCCTGCTTAAGACCAAGCGTGAGACCGCCGCACCCTGCAAAAAGATCCACTGCTCGCCAATGGGAATGCTGTTTCAGTTCCACTTACGTCGTCGCCCCTCATTCGTGACTCAGCCATCGCTGCGGTAGGAACCATGTTTTAAGCAACCGCGCGTACCGTCGCAAGACTCCTAGTCACGCCGAACCAAAGCCGTAACTGGGGAAGCCCTTCATCTTGGTTGAGCGCGATTTTAGCACGAAACACGGTCAATTTGGATATCTGAAGAGCGTTATCTGAAACTACTTCAGCCATTTCCCCCGGGGGCCGGTCCTCAATTACGTCTGATACACTGTTGCCATCTAGGAATTTGAAAAGAGGGGCTTCCTCTAGAGCGCATCGATGCCCAATGGACCAGCTTCTCCGATCTTATCTAAGCGCAACGAATGAGTTAGAGAGACCACAGCATCTCGACGAATTACTAATCGTGTATGCGTCGCCAGTCGTTAGGCAAACGCTGCGGTACAAACTCGGATTCCATGTCAATCAATTCGGAGTCAATCCTTACAATCCAGACGCGGAAGATCTGTACCACGAGATCATCGCTAAAGTAATCGAAGTCTTGACGACATTGCCTGCCAACCCAAGAACTGAGATCGAGGATTTTCAGAAATACGTTGGGCGCATCGCGATGAACGCCTGCCTCGACTATATACGTTCAAGGTCTCCGGCGCGCACTCGCTTGAAATACAGTCTTCGCGAAATCCTGACTAGGAAGGCCGAATTCGTGCTTTGGAAATCCGAAGAAGGATTTATTTGCGGGCTTAGGGCGGGCGCAAACAAGCAAGCGCCGATCTCATCTCAACGACTCACCGAAATCGAAAGCGATTTGCCAATCTTTCGCACAACTCGATTTGGGAGCGAGGACGTTACACGCGTGCCTCTGACGAGTCTGACAGCCGAGTTGCTCATGTGGATTGACGAGCCAGTTGAGCTTGATGAGTTGGTCAACCTAATTGCCATTCTCCTTAAGGTGAAGGATCGTCCAGCCGACTCAATCGATGATGAAGCCAAAAGTTACCTAGAGTCTCGCGTCGCAGATACGACTCTGATAAGCGATCCGGGTCTCGACCTAGAGAAGTTGTTGCGTAGTCTATGGCGGGCGGTCCTCGCTTTGCCAAAGAACCAACGGGACACGTATTGCTTCCGATTTGAGGACAACAGCGGCGAAGACCTGTTCACGCTTCTGTTCCAAGCGAACATAACCACACGGGCGCAACTCGCGCAACAGCTAGGACGCTCCTTGAACGATCTTATGCGTATCTGGGGAGCGATGCCGATGACTTATGCCGACATCGCCAATGAGTTGAACGTTCCCGTCCTTCAAGTGAGGAGATGGCGCTTCGAGGCGCTTCGACGTTTGGAAAAGGAGGAGGATTTGCGGCCTTTCTTAGGGCAAAAATAAATGCACGGGTGCGAGGAATGTTCGGTAAATACTCCCGTCTTATATAAATAGAGGGAGTAACCAGGCAAAGACGCAACTCATGACCGGGCACATAACCACACCACGAATGCAACGCTTTCGCGTCCGAGCCTTGCCGGTGAGCGAACTCACCTCGATTGCTGAGCATTTGGACGTCTGCTTCTCGTGTAATCATCAGTTCACTGACATGCTTCGAAGTCGGCGCGGGTTAGAACCGTTGAAAATAACCTTAGCGCCAGAGTTTCAATTCACGCACGAGCACATCGATTACGAGCAACTCGTTCGACTGGCTGACGAAAAGATGGACGCTACCGAGCGCGAAATGCTCGATGTCCATCTCAAGGTCTGCGCGTCTTGCAACGAAGATGTCCGTAGCTTCCTTGCTTTCCGAGAGCAAATCGATAAAGAGACGGAACCCACTTTCCCAGCTATCGCCAAGCAACCAACGAGGGAAAAGCGGCCTTGGTTCGCTTGGAGGCGCGGTCTCGCTTGGAATCCAGCTTATGCCGCAGCCGTCGTACTCATTGGAATCGCGGTAGTGATCGGAGTCGCAGTGCTGCTGAAGCGCCGCGCCGGTAATCTTGAAGCGAAGCAGACGCAGCCACTCCAAGGAATTATCGGGCCGGCCACACAAACGCCGACGCCCCAGAACCAAGCGGTCGCTGTACAGCCAACTCCCGCGCCGGTTCCGTCAGAGCAATTGCCAAGACGTGCGCCGAGTCCGGCATTGACGGTTAAGAATCAAGAAGGGCTCAAGCCTCAGAATGCGGGCGTGATTGCCGCGTTGAATGATGAACGAGGAAAAGTGACCGTTGATAAAGCTGGAAATGTGTCTGGACTTGATGAGATTCCACAGAACACGCGTCAGAAGATCGGCGAAGCGTTGATTGCGGAAAATATTAAAGCGCCAGCAACACAAACTGAGCTTGGCGGAGGACCTATTGTTCTCAGGGGACCTGATAACAGCCCAACATTTGGGCTTCGGTCTCCAGCGAGGACAGTAATCATCTCGGATCGGCCATCTTTCGAGTGGGAAAAATTGGCAGGCGCAACTAGCTATCGAGTCTCAGTCGGCGATTTGAGAGGTCACGAAATAACGAAAAGCGAAGAACTATCGGCTGATCAAACAAGATGGACTCCGCCTACCTCGCTCAAGCGCGGCGAGATCTATGTCTGGGAAGTTGAAGCAACGATTGACGGTAAGACGATCGTGTCGCCAGGAGCATCCGCTCCGCAAATGAGGTTCAAAATCTTGTCCGCCAGCAGCGCGCAGGAATTAGAACAACTAAAGAAGGTCCGCTCACACCTTGCCTTCGGAGTATTCTACGCGCGTGAGGGAATGGTTGGAGAAGCAGAAAATCAATTTCAGATTCTAGTACGCGACAACCCTCGAGTCCCGGTCCTCAAGAAACTGCTAAAGCAAGTTCAATCATGGAAGACAGATTGAATTCTTATGTTGAATCGCTCAACAGCTGTTAGCTGCATTCCGGAAATCCGCGCAGTCTGGTTACGCCTCTTCTTTACCAACAGTCATATTCTTCAGCGACAGTAAGTAACGCAAGCGTTGCCGGTCACCCGAGTTGTGAGCATCGACTATGCCCTCCGCTAGCTCCCAACACTTCGGCACGTGGTGATCATTCCCACAAAAGTAAATGGTTTCACCCGGTTGAGCTTCAGATTCTATCCACCAGTCGCGGCCACCACCGTCAATAGTAGATAGGCCGAGAGAGTTCATGTACCATTTCTCGGCGGGCGGGCAAAGAACTTTTGGGGTTTCCCCGTGTTCGAAGCGTGCGGCTCGGGCGGTATTAAGTGCATCTTCGAAGGCCACTTCCACGTTCGAGGGTTGAAGCCTGTTCCACATGCTGAAATGAAGGTAGTAATCATCGCTATTTTTGTACACGCAACTCACTTCTTTCGTTCCACGCTCCATCGCCCACTTGCTGACAAGATATTCGCCCAATCCGACCCGGCCACAAATTGCGAAGGCATGATGTCCCGTGTCACGAACAAGCCGCTCAATTTTAAGTGCTTCCTTGGCCGTTAATAGGCGCGGCTTTATTTCTAACCAGTAGCCGGCATCCTCAAACTCCGTATGATCTTTCGGAAGCGGCAGCCAGAAGTCAGGCAAATACCAGAGTCCATTCAACGTATATCCCTCTCGCTCATAGTCATACTCAATTCCCATCGCATCCAGAAAGACAGCCCATTTAGCTTCCAGCCGACACCGGAAACGATGGCCGTTATATTTAGTTTCAATTGCCGGCATTTATTCCAACATATTACAGGTAATTGGTCAGATTCCTATTCTTCTTGACCGTGCATTAAACTTGGCGTAGAAGTACGCCAAGATAAAGCTCGCAGCCAATTATGGGCAAACCGCAGGAGGTAAGGCAATGCTTGCACACTCAAAACTTACATCTTGTTCCTTAGGGTTACTAATAATGCTGAGCGCTATCGCGGCGTTCGCGCAGGCCAACAAACCGGACCGGCTGGTTGAGGAAAAGAAGGAGCGCGATGCCACAGTCGGCGTAGTCAGCTACCATGACAGGGAGTCGAATGGAATAAAATCGGCCACGTTCTATCTGGTTGATCTAGGCCTTAGAGATGTAGAGACAAACACTCCGTTTCTCTACGTCATCGACGTTGACGGACGCGGTGAAGACTATCCGCTTAAGCCAGAACGAACATACAAAGCACACATGAGGGATGGAAAGGTCATATCGATATTAATTGGCGGGACTAACGTGCCAATGAAAGAGTGGGGCTTTAGCGGGACATCACAGACCTGGACGTGCGAATCTCGACCGTCGCCAGAAGGGGGACATTGGGAACGCAAGCCGGATGGAGACTTCCACTGCGCACCTGGGACAAAGGAATCAGTCAAATGGAAAGCAGACAAAGGCTCCAAACAGGAGACTGGACGATCTAATCAGAAATCAAACATTCCGCCTTGCGACCTACTACAGCAGCCCTTTCATGATACCGCACTGACCGTGGTGATTACCGTGAAACCCGCATCCGGCCTGCAGTGGACGTTTCCCGAAGCGCCGTCCCACGTCGCCCAAAGAATTCTGGCTGATCTTAATGCCAACCAGCGGAACATAACATTTAAGGAAGCTAGCGGGGTAGTCCCAAATCTCTACATCAATGTGACCGTGAGCGAAATTAGTGAGGGTACTAAACAGGATACGGCTAACGCCGAAGTCACTGGGTTGGGAAAGGCTGGTACGCTCTTCAGCGCAAGCAGCGGTCAGGCACCTTTCGTTGGATTGGCTGAGGCGATTGATCATCTTTCAACCAACATGCTCACATGGTTCGAAGGCGGTTGGCATCGGCCAGGACCCTGCGTCGCACCGAACGGCGAGATCCTCCCTTAATCAGCACCGCCGGAGACAAAGAGGAGCATCATGAGACACGGTAGTGTATTTGCCGCGATGGGAATCATCATTCTCATGGCCGGGACATCAATAGCGGGCCATGTGGTTGGTGTTCAGACAGAGCAGGAAAGGCTGACCACTGTTGTCGATTGGGTTG
>QHXI01000074.1:3428-44739 GCA_003222895.1 Acidobacteriota bacterium | reverse complement strand
AATCTTGGAAAGAAAACTCGATCGGCACGAACGGTGAACTTCGTCAGTTTTCTTTTAACGTCGGCGCTGCAAATGTTGAGATTGCCACGACACGACGTGGTTGTTGCGCTCACTTCACCGCCGCTGATCTCCTGGCTGGGCTCGCTGTTCACCAAATTCAAGGGCGGCCAGATGGTCTTCTGGGCGATGGATTTGAATCCCGATGAAGCGATCGCCGCAGGCTGGCTCAAACAGAATTCGCTCATTGCAAAATTCTTATCACGGTTACTGAAAAGCAGCATGGCCCGCGCGAAAACAATTGTCGCTCTGGACGAATTCATGAAAGAGCGAATCGTTAGCAAAGGAATTGACGAAAGGAAAATTGCGGTCATTCCGCCGGCTCGCGATGACAACGTGCGATTCGACGAAGAGGGCAGGGAAGCATTTCGACGACAGCACCACCTCGCTGACAAATTCGTGGTGATGTACGCCGGCAATCACAGTCCGTGTCATCCGCTGAATACGCTGTTTGAAAGCGCCAATGAATTGAAATCTGACGAGGCGATCGCGTTTGTCTTCGCCGGGGGCGGCAGCGAGTTCAAGAAGGTCGAAGCGTTCGCGCGCGCGCACGAGCTAACAAACATCAAATGCTTTCCTTATCAACCGCAGGAAAGTTTCTCTGCCGTTCTTTCAGCAGCTGACCTGCACGTTGTCGTGATGGGCGATCCATTCGTCGGAATCGTTCATCCGTCGAAGATCTACAACATCCTTTCAATCGGCGCGCCGTTTGTTTTCATCGGACCTGAACACAGTTCGATGGGCGAGATCGTTTCACAAATTGGCGATCCAAAACACGCCGCCCACGTCAGTCATGGAGCTGCCATCGAATTGGCGAAGTCGATTTCCGAAGCAGCGAAAGAGATGTCCGATTTCAAACGCAGCTTTCGCGCGCCCGAGATTCACGAGTTTGATTCATTGCCGAGTCTGGTTGCAGTTATCGAATCGGCGCACGCCGCCGTGCATGATGACTCTGTGATCAAACCAGTCGTTCGTACTTCCCCCGGTCAGATTTGATCCACTCGCGAATCAGCAAATGAAAACCTATTTCGTACTGTTCCTGATTGCGGCGTTCAGCTCAGCCTTGATCACGCCTCTGCTGCGACGCCTGTGCGAGCGGTTCGGCCTGGTTGCGGGACCGCGCAGCGAACGACACGTGCACCGCACGCCGATTCCGCGATTGGGCGGCATTGGAATCTTCTTGTCTGTATTGGTCGCTCTGTCGTCGTTGTTCGCAGTTCATAACCTGCTCACGCAAAACCTGCGCAGCGACGTCAAATCGGTTGGCGCCTTTTTGCTGTGCAGCTTGTTAGTCGTCGCGCTCGGCGCTTACGACGACATTCGGGGCGCGAATGCGATGATAAAGTTCGTCGTGCTCGGCATCATCACGATGATCTTCTACGCCCTGGGTGGAAGGATCGAAGGGTTGTCGATTCCATTCTTTGGCCAAGTTACGCTGCATCCCGTCGCCGGATTTCTTTTAACTATCGCCTGGGTCGTCGGGATCGCCAATGCTTTCAATCTGATCGACGGCGTTGACGGTTTGGCGGCCGGCTCGGCGTTGTTTTCGTCGCTCGTGCTGCTGACCATTTCCTTGATCCAAGGCCGCGCGCTGATGGCCGTGATCTTGTTGGCATTGACCGGCGCACTCGCAGGATTTCTGCGTTACAACTTTAATCCAGCGTCGATCTTCCTCGGCGATTCCGGATCGTTATTCGTCGGATTCGCGCTTGCGGCACTTTCAATCATGGGCTCGCAGAAAGCCTCGACCGCCGTTGCCGTCGCGATTCCGATTCTCGCTTTCGGCCTTCCGGTGGTTGACGCTACCGTGACTATTGGCCGTCGGTTGCTGAGCGGCAAGCCGATTTTTCAAGGCGACCGCGAACACATTCATCACATGCTTTTGGCGCGCGGATGGTCGCAGCGTCGAGTCGCGCTCGTCCTTTACGCAGTCAGCGCCGCGTTCGGCCTGGCTGCGATGATGTTCGTCAATGGTGGCAGCGGGATGACCGGCGTCATGCTGTTCGTGCTGGGCGTCGCCGTTGCGCTGGCGCTTGGGAATCTGCGTTATCACGAAGTGGATGAGCTACGCGCGAGCGTGAAACGCAATCTTAGCGATCGACGCGCGCGGGCCATTAACAATCTGAGGTTACGTCGGGCGTGTCAGGCGCTTGAGTCGGCAAAGACGATGAGCGAACTATTCGATGCGGTCGTCGAAGTTCTGGAGCTGGGCGATTTCGTTTACGCCAAAGCGCAGTTGACCTGCGACGATCAGGCCCAGGTCAACGAGCGCGCTTTCGAACTAAGCGACGCGAATGGTTTTTCCGAGCATGCGAAAATTCTGAATGGCCGAATTCAATGGAACTGGCAGCGCAGCAATTTGGTGAACGCCAACGTTGTCGGTTCGGATCGATTTTGGGCAATGCGCCTGCCAATTGCCGGGAATGGTTGCTCGCTTGGTTACCTGAATCTTTATCGGCGGCTCGATGCCGATCCATTGTTGTTTGACATCAACTACCTCACCGACGTTTTTCATCCTGCCGTGACCGGAGCGGCCGCGCGAGTTTTCAAGAACGCCGAGCACTCGATGCCTCGGCGGATGGCCGCGACCGCCCGATAGCTTTCCGCCGGACCTCTTAAATAACGCTTGAAAGCCTCGCGTGCTCAAGTCAGGTCGTTCAAACAGGACGCTGAGTCCGGCGAGTCGCGTGTCGCTAAACTGCTTGGCGCGACGATCTTCTTCGCCCTCGTCGGCGTCATTTTTCT
Source organism: Acidobacteriota bacterium (assembly GCA_003222895.1). GTDB lineage: Bacteria > Acidobacteriota > Blastocatellia > Pyrinomonadales > Pyrinomonadaceae > UBA11740. The sequence continues at coordinate 41,937 of QHXI01000074.1, read as the reverse complement.
CACGGCAATTCCTTATGGCTCAGTCGAACCCTGGTCGCAGGCGATCTTCGAATGTTTGGTGTTTGCGCTGGGCCTCCTGTGGGTCATTCATGGCCTTATCGAGAGTTCGTGGCGGGCGGGCAACCTGCAACTGTTCTTTCCGCTGATCGCATTAATCGTCGTCGCGATCCTGCAAAGTCTCTCGTGGTCTCAGACCGAAGTCGCGGGCGTTAAGGTAGTCAACGCGATCAGCGCCGATCCCTTCGGAAGTTGGTTGTTTGCTCTCCGATTAGCAGCTTTGACACTCGCGGGAATTCTCGCGGTTCGCTTTGCGCGCAATTCGGTCCGACTGAAAATCCTGGTTCATGCGATCGTGGTTCTCGCCGTAATCAGTTCCATCTTCGGGATCCTACGGCAGGCGATGCAACACGATCAGGGCTTTATCCTGCCGGCGCTGAGATACGGGGGCGGCTTCGCACAGTTCATCAACAAAAATCACTTCGCGTTTCTCGTCGAACCGGCGATGGGTCTGCTGCTGGGAATCACAATCCTGCGCGAGCATCATCGCCAACACATTCTCATTTATTTCTCAGCGATGATTCTGCTGTGGGTTGCGCTCGTGATGTCGAAATCGCGCGGCGGTTTGCTCGCGGTGACGGTGCAGATACTTTTTGCGGCGCTGCTGTTCATCTATCTCAACAGGCGCAGGAGTCAACAAGTACTCGGCTGGCGACGTTGGGGATACTCGGTCGGATTTGCGGCTGTCACGGCCACAGTGTTAGCGATTGCGATCGGTGCAGGTGTGGCGTGGCTGGGTGGCGATCAACTGACGACCGGAATCCAAACTGCACAGATTGAAATCAAGAGCACCGATTCTCATGAGGGCGCCCGTCGTCGCGACATCTGGAATGCCACGTGGCGCATGGCGCGCGCGCATCCGATTATTGGCGCGGGCCTGGGCGGCTTTTGGGCTGAAGTGCCGGTATATCATGATGCTTCGGGAGCGCAGACGCCGGCCCAGGCGCACAACGATTATCTTGAGTTGTTGGCCAGTGCTGGCCTCGTCGGCGTCGGCATTTTCTTCTGGTTCGGGGTCGTGCTGGTAAAGCGAGTTCGCTGGGTGCTCGGCACGCTGAGCGGTTTTCAGCGAGCCGCTGTGCTGGGAGCATTGGTCGGCATCGTCGGCGTTGGCATCCACAGCTTGATCGATTTTGGTTTACACATAACGGGTAACGCGCTGCTCTTCACAATATTGCTTTCGATTTTGAGCGCCGACAAAACTACCAACGGCCCACACCGCAAGCGCATCAAATCGCAGCGTTCTGATAATGTTCCAAGCGACGTCTTGATGATCCGTGACAGCGAAACAGCCCGCAGATGAAATTGAACCGGCCGCAGAAGACTAATCGCATCGCAATTGCGTTACTCGTTGTTCTCATCAGTCAGTCGCTATTCGGCTGGCCTCAAGACATTGCCGGCGGCGCGTCTGCCTTAATCGGACAAGACATCATCGGCGGCGCGGCGATCGTTTTTAAGCGACCACCACGCGTTCGCGATCTCGCGGGCGGTGCGGCGGCGCTGATAGTTCGGCATCGCCCGCCGCGAAGAATTGAAATAGCTCGCAACCGTCCGGTCGCTTCGCCGTCGCCGGGCTCGCCGCAACCGCAACCGACGCCAGCGGAAGTTTCGACGCAGGAGAAAGTCGAGGCGCTAAACGATCAGGGCAATGCGCTTTATGACGCCGGCGATTACGCCAAGGCGCTCGACGCTTATCAGCAAGCGCTGAAGCTAAAACCGGATGACGTGCCGAGTCTGAACAACGTTGGCGTAACTTATCTCGCGCTTAATCAGAATCAACCTGCGATCGAATCTTTCCAGCGCGCGACGAAAGCGAAAGCTGATGACGCTGACAGCTTTTTCAATCTCGGTGTCGCTTACAACTCCGCTGAAAAATATGATGAAGCCGCTACGGCTCTGAAGCGCGCGCTTGAATTGAAACCTGATTGGCCCGACGCGCTGATCGCTTTGGGCGACACTTACTTGCAACTCGGGCGTTATGCTGACGCGGCAAAGACTTACGAAAACGTCGTCAAGCTTCAGTCTGACAACGTCAGCGCCTACAACAGCCTCGCCTACGCTTATGATCGTGCCGGCCGCTATGAAGATTCGATCCGCGTGCTCAAGAAAGTCGTTCAGCTCAATCCTAAGGATGCGTTCGGCTTCAACAATCTCGGGGCTGCGTCTTACAAAGCCGGGAAGTACCAGGACGCAGTTGATGCGTTCACACAGGCACTGCGTTTGAAACCGGACGATTCGGAAACGATGAACAACCTCGGCGCCGCGCAATACGCGTTAGAGAAGTACGGCGACGCCGCGAAATCATTTCAGCAGGCGGCAAAACTGAAACCCGGATACGCGGATGCAGAGTACAACCTCGGGAACTCTTTACTGATGTCAGGAAAGTTCAGTGACGCCGCCGGCGCTTATCAGCAGGCAATCGCGCACAAGAAGGATTATCCGGAGGCGCAAAACAATCTCGGCATCGCGCTGACGAATTTGAATCGATTCGCCGAAGCGGTCTCGGCGTTCAAAGAAGCCGCGCGGCTGAAACCCGATCTTGCGACCATCTTCAACAATCTTGCTTTCGCGGAAGACAAAACCGGAAACGACCCGCAAGCAATCGCCGATTACAAAGAAGCGATCCGCCTCGATCCGAAATACGCCAAGGCGCTGAACGGGCTCGGCTATCTTTACGACAAGAATGGCCAACCGAACGAAGCCATCGATCTTTTGAAGCAGGCGGTCGGGTCTAAGCCCGACTACGTTGCCGCGCATTACAACCTGGGCAAGGCTTTGTTCGACGCCAAGCGCTTCGCTGAGTCCGCCGCTTCATACAAGCAAGCGACGCAACTGAAACCCGAATACGAGCAGGCCTATCTTGGTCTGGGAACCTCGGCGTTTCTGGCGGGACAGTTTCCCGACGCCGCCGACGCTTTCAAAAAAGCGAGTGTGATGGATCCGACCAACGTCGAAGCGTTCTACGGTCTTGGCAATTCGAGCTACAGAGCGAACCGACTGCAGGATGCGCAAGTCGCACTGAAAACTACGCTGAAGTTGAAACCCGATTATGCCCAGGCGCATTACAGCCTCGGCCTCGTCTACGCGAGTTTGAACGACAAGGATGGCGTGACTCGCGAATTTGCGATTCTGAAACGACTCGATCCGAAACTGGCAGAGCAGCTCTACCACGCAGTCAAGAAGTAGCCGGAAAAAAGATTGACGCAGTCGGGCGAGGGAAGTACACTTCCTCCGCTAATCAAAGGGAAATCGGTACTGACAAGTCACAGGAGTTGCCCAACATGAACCTGAGACGAATGAAAGCATTAAAGGCGCTCGCCGTGTTCGTCGCTTTTTCGTTTGCGCAGGTTTGCGTGCAAGCGAGTTTGCCAAACGCAAAGACCCCGGCTGGTCCGCCGCAGCGGGTTATCACGGCCCGCGTGACGACAAAGAACAATCAATCAATCACGGTCAACGGCAACGCAGTCGGAACTGGCGGAACAATCCTGACGGGAGCGACGATTGAAACTCCGGATCAAGTGAGCGCCGTCATCGATCTCGGCGATCACAGAAGAAATCAAACGTGCTGCCTGGCGAGATGGAGCTTTACACCGATAACGCTTCAGAGAAGACCGATAAGAACCGCAATCACGTCGGCGGCTGCATTCTGCCGAATGGCCAGTTGGGTTCGCTTCCGGGCGGTGGAATCAGCGGCGGTGAGTTGGCCGGAATCATCCTCGGTGGGACCGGCGGCGCAATTATCATCGGCGCCTTGACTCGCGGCGGCGAAACCAGCGGCAGCACTCCATAGATCGCAACCACAACCTTTTTTGAAGACGCCAGCTTTCGGAAGGGGGCTGGCTTTTTCATGCTTGAAATTTGATGAAGCGAATCGCGATCGGATTGTTAGGCGTCATCGCCTGCGGTTTAGGAATCTGGCAGGCGGCACGCATCGGGGTCGCGCGCACGTTAGCGCAATACGCGTTGGTTGCGAACGATCGTGACGCGGCCGCGCGGGCGGTACGCATTCTGCCCAGCGACGCTGAAACTCATGCGACGCGCGGTTTGATACTTCAGCATACCGAGAATTATTCCGAAGCGATTCGCGAACTGGAGCGCGCAGTTCAATTGCGGCCGCGCGATTATTTCCCGTGGATGATCCTCGGCGTCACCCGCGATCTCAACGGAGACCCGAACGGCGCGATTAATGCCTTGAGACAATCGATCGCGCTTGCGCCGAGTTACGCAAAGGCGCATTGGCAATTGGGAAACTTGTGGCTGCGTCTAGGCCAGACTGATGAAGCATTCAGGGAACTTCGATTCGCCTCATCCAGCGACGCGACGTTTTTGCCGAACGTGATTGACTTAGCTTGGGGCGTTTCGCGAAATGATTCAGCCAGGACGGTCGCAGCAATTCAGCCGCAAACCGACCCTGCGCGAATTGCCTTGGCGCTGTTCTTTGCACAGCACAAGCAGGGAAGTGCCGCGCTTGATCAGTTTCATGCGCTCAAGTCTCTTTCCGGCGAACGCGTTCATGACCTGGTCCACGAGTTGTTAACCGCAAAACTTTTTCCCGAGGCATATGAAGTCTGGGCGCGACTTCATAACACAACGAGGTCGACTCCATTACTACTGAATGGCAGTTTTGAAGACGAAGTCGATGTGGGACAGAGCGGATTTGGTTGGAAGATTCCGGCAGAGCCTTCGAACACCACGATTTCGATTGACCCATCTCAATTTCAAAGCGGCGCGAAGAGTCTCCGCATAGATTTTCACGGTAATTCAAAACCAACTGATGCGCTCGCGTCGCAAGTCGCTATAGTCAAAGCGGAGACGCGTTATCAACTTACGCTTTATTCACAGTCGAAAGATTTCATCTCGGCCGCGGCGCCCGTGATCAGCGTCATTGATGCCGCCGATGAAAAGAATATTATGGCCAGATCAGCATCACTCGTGTCAGATAGCAACGGCTGGCGCGCCATTTCGATCGATTTGACTAGCGGCAAAGAGACGAAGGCGATCATCATCAGGCTTTCGCGTCAGGAATGCGCGAGCGATCCCTGCGCGGCGTTCGGTACTTTGTGGGTGGATTCGTTTGCCTTGAGCGAGCAACGAGCAAAATAATTCAGAACAGGGACCCTCCGGCAATCCGGAGGCAACGGAAGTATTGACCTCATTAGCATTGGCGTGATAGTTTCCGCCGAAGTTCAACTACTGCTCAAGAAGTGCGCGCGCAACTCTCTGGAGGAGAGAATTGAAGACTAATCATCGGCAGCAAAAACCACTTGCCCGCAAAGAAGGCCTGGTGATCAAGGAACTGCCGGATGAACTTCTGATCTACGACACGGAAACTGATCGCGCGCATTGCCTTAATGAAACTGCCGCCTTTGTTTGGCAGCGTTGCGATGGCCGCAAGAGTCTCGCTGAAATAACGCGCGAACTCAGCAGAAAAGCGACTGCGAAGCTTGACGACAAGATCGTCTGGCTTGCCCTCGATCAGCTCTCGCGCAATCGTTTGCTGATCGATCCGGCTCCTCCGCCAACTCGGCAAGGGATCAACCGACGAGACATGGTCCGCGCGCTTGGACTTACCGCCGCGGTTGCAGTTCCGGTAGTCGCGTCGATCGTTGCCCCTCGGCCCGCCGAAGCGGCGAGCTGTCTACCCGGTGGCGCGCAATGCGGAGCCAGTGTTCAGTGTTGCTCGAACCTGTGCAACGACGGCGTGTGCGCCAGCACGTGATTCCCTCCTAAACAAATGGTTGATTTGAATCGCGGGACATTAGTCTCTCGAGCGTTACGTCAATCCTGGCGCACGCATCATCCGAACGCTTGTCTGCTAACGAGGGAACAGCTCGACTCCGTGGCGCCGCTGCTCTATGAATCGGGAGCGGCCGGTCTCGGTTGGTGGCGCATTCGCGATACAGAGTTCCGCGACACCCCTTCAGGTGAATTGCTGCATCAGGCTTTTCGTCTTCTCGCCTTGCGCGCTCGCGCACACGAAACCGAAATTGAAAATCTATTTCGGTTATTTCGTGAAGCGAACGTCGAAGTGAGCCTCGTAAAGGGATGGGCGATCGCACGTTGTTATTCCGAACCGGCGCTCAGACCGTATGGCGATATTGATTTGCTGGTACGGCCATCGGATTTCGATGCCGCGGCGCGGGTACTGCAAAGCGAAGATGCGCGCAACTATTTTACGGATCTTCACCTGCAAATGTTTGAGCTGGCCGATCGTTCGATCGAAGAGGTCTTCTCGCGATCGCAACTTGTCCAATGTGGCGCAGAGAGGGTACGAGTGCTGGCAGTGGAAGATCACTTGGCGTTGCTGGCGATTCATCTGCTGAAGCATGCGGCGTGGCGGCCGTTGTGGCTGTGCGACATTGGGATGCTGCTCGACACGATGTCCGATGATTTCGATTGGGACATTTGCTTAGGCCGGGATAAGCGCCGCGCTAACTGGATTCTGTCGGTGGCTGGAATTGCGCACGCGCTGCTCGGCGCTGAAATAAACGATGGCTCCGTCGCTCATCAGGCGCGACAGGTTCCGGATTGGCTGGTTGCTCGCGTGCTCAAAAACTGGGAGACACCGTTTGCTCATCTGCAAGCTCCGCTAAAACACAGCGCTCCCATTCGATCATATTTCCGGCACCCGCCTGGATTGCTGAAAGATCTTGCGCGTCGCTGGCCCGACCCGATTCTCGCCACGGTGACGGTAAACGGAATTTTCGGCAAGCGGCAAAGAATGCGATATCAATTCGGAAATTGGCTTCTTCGAGCTGCTCGCTTGGCTACGACCGGCGGAGTGAATTGAGCATCCTGTTTACAGCGTCCACCCCAACTCGCCATTGCCTGAACAATTCCATTCGCTGATAATTACCGCATCCGAGGATTAGGTATGAGACGCGTGCGGTTTCTCAATCGAATTGTCACTCTCGCGCTCGTCGCGGCGCTCTTCGGTGCGAATTTGATCAATGCCACACCTCGTCGATCTGCCTTAACCAACCAATTACGATCCGAGATTGCGTTCGGTCCGTCTGTTCAAGTTCGCGCCATTGCTTCGTCGAACGGCGCGCTCGTCGAATGGAGCACTAGTTTCGATTCCGGCGCTCTCGGGTTCAACGTCTTCCGCGTTCGCAACGGCTCGCGCACGCAAATCAATCCGAGTCTGATTGCGGGCGGAGTGCTAATCGTAAAACGTACCCAACTCTATTCATGGTTCGACGCGAATGGTACGGTCGATTGCGAGTACGAAGTTCAGTTAATCGATCTTCAGGGCGAATCAGCAGCAAGCAGTTTAGCCAAGCCTTTGTGGAGTAGAACTCCCGTTGCGAATCAACAGTCACTATTGCTGAGTAGACTCGGCGCCGAACGAAACGTCAGCATACAGGCGGTCTTGACGGATTCAGATCAAGTCAAATCGGAACGGTCAAACTCTGCCGAAGCAGTTTCGACCGCATCGCTCGCCGATCAATGGGCAATAGCAAATCAACCTGCATTGAAGATCGGTGTCCGCAGCAGTGGCTGGTATCACATCACGCAACCCGAATTGGCTGCCGCAGGTTTCGATACGACCGGCGAGGCGGCCAATCTACGACTGTTCGTATCGGCCAACGAAATCGCGATGCGCGTCAGTCACGACAGTGGTCCATTAGGGGCGTCCGATTTCGTTGAGTTCTGGGGCGAGGGTCTGGACACGGCAACAACCGACACGCAGGTCTACTGGTTAGTAAACGGTTCGCAACCCGGGAAACGAATTGCCATAAAAGCCGAGTTGCACACGCTGGGAGACGTGCCGGTGCAGGCGCCGCCGCCCGCCACAACGTCAAACGCGATTGTCGCGGCGCGTTTCTGGTTTCCAAATCTGGCCATACTCGTCGCTGCTACGCCTCAATCAGTGACGAACGATCAGGTAAGGGAAGCTAAGTCTCGGTCCCGCGAAGAACCAAAGATCGTTTCGTCGAACACGCTGCCTGCTCAGCCTGCTGCTGAAACAAAACCAACGACGTTCAGCAATCGGAGTGCAGAAAGAAGCCGGGATTTCTCACCGCGGTCGGCGTCATCGCGCTCGACAAATAAGTCGCCGTCCTCAGATCGGAAGGACAGTCCGGGCAACGCTGAGAAATTCGCGACAGTCACCAAGCGAATCAATCGCCGCAATTCTCGACGGCGTAACCGCCGCAAGCCGGCACGATTCCTGCGACGACATAATCACGCGGCCCTCGCCGCCACGCCCGCACCAGCTTTCACTTATTCCGTACAACGTAAGGATCGAACGGTGTACTACTCCGCAGCTTTGAATGGCGATCAGGAGAACTATTTCGGAGCAGTAGTCTTTGGCGACGGCCCTCTGGTGACGGTTAACCTTCACAATATTGAGCCGACCTCTAGTGCGCCGGCGCAATTGCAAGTCGCTCTACAAGGGGTATCGGTTGAGTCTCACCAAGTAAAGGTTTTCATCAACGGCTCGTTGGTTGGAACGATGGTTTTCGCCGATCAGGACGCGACCACGCAAACGTTTTCGATCCCCAACTCGTGGCTGATAGAGGGCGACAATATAGTCAAGCTCGCGCCCGTGGGATCGAGTCACGACACGAGCGTAATCGATTACCTTCGCATCGTTTACGCGCATAGCTTTCGCGCTGACAGCGATGCGCTGCAATTCAGTCTGCGCTCGACGCTGTCGGTGCGCGTTGAGGGATTTAGCACCTCGAATATTCGCGTCCTCGATCTGTCGGATACGAGCAATGTGCAGGAAGTTGATCCAATCGTCGAGGCAAGCAGCGGCGCCTTTGCTGCAACGATTCCTGCGGGCGCGCGAGGTAAAGCACGCCGCTTGATTGCGCTGCCGACGAATCGAATTTCTCAACCGGCGTGGCTCAGCCTGAATCAACCGTCGACACTGAATCGAAGCAGCAACGCCGCCGATTTTCTAATCATTTCTCATAAAGATTTCATTCCCACGCTGGCTCCACTGGTTGCGCAACGACAAGCGCAGGGATTTACCGTGACGGTTGCGGACGTCGAAAACATTTTCGATGAATTCAGTTACGGTCTGCACACGCCGCAGGCTCTTCGCGATTTCATTTCGCTTGCAAAAACGACCTGGTCACGCTCTCCATCGTACGTGCTGCTGGTGGGCGATGCGAGCTATGATCCGCGCAATTATTCAGGCGCAGGCAACCTCGATTTCGTTCCTACCAAAGAGATCGACACCGGAATTCCAAGCGCGGCGACCGCGTTGGAAACTGCGTCTGACGATTGGTTCACCGATTTCAACGGCGACGGCATCGCCGACATTTCTATCGGTCGCTTGCCCGTGAGAACCCCGGCCGAAGCTACTCTCGTCGTGTCGAAAATCGTGAATTACGCGCCCGCGAATACGCCGCAGCGCGCCATGCTCGTAGCGGACGCGCAGGGCAGTTACTACTTCAACTTTGAAGCGGCCGATGATCAAGTCGGGGCGACGTTGCCGGCATCGATGCCGATTCAGAGGGTCTATCGCCGCTTACAAGCTTCCGATGCCGATGCTCGCGCGAACATCATCTCGAATTTCAATTCGGGTCAGGCGGTGACGGTTTATTCAGGCCACGGCAATGTGAACATCTGGGGAGGTTCGATCTTCAGTTCGAATGACGCGTCGGCGCTGGCGAATGGAAATCGGCTGCCGTTTGTCGTCGTAATGGACTGTCTGAACGGATACTTCGCCGATCCGTCGTTGCAAAGCCTCGCTGAATCTTTGGTGAAAGCGCCGAATGGCGGCGCAGTTGCGAGCTTCGCGTCGTCCGGTCTGACTATTCCCGACGGCCAGCACGAGATGGGTTTGAAAATGTTTCAGTTGTTGTATGGCGGAAGTTCAATCGCGATCGGCGATGCCAGTCGCCAGGCGAAGGTCGCGACCAGCGACATGGACGTACGCCGGACCTGGATCCTATTCGGCGATCCGTCAATGAAGATTCGTTAGCTTTACTTTCGGTCGTGAAGAATTGAGAGATACGCGCTCCATGGTCCCACCGCATCGCCAGATGCCTTCGCCATGGTTCGCGCGATTTGCCCGACATGATCGAGATCATGCACCACCCATGTCGCCAGCAATTGACCCAGCGTGACCTCGCCTAATTCAGGATGTAGTCCCCTCCGGCTCAAGTCTGCTGCGGTCAACTTCATATCCAACAATGTCGCTACATTCTCACGTCGCAGCGATGAAAAAGTCTCAAGCAATTCCCCCAAGCTTTTGCCCTGACTGTCTGTAAACTGGGCTGATCGATCGAACGGCTCAAACGGTCTGGTCTCGCCCGCAAGAATGTGCCGCGCTCGCGGAATCCAATCAGTGCGCTCGCCATGAATCAGATGGCCGATGACGTCGTACGGCGACCACGTCCCTTCACCTTCGGTGGCCGAAATCCAAACATTGGGCAGACCTGAAAGCAAAGCGGATAAACTCTCCGGCGTTCGCTGGAGAAGCGCCACTACCTCGTCAAGATTAATCATTGTTTCGCTTCGACAGTGACGCATCATCCGAAAAAGATTTCTGCTATGCGATAAATTTCTTCGTCCAGTCGCTTCAGGTTTCCGATAGCTTCAATTAAGGGAACACTCACAATTCGATTTGCGCGCAGCGCCGCCATTTGACCCCACTGCCCTCCGCGTACCATCTCGTAGGCCTTAATTCCAAAGCGCGTCGCCAGGATTCGATCAAACGCAGTCGGTGAGCCGCCGCGCTGGACATAGCCGAGCTTCGTCACGCGCGTTTGAATGTCCGTGCAGCGTTCGATCTCCGCGGCCAAAGCTTCGCCGATTCCGCCCAGGCGATGGTGGCGATAGATCGTGTTGGTTTGCTCTTCAGTCAGGAATGCTTCGTCAGGATGCGGGTGAGCATCCTCAGCAACGACAATGATCGAAAAGGCACGCCCGTCGTTCTTGCGACGCGCCAGCAAGTCGCAAACGTGTGAGATGCGAAATGGATGTTCGGGCACCAGCACAACGTCAGCCCCGCCGGCGATTCCGCCATACGCTGCGATCCAGCCAGTGTGACGGCCCATGACTTCGACGACCATGACGCGGTGATGCGACTCAGCGGTCGAATGCAAGCGATCGATCGCGTCGGTGACAATGGAAACCGCGGTATCAAAGCCGAACGTAAAATCGGTTCCGGAGATGTCGTTGTCGATCGTCTTCGGAATTCCAACCAAACTAAGCTCATGCTTATGCCAAAGATCGTGTGCGGCAGAAAGTGAGCCTTCGCCGCCGACTGCGATCAATCCATCCAGACCAAGCACCTTCCAATTCTCTTTGAATTGAACCAGGCAGTTCTCGTCTTTTGTCGGATTGAATCGCGACGTGCCCAGAATCGTGCCGCCGCGAGGTAGGATGCCGGTAACTGTTGCTCGAGTCAGCGGAATGACATCGTTTTCAAACAAACCCAGATAGCCGTTTCGAATGCCAAGAATTTCGACGTTGTCGGACGACGCGCAGCGAACGACTGCGCGAATCGCAGCGTTTAGGCCCGGACAATCGCCGCCCGCAGTTAGAATTCCAATTCGCATGATGATTAGTTGTGTTTTATGATCATTGCGCGGCGGTTCGGATGTGTCAAACGAACAAATGTTAACCACAGAGAGCGCAGAGGAAATTCAGAAGCAAGGCGGGGAACCCCAGCCGCTCATTCTGGCGATTGAAACGGCGACGCGGGCGGGCAGCGTTGCGGTCGCGCGAGGCGAAGTTTACTTATCGTCGCGCGTCGGCGATCCGTCCGTTTCGCATTCGACTAACTTGATCGAGATGATCGAATCAGCTCTGAATGACGCGGGCGCAAAACTCTCTGAGTTAGATCTCTTCGCAGCCGCGGTGGGACCGGGAAGCTTCACGGGACTTCGGATTGGATTGGCAACTGTGAAGGCGTTCGCGTCTGTAACTGGCCGGCGAATTGTGGGCGTATCAACACTGGCTGCGATTGCGCATGCGACGCGAGTTGAAGGACGAATCGTTTCGCTCTTGCCGGCTGGCCGGGGCGAAGTCTTCGCGCAAATGTTTTCGGTAAACGACGGCGATGTGATTGCTGCGGACGCGGCGGCACATCTTAGCCCGAAAGAAACGTTCGAGCGATACGCCAGAGAATCAGGTGTGCGCTGGGCGGGAGAAGGTGTGGAGAAGCTCTCCGAGTTTCTTCAATCTGAATCATCGAAGGCGTCTGTGTGCTCGCCCGCCGGCGCAAACGGCTTGGCACCTCTCGCGGTTTCGGTGGCGGCTTTAGCGCTGAAGGATTATCGAGAAGGGAAGTCGGTCAATGCGGACGACCTGCAAGCGGTTTACGTGCGGGCATCCGACGCAGAGATAAACGAACGATGGCAACAACAGAACGCGCAGCAATTAGCTCAGGGCTAAACATCTCGGTTGACAAAATGGTTGAGCACGACCTGCTCGAAGTTTGCGCGATCGAACAGATGAGCGACTTGAGCACGTGGGGCTGGGATGCTTATCACAGAGAATTGCAGGCAATGCCGGAATCAATCATGCTGGCAGCCCGAGTTGATTCGACTTTTCATGAATATCAAATCGCGGGTTTCATCGTTACTCGCATTGTTGCCGATGAAGTCCACATCAACAACGTCGCCGTACGGCCGGAATTTCGCGGGCAGCACATCGGATCAGAGCTTCTGCGGCACGCGCTGCACCAGGCACAGCAAAGGGGCGCAACCGTTGCGCGGTTAGAAGTTCGCGCGGGCAATCAAGCCGCGCAAAGGCTTTATCGACATTGCGGATTTGAAGTCGACGGACGGCGGAAGAAATATTATCGCGAGCCGACGGAAGATGCTTTGCTGATGAGTTTGGTGCTTTAGCAGGCGAGATCATCGTCTTGGTAGCCGTGTTAGAGTACCGACTTTAGTCGGGATTTCGCCCAGAAGAGAACCCAACTAAAGTTGGTACTCTAACACCGCCAGTCAGAACAAAGGTTGGTCTTGATTTAGACTGATGGCTTGCGATAACATTCGCGCATGACGAACTGCCCCAGGCAATTCTCATCCGCAAGCACTTTCTTTCCAACCCAATCAGTCGAGAGGAGATTACAGATATGGACATGTCACAGGCGGACAACCTCAAAGAGGAATTGATGACGAGCAATCCCGAATTTCGGGAGATGGCTCGCGAACACGGTCGTTACGAACAGCGTTTGAGTGAATTGTCTGCACTTACATATCCCAGTGATGAGGAACAGTTGGAAGAGGTAACGTTAAAGAAAAAGAAGCTTGCTCTAAAAGACCAGATGTACTCGTTGATGCTCCAGGCCGAAAAAGCAAGCACAGCGCACTAATTTCGTTGACGCCGCATGTGAATGCCGCGTCTTTTTAATTTATTTTGTTGAGCGGGGCCGACAGGCATGGGCTGTTGCGCCCCGCGTTTGTTGTTAGAGAATAACCAGAATGATCCGTGACGGGATTCCATTTGTGATTGTGCCGATCATTCTCGCGATCGTCCCAATCATCTTTGGTTTTTGGTGGCTCGCAATTCCGTTTCTGTTTCTGGCGGGGTTCATGGCCTTTTTCTTTCGTGATCCCCGACGCTCGATTCCGCTCGAGCCGGGCATCGTTATCGCGCCGGCTGACGGGCGAGTCACGATCGTTCGGCCGGCCGACGCAGACAATCCCGAATCGTTGGTCAGCATCTTTCTATCACCGCTCGATGTGCACATCAACCGCGCTCCGATCGAAGGCGAAATCGTCGATGTAGCCTATAAATCAGGCAAATTTGTGATGGCGACGCGCGATGACTCGCGCCTCCTGAACGAGCAAAACACCCTGATAATTCAAAACGACAGCTTGACGGTAAAGTGTACACAGATTGCAGGAATTCTGGCGCGGCGAATTGTTTGTTGGAAGCGGCGGGGCGAAAGAGTAAAATGCGGGGAACGTTTCGGCATGATAAAGTTCGGCTCGCGTACAGACTTGGTGATGCCGCCGCACGTCGAGATAATCGTCAGCGAAGGAATGCACGTTCGCGGCGGCGAAACGATAATCGGAAAAATTAAGGCTTGAGTTTTCCGCGATTACAACAGAAGGCTTCGCGTTTAGGACCAGCGCCCGCGCCTTCAGGCCACAAGGGTCTGAAGAAGGGCGTCTATCTCGTGCCGTCTTTTTTCACCGCGCTCAATATCCTCGCCGGATTTTATTCGTTGATGACTACGATGAGCGCCTTTCGCTGGCTCGGTATCGATCAAGTGGACGCCACCTCTCGGCGGCTGGACAAAGCGGCCATCGCCATAGGTTTGGCTGTCGTGTGCGATATTCTCGACGGTAGAATCGCCCGCATGACAAAGACAGCCACCGAGATCGGCATCCAACTCGACTCGATGGCTGACATCGTTTCCTTTGGGTTAGCGCCGGCCGTCCTGGCTTACGTTTGGGGTTACGGAACGACGCTGGAAGGTTGGACCAACGCCAGCCAATTCGCGTGGTTCATATCTTTCATGTTCGTGATTTGCGGCGGATTCCGTCTGGCCCGATTCAATGTGCAGGCGTCGCGTCCGCGTCCGCTCGCCGAAGGAACACCAAAGGTCGATAAGAAGAGCTATGTTGGATTGCCGATACCGGCAGCCGGATGTTTAGTCGCGGCGATCGTTCACTTCGCACCGGTGCCACTCAAGTATTATTCACACCGGGCAGAAATAATCGCGATTGTCATGATGGTGTTGATGGTGTTTCTGGGTTTATTAATGGTCAGCACCGTGAGATTCTCCGCCTTCAAGTCAGTCGGCCCCGAACGTAGAAACGCGCGCATGGTGATTGCCTTAATCGCGCTTGTTGGCTTGATCTATTTGTACTCGCAGTGGGTCCTGCTGATTCTCGTCGCGGCATACATCTTACACGGACTGCTCGCTCGCGGCCTCACTTCACTGACGCATCGCTCTTCAGACAAAAGGGAGATGCGCGAAGTCTAAGCCCTCACTCTCCGCTCACAATCCGGTTATTATCGCGGCCCGCTGAAAGCGAGCAGTCCGTGCGGCGTCGTAATCAGCACCAGTTTATCGATCGAGATTGGCGCGGCCGCGCTGCTGTTTTCTTCACCCAGCGGCAACGTGTTCGCGGATTTTCCGTCATGCAGATTCAGGACAATCGCTGAGTCGGTCGAGAACGGCGTGAACAATGCACCATCAGCAGACGTGAGCGGCCGCGCGGAAATTCTTCCAGGGAGCTGACGCCGCCATACGAGCGATCCTTTATTCAGCGACAGAAAGTATGCGAAGTTATCGAGGGAAGATGCGAGCAGGCCATCGTTGGTCGCGGTCACGGCCTGGACCGCCGCCCCGGTGCGGCGATGCCAAACGAGCTTGTGTCGAATTTCGCTGAAGGCGTACACGTTTGTGTCTGCTGAGCCGAAATATACGATGTTATCTTTGATCGCGATGCCCTGAATTGGGCCGCGTGCTTTGTACTGCCACAAGACGTTGCCCGTCTTCACATCTAGCGCGCGGACCGTGCCCACGCTGCTGCCAAAGTAAACTGCATTTCCCGCAATCAACGGTTGGCCGCTGAACTGCTCCGCGTATTGATTACCCCAAAACGAGAGCCCGGTACGTTTGTCGAACGCATAGACATGTCCGTCGCGGCTTCCTCCGAAGACGCCTAATTCGTTCGCCACCAAGCCACCCGCTAATGGCGCAGGCAACGTTCGCATCCACAGCGTGACGCCCGTTCTTTTGCTAATCGCGCGGACCGTACCATGAAGGTGCTTCTCGTCCGGCTCTGGGTACTGCGTCGCGATATACACGCTACGATCATCAACGACCGGCGCCGCTGAGAACTCTCCGCCCGTTTCAGCTTTCCATTGCAGCTTTCCATCGGCCGCGTTCAGCGCCAGCAGTAATCCGGAGCCGAGCGGAATGAAGGCGGTCTTGTCATCGGCGGCAGGCGTGAGGTCCGTCGTGCGATCGCTTTGATAACGCCATGCAATCGTCAGCGGTTGGGACAGAACCAATCCATCATCTTTTGCATTTGGGAAAGCGACGACTGATGCCAGGAGGGACAGCAAACAGAGCTTGCCGAATACAATTCTGCGGAAATGTTTGCGGGAGTTTAGGAAGCTCTTGGTCATCAAATGCCTTACGATTTCAGCGATCGTCTTTGCGGCTTTTCGAATATCAAATCTATAATCCAAACTTCTAATGGCTTTTGACGTTCAGCTTACCTCGGGGGTTTTCCTTTTTTGCAAACTAACGGTCATGAAAGGGTAATCATACTCGACTTCGGTTCGCAGTACACCCAACTGATCGCTCGTCGAATCCGTGAAGCCGGGGTTTACTGCGAAATCCTTCCATTCAATACGTCGATAGCCGATCTGCAATCGCATAAACCGCGCGGCTTGATTCTTTCCGGCGGGCCATCGTCTGTTTATGACCCGAACGCGCCCCGTGTCGAGAGGAAATTAATTGATCAGGCGAATTGTCCCGTGCTGGGAATCTGTTACGGTTTGCAGTTGATGGCCTACGAGCTGGGCGGCGAAGTTCAGCCGTCAAAGAGTCGCGAGTACGGCTATTCGCGCTTGACGATCGTGGAGCCGGACACGCGTTTGTTCGCCGGTCTGCCGAAGGAACTTGACGTGTGGTTAAGCCACGGCGATCACGTGACGCGCTTGCCCGGCGGGTTTGTGATGACCGCGAAAACCGATGACGCGGTCAACGCTTTCGAGAATCGCGAGCGAAATCTTTATGGCGTCCAGTTTCACCCCGAGGTCGCGCATACGCCGTTAGGCAGGCAGATCCTGCGAAATTTTGTCTTTGAGATTTGCGGGTGCAAGGGTGATTGGAGTCCAGCCGCCGCGATCGAAGAACAGGTCGCGCGCATTCGTGAAACGGCAGGCGAAAACGATCACGTCATTTGCGGATTGTCGGGCGGCGTCGATTCATCGGTGGCCGCAGCATTAGTGCATCGGGCGATCGGCGATCGTCAGACTTGTATTTTTGTGGACAACGGCGTTCTCCGAGAAGGCGAATTTGAAACTACGCTGGCGCTGCTGAAACAGAGCCTGAAGCTGAATATTCATGGGGTTGATGCAGGCATTCGATTTCTCGACGCGTTAGAGGGCGTCGTCGATCCTGAAAGAAAGCGAAAGATCATCGGCGCAACCTTCATTGACGTGTTTGAAGATGAGGCCAAACGGATTGGCGACGTCCGTTTTCTGGTGCAGGGAACTTTGTATCCTGACGTGATCGAATCGGTTTCCGTGCGCGGCCCGTCAGTTACGATCAAGAGTCATCATAACGTCGGCGGCCTGCCAGAAAAGATGAACTTGAAACTAATCGAACCTTTGCGCGAGCTTTTCAAAGACGAAGTGCGCATTATCGGCCGCGAGCTTGGCGTTCCCGAAGAGATTCTTTCTCGACATCCTTTCCCCGGGCCCGGTTTGGCAGTTCGAATCATCGGAGACATAACGGAAGAACGACTGCGAATAGTTCGCGCTGCCGATCGAATTCTTGATGAAGAATTGCGTCGTGGTGAATTGTATGGATCTGTGTGGCAAGCATTCGCGGTTCTGCTGCCCATCTCAACCGTCGGTGTCATGGGCGACGAGCGAACCTATGAACGTGTCGTGGCCATTCGCGCAGTCACCAGTGTCGATGGAATGACCGCGGATTGGGCGCGTTTACCCCAAGATATTTTAGCGCGAGTCTCGAGCCGAATCGTTTCCGAAGTGAAAGGCGTGAACCGGGTGGTCTATGACATCAGCTCGAAACCACCGAGCACCATCGAGTGGGAGTGAGCGATGAGCAGTGAGCGGCGGGCAGGTGCAAGAGCGGTGGATGGGGTGTCAGTACGGGGAGCGGTAGCGACCCGATCAAAGCTCAACTTGAGTAGATGATTCGGTCGCTACCGCTCCGGGTAGTGACACGGATTTTCCCGACAATTCTGTACTCCATGCGGATCGTAGCAGTTCAACTACCAAATAAAGCTCCGACAACATCTGGTTAAGTTGATCGCTCGCCGCCACGTGATATAGTGTCACCCGAACAGACACGGAATTCCACGCGCTGTTCATTCACGAGTCACCAATCATGCCGGACAAGGGTTTCGTTCATCTTCATCTACATACTGATTACAGCCTGCTCGACGGCGCAATTCAAATAAAGCCACTCGCGGAACGCACCGAAAAGCTCGGGATGAACGCGTGCGCCATGACCGATCACGGCAACATGTACGGCGCGATTTCTTTCTACAATACGATGAAAGCGCGCGGCATCAAGCCGATCATCGGATGCGAAACCTACGTCGCCTCAACGAACCGAGCCGATCGCTCGACACGCACCATGGGCGGCGAAAAAGCCAACTTCCATTTGATCCTGCTCGCGCAGAATTATGAAGGTTATCGAAATCTGTCGCGGCTGACTTCGAAAGCATTCACCGAAGGTTTCTATTACAAACCGCGTATCGACAAAGAGCTGCTCGCGGAACACAGCAAAGGATTGATTGCGCTCTCAGCCTGCATGTCAGGCGTTCCGTCGGCGATGCTCGCCAAACAATGTCCGGACGACGCAGCCGCGGCCGCGCTCGAGTTCGAAGAAATAATGGGGAAGGGGAATTACTTCCTCGAAATTCAGGAGCACGGGCTCGAGCCTCAAGCGCGCATCCGCAAGCCGCTGGTGGAATTATCAAGACGCACCGGTATTCCGTTGGTCGCGACGAACGATGCGCATTACCTCATGCCGGACGACGCCCGCGCGCATGACGTTCTGCTTTGCATCGGATCCGGAAAGACAGTCAACGATCAGAATCGCCTGCGCTACGGCACCCCTAATTTCTATGTGCGTTCGCCGGAAGAGATGTGGGCGATCTTTGGCGACGAGTTACCCGAGGCTTTACAGCGCACAGTTGCCATCGCTGAACGTTGCGAATTCAAACTACCAGAAGGCGTTAACTACCTGCCGAACTATCCTATACCCGAATCGGATGCCGGGCTCACGGCAAACGAATACTTCGAAAAAACCGTGCGCAACGGTTATCAGACGCGCAAGGCGCAGGTTTGGGATCTCGAAGCGTCGAGGGGCGAGCTTAAGCACACGTTCGAAGCGTACGAGCACCGGCTCTTCCACGAGATCGATGTCATCAAGGGCATGGGCTACGCGGGCTACTTTCTTATTGTTTGGGACTTTGTCCGCTATGCGAAGGACCACGGCATCCCCGTTGGTCCAGGCCGCGGTTCATCGGCGGGTTCGCTGGTGGCGTATTGCCTCGGAATTACTGATATCGACCCGCTCAAATACGATCTGTTTTTCGAGCGATTCTTGAATCCGGAACGCGTCTCGATGCCTGACATCGATATCGACTTCTGCGTCCGTGGCCGCGGGGAAGTAATCAACCACGTCTCAAAACTCTACGGCCGCGATTCCGTTTGCCAAATCGTGACCTTCGGAACGCTCGCGTCTAAGGCCGCCATCAAAGACGTAGGACGCGCTCTGGATATGCCGTACGCGGAAGTCGATCGCATCTCCAAGATGATTCCGCCACCGGTTCGCGGACGCAACGTGAGCATCACACAGGCAATTGAACAAGTACCGGAACTTCGCAAAACGATGGAGGCCAACGAACAGATCCGCGATCTAATCGATCTCGCGCGTCGCCTCGAAGGCTGTTCCCGGCACGTCTCCGTTCACGCAGCCGGCGTTGTAATCACACCTGAGCCGCTCCAGGAAATCATTCCTATTGCAGTTTCAGCGAAGGACGAGGTCACCACACAGTACGAAATGACTGATCTGGAGAAAGTCGGCGTACTTAAGATGGATTTCCTCGCGCTTAACACGCTTACGATTATAAGCGACTGCTTAAAGAGCATAAAGCATACGCTTAGCGAGGAAATCGACTGGTCAAAGATTTCGCTTAATGACGAGCGGGCTATGCAACTGTTTGCCGAAGGTCACACAGATGCGATCTTCCAATTTGAGTCTGGCGGCATGCAGGAGATTTGTCGCAAGCTGAAGCCCAAGGGCATCGAAGATCTTTCCGCGCTTAACGCCCTGTATCGACCGGGCCCGATCGATGGCGGAATGGTGGATGACTTCATCCTGCGGCATCACGGAAAGAAAAGCGTTCGCTACATCGTGCCTGAGATGAAGGAGATACTCGACACCACGCAAGGCGTGATTGTCTATCAGGAACAGGCGATGCAACTCGCGCAAAAGCTGGCCGGCTATTCCATGGCTGAAGCGGACAGTTTGCGCAAAGCGATGGGCAAAAAGAACCGCGAGGAAATGGCGCGCCAGGAACAGAAATTCATTCTCGGGGCCGTCGCGCGGGGTATCAAGCAGGACAAAGCGCAGCAGATCTTTTCGCTGATGGCGCAGTTCGCTGATTACGGATTTCCAAAGGCGCACAGCGTTGCGTATGCGTACCTCGCCTTTCAGACGGCTTATCTGAAGGCTCACTATCCCGAGCATTTCTATGCCGCCGTGCTTTCGAATGAAATCGATGACACTGCCAAAGTCTTTCGTTACACGAAGGAAATGCGATCGCAAGGCATCGTGCTTCTGCCTCCTGACGCAAACGAAAGCGAAGCGGGATTTACCGCTTTGAAAGGCGCGATTCGCTACGGTCTGGCGGCAATCAAGGGAATTGGCTTGGCGAGCGTCAATGCGGTAATGAGGGCGCGCCAGCGTGGCCCATTCAAATCATTATTCGATTTCACTGAGCGACTGGAAGAGGGCACAATCAACAAACGCGTTCTGGAAGGGTTGGTGTGCAGTGGTGCTTTCGATTCGCTTAAGACCGACAGCTTCACGACCAATGAATGGCGCGCGCGCCTGTTTGCCGCGATCGATTCTGCGTTGGCGCGATCGGCTCGCGCGCGACGGACGAAGGCGCTGGGTCAGAACGATCTGTTCGGTGGCGTCGAACTGCCGCCGCCTGATCCGATCGCAGAATTACCGAAAGCGGACGCGTGGTCAGCGCTGGAGATGTTGACCGCTGAGAAGAAAGCGCTTGGCTTTTACATCACGGGTCATCCGCTTGATGCGCATCTCGAAACGATCAATCAAATCGGCGCGGTAACTTCCGCCGAGCTGTCTCAACACGAATCCAGCTCGCGCGCGACGATGGCCGGGTTAATCAGAGACCTGCAGCTCAAGACGACAAAGAAGGGCGATCGCTTTGCGATCTTTCGCTTGGAGGATCAGGCGGGCTCGGTAAAATGTGTCTTGTGGCCGGAACCATATCGACGCGCGAGTTCAATGGTCGCTGATGAAGCAACGATTCTGGTTAATGGTCGCGCGGAAATCACCGACGATGGCGCTATCACGCTGATCGCCGAAAAGATAACCGAGTTGATGCAGGCAATTCAGCAGAAGGCGACGGAAGTGGTTATTCGCCTGCCCTCGGCATTAGACAAGGTCGCGCAATGTGAAGAGGTAAAAAAAGTTCTGGAGCGCTCGCCCGGTGATTGCGACGTCTTTATCGAAGCAGTGACTGATGATTTGACGGTGCGGATTCGGGCGCATCCCTCGTTGAAAGTGCAAGGCAGTGTTGAGATTGAATCGGCTTTGCGAAATTTGGGTTGTGAAGTAATTTGGAATGGCTTCTCTGCGCCGACACGCGCGGCGGTGGCTTCTGCGTCAGCATAAGAATCGAATGGCCGAACAAACCCAAGACCCGCAGACCGCTTTCGAGCGCGTGCAACTGGCACGGCATCCGGATCGCCCCTATACGCTCGATTTTGTCGAGCGGCTCTTCGAAGACTTCACTGAAATCCACGGCGATCGTCGCTACTCTGACGATTCGGCCGTTGTTTGCGGCTTCGCGCGTTTTCATGGAATGCCGACGCTGATTGTCGGGCATCAGAAGGGCCGCGACACAAAGCAGCGTCAATTCCGAAATTTTGGCATGCCGAAGCCCGAAGGCTATCGCAAAGCAATTCGCGCGATGAAACTCGCTGAGAAGTTCGCTCGTCCGATCTTCACGTTCATCGACACACCGGGAGCCTATCCGGGCATCGATGCGGAAGAGCGGGGTCAGGCCGAAGCCATTGCTTACAACTTGCGTGAAATGGCAAAGCTAACGGTTCCGGTGTTGGTCACCGTCATCGGCGAAGGCGGATCCGGCGGAGCTTTAGCGATCGGCGTCGGCGATCAGGTGATGATGCTCGAGAATTCGATCTATTCGGTAATCTCGCCCGAAGGTTGCGCGGCGATTCTTTGGAAGGATTCCGGTCAGGCCGCGCGCGCCGCTGAAGAGCTGCGTCTCACCGCGAAGGATTTGAAAAGCGAAGGGATCGTCGATCAGGTTATCGACGAGCCGAAGGGCGGCGCGCAGAACTCTCATGATGAAGCTGCGCGCTTGCTTGATGTAGCTTTGTGCGAGCGACTAGCCGAGTCCTCCACACACAGTGTCGAAGAGCGTCTGACTCGGCGCTATCAGAAGTTGCGGCAAATGGGGAAGTGGGGAACTCGCGAATCGACCAATCCCTAACTGGCCCGCAAACTAAAACGGAACATCGTCATCAGCAAGATCAGTTGGCTCAGGTCCTGAATTGGACGGAGCCGCAGCCGCTCTCGATGCCGGCGCGCCCGCATCTTCACCTCGCGCGCCGCCGCCGATAAACTGCATGTCGGTTGCATTCACTTCGAGTGAATGCCGCTTATTGCCGTCGCGATCGGTGTACTCCTCCATTCGCAAACGACCTTCGATATAGACGGGCCGACCACGCTGCAAGTACTGTGAAGCAGTCTCCGCTTGTCGTCCCCAAAGTGTGACGCGAAACCACGTGGTGATGTCGTTATTCTCGCCGGTGGTGCGATCCTTGCGACGTTCATTCGTGGCGAGACTGAAGCTGCAAACGGGTGTGCCCTGCGGCGTGTAGCGCAATTCAGGATCGCGGCCGAGATTGCCGACCAAAATAATTTTATTGAAAGACATGATGCTCTCCGGTTTGTCTTTCTCCGTTGACGGGAGATTTACGATTTTCTAACGAGGCGCGATACTAACCGTCCACGTCCGGTGCGTCAAGCGTTTGCACTTTAGACCTTGGGTTAGAAACGACTTGATGAAATCTGCTAGACTCGTGCCGTTACGTCGAGGACAATGCGCGCCACCGTTTACCTGGAAACATTCGGATGTCAGATGAATGTCGCGGACAGCGAGCGTGCTGACGTGCGCTTGCGCGCCGCGGGATTCGATCTTTCCGGTTCGCCCGAAAACGCTGACGTAATCATTTTCAATACTTGCTCAGTTCGCGAGCGCGCGGCCCACAAAGTGTTCACGCGCATTGGCGAAGTTCGACGCCAACGCATCGGCAGCGAGCCGGTCGTTGGCGTAATGGGTTGCGTCGCGCAACTGGAAGGCGAATCGATTTTCGATGCGAGTCCGATAGTTAACATCGTCGCCGGCACTCGCGCGACGGATCGCTTACCACAATTAATTTCGCGCGCTCTGGAGGGCGAGCGTCGGGTGCTCGAT
Source organism: Acidobacteriota bacterium (assembly GCA_003222895.1). Taxonomy (GTDB): domain Bacteria; phylum Acidobacteriota; class Blastocatellia; order Pyrinomonadales; family Pyrinomonadaceae; genus UBA11740. Next base: position 18,472 of record QHXI01000074.1, on the reverse strand, counting down.
CTGGACGAGCGCGCTGACGGAGAAGTTTGGGACGTGCCGGCGACGGCGCGAACGTCAAAGTACGTCGCGTTTGTTCCCATCATCGAGGGCTGCAACAAGTTTTGCACCTATTGCATTGTGCCGTTCTCGCGAGGCCGCGAATCGAGCCGAACTGCTGCCGATATCATCGCCGAAATCCACGAACTGTGTCATCAGGGGTACAAGGAAATCCACCTGATTGGTCAAAACGTAAACAGCTATCGACCCAAAACCGAAGCTGGGTTGGAAGGCTTCAAAGGCGCGACGCCTTTCTGCCGTCTACTGCGCGCCGTCGCAACTACGGGAATGGAGCGGATCAAGTTTACGACTTCGTTTCCGCGCGACTTTAATCCGGACATTGTCGCCGCGATTGACGAACACGAAAGTCTTTGCGAGTGGATTCATTTGCCTGTACAGTCAGGCAGCGATCGAATTTTGCGCGCAATGCGCCGCGGCCACACGGTGAGCGACTACTTACAGCGGATTGAGGCGGTGAAAAATGCGGCGCGTCCAATGTCGATAACCAGTGATATTATTGTCGGGTTCCCGGGCGAGACGATGGAAGATTTTCGAGAGACGGTGAAACTGGTTGAGCAAGTTGGGTACGACGGACTTTACATCTTCAAATATTCGGAACGTCACGGAACTCCAGCGGCGAAACTGAACGATGATGTAAGCCGGGAAGAGAAGTCGGCTCGCTTTGCTGAACTCGAAGAGGCACAACGACGGTTTCAGAGAACGATGTATGAGAGGTATATCGATCGCGTGCTTAACGTTCTGGTAGAGCGCCCGAGTTCAAAATCGGAGAGTGACATGACGGGTCATTCGACTTGCCACAAGGTGGTAAATTTTCCCGGCGATTCCTCGATGCTCGGCGATGTGAAAAGAGTTCGCGTCACGGCGGCCAAACAAAACAGTCTCTACGGAGAAATAATCAGCGCCCCTTAGTTTTCCGTTTTGTGTACAATAGGATATGAACATGGAGATCGAAGTTAAGATTCGCGCTTTGATGATGGACCCGAATAGCGGCACACCCATCATCATTCTCAAAGATGTAAACAGCGAAACCATGCTTCCGATCTGGGTGGGCGCGTACGAAGCAAATGCGATCGCGCTCGAGATCGAAAAAATTGCGCCGCCGCGGCCGATGACGCATGACTTGTTACGCAATTTGATCGTGGAATTAGGATTGACAGTTGATCGAGTCGTGGTAACTTCACTGCGCGACAACACGTTTTATGCGGTCATTGAGATGTCCGGCGAAGATGGCGAGTCGATGCGTCTGGATTCACGGCCGTCCGACGCGATTGCGCTGGCGCTGCGAGTTGATTGTCCAATTTTCGTTGACAGCGAAGTTATTCAGGCTTCCAAAAACTCGATTGCCAGCGACGAAGACGGCTCGAGTGAGCACGAGGTTGGCGAAGAAGAATGGCCCGACGTAATCGGCGACGCGAGTGATTTGCCGATGTGATTAAGGCCTTGCTCCAGACCTACTTTTCGAAAACTTGATAATAGCAATCACCAACCAAAAGGGTGGGGTTGGCAAAACGACCACCGCCATCAACCTCGCAGCCGCATTCGCTCGACGCGGGTCAAAGACGCTTCTCCTCGATCTCGATCCTCAAGCCAATAGTTCGATTTCGTTTCTGGACCCGCTGGGCATCGAGCGATCTGTCTACGAGCTAATGATGGATGGGCAGGGAAGTGAAGAACTTCCGGTTTACAAAACGCCGATCGAAAATCTCGACATCGTGCCCGCGAGGATTAGCCTCGCAAAACTCGAGTCGAAACTAGTTGGCGATTTCGACGCTCCGTTTCGTTTGAAAGATCGGATGGAGCCGCTCCGGAAGACTTATAAAACGATCATCATCGATACGCCGCCGACACTGGGACTGATCACAGTGAACGCTCTGGTAGCGTCAACCCATGTGCTGATTCCGATTCAGTCATCCTACTTTGCGCTCGAAGGAACGGATGATTTGCTTGAGACCATCGAGAAGGTTAAAGCGCGGCCGAACCCCAAACTTGAAATGCTCGGCGTGCTGGTGACGCTGCACGACAAGCGTACGACTTTGGGCAAGGAAGTCTTTGAACAGATTCGCCGGGTATTTGGGAGTCGACTCTTCGACACTGTGATTACCAAGAGCGTGCGCCTCGAAGAATCGCCGGCATACAAGGAATCAATTTTCACGTTCGCGCCCCAATCATCAGGCGCCATCGAGTACGAAAAACTTTGCAACGAGGTATTGAGCCGTGTCTAGAAGAGGTTTGCCCGCGGGCTTGAGCATGCGTCACGACGCGCACTACGTCGAAGAGTTGACGCAAACGAAAACTACCCACGTCGGACGATTGCTGCCGATCGATAAACTCGATCCGAATCCGGATCAGCCGCGCACTGAGATTGGCGATCTAACCGATCTTACAGCTTCGATCAAAGAGAAGGGCGTGCTCGAGCCTTTGCTCGTCAAGCCGACGTTGTCGGGCCGCTGGATGATTATCGCCGGCGAGCGTCGTTGGCGCTCAGCCCAATCCGCCGGCCTGGAAGAAGTGCCTTGCATTGAGATGGATGTCGATGACGCGGAAGTTGCAGAGATCGCGCTCATCGAAAACATGCAGCGCAAGGACCTAACTCCCTGGGAAGAGGCCGATGGCCTGCGCGCGTTGTGCGAGAGATTCGGTTACACGCACGAAGAAGTCGCGCGCAAGGTCGGTAAGAGCCGCAGTACTGTAACTGAAGCTCTGTCTATCGCCGCAATTCCTGATTCGATCCGTGAAATCTGTCGCGCCTGTGAAATCACTTCAAAGTCTCTGCTGCTGCAAATCGTTCGGCAGCCTGACGACGAGTCGATGCGCTCGATGGCGGAGCAGATCGCTGCTGAAGGTTTGACTCGCGACGGCGCACGCAGGGCGCGCAAGGCCTACATCGATCCGACCGGCGCATCTGAACCATACGTATTCCGTTATGAAGCTCCGGGCAGGGAATTCAAGGTTGAGGTGAAATTTAAGAAAGCCAACATCTCGGCCGAAGAATTATTCGAAGCTCTCAACGCCGCCGCGCAAAACATCGACGAAGCGATCTGAGTCAATCCCATTTCATTACGCGTTTAGAGGCGGGCCAGCACCCGCCCTTTTCTCACTAAACAATTTGGCGGGCACTAGCCCGCCTCTAAACGAAATCAGAAGGGTTTGGGTCTCGCTTAACCTCTTTTCTTCTTTTCCGCAGCAGCTTTCTTTGCCAGAGACCTGCTCCAGCGCTCGAGCGTCGGTTGGATTGGCTTAAACAGCTTCGCTCGGATCTTGTGCTGATTCTCGTTCCAGGCCTTCAACTCCTTTTCGACGTACGCGCGCACGTTCTGCTCGATCGCGCCGCGCTTAACCGAATGGCGCAGCGTTAAGTAATAGTGCTGGCCCACCAGTGAAAAGATCACCGCGACCAGGTTGCCTTTGAATGAAAGCCGCGGAATTATTCGTTTATGAAAGGGCTTGTTAGCCTGCATCAAGGGAGTCACCGCGACTTCGAACCAGGCCCCCTGATTGCCTTGTCGTGGATGATAGAGCCCCGGCAGGTCCGTGCCTTTCGCCGCCATGCGCGCGCGCGGCTCAGTAATCACGTCAACCAAACGCAACCGCTCAACGCCGCGAAGATGTTCACGCGGAACGCTGTCCAACGCGCTTTCGATGTTCGCTAAGGTCTTTCCTGGCAGCTTGCCCGTATATTGATTTTCAATCTTGATTGCCATTCGGAATAAGTAACGCTTTCGGAATCAGAGACTGTAGGAGAGTAAACCGACCGGAGTCAAACGCGCCGACGTCCTAAGACAAGCCCTTAGATTCCGTCTCACGCAGCGGTCAACGCGCTGATGCTACGCAACCTGGCTTCGAAAAGTTCGCCGGTCAAGATCCCTGCCGAGATGATCAACTCGCAACTTGAATCCAAATCCTTCGGCAACGACTTCCATCGATCACCCCAGCCAGCAGGAGAGTAAACGTGCCGCCGATTAGATCCTCTGAGCCCTTCCAATCGACCCACCTGGCGCGCGTCTGATAATACATATTATGTAACCCAATAACCCAAGGTTTTGCCTCATAAATACCGATTTGGGCTTCTTTCTGAGGCAAACGCCGTTTCTGCCTCAAAAATCATCTTACTGTTATCGCTTGCTGAAATGTTCCACTTGTTTCGAAATCGGGCGCGATAAAATTGTCGCAAAACCAAAGAGATTCGTTGACACGTTTAGCGCTGTCTCATAGAATCGCAGCATCTTCAGGTTTTTTCAGGGCTTGCATCTATGAAGCCTAGAACAACATTCATCGTTATTGCCTTAATACTCGTTCTTGTCACCGCAGGAATGTTCGTCGGCCGTTTGTTTCTCCCGCAATCTAAAGCGCAGCAGTCATCATATCCAGAAGGCTCCATTCGGGCCCAGGTGCAGCAGGCCCGTTCTCGAGGCGACACTAGTATGTCCGTCGTGGTTGAGCTTAATTACCCTGCTCCAAATGACATTAGCGAAGCCCTCGCGACCAGTTCGCTGATAGTTGGACAGTTGGCCGCTGTCTCGACTTCTTGGGACGATGCGACCGGCGAAATTACGACCTGGTACAAGTTCAATACAGTCGAGACCCTGGTGCAACGCGCGTACGAACCGTGCGAGAACTGCACCACGCCGGTGGTGCCGTCAGATCTTCAACCCGTTAATGCGGGTCAGGTGGTGGTAGCACTTTCCGGCGGCGCGGCCGTGATTGACGACGTTGCCGTAGAAGAATTGTTGCCTGACTTCTCAGGCATGGTCATTGGGCAACGATATCTGTTGTTTGTGAATTTCGATCCGGCGACAAATATCGGCGGACTTGATTACGGTCCAGCGGGCGCGCTGCTGGTCAATTCCCAAAACACATTCACACCGGTAATTGAGTCTCTGGAAGATCAGAGCGATGAAATCAGCACTGGTTTGATCGCGCAATATGGAAACTCGCTAAACCAGTTACGAGCAGCCCTGAATCCCACGACCTGTAATCAGACCGAAAGGCAAAGCTGCATCGACGACGGCGGCACCTGGAACGACAACAATTGTACTTGTCAGCCGGCTTTCGATCCTTGTATCCACAAGCCCTGGCTGTGTGAATGATTCGTCCTTAGTTTGGTTCTCATGAACGGCGCACTGTTAAGACGATTTACGTTGGGTCTGCTCCTATTAACGCTTTGCGTCAGCGAGGTGTCACCCCAGGGGTTTACCGGGTGTCCGCCTTGTTGGCGGGACGCGTCTGTTATGGCAGGACACGGTGCTGACCCTGGCGATACACGACGCCTGATCAACGTGCGGATCGATAGTACTTTTGGGAATCAAACACCCGCTAACGTTTGGAATGCCACCTGCGCCGGAACTCAGACGGCTGGTTGCTCGAACGTCACCGGTCCGAGCGCCATAAAAATGTGGGATGATGTTTCCACATATTACAAATTGCGTTTGGTTCAAGACTCGCAAGGATCTGACGACGCAACTGACATTCAAATCACTCAGGATTCAAGTTGGGATTCTAAGAAAGGCTGCTCTTATAGCACCCAAACAGGACAAAGAGTTCCTGATCCGGAGCGTCCTGGAGCAACACTCTTGCAAATAAGCTCGCGAGTCATCCATCTGCCACCTGGTTCCCAAAACTGGAGTCAGGAACAACTTGCTTGCATCCTGGGACATGAAATGGGCCACGTCCTGGGGCTCGGTGACGTCAAGAAGGGCTGTTCGACCAGTATCATGAATCAGAATCACAGCGGCGGACGTGGTTGCTCCACCGGCTGTCCGAGAAGCCAGGTATCAAACGGAGATGTGCAATCGGTAAACCAACAAGCGGGCAATCGGGCTGGGTGTAATAAGGGTTCGAAGCCGGTTTCGCGAATAGTAGACGGTGGCTATGAAGATCCAAATCCATACCGGTATTACCCAACGTGCTATTACTATTATGAAGCAGTCGATCTTTGGTATTGTCGTTGGATCATGTCAGATGGTACATGTCACCCTGAGTTCCCGCCCGAGTACCTCGGGACAATTTACGTCCTGAGGGACGTGAGATGTTATTGAAGATGAAGATGCAATTATTTTCCAGAAAAACGGCGATTTGGCTGACGATTGTATCGGGGCTGCTCATACTCCCCCTCGGGATTGTCGTCGGTACTCGCGTCTATCACCAGATTCGCTCACCGCAAAAGCTAAATTGGAAGGGCAACAAAAAAACCGAAACCGACAATCTCGCAGATCCCCGGCCGCTCAAAGACAAAGCCAAACAATTTGGTCATTATGTCGCCGTCGAATATCCAGGCGATCTTAAGCGCTTTAATACCCTCAAAGATTTAATTACCGGTTCCGACGCCGTGTTGATTGGAAAGGCCATGTCGAATTTAAGCGACGTCGACGGCACCGGTAAAACACTTACCATCAACTACCAGTTGAAAGTCGAGCATGTATACAAAGGTAATGTCAGTCCAGGTCAGACATTGGTAGTCAGTCTGCCGGGTGGCATGAGACGTTTCTCAGATGGCACTTCAGCCGAGATTCATACGCCCTGGCTCAAGAAGATGATGAATGGCGTGACTTATCTTTTGTGCTTGAAGAGATCCTCGGATCAAAGCTGGACGTTAACGGCCGCACCGCGAGGCCTCTTTGAAATTCCGACGACTGCGATTAACCGCAATGTAACTTCTCACAGCTTATTGGATGGCGACCCGATGAGAGCTTACGATCAAATGGAAGTAGTGACCTTCCTGCGATCAGTCAAGGCCATAGCCTTGGAATCGCGCCCGCGCGGTTAGGCACACCAGCCTAAAACTAAAAAATCGGGAACGTCTAAAACAAATTCACCCACGACGAAAACAATCATCCAGCCGAGCTACAACAAACCAATAGCCTCGTCCTTCTTATTTGCCTCTTAATGGAGTAAGGAGCGGTCGGCGCTCCTTTATTAGGGATGTCAACTCAATTCCACAGCGCACCTTCAACCGGAACTGAGACTCCAAATCTCATGCACGAAAACGTTTATGGATAAAGTTCGAGATTATTGGATCGAAAACGGTATTAGGATCAAAGGCGTAACCCAAACCCAATAACCCAATAGCCCAGGGGCTTTGCGATTTCCAAATCGATTGGGACCGACTCGGCACTTCGAACTGTGGATTATGCAACTTGCTTTTAGGTGAAGGCCGTCATGTACATTTACGTGACTCAACTGTTCCGGGGCGAACGATGTTTGTTTTATAGGACTCACGCCCGGCGCGTTTATGAAAAGGTCTAGACTGAATGGGGCGGTTTCAAATCCACGAGTAATCTCTAATGTGCAGATCCTTTGCAGGGTTTTTGGGCCTGGTTCGCCAGAGCCTTCCTTGACACTGCTTTCAATTGGCTGTTATCGTACGCGGTCTTTTACTATCGTTTTCGCTCACCGTAATGAGCAGGAGGAATTTGAATTGAGTAGTAATCATCGTGGAGTTCTGTTCACTTCAGAATCAGTTACCGAGGGTCACCCGGACAAAATCGCAGACCAAATATCTGACTCTATCTTAGACGCGACGCTGGCTCAGGATCCTACCTCTCGCGTCGCATGCGAGACGCTGCTGACCACCGGCATGGTCATTGTCGCCGGCGAAATTACAACCAAGGCTATAGTCGATTATGCCGACGTCGCCCGGGAAACCATTCGTGAGATTGGTTACGACCGCGCCAAGTACGGCTTCGATTGCGACACCTGCGCGGTGTTATCGGCAATTCACGCGCAGTCCCCCGACATCGCTATGGGCGTCGATCCAGGCGGCGCGGGCGATCAGGGCTTGATGTTCGGCTTTGCTTGCACTGAAACGCCTGAGCTAATGCCGCTGCCAATTCAACTCGCACATCAGTTGGCGCTGCGCCTCACCGAAACTCGCAAGTCAGGCCAGCTTCCTTATCTTCGTCCGGACGGAAAGTCTCAAGTCACAGTTGAATATCGCGACGGCCGCCCGTTCCGTGTCGATGCAGTAGTCATCTCGTCGCAGCACGCGCCCGAAGTCGAGAACGAACAACTGCGTTCAGAGATTCGCGAACACGTTATTCAACACACGGTGTCGGGCGATCTACTCGACGACAATACGAAGTATCACATCAATCCGACAGGACGTTTCGTTACTGGCGGTCCGCAGGGCGATTCCGGACTGACCGGACGCAAGATCATCGTCGACACCTACGGGGGTTATGCTCCGCACGGCGGCGGCGCGTTCTCTGCCGGCTTGGCTGAGAAATGCGAAGTGCAACTCGCATACGCGATCGGTGTCGCCGAACCAGTTTCAGTGTACGTCGATACGCGTGGCAGCGGACGCGTCAGCGAAGCGGCGCTTTCGGATCTCGTTCGCAAATATTTCCCGTTAACGCCGAAAGAAATCATTTCCGAACTCGATCTCCGCCGGCCGATCTATAAAGCGACCGCGTCGTACGGCCACTTTGGCCGCAGCGGCGATGGTTTCACGTGGGAGCGCACCGATAAGGCTGAAGCTTTGCGGGCCGCTGCCGGTGTCTAACCGTTTGTTTCAAAATCAAATTCAAAACTGAGGTATAAGAATGAGTACAGTAATGCCTGCGTTTGAACACGACATAAAAGATATTTCCCTGGCCCCGCACGGCAAGAAACGAATTGATTGGGCCGAGCGCGAGATGCCGGTCCTTCGTCTTATCCGCGAACGTTTCGGTAACGAACAACCTTTGAAAGGCGTGCGCCTGGTTGCCTGCGCTCACATCACGTCTGAGACTGCAAACCTTGCGCGCGCGTTGCAAGCCGGCGGCGCGGAATCCCTTTTAATTGCGTCGAATCCCCTTTCTACTCAGGACGACGTCGCCGCTTCGCTGGTTGCTGATTACGGCATTCCGGTGTTTGCGATTAAGGGCGAGTCAACCGACACTTATCGCCGTCACGTGCAGACTGCGCTCGAGTTCGCGCCCGATATCATCATCGATGACGGCTCAGACGTGGTGGCGACGATGATTAAGGAAAAGCCCGAACTTAACAAGAAGATTGTCGGCACGACTGAAGAAACGACTACGGGCATTGTTCGTTTGAAAGCGATGGAGGCCGCAGGCGTTCTGACGTTTCCATCGATTGCCGTCAACAACGCGCAGACCAAACATTTCTTCGACAATCGTTACGGCACGGGCCAATCGACGCTGGATGGAATTATCCGTGCGACAAACATTTTGTTGGCGGGTCGTAACCTCGTAGTTGTTGGTTACGGATGGTGCGGCAAAGGCGTCGCGTTGCGCGCGCGCGGCATGGGCGCAAACGTCGTCGTGACCGAAGTCGATCCCATCAAGGCAGTCGAAGCCGTGATGGATGGTTTCCGGGTCATGCCGATCGCTTCAGCAGCTTCGATCGGCGATATCTTTGTAACGGTCACCGGCAATCGCCACGTCATAGATCGCGAGCACTTCGCAAAAATGAAAGACGGCGCGATCGTCTGCAACAGTGGTCATTTCGATCTCGAATTGAATCTGGTTGCGCTGCGTGAACTGTCAGAAGCACCGACGAATGTTCGTCCGTTCGTTGAAGAATACAAATTAAAGACGGGCAATCGCGTAATCGTGCTGGGCGAAGGTCGCCTGATCAATTTAGCCGCAGCCGAAGGTCACCCCGCCAGCGTGATGGACATGAGCTTCGCGAACCAGGCGCTGTCGGTTGAATATCTGGTGAAGAAAAAGGGTGAGCTCCAACCGGGAGTGCACTTGCTGCCGGCGGAAGTCGATCAAGAGATTGCCGGCTTGAAACTGAAAGCGCTTGGCCTGTCGATCGACACGCTTACTTCGGAGCAACTCGAATACATGTCGAGCTGGGAAACTGGAACCTAACCGCGCGGGCATCCTGCCGCATCTTCGTTTCGTAATAGCGCGCCAGCTACCAGTTTGCCGTACATAAGAAGCCGCGGAAACTTCCCTTCTCCGCGGCTTAACTTTTTCTTCCAACTCCCAGCTCTTAACCCTAGCTCCCTTCTTACTTCATCTCGGTTGCAGGTTTTTCTCTCACAGCTTTGAGCGCATCCGCGGGCGCCATCTCGTTGCCTTGCTTGTCGGTATAGCGAATATCGAACGCCGTGTCAGAGTAGATGTACAGCGCAGGTACGCAGGCATCGGAATTGATGCGCGTGATGCGACGGCATCAAGGCAAAGGCGCCGGCCTGCAGCGAAACAGGCTTCGCATCCTTCATTTGCAGGGTCGCCGAGACGCTAACGATCATCACGTGTTCGTTCGGCGGTATGCCAGTGCCAGGGAAATGACGCAGCCCGTCATCGCCTTCGCCAGAATGATCGAAGGTCCGAGCTTCGATCTATTTGCCCCTTACCGCCGTCGCCGTGCGCCACACGAACGTGCACGAAGCCGGCGCCGCCAGCGCCGTCGGCGTGATCTTCAGCGGCGTCAGGTTGTTCTTCGTTAGCAGCGTGTTGAATCCGACGAGGTCCACGCCGAGCATCGTCTGCCACGCGTTCAAGGTTGCGGTGAACTCCTTGCAGCCGGATTCCCACGTGTCGACCTCCGCTTTTGTGGGCGGCATGTCGATGCCGTTCTGCGCGAGCGGCGCGAGCACGGTGTTGAAGAGCGCGTTGATCGAAGAGAACGGGATGACGCTGCCGGGAGCACGTGCTGGTGCGCCGAAGCCACCACCGCCGCGTCCGCCGGGCGCCCTGGCGCCGCCGATCGTCGCCAGTTTCGCATCGAGCGCGGTCGCGGCCGTCGCGACATCCGGCGGCAGCGGGCCTTTGGAAATCACGGCCAGCTGTGTACGCACCGCGCCCACTTCCTCGTTGGCGGCGTAGCTGTCCTTCATGCTCTGCACGGCGGCCATGGCCAGCTTGTTCTGTGCCCGCAGCGCCGACATCACGTTCGCGCCTTCGCCGACGCGCGGATCGTTGTGGACGACGAGAGTCTGCGTGTACGTGGCGCCGTCCACCAGCAGCTTGACGGTGTACGTGCCCGGCAACGCGAGCGGCCCGTGCGGCGCCGGCGTGACCTGGCCCGGCGCGGAGTTCATCTGGTTATTAATGTCCGGATTGTAGCCGACCGGATCGTCATAACGCAGATCCCAATTGATGCGACTGGTCCCGACATTAGTCGAGAGCGCGCGCTCAGACGAGGACATCAGCCAATAATCGGGATACGGCGGCCGCTGGTACATCGGCGGCGGCGTACTCGTGATCGTCCGCACCAACTTATTCGCCGAGAAGATCTGTAGCTTGATCTCGCCGGCCGGCTCCTTGCTCAAGTGGTAGTAGAGGAGCGCTCCGAACGGCGGGTTCGGCGCGTGCGGCATCTCGGGGTTCATCGGTTGATCCCAATTCGAGTTCATTCGCGAGCGTATTGCGTCGCCCGGTTTGAACAGATATGCCGGCGCTGCGGTGATCTGCTGCGCCTTCGCCGCGATGTCGCGCAGCGGACTCATGTCGTCGAGCACCCAAAAACCCCGGCCGTACGTACCAATGACGAGATCGTTCATGTGATCGTCGGTATGAAAAACCATGTCGCGGATCGACGTGCTTGGCAGATTGAGCCGCAGCGACTGCCAGTCATCGCCGTCGTCGAATGAAACGTAGACGGTCGTCTCAGTGCCGGCGAAGAGCAAGCCCGTCTGTTTGGGGTCTTCGCGAATGACGTGTGTCTGACTGCCTGTGCGCTCATCGACCGGCAAGCCGTTGACGATGCGGGTCCAGGTCTTGCCGCCGTCGTGCGTGCGGTAGATGTAGTGCTGCTCTGGGCCCGCGGGAGCACCACGGCCGAAGCCAATGTTCGCGAGCACGTAGGCCGTATTGATATCGCTGTGTCCGGCTTCGACGGTGACGAAGTTGGCGTTCGGCGGCAGATCGGTAAAGTTCGTGACGTTGTTCCAGGTCTTGCCGCCGTCCAACGTGTTATAGATCTGTCCCGTGCTGCTGCCCGACCAGACGACACCCTGCTTGAGGGTTGAGAGCGAGAAATCGGAAATCGATGCGGCTGCGGCACCGCGCCCGCCGGCCAGAGCCGCCGGAGTCGGAGTCGGAGCCCCCGGCGTCGGAGCCGGAGCTGCCGGTCGCGGCGCTCCCGCTGCCGCGGGCGCGACGCCGCACGGCACCATCGGCTGGCCTTTCGGTGTTGTGAGATCGGGACTGAATGCCTTCCACGTCTGTGCGCCGTCTCGCGTTACGAGAATGCAGTTGTAGCCGACGTAGAGCGCCTTTGGATCGAACGCGGTGTCGAACCGTTTCCAGAAATCGCGGCCCGCGGTATACAGGTTCGCATCCGTTCCAAAATTCGGCGCGACGTTGCCCCACTGGCCGGTCGCGATATCGATCTTGATCATCCCGTTGCCTTGTCCGGCGCCATAGCCCACACCGTACACAGTCGTGGGCTTGAGCGGATCCGGTACGACAGTTCCGAACTCGGACGACTGCAACGGATACCAATCAAGGTTAGTTATCTGACCGAAGTCGCTACGGCTGCGCGTCATGATCGCGCCCGTGTCCTGCTGAGACCCCATCACCCAATACGGGTACCGGGAATCGGTGGCGATGTGGTAGACCTGCGCGACCGGTATCTGGTAATAGCCGCTCCATGTCTGTCCGCCATCGAGCGTGACCGCCGGGCCCTGATCGAAGCCGAACAACATCCGCTGGCCGTTGGTCGGGTCGATCCAGATCTCGTGCGGGTCCTCACCGCCGGGCGCGCCCTTGAACGCACTGAATGTTTTGCCGCCGTCGGTCGATCGATACACGGTGGTGCTGACTGTGTAGAGAATGTCCGGATTCTGTGAGTCAACCCACACACCTGAGCTGAAAGTGCCCTGGCCATTGGCCACGCGCGTGTCGTTGCCTGCCATGTGCTGCCACGTCGCGCCTTGATCGTCAGAGCGATACAAACCCGAGCCGCCCTGGAGCGGACCGCCAACGACGTAGACCCGCTGACCCTTCGTGTGCATCGCTATCGCGACGCTGATACGTCCTGTGTACTGCGGCAGCGTGTCCACCTTCTTCCACGTCTTGCCGGCATCGGTCGATTTGTAGAGCGCTGTGCCGTTCGGACCTTGGGACACCGGCGGGCCACCGAAACCCCCGCCGCCAAAGGCGCCAAGGCTCTGCGAAGTCGCGAACATCACATGCGGCGCGTCGAACGCGTATTCAAGATCGCGCGTGCCGTTCGCGTGCTCCGGCTTAAGCACGTTCGTCCACGTCTTGCCGCCGTCGGTGCTTCGAAAGACGCCCTGGCCGCTGCGCTGCGCGTCGCCCTGCGTCGACACAAGCACGACATCCGGATCCTTCGGGTCGATCGCGATCCGGTTGATCTTGACCGTGTCCTCGAGGCCGATGTGCGTCCACGTCTTGCCGGCATCGATCGATTTGTACATGCCGTCGCCGAGCGAGCCTCCCACGGAATCGCCAGTCCCGGCATACACAATGTTTGCGTCGGACGGCGCCACCTGTATCGCGCCGATGCTGTCGACGTTTGTGAACTGATCGAAGATCGGGAACCATGTCACGCCGGCACTAGTCGTTTTCCAAATGCCGCCTGCCGGCGCTCCGATGTAGAACACCCCCGGCTGCCCGATCGCGCCGGTGACGGCCGCGATGCGCCCACCGTGAAACGGGCCGATGTTGCGCCAGCGGAGACCGGTAAAGAGGTCGTCGCCAGCAGGCATACTGACCTCGATGCGATCGCCTATTGCATAGATTGGACCTTGAGCGTTAACCGGTGTCATAAACAGCGTGATTCCGAACACAGCAACGATCAACCAGACGCGATAATTTGTTTTCATTTAGGAATTGACCTCGGTTTGAGACGTGCAGCCCGGTAAGATCGCCGGCCGTCATCGACAAGAACAGCAATGCGATCAAGGGCCGGCTACGGTCCCTAATAGACTCTCAACGATCCGTGTCCTGGGGTTGCGTATTGCGAAGCGGCATACCAATGAATCGCCCGGGAACTCCGGCGGTCATCGAGCATTCGCCCCTACCTTAAAAACCAATCGCCATAACTTATCACAGGAGATGAGGAACGGTAAGAAAAAGCCTTGGGCGATGCAGGTGAGTGTTTGCGTAACCACGCTCGCGCGCTGCGGATGGCGAATTAGATTCGCTTACGTCACCATCCAGCGCCCGCGCATTTACTCTCGCATTGACTTTGATGCGCGCGCAACGCTTACCTTATTTTCTGTCATTGAAAACCGGATCAAACGCGCGGGTGGTATGTTCAGTGACGCTCGTGATGGATTCAATCGGCAGCCGAGATTGTGCCCCCAACTCGTTCCTCGTCGCTCCATCATTCGGGAAGGTGTTGCCAGAGTTTTCGTTTTTCTGCAGGATTCGAAACAGCAGACGAATGAATACGCCTTCGAGCATCAGCATGATCAGAAAACTTAACACGGTGAGGCCCATGATCGGGCCGTATTCGAAATGAAGTATAGCCTTCATCACGCTCATCAAAACGCTGATTGCGAACAGACCCATGACAAAGGTTGCAACCATCATGCTTACCAGGCCGCCCGGTCGGATGTCAGGTGTTTTGTCTCCGCTGTCTCGATTCAATTTGGCGCCGCAGTAGTTGCAGTAAGTCAGTCCCTGCGCAACGGCGACTCCGCAAGATGAACAGTACATCAGCTTGACCTCCTGCGTGACACTACGACAGTGAAATGGTCTAAGTTCAAAAGAATGCCCGAGCCAGTCTGTGGGGATCAGGAAAGACTCAGGTTCGCACGCGCGAAATGAAATAAAGCCCGCCGCACGCGAAGATCACGATGGGCGTCCATACGGCGGGTTCCGGCGGTAGCAGAGAATGTTCGCCCAACTGTTGGAAGCCGGCCGATACCAGCCAGAAGGCGAGGCTGACGACTACGGCTGCGCACAAAGCCACGACGGTGCTCTTTCTGCCGAACGAAACTGCCAGCGGCATTCCGATCAGGGCCATCACGATCACGCTAAACGGCGCCGCATATTTCCGCTGCAGGGCCACCGCGAGCGTGGCCGTCTCAGCGCCTCTGGCCTTCAAAGCGCGCACATAGT
>QHXI01000074.1:0-3354 GCA_003222895.1 Acidobacteriota bacterium | reverse complement strand
ATCTCGAACTCTTTCGAGAGCAGCCACTTGCCTTCCTCCCCTTTGCTTACTCGCTTCAACTGGATCTGCTCCGAATCGAATTCATAGATCGTCGGCTTCAGCAGAAGTTGCCGCGCATCGTCGAAATCGTATGAATAGATCCGGCTGCCGTCGGTGCTCACGAGCCAACGCCGCTCAGTTCCGGCGGCGAGTTGAGCGATGTTTCCACGAATGCGCGCGCGCAAACTGTCCTGAATTATGTTCGCTCGCGGCATGACGCGCTCCTGAATGAACCAGGCGCCGGTCGCAACCGCAATTGCGAAGATGATTCCCGGCAGCATCAATCGATATACGCTTTGACCGCTGGCCCACCACGCCACGGCTTCCCTTCTCCTGGCTATCAATGCGTACGTCATAAGCGCGGCGACTAGCACGCTCCCCGGAAAGAGTTCGACGCTAACCAGCGGCAGCAAATAGAAAAGGTACTCAGCGACAAGTTTTACGCCCGCGCCGTTGCTGGAGATGAATCGCCACAACTCGAACGTAGTGAATACGTCAAAGATCAAAACCAGCGCGACGAAGCCAACGATAAAGCTGAGGACCATCGTTCGCACGATGCCGAGGTCGAGCAGCGTCGGAAAACTCGCGATCCAAAGACGCGGGCTGAAATGTCGAGTCGGGAATATTTTCTCTTCGTTTACCTCTTCGATCGAAACGGGGGCAGTGCTTTTCGGTCGCGACCAAAGTCGGATTTCTCTCTGCCGGAAAACGAGGATCAGAATCCCTATCGTCAAAATCAGTGCCGTCGAGAACCAGGCGCCAATAACAGGGGGGACAGTTCCGGCGCGCCCAGCCTGATCCCCGGCGATGGTCAACAAATAATACAAGAGCATGATCGCGAGCGAGACCAACACGCCGAACCCGCGTCCCCCGCGGCGCATGCGCAGCGCCAACGCAGAGCCAAACAGTG
Organism: Acidobacteriota bacterium; assembly: GCA_003222895.1. GTDB lineage: Bacteria > Acidobacteriota > Blastocatellia > Pyrinomonadales > Pyrinomonadaceae > UBA11740. The sequence continues at coordinate 2,405 of QHXI01000074.1, read as the reverse complement.
AAAAGACAAAAGGCGTTAGCGACAGCGACAGCCGTTTATTAAGAACCATCGACGCTTCTCGATGTTCGACGCCGGTACTTTGCGCAACATACGCGCGCAGATCGCGAACATTCATCTCGTCAGCATTTGGTTCGGGCCTTTGCAGCTTGTCCAGAATGCTCTTGCGACCCGTATTGAATGCGACTCGCAACAGGTCAAGTCGCTCAACTACGTATGATTGATCCTTTGCGTTTGGCGCAGGCACGGTCGTCTTCATGGCATCCTGCAAGACGAGTTCCGATTGATCCGCAGATGAATCGATGCGCCCGGCGCGCGCAGTGATCAGGTTCGTTGATTGATCTGCCTCTTGCGTTTGAATGAATACGCGGCCCCATTCGCCACTCGTCTTATTGCCGTCGCGGACGTAAATAACTTTTCCGGGAAAATCAGTCGTGAACGTGCGTGGCTCAACCGGTGAATCGAGTTTATAGAGTGCACTGCGCAGCGCGACCGAGCGCAACTGACGTTGTGACCGCGGCACTTCCTGCAAGTTCAAGTACGATGTTGCTAAGGTGGCCAGCACTCCCACCGCCAGCGCCGGCCAGAGCGTCCGCCAGGTGCTAACGCCGGCAGCGCTCATCGCCACCAGCTCGCTGTCGCTGCTCATGCGGCCGAGACCGATGATCGTCCCACACAAAACAGCCATCGGTATGGTGAACACCAGGACTGTTGGCAACAGTGCCAACGACAGCCCGTAAATGAAACCCGCCGGCATCACGCCGTGAAAGACTGTTTCGAAATAGCGTCCGGTTTGCTGAACGAAAAGAATGGCGGTAACGAGAATCAGCGCCGCGAGGCCGTACGGCAGGATCGTCTTTAAGACGTAGCGCTCGATTAATTTTCGCTTGGCCATAGGGAAGTTAGCGGGTCGTCGCGACCAGCGTGCGCGGACGCCGATCGATTGCCCGAGTGATCAGACGATGCGTGATCTCGCCAAGCTCTGAATCGTCTGATTCAGACAGCCGATGCAACTCCGCGAATTTCAGCGGCGATAGACGATAGGTAGCATGCAGCGTTCGCATCACTGACAGCGAAATTACTGAACTCCCGTGGCGACGACAATCGCGACAATACGGACGTAATTCGATATCGGCGATCGCCTCGTCTGATTCGCCCAGCTCAACGCCGCACTCGCTGCACGAACGCAAATCCGGAAACAAACCGGCGAGCCGCAAAACCCAAACCTCGAAATAACGCATCACCGTTCGCGAGTAATCCGCGTCCGTAGCTAGAGCTTCAACACATGCGCTCAACATGCGAAACATCTTTTCGTCTGCTTCATGAGGCGGCGCAAATTCTCCGATTAGCTCGGCCATGTAAGCCAGCACTTCACCGGCTTCCACCTGCGCAGCGAGATCGAAATTCGATTTCAAGATCTCAGCATTCGAGATCGTCACCAGTTCGCGATTTTCCTTCTCGCGATACGTGAGCTTGATAACGGTAAACGGCTCGAGCGCAGCCCCGAAGCGACTCTTCATTCGCCGCGCGCCCTTCGCCACCGCGCGAACCAGACCTGCGCCACGCGTCAAAAACACGACGATGCGATCTGCTTCCGCCAAATTGTAAGCGCGAAGCACGATCGCATCTGTGGTTACCGCTCGCATGACCTTTAGCGATATGGCAGGAAGTACAAAATCCACCCGAGGATAAAGGCGACCCCGAGGAATTCCCCAAAGACCTTCAATCCGTAAATTAACCGATGCCGATCGGTGCCTTTCGCGACGACCCCAAACACAACCGCGGTGAGCCCGGCAAAGACAACCATCCAAAGCACGTGCCTCATTGCTTCCTCCTGGCGGCTATGTCAAAAGCGTCAAGCATCGCGAGGTAGTTTAATAGCCCTGCAACCAGCAGAAAGGTGTTGCCATACTCATATGTCACCCGTTGGGCGTTCTCGGCAAACCCGCTGTTCGTTAACCAACAGACGATATACAACAACCCGGCGCCGAAGTTCGCGCTCATCGGAAGGAGTTGAAGTAGCGCTGAAAGTCCCTGGTCCGTTCCGCTGAGGCGAAATAGATGTCCGCCCAATATCAAGCCTAAGACGAACATTACCCAAACCGCCCCGCCGAGCAACAACCCGCGGCCCCATTTTTTCTGTAACAGATGACCAAGTCCGGGCACGGCCCAAGCCGCCACGCCGATGCCCCATGCCTTACCCGGCGTACTCACGCGCTCTCGCTCAATTTGCTTTGCTACCAATGAGCTCTCCTCACCTTTTTTTTACTTCATGTATTTCTTTAGGGACCTCGCGGCCCTGCTCAAGATGTTCAGCGATTTCTTAACTGTCGGCTCTACTACACCTCAATCCATTAATAAAGGAGAAATCGCTCACGAACTCGTGCGAATTCCGCCAACGGCGACTG
>QHXI01000148.1 GCA_003222895.1 Acidobacteriota bacterium | reverse complement strand
TCAGCTATTGCAGACGACCATCTGTCACCAAGTGCATCATCGCGCGCAACTCACAGTGTATCTGCGATTGAACGACGTCGTCTTTCCCGGAGTGTACGGACCTTCCGCAGACGAAATGGCTGCGTTCAAATAGCGTTCAGCTCGCGAATCGACAGCACAAAATCTCGCAGGACCCCCGTTGCCGAAATCGAGAACTTACGTCCGGTGAATCGAGCGGAGCGGTGATCTGCGCATAAGAAAGCTCGGAATGACCGGGCTAGTGCTCGTTCCGATACACCACGCCGCCCTTCATCACGAACACCGGACGTTCCAGCGTGGTCACGTCCCTTGTCGGATCCGAGCTTACGGCTATGACGTCGGCGAACTTGCCTGGTTCAATGGTTCCAATTCGGTCCAACCAACCAAGCAGATCGGCGGCATTCACGGTTGCTGTCTGGATCGCTTGAATCGGCGTCATTCCCATCTGCACGTACACGTTGAACTCGTGAGCGTTCAGGCCGTGTGGATACACGGCTGCGTCGGTACCGAAGGCGACCTTCACCCCGCTGGCGAAGGCATGCTGGATATTCTTGCGGGCGATTCCAATGATCTGGCGCATCTTGCCGGCATACATTGGCGGCAGGCCGATGGCTTGAGCATTTTCCAGCATCCAGGTTTGCAGATACATGGTTGGCACCAGATATGTGCCGTGTTGCTTCATGGCATTGATTCCGGCATCGTCGATGTAAGAGCCGTGTTCGATGGAATCGACTCCCGCCTCGGTCGCCCACAGGATTCCCTGTGCTCCATGAGCGTGAGCAGCCACTTTACGTCCGAGACGATGCGCGTCGGCAACGATCGCCCTCATTTCCTCCAGCGTGAACTGTGAGGCCTGCGGATCGTCGCCTTTCGATAGGACTCCGCCGGTCGCGCAAATCTTCACCACATCGGCGCCATACTTGATGACCTCGCGCGTCCTATGTTGGACATTCTCAATTCCATCCGCCACGCCTTCCGCGGTTGCGTGATAAGAGAACGGCAGCAGGTTGTCGTCGCAGTGACCGCCGGTGATGCCGAGCGGCGGACCGCTGACCAGCATGCGTGGTCCAGGCACAAGGCCTTCGTTGATCGCATCGCGCAGGGCGACATCAGCATATCCGCTGGCTCCCACGTTGCGGACGGTGGTGAATCCGGCTTCGAGGGTGACGCGAGCATTGCGCGCGCCCCACAGCGTCGCGGCGGGCACCGATTCTCCTAGTTCTTGATAGCCGAAGTTGGTGCCCTTGCCGATGATATGCGTATGTGCGTCGATCAGTCCGGGCACGAGTGTCGTTCCCGGCAGGTCGATCATGGTTGCACCCGCAGGCGCGGGACCGGAAATGCTGGTGATCTTGTCGCCGGTGATCACGACAACGGGACTGTCGATCATCCGTCCGGTCTTCACGTCGAGCATATGCGAGGCGCGAACCACAGTGACTTTTTGATTAGCATTCGCGGTCTGCTGAGCAGCGGACCATGAGCACAACAACGGCGATACGAGAAGCGAGAGAGCAGCAATGCGGAAGAAGTTTTTCATGTTGGCGCGCGAATTATAACGGACAGCTTCACTTCTCTCTTTACTCCGAAACGAATCTGATGGATTATTCGGAGTAGTCCAACGTTGCGTATAAGAGGAGCGATTCCCAAGTGAGGGATATCTACGAACTGATTCGCCAAAGAGAAACCGAGATTGAGCGGCTGGAGAAGGACATCGAACGCGTACAGAACGAAGTGGAAGCACTGCGCCTCGCTGCTAAGCTGCTTGATGATGCCACTGACGCTCCGCGCCCGGTTGCTGTTCCGGCAACGCCGATCGCTCGTGAAACTCAGGGATACCCAACGCCGGTAGCGCGTCCGGCGACGACTCCGTCGCCCTCGCCAAGTGCGTGGGCCTCAGCTAAGCAGTTTCCATAAGATCGCAGGACGAGGAGCTGATTGAGTTCTTCCCCGCACCCCCCTCTCGTCTCCGGGCAGCCGGTCATGTCCGAGCAACGCCTCTTCCTCCGCAAGAAAGTGTCCATGCCGCTGCCCATCGAGCTGCTGCCCGGCAAGGAAGTTTGGTTGAACGATCTCGGCGAGGGCGGCCTCGGAGTCTCCGGCAGTTCGCGTCTTGAGCTCGGCACGGCTACGTTTTTCACCTTTCAATTTCCCGACGCCAATTCAGTAATCGACGCGGCTGGGGTGGTCGCATGGTGCGATCTCTCCGGCCGAATGGGCGTGCGCTTCACTCGTATCAAGCCGGATTCAACCGCGGTGCTGAAACGCTGGCTTAAGAGCGAGGAATTGCCACCCTCGATGCCGGCTGCCGACTCTGCCGACGATCGGACCATTGCGGCAATGCTTCAGCTTCCGCGCTCTGGCAGCGATATCGCGGGTCTCCGCGAGGAGATCGCAGCTGCGAACCTCAATGCTGAAGCGGCACTGGATGTCATCGCGAGTCGACTGCTTCGTCTTACACGAGCGACAGGAGCAGCGATCGCCTGGC
>QHXI01000107.1 GCA_003222895.1 Acidobacteriota bacterium | reverse complement strand
CGAAGCAAGATGATCACGCAGCAATGAAAACCGATCGATGTTCCAATCGTCCGCGATCGCCGGAATGGTTGTTTGCAACAGAATATTAATTCGATTTGCCATGCTCGCCATGATAGCCAAGAACCAAGCGCCGTGACCAACTCGCTACCCCTTTGGTCGCGAAAGTAAACTTTACGAGAAAAAGATTTGTTGGGTACACTGCACTTACTTAATCGGAGCCCGCTTGGCTCAGTAATAAGGGCGACACTCTTAATCGAATCATTCAACGGCAGCTTTCGCGACGAGTGTTTGAACGTGAATTGGTTCCTCTCGCTCGACGATGCGAAGGAAAAGATCGAAGCGTTCAAGGACGATTACAACGGCTTCAGGCCGCACAGCGCGCTGCGCGGCCTGACCCCGAACCAGGTGCTCGACAGACACCTCCAAGACCCGAATTTTTCTAATTTAGGCTGGCGCTGAAAATGGGAGAGGGTCAGTGGTAATGCACCGAGCAAGTTTTGAAGTAGCAATCGATCCACGAAACTAAATCGAACGAAATGATTGAACCAACAGGAATGTTATTGGTGTTCTCTTACAGCTTCATGCGAGCATCCTGCCAAGTAGTTAAATATCCGACGCAAGTTCGGTTAATGCAAGAGTAACTCTTTCGAGGTTCGCCCCTTAACTAAGCCAGCGGAATCAGACAGCTTTACTTGGGAAGAGAGAGCGCAAAAAAAGACTGTAGTTTGATTGAACTCAAACTGCTAATTGCGGAGCACCAGCTTGTGAAATTTCTGGAAGACTCGGAGTTGAAGGTGGGTTAAGATGGTGGCGGGACGTGCTAATACCAAGTCAGCCGAAGCGATACTTTGACGACCGCTAGGCAGCTAGAGTACTGGCTCGTATCAGTTTGGTGAGGCTAAGTGATCTCGGTTTCACGGGACAAAATCCGTTAGAAATAATTCTGGTGCGGTTTGACTCCCATGCCTCGGCACAAACCATTCGACCAGCTTGCGTTTGAGAGTCTGAAACGCGAGCGCGCACGCGTTGGCTACTTAAAATCGGTCCAATCCCAACAAGTCAGTTGCCAGCCAGCGCCCCCGACGGCCACGGCACCAATGTAACCCTGAAAGAGCGCCAACTCCTTGAGAGTCCAATTACGCGACTGTTCCAATTCGTCTTCGAGCCACAATATCGTGGCCGGCTCTCCCGGGGCGAGCGAGACTTCAAACTGATCGAGAGGAAGCGAAAGACCGCTACCTTGGGCTTTAATGTACGCTTCCTTGCGCGTCCAGCAATTAAAGAAACCCACGGTGCGCAACTCGGCGGGAAGAGCAGCAATCGTTTCAGACTCCCTCGTGGCAAAGAACCGCTCCGCCATCTCCATACTGGCCAAGTCTTCACGCAGGTATTCAACATCGACTCCGATTTGCCGGTTTAGGGTTACCGCGTAGATTGCCAGCCTGTGAGAATGCGAGACGCTAAAGCATAGTTGGTCGCTTCCTCGTTGGGCCAAAACCGGTTTCCCTTGTGGTCCATAGCAGAAGCGCAACTGCTCAGGCCCTACGCCGGCATAGCGGCCCAGTAATTTCCTGAGCACGCCACGAGCGATGACGAAGCGCTCACGATGTTCCGCGAAGGAGTACTTCTTTGCTCTAATCAACTCGTCGGGAGCTAAGATGCTGAGAAACGATTGCGCTACCGACTTAGCCTGATCCAGGTTCGCTGTCCAGACATGTACATCTTCGCGGCTAAGCGGTGGATGTTCGCGCAGTTCCATAAGTAAGAGCAGCTCTTTTCAATGCATTCGTCAACAAATTAACTCTTCCGGGGGGTCGACAGGGCGGAGCAGAAGCTTGCAGGGTGGGATCGTGGATACAGCGAGTAAACAGGGGTTGGTCTAATCAGTCGCGGTCATTGTCATTCCCTAGCAGTTCGATTTGACGATATCCTCCCGTAGGCCGCGTATGTTCATCGGGAAGATGATTGCTGCGCCTTCAGCGTGTTCTCTGCCTCTTCTAAGATAGCATCGTGTCCCAGCCGTAGAGCATTTATTGTTAGCGGGACTGTCTTGTCTGGCATCACGCCCGAACCCTCGAGTATTTGGCCCTTGCTCGAAATGAATCCAAGATGGCTGTAATACAGTACAGCCCCGCCTGTAAGGTTCTTGGTGTCTCGGTCCAGCACACACCCGCAACTCTGACGCCCAATGATTTTGGCGCGACCATTCTCCTGAAACCCTTTTGCAAAGACTTCCCCAGCACTGCGGGTGGCTTCGTCAATCAAAATCACAACTGGCGGCCGGTACAATTGGCCGATACTCCCTGCACTGAGGCTACGGTGCAGCGGGGTCCCACCGGACCGATTGGTAAATCTTCCAAAAGATACCTTGCTGGCGAAAAAATGGTCAGCGATCTTCAATCCAACGTTCTTAATATCGCCTCCGCTGATTCCGCGCAAGTCAATGATCAAGCCGGGGGAATCTTTGAGGTTTTGGAATTCACGGTCGAACTGATCATCCACCGGAGAAAAGAGTGCGTGATTGACCTTCAAATAAGTGAAGCCTGACGGCAAGCGGTAGGAGATGAGTTTTGCTTCTGGACTGGCGACCGCGCGACGCGTGAAAACAACTTCAAATCGAGTTCCATCGGCGCGTTCTAGGCCCAGCTTGAAAGTAGTGTTCGCCGGACCTCTGAGCACTGCGCGAGACTGGTAAAAACGGTAGGCTTGCTTATTGGTCCAGTGACCGAGTTCCAGGCTCAGTTCAGCCAAGCGCTCGTCAATCGGTTGACCATCGAGGGTACGGACGATCATTCCCGCCTTCACCCCCGCGCGCGTTGCATCTGAATCCGGTTCGACCTCCACAACAACGATTTTGTCCTCGACCTCAAAAACCGAAATCCCGCTGCTCCGCGGTAGCTCGCCAGGCGCCACGAAGCTGGTATGAAGATCATGCAATTCCAAGAGCATCTGCCTGATGATTGCATAAAAACTCCTCGTCGCTCTTTGTCCCCTCAACGCGAGGGCGATAACGCTCATGTACTTCTGACCAGTTCACTCCGTTGAAGTTCGGATCGTAATAACCCTCATTTATGGTCGTCCAAACCTTTTCGAAAACTTGCAGTCGAGTTTTGAGAGAAAGTGAATCCGGCTCAAACTCAACGGCTACGGGGCGTATCGGCGACCACACAACAAGCAGGCAGCAAAGAGTGATCACGATTATTTTCATTTCATGCATAACAATTTAATAGGCCCGTGTCGTACACAGGATCCGGTATTCCGCTTCGTGTATGGGTGTTTCGCGGTCAAGCTCGTTGGCCTTGACGACGAAGGTCGTGAATTACCACGGAACTATTACGCTACCCTGTTTCGTCCGTCAGCGATAATAAACTAGAACTAAGGTCCGACGCTCATCACTGCAGCCATCGGTTTAGTTTCTCAAGGGCCTTTCGCTATCACAGTTACATTATTGACCTGTAGCGTGGTCGAGGTAGCGCGCTGCAAGTCGGCCACAGCATTATTCCAGTCTGTCTCCGCGCGCAGTTCGAGAGTACGAGCAGCCGCCAGTTGGTTTTCACGCTGAAAGAGCAGGAAGGTAGTGGAATGCGCAAACTCGTACAAGCGTTGCTCACCTTCCAGTTGCAGCTCAGCGTTTTGACGCAAAGCCCGCGCCGCCATGATACGCCGACGAGCTGTTTCAACTGTTTGTGTTGCGTCGCGTACTTCCACCTCAATCGCTTGCTCGCGGGCATGAATCCTAGAGTCCAGCTGCTCACGAAGGATGCGTGCGCCTGCTAGTTCGGCTCGCGCCTTGGTATTGTGGTAAGGTATCTCAATTGTCAGGCCAACCACGATAGTGCGGGTATTAAAGCTGAAAAGGTTTTGCAACGCCTGTCCGTATCCTCCTATGAAATGATCCGGCACCTGAAGTGTCTGCGACGTGGCCATAGGCGCAGATATTGAAGCAAACTGCTGTGTTATTCTTCCCTTATTGATCTGGTCCAAAAGAACTGCCGCGGGACTCTCTTGTAAGTCGCTAACGTTCTGAGGAATTTGCCCGAGAGCCGTCGCGCTAAGGAAGGCCGAACTCTTCAGGCTCTCGCTCGGTATGTTAAGTGACCCGGCCAGTCCGGTGCTTGCGATCGTAGCTTGGATGTCAATCCGTGCCCGGGTCTGATTCTTGAAGTACTGAACATCAATGTCCGCGATCTCTTTCTGCAAACGAAGCCTGTAGAGATCAGGACGACTCGTGCGAGCCTCTGCAAGGGAATCCTTTAAGACCATAGGCCCCTCATCGAACGTTGGCTGTTCGATCGGAATCAACCTCACGAACCACTCGGGCTTTTGCGGGTCGCGCAGGATTAATTCTTTGAGATTATTCTCCGCAATCGTCACGCTTTGCGAGGACGCCAGGAGTTCCGCTTCGCGGTTAGACAGTTCGGTAGCGACTTCAGCTCGGGAAAGAGGCGCAACGGCCCCGGCGGAAATGCGTTCCTCAGTCTGCCGGAAAAGATCCCGCGCCTGATTCAGATTGGCAAGGCGATTCTGCTCGTCATGCAAAGCATAGGCCAACTCCCAGTAGGCGTGCTGCACAGAGTAAATCACGTTCGTCGCGAACCGACGAAAGTCGGCGTCTGATTGCGCGAGTATTTTGCGCTGGACTCTTATGCTGCGCCGGTTGAAATCAATCGAGCGATTGCGCAGCAACGGTTGAGTAAACTGAATGCCCAGGCTCGATGCGTAAAACGGGCTGAGTTGAGCATTGGTTGAATTTGACGTTTCGCGTGCATTGTTGAAAAAAATCTGATACTGACCGCCTCCCTTGGTAAATAGCTTTGTTACAGATTGGTTGAAATCATAATCGTTTGTGGTCAATGTACCAGATAGATTTGCGCCGCTAAGAGCACTGGCCGAAGGCGTAACGCGATGGCTAATTTGTGGGGCAAATGAGAAAAGGGGATCGTAGACGCCTCCCAGGGCGCGTAACGTGGCTTCGGCAAAGCGTACGTCATCTTTTGCGATCTCAATGTCGTTGTTATTTGCCAGGGCGAGGCGAATAGCTTCATTCAGCGACAGCGGAAGGGTCCCTTCGCTTGCGACGCCTGTACGTTCCATAGAGGGCAAGGGTGGTAATGAACGCGAGTCTTTCAGCGAGGACAGTTTAGAGTTCCCAGCTTTTTTCTCTGAGTCGGTTTGCGGCGCTGTTTTTGTCGTTGTGATGACCGGCGTGGGTGACCCGTTCGGCGTTGGCGAAGGCGTGGGTGTGAAACCCGGCCGTGTAATATTACTCCCTGTGAGAGTCTGCGCATTAACAGGCGCTAGTGTAATCGTGAGAGCCCAGGCTCCCAGCACCACGATAATGGACTTAGAGATACTCGGCATAAGACCCCCTCTTGCTTCTAAATTGTTCGGGCGATTTGCAGGTTTGTTCGGCTGGTTTTGGCAATACGAGACTTCACGCGGCGGTCACGCTTGAGGACCAACTCCTCAAGACTCCTATTCGTGCCTCAATGCCAGCATTGGATCGATTCTTATCGCTTTTTGTGCAGGGATGAGGCTGGCAATCAGGGAGACTCCCACTAACAGCAATGAGACAACTATAAAGGTCGGTAGGTCCACGGCTTTAATCCCATACAAGAGCGTTGAGAGAGTACGTGTCAGAGCGAAGGAGACGCCCAACCCAATCAACAAGCCGATCATGGTCAAGAACATTCCCTGCTTAACGATCAGTCTGAGTACGTCGCCTCGCTGAGCGCCGACAGCCATGCGAATACCGATCTCCCGCTTTCGGCGGCTAACAGAGTAAGCCATGACACCGTAAAGCCCGACGGCCGCCAGGATTAGTGCGAGAAGGCCGAATAGACCAAGGAGCACAGCCGCCAAACGGAGCTCGATTAACGCCGCATCCAGGTGATCGGTCATTGTCATGACGTTGTAAACTGGCACATCTCGATCCAACGACTGAATTTCGTGCCGCACACTTCCAAGCAAGCCTTCCGGATCAGTGGCGGTGCTGACATGTAGGGTCATTCCGGGCTTGTAAGCCTGCCAGAAGGGCAAGTACATGAAGGCGCGTGGGTCTTCCCTCAGACTGTAATACTTAGAGTCTTTTACTACTCCAATGACTTCCAGATATGTACCCTTTCGCCCCGTAATACTCAGACGCTTGCCGAGTGGGTCTTGCTTGGGCCAAAATTTTTGGGCCATCGTCTGGTTTACTATGACTACTCCCGGCGTTCCAATCTTGTCCTGCCCGCTGAATTCTCGACCCTTCATAAGAGGAATATCCAGAGTTCGAAAATAGTTCTGCGAAACCACGTTGTAGTCCAACGATAGGTTTTCATTCTGCGGCGTTTCGTATCCTTCGATCGCGACGCCGATCTGCTGATTAGCTCCCAGTTCCAGCGGGACCAATTTCCCGAGCGTCACAGACTGGACGCCTGGTAGAAGTTCAACGTGCTGGATCAACTGCTCGTAAAACCTAGCTCCCTTGCTCTCGTCATATCTCGCCAGGCTTACATCCATCGAAGCGATGAGCAGGTTGTGCGCCCGAAAGCCCGGATTGACCGAATGCGCGCTTTGCAGGCTTCTAATGAAGAGACCCGCGGCAATAAGCAATACCAAAGAGATAGCGACCTGGGCGATGACCAAAATATTGCGCAGGCGAGATTTGCGATAGCCTGGCGAAGAGGACTGATCCTTTAATGCCGGAAGCAAGGCCGGGCTTGAAGTTTGGATAGCAGGAGCTAGACCGAACACGAGTCCCGTGACGACCGAGATCAAGGCAGTGAAGGTCAGAACCCGTCCATCAAGATGCAAGTCCAGGAAGAGTGGCAAAGAGGTGGGCGGCTTGAACGCTAGAAGTAGATTAGAGGTCCAATACGCCAGGAGAAGGCCGAGCATACCTCCCAGAACCGAGAGTAGGACGCTCTCGGTCAGCAATTGTCGGATAATTCTCCCTCGCGTGGCCCCCATCGCCAAGCGAATCCCGATTTCCCTTCGGCGTGCAGTGGCGCGCGCAATAAGGAGATTGGCGATGTTGAAACAAGCGATCAGGAGAACCAGAATCACTACCGCCAAGAGAAGTGTCAAGACGGGCGTGAGCGTGCTCTGAATACCGACCGCCCCATGGCCCGAGCGAACAATGGTCAGGCTGGTTCCTTTATTTGTGGCGGGGTTTTCCTGTGACAGCTGAGCTACTAATGGATTCATGGCGGCCCGGGCTTGTTCCAAACTCACTCCAGGCTTGAGACGGCCGATCACATCCAGCCAGCGGGTTCCCCGTTCTTTTAGGCGATCAGGTCGTCCCGGATACAGGTCGGCTTGCATCATCAGCGGAATCCAGATATCAGGAGCCAGACCAATGTTCGCACCGACAAATCCCTCTGGAGCAACGCCAACGATTGTAAAGTTACGATTATTTAGGGAGATCGTCTTGCCTGGCAGATTAGGGTCTGCTCCAAAACGGCGCTGCCAGAGACGGTAGCTAATGACGGCAACTGAATGTGCGCCAGGTGATTGATCTTCTTCGGGTACGAAGGTTCGCCCCTGAGCGGCAGTGACGCCCAGAAGCGAAAAATAATTACCACTTACAATCGCAGCCGGAATAATTTCATTCTGTCCGCTATTATTCAGGCTTGTTAGGATCAACCTCTGGGCCAGGAGGCTGGAGAAAACCTGATTACGATCCCGCATATCCAGATAGTCTGGATAAGAGACGGAGCCATAACGCAGCCCATTCTGATAACTCGTATAGAGTTCCACCATGCGATCCGGCTGCTCGACGCGCGGCAGCGGTCTGAGTAGAACCGCGTTAAAGAGGCTAAAGATGGTCGCATTGACGCCGATTCCCAGCCCCAATGAGAGGACAACCACAGCCGTGACGGCTGGATTCTTGAACAATAGCCGGAGACCGAAGCGCAGGTCTTGTAATAATTTCTCCATTAGACCATCTCCAGGATTTTCTCTTCGGCGATTTCCTGCACTACCCGACCATCGAACAGCTGAACGATGCGATCCGCATAGCCCGCATAACGTGGGTCATGTGTAACCACGCAAATAGTCGCCCCCCGCCGATGCAAGTCACCCAACAGCTCCATAACTGTCTCTCCATTTGCAGAGTCGAGATTTCCCGTCGGCTCATCGGCTAGCAAGATTAAGGGTTGACCGGCCACTGCCCGAGCCGCCGCCACGCGCTGTTGTTCGCCTCCGGAAAGTTGGCTTGGCAGATGCTTCGCTCGGTGCGCCATCCCAACTCTTTCCAACGCTTCGTTGACGCGCTGTTTGCGCTCCCCCGCGCGCGTGTCGCCGTACGTTAAGGGCAATTCCACGTTGTCGAATACTGTAAGGTCTGAGATCAGGTTGAAGCTCTGAAAAATAAAGCCGACGGACCGGTTGCGCACGTGCGCACGCTCGGCAAAAGAGAGTTGTCCAACCGACTTGCCATCGAGGAAATAGTCGCCGCCGGTTGGCGAATCTAAGAGACCAAGAATAGAAAGTAGCGTAGATTTGCCACAGCCTGAAGGCCCGGCAATCGAAATGTATTCTCCCTTCTCGACCTCGAGGTTGACGTGCGACAAAGCGTGCGTCTCTACTTCGTCTGTCGAGAAAACCTTCTGAACATCCTTCAGACAAATCAGTGCTTGCGTCGATGAGCCCATTTATCCTCCTTCAGAAAAACGCCGAGCCTTATTTCAAGCGAATATGATTGAAACCATCCCATGCAGTGATATCCGATAAGATCACCTGGTCACCCTCCTTCAGGCCGCTTAGGATTTCCACCGTGTTGACGGAGCTGCGGCCAAGAGCGACTTGAACTCGTGTCGCACTCTGGCTGCCATCTTCTATTTTGAAGAGTGCGACGGTGCTCTGATCCGGCCCCGTGGACGGCCTGCCAACGTAAAGCACCTCCTTAAGACGCTCGAGCTCAATGGTCCCCTCGACGCTAAGGTCCGGGCGCGCGCCTTTCGGCAGCACTCCCTCAAGCTCTATCTCGGCCAGCTGGTTCACCTGAACATCCTTGGCTTGGCTTTCGACAATTTTGAGTTGTGCCTTCAAACTCTTCGGATCGGCCACTCGGGCGAGGTTCGCTCCAGGTGTTACCTGTTGGCCCACTTCCACGGACACCTGTTGTAAGACGCCCGCCGTTCCAGCCCGAACCCGCAGAGATTCCACTTGAGCATGCCTCAACTGGACCAGGGCTTTGTATTGCGCTGCGCGGGCCTGCTGTGCCTCCAACTGGGCTAGGGCAGATTTGGGGGTCGCCGCGAGACGTTGCTGCTCAATGCGGTAGCGATTGGCTACCTCCTCCGCCCTCACTCGGGAAAGCTTCAGGTTTAGTTCTGGAAGCAATCCGTCCTTCGCCAATTCTTCGTCGGTATCCAATTGTAGCTTGCCTTGCTTGTACTCCGCTTGCACGGTTGCGACCACAGCTTCCTGGCTCAGGCGCTCACTGTCGAGCTTCACCTTGAGGTTTTTGTAGTCAGCCTCCGCTGCCTTGAGCTGGTAATCAGCGTCCTGTGCGGACTGTTGCAATTCCGGAGTGGTCAGTTCAATAAGAACAGTTTCGGAGGTCACTTGCGTGCCCGGCTGGATCAGAACGCGCTCGACGCGGCCGGCCACGGGAGCAGGTATCCAGCGTTCATCCTCTGCGACTAGGGTGCCCTGTCCGCGCACCTGCCGCAGCATCGGCCCACGCTTGACGGCATCTATGAAAACCGTCGAGCGGTCCACCGTAGGCATGGCGGGCTTCAGACGGGAGACCCCTGCCGCGCCCAGAGCCACTGCCAACAAACCGAGCGAGATGTACGAAGCCTGACGCAGCAGACGTTTGCGTTTCCCTGATGGGCGTACAATGTCCATTCTATTCCTCCGGCGGATTGAAAAGTGAATGCTCAGCGTGCCTGCTAGTCATTACGGTCACGCGATCTAATTGGTAGGGTAACCACGGTCTTATTCATTTTCTTTAACAGCGGCTGCTACGGGAATTTCATCCCTAAGGAACCCGTCCAGATCAGGGGCTAAGGTTTCCGTTTCTCTTTGCGCTCCGCGCATCATCGAATACTACCCAAGCGAGCCTTCATCGTTGGCGTCTCTCGGAGGATCCTTGAGCTCTGTCAAAGATAGGTTGCAGTTCTCTTTCGATCACTCGCAGCAAATCGGCCCGGCAAGAATTCACGAAAAAGTGATCTCCATTCAACATGCGCAGAGTAAATGGTCCATTCGTTTGCTCGCGCCAAGCGGCCAAATCCTCACGCCCTATTTGTTGATCCGCTAAGCCGCCGAGGGCCGTAATGGAACAGGTCAATGGGAATTCCGGCACATAAGAATAGGTATCACAGGCCGCAAAATCGGCGCGCAGAAGCGGTAAGACGAATTGCATAATCTCCGCATTCTGAAGCACTTCCTTCGGCAGGCCCTTGAGACGAGCAACCCAGTCAATGAACTCCGAATCGGGAAGGTCATACCCCAACCGTTCAGGGTCGCTGAGTTGAGGAGCACGACGACCCGAGATGAAGATGTGGGCCGGCTCCAGACCGCAACTTCTACGCAGCCTGAGCGCGAGCTCGAAGGCCATCAACGCCCCCATGCTATGACCGAAAAAAACAAACGGTCTGTCAAGGTACGGAAGTATGGCGTCAGCCATAGCTTCAACTGTGTCGGAGAGCCGACTATACGGAGACTCTCCCAGCCTGGCCTCACGCCCTGGCAGTTGAGCACATAAGATCTCTAGATTGCTTGACAGACCTTCAGGCCAAGTGCGATAGATCATCGTGCCGCCGCCAGCATAGGGGAAGCAGAACAGGCGTAACGCCGCACCGGGTCTTGATCGCAGGCATTTCAACCAAGGATTCATTGTTGAAGACCTTGCCGTCATCATGTGTCGGATTAGGAAAAGGGGGAGAAGGTCGCCTTTGAGTCACGGCTCGCCAGCGTGGGTCGCGCCGCGTCCGCGCCTAGTGGGCGAATTCGCTGGCGCGAGCGGGCACCAATCGTAAATTTTTCAGCAGCTTGCTAGGCTTTCTGTGCAGCCTCTTCCATCTTCTTTCGGAGGCTCAGAGGCCTCATATCAGTCCACACTTCCTTTATGTAAGCCAGGCATTCTTGTTTAGTTCCAGATTTGCCGGCATCACCCCAACCGAGAGCGTTCTCCCTGTCAGCGGGCCAGATCGAATATTGCTCTTCGTGGTTCACCACAACATTGTAGATAGTGGTGTCTTCGTCTTCGTCTCTATTCATCTTAGACTCCTCTTCAATTAGTTATCATTAGTTCAAAAACACGGGGCAACCACTCAACCAAAGTCTGAGACTGCCCTAAGATTGATCATCTCGGGCGGGCGCTCCTTCAACTCAAGGACCGATCTCACGACGCGAAACCTTACGGCAAGTTGGAGGTGATCGATGAGAAAGGCTGCGACTCAAGGCTTAGTTCCGGGCAATCTCTTAAGATGCGCGCTACCAGACAGCCTTAACCTCAACCAGGGTGCAAAGCAGCAGTGTCGCCTCTACATCTTTCTCCGCCGCTTAATTTAGCTTTCCAAGCCGATCCCTGTCGATTACTACTCGGCCTTGATAGCTCACACACGAAAGAAGAATTGCCACCCTTGTACTACCTTTGAGTTCCCGCTCGAAGATGCCAATAAGGTTCCTGAGAGGACCTTCTTGAATCACTACCCTCTCACCGCATTCGAATTTCTCACCTATTCTCATGAGCCCATTGTTCCCAACTCGCGTTTTGAGAATTGCTATTACGTCATCATCGACGGGAATGCATGTGCCGCCAAAACTGACCACGGAGTGAACCCCTCTGGTGTAGGAGATCTTGTGCAGCAGATCGCTTTCAAAGCGGGCAAAGATATACCGTGGAAATAAAGATTGGGTCACATGAATCGCCTTACCAGTGAATTGATTTAAGCGGCGCGCTTGAAACTGTGGATTAAAGGTCTCCACCCGCCAAGCCTTCAAATTACGGTCGGCGCGATTCTCCTGATTGGGATTGGTGTGGACAGCATACCAGCGGGAAACACCAGCGGCTCGTTCAATGACAACAAGGCTCATCTCGGTTTGATCCTCCTTGTTTTGGTGAGCTATTGACTTCAACCGGTCTGGAAAATTCCAAAGAAGCTGAGAAGGGAGGTAGCTGAGTCTCGATTCGGCGAGATTCTATTCTCCTACAGGGTATATGTCAAACTTCTAAGGTATGGATAAATGTTGGGCAGTCAAAGACCTGTAGGAACTTTGAATCCACGTTGTTGGGGCGTAATCTTTTTCTCTGGATCATGCTTAGATCGACTGCTCGTCCTGCCGGAGCCGGACCCCACCATTGATGCAATGAATAGAGATCAGAGGACCACCTGATCCCATACGTGCGTGTAATCGAGAATTACCCATCCTGCCTTTAGCGACCAGTGGAATCACAGAATTGATATCACCGCGGAATTCCTCCACCTCTAGTTCTGCATTGGGTTCGCCTACAAAATGAAGTTCGACGACGCCGTTTATCCGATGAATCTTTATGCCTCCGTCTTGAGGCTGTCCTAAAGCGATCTGCACTCCACCGTTAACTCGGATGATCTCCAAAGAGCCGACAGCTTGACCCAGTCTAACATTGGCGCCACCGTTAATATTTTTGAGCAATGCGCTTCCCCCGATCTCCCTCACGTCTAGCATGCCGTTCACTCGATCCACGGATAATTCAACTTGTCTTGGGAGTTTAACCGTGACGCGGTGACGGACGCCATTTCGTCGAGACGAATTCAAGAGCTGTCTCTCGCCGCGGATTGAGAGACCATTCTCCGTTAGCTCAACGATAAGCGGTTGCTGATCCAGATCACGGCGTTGAAGTGCCGAGCGTATGGTCTGAACCTCGGCAATATGGGTATCTGCTGTTTCAATGAAGACCGGACCATTGATGTTCGAGAGATTAATAAATGCGCCAGGCGGCAGTGGGAAAGTATAGTTGAGTTCCTCCCGCGCTGGCAGGTCCTTTTTTTGGCGCTTTCTTTTCTGTCGCCGGACACCTGCCCTGTTAGGGAGATGTACCAAGAGCGCAAGCGCGGACGCTACGATCCTGCCCAGGTTCGCCCTCCGGCTAGTCCTTTCATCGTCGCCTTCCACTATTCTTACCTCTTAGCTTCAAGTTGCTAGATCCATCTCGAGAATCTTGCTTTCTTCGACATAAGAATCAATTGAAGCCCGCTCAGATTCGTCCAGGCTCTTGTCAAACTCAATCTTGCCGTAATCGAGTTTGATGATTCGATCTGCGACGTCATAGTAACGATCATCGTGACTAATGACGATTACTGTCTTGCCTCGGGCCTTGAGACTGGGCAAGAGATGTAGATAGAAGATCTCTTTGAACATGGGGTCTTGATCTGCGGCCCATTCATCAAAGAGATAGATGGGCCGATCCTCAAGATAAGCTGTTAAAAGGGCTAAGCGCTTGCGCTGCCCCTGAGACAGATCGATGGTTGAAAGCAAGCCGTCTTTGATCTGGACTTTGCGGTCCAGTTGGAGCAGTTCCAGATATTCGCGCGCCTGGATGTCAATTTCCGGCCGGTCGAGTCCAAGAAGTTTATCGAAGAGGTAGTAATCAGAGAACACGACTGAAAACAGTTGCCGGTAGTTTTCTCTCATCTTGTCAGTGATGAGTTTGCCATCCCAAATTATGTTTCCCGATTGCGGGAGATAAAGACCGATGACAATCTTGGCAAGAGTCGTTTTGCCGCTGCCGTTGCCCCCCGTTAGAAAAATCAGTTCCCCGGCGTGAAACGTCAGGTCGATTGGTCCAAGGACAAAGTCTTCCCCTCTTTCTCCCTGGTAAGAATGCGTCACGTTTGACAGCTTAACGCTCTGCCAGGAAGGCTCGGCGATCTCCTCTGTCCCGATCTCTTCCGTTGACCGGGCCAGGGACAGGCCCATTTCCTGGATCTTCTTGATTGAGATCTGCGCGCGGCCGAGAGTCGGAATAGTGTCCAGGATGTACTGCAAGGGATTCATTAGGTAGAGTATTGTGAGAACATAGCCCGTCAACGTGGTCACCTCGACCGGTTTCCAGGCGGGCACCAAGAAAATCAGGAGGCCGATAGCGATGAAGAACAGCAGTTGCCCCCAACCAGCGGCCGCCGTCGCGGTCGTATTTGCTATGAAAATATGTCTATGATAGTCAGCCGCCGACGCCTGGAGTTCCTGCGTCAGAAATGCTTCGCGCCGGCGACGATGTAATTTGAGTTCCTTCGTCCCGTCGATAATCGTGCGAAAGTGTTTGATTAGCGCGATCCCCTGTTCGCGTCCGAGCCGCAGATAGCGCGAGACTCTCATCATCGGCAGCTGATAAGTGGCAGCGCCGACGGCAATGAAACCCAAGGTCCAAAGCAATATGACCCAGTTTAGCCAGCCAAGGTAGATGAGTCCCCCCGTTACGGTGGCTATTTGCATGCACAGCATCGGGATCGTCACGACGGCGTTATTGATAGCGAAAATATCTTCGGTCAGGGCCGCCATTAGTCGCGGTTTACCGGTTTCTTCCAGCAAACGCAATGGCGAGCTGAGGATCTGCCTGCTCAACTTCATCCGTATATCGAAGAGCGCACCTTGCGAAAGACTAACCAGCATGATCTGTGAAACGAGCTTTCCGAACAACATAACAAGGCAGAGTCCACCAAAGCTCCATATGAGAACCGTTTTGGGCGAATGGATATTGCTCACCACGGTGTTGATGAGGGCCAGGAGACCAGCGTTACTGGCTCCCGCCATAAAACCGGTCAATAAGATCAGGATGACGGTCGTAAGTCGCGATCGGTGTAACAGAAATGATAGAAGGGTCATTGATAGTCAACTCCTTTGGTGCTGTCCTTCTGGGCTTCTTCAAGTGTCGTCATGAGCTGCTCAGCCAAAATTTTGACGTGCGGTTCCCGAACAATGGTGAAGTGGTTGCCGGGGATCATCTTCATCTCTACGCCGCCGACGGCCAGCTCGCTCCACTTCTGAAATGCTTCCTGCGGCGTGTCCTCATTTCCGTTCCTCCTGAAGAGAACAAGCCGGCCTATTTTCACTTCCAGTACTCTGTCTCGTAATCCTCGGATTCGATGCTTGGCGAGGTCATAAAAGTCGCGGACCAGCCGCGGATCCCTCTTGCCGATGTCACTTACTGGCTTCGGCCTGTCGCCATTCGCCAATTGTTCGCTGGCTTTGAACAGAGTAATATTTTTCAGTTTGGTACGCAGCTCATAATTCTGGCTCGCCAGGGCGTTCGCTTTGAAGATATTGTAGAAGCGGCGGAGATCCGAAATCTCTAATTCCTTCGGCGCTTTATCCGCTTTTTTCGCCTGGTCGAGGACAAACATCAACTGCTCTTCCGGATCCAATGCCCTTAACTTGGTCCAATCAATCTCTTCCCGGTCCAATGCAAGTCCCATATCCCTCGCAAAGGTCATCAAGATTGACGTCTCAGTTATCTTTGAATGCCTTCTTGCTTTCTTCTCAGGCGCTGTCGAATCGAACAAGGCAAGCAAAGCCACTTCTTCACCCTGAGCTTGAAGTTGCTGGGCCATCTCGCAAGCTATCAGCCCGCCCATGGACCAACCTCCAAGCAGGTATGGGCCAACCGCTCGAACTTTGCGGACTTCTTCAACGTACCGTGCTGCCATTTCCTCGATTTGCGGCAGGGGAGTTTCTTCTCCATTCAATCCCAGCGCCTGGAGTCCATAGAAAGGCTGATCTGGGCCCAGATATTTTGCGAGCTTAAGGTAACAAAGAACGCTTCCGCCGACAGGGTGAACGCAGAAGAACGGTCGTTTGGTGCCGTCTGGCTGAATTGCCACCAATGAAGATCGTGTTGTCATAGCTGCTTGTTGGCGCAGATATCGAGCCAGGTGTTCAACCGTCGCCTCCTGGAACAGAAGTACGAGCGGTAGTCGGTACCCCAGGGACTGGTGGATCTGCGCTGCCAATCTAGGGGCTAATAAGGAATGCCCTCCGAGGTCAAAAAAGTTATCTCTGATTCCGATAGGTTGCACCCCGAGTACTTGTTCCCAAATCTGGATCAGTTCAAACTCCAACACATCTCTCGGCGCGACCCTGGCGGTTCTGCTTTCCGAACTTCTTAGCTCAGCAACTGGCAGGGCCCGGCGATCCAACTTGCCGTGAGAAGAGCGTGGTAGTTCATCGAGCAGTACGAAAAAAGAGGGCACCATGTACTCGGGCAACTGCTCCTTCAGGTATTGACGTAACTCCGTAGGGTTTAACTTGTTCTCTGCTTCTTGACTGGTCAGATAAGCCACCAACCGCTTCTCGCCACCTGCCTCCTCGCGCGCCACGACCACCGCTTCACGCACGCTCGAGTGCTGGCCCAGTGCTGTCTCTACTTCCCCTAGCTCAATGCGGAAGCCCCTGATCTTTACCTGGCCATCAGCACGGCCCACGAATTCAATATTCCCGTCCGGCAGATATTTGGCCAGGTCTCCCGTGCGGTACAAGAGGGCTCCGGGCTCCGGGCTGAAGGGGTGCGGTAGGAAGCTCTGGGCTGTCAAGTCTGGTCGGTTCAAATATCCCCGAGCGAGACATCTGCCGCCAATATATAACTCTCCTGATACACCAACCGGTACACGTCGCAAGGATCCATCGAGTAGATAGGCTTCGGTATTGGCCAATGGGTGCCCGATGGGCACCAGCGCTGAATTGTGTGTTGCTGATTCGGCTTGCTTCACCTCATAGGTAAGCATCCCCACGGTTGCTTCCGTTGGTCCGTAATGATTGAAGATCTGGCACTGCGGAGCAAGCTCATGTAGTTTATCTACCCAGCTGCGCCTTGATGCCTCTCCGCCTATTACCAGCCGTGACCGAGGCATGATTTGCTCTGGGTGAGTCCAGGTTTGCAAAGCGGCCAAGTGTGAGGGGGCGATCTTCAAACAATCTATGCGATGCTTCTTAAAATAGTCCGCCAGAGGTTCCGCATCGGCGGCGCGCTCTTGAGTGATCACGTGAAGACAACCGCCGGTTAGTAAGGCGCTATAGATGACGGTCACGCTAGAGTCAACGGTCAGCGGTTGCACCATGGCAAAACTGGTGGTGTTGCCTAGTGCGAGGCTCTGACCAACTGCCTCGACGTAGTTGGTCACCGACCTATGTTCCACAAGCACTCCTTTGGGTTTTCCCGATGAACCACTGGTATAGATGACATAGGCGAGATTGTCGGGCCGGACCTGAGTCTGGGGAGGCGTGGGAGGGTAATGGGCCAGCCGCTCCCAATCCCGATCTAAACAGACGGCCTGGAGCTGTGCGGCGGGGATGTCCGGGGCCAGCAGGGTCTGGGTCAGCAACAGTTTGAGCTGGGCATCTTCAATCATGAACAAGAGCCGCTCTTTGGGGTACTGCGGGTCGAGGGGCAGATAGGCTCCGCCCGCTTTTAAGATCGCCAGCAGCGCCACGACCATCTCCGTCGAGCGCTCCAGCAGCACTCCGACCAGGGTATCGGGG
>QHXI01000139.1 GCA_003222895.1 Acidobacteriota bacterium | reverse complement strand
ATTGCACGCGAGACGAAGATCGAAGGCGCCATGCCGCGCGAAAAGTTCGAGCATGTGATCGAAAAAGCGAATGCCGGTGGAGACGTCATACTTCCCGCGTCCGTCGATATTGAGAGAGAGCGCAATGTTCGTCTCGCTTGTCTTGCGCTCGAGTTTCGCAGTCCTCATTGGCCGCTTCCCACTTGCGCATTCGCCGATGAGGGCTGCGCCGGCGACACCCAGTCGATGGCGCGCAGCACTTTAGGCAGACTTTGCAAGAGTTGATCCGTATGCTCGGCAGCTCCCACGGTGATGCGCACGCACCCATCGCAGCCCGGATCGCTGCTGCGGTCGCGCACGAGAATGCCGCGTTTGCGCATTTCGGCGACGAACTCCTTGTGCCGGGGCCCAATCCTCATCAGCACAAAGTTCGCCTGGCTGATCCAATATGGAATTCCGTGGCAGGCAAGCTGAATCATCAGACGCCCGCGCCCCTGCACCGCCTGATGAACGTAGCTCTCGACGAATCCGCGATCGGCGATGGCGGCGGGAAGGCAAGCCAGCGCTACCGCGTTCACGTTATAAGGCGAGCTAACTTTGCGGACCATCTGCATCTGCGGCGCGCTGCCCGCGAGTACTCCAATGCGCAGGCCTGCGAGTCCGTATGCCTTCGAAAAGGTTCTTGCGACAAACAGGTTAGGAAAGCGATTGGCGGCTCCGAGCACGGTCTCGCCACAGAATTCGTGATATGCCTCGTCGACGAACACCGCGGCCTGCGGAGCGGCATCGGCAATCTTCAGGAGATCCTGGCTGCGAACCAGGATTCCAGTCGGATTATTCGGACTGGCAACCGCGACCAGCCGGGTCTGCGCCCCGATTCGGGAGAGAACCTGGTCGATAGGGAATCGAAATCCATCCTCGGGATCAGCCTGAACCTGGATGACTTTGGCCCCGGTGCTCTGCGCGTAGATCTCGTACATCGAGAACGTGGGCACAACGATGATTACTTCGTGCGCCGGCTCGAGATAGGTTTCGCAGAGTAGATGAACGGCTTCATCCACTCCATTCGTCAACAAAACCTGCGGAGCTGCCAGCCGCAGATACTTTGCCACCAGAGCTTCCACCGGCGCTCGTTCCGGATACTTGGTGAGCTCCTCGCTGCCGATCTGCTGTAATACGTCCGCCACTCGCGGAGAGGGAGCTTCCGTATTTTCGTTGAAGTCGAGACGCAGGCCATCGCGTCCGCTGAGCGGCGGATGATATTCCTTTATCCGCTGCACCGCTTCGCGAGCCTCCAAGATCTTCTCCGTCATGCCCCTAACCTTACTGCAATCGATTGCGCATGTGCCGCTAAGCCTTCCGCCTGGGCCAGCGTAGTTATCTCGCGCGCGATCGTATTGAGTCCATCCGCCGACAATTCCTGCACCGTGATCAGCTTCACAAAATCGTTGACGCTCAATCCGCCGCGGAAATGGGCGGAACCTCCGGTAGGCAGAACATGGTTGGGACCAGAGGCGTAGTCCCCGGCCGCCTGCGGAGAATAGTCGCCGACGAATACCGATCCAGCCGACTCGACCTTGCCAAGGTAGTCCTGATTTGGGATAGTGATGTGCTCGGGCGCCAGCAGATTCGCAATCCTCATCGAGTCGTCCGGCGATGCGGACACGATCACGTATCCATTCCCCTTGAGCGCCTGACAAGCCGTCGTGTTGCCCGCGGATTGCCGCGTCGTTTCTGCCATCACCTGCCTGGCATATTTTTCGTTGGAAGTGATGAATATCGCCAAGGCGTCTGGATCGTGCTCCGCCTGAGCGACCAGGTCAGCGGCGATGAACGCCGAATTGCCCGCTTCGCTAACGACCACAACTTCTGTCGGGCCGGCAAGCATGTCGATAGAGCAATCGAATGCGACGAGTTTCTTAGCTGCTGTGACGTACGCATTCCCTGGACCCACGATTTTCGAGACCTTGGCGATGGAGCGAGTTCCATAAGCGAGCGCAGCAATTGCCTGCGCTCCTCCGGCAGCATAGAACTCATTCACTCCCAGCAGGGCAGCCGCAGCCAATGTTTCCGGCACGGGACGAGGAGAAACAACCACAATGCGCCCTACACCGGCGATCTGCGCGGGAATCACGGTCATCAACAGCGTTGATGGCAGGGCATGCCGTCCGCCGGGAACATAGCATCCCACCGATTCGAGCGGACG
>QHXI01000138.1 GCA_003222895.1 Acidobacteriota bacterium | reverse complement strand
GAGATTGGCTTCATGCCGCAAGCACTCTCATCTAAGCCGCAGCCGTACCGTCCTACTTGGATTCCTGGTGCAGCGAATAAAGACTACTCCATCGGTTGGTCTTATCCGCCGCGCGATTACAGTAAGTGGGGAGAGCTTGTGTACCAGTGGGTGCGACACAGTATAGAAAAATATGGCCAGCAGCAGGTTGAGTCTTGGTATTGGGAGGTGTGGAACGAACCTGATATCTCATATTGGCACGGCACACCGGAAGAGTACGACAAACTGTACGACTACACCGCAGCAGGTGTGAAACGCGCTCTTTCCTCTGCCAAGATTGGTGGTCCGGCCGTGACCGGTCCATCCAGTGCGCCAGCCGCTGTATTCCTGCGCCAATTCCTGGAGCATTGCGATCACGGCGCCAATTTCGCGAGCGGCGGAGTGGGTGCTCCGCTGGACTTCATCACTTATCACGCCAAGGGCCATCCCTCAGTGATTGACGGACACGTGCGCATGGGTATTGCAAAACATGCGAAGGATGTGGACTACGGATTTCGGATCGTGCACTCATTCGCGAAGTTCCGCGACCTCCCCATCGTACTGAGCGAGTCGGATCCAGAAGGGTGCGCAGCATGCTCGGCCCGCGTGTATCCACAAAACGCATACCGCAATGGAACGCTTTATCCGGTGTACACGGCTGTGATGTTGAAGAGCATTTTCGAGCTCGCCGATCGCGAGCAGACTAACATCGCAGGAATGCTGACATGGGCTTTCGAATTTGAGAACCAGCCTTATTTCGATGGCTTTCGAACTCTAGCGACCAATGGTGTTGATAAACCGGTGCTAAATCTCTTCCGCATGTTAGGGCTGATGCAAGGCGATCGTGTGAAAACGGAGAGTACCGGTCGCGTACCGCTGCAGACCATCCTCGCGGAGGGCGTGCGCGGCGACGCGGATGTAGATGCATTCGCCGTTGCTCGAGACCATGAAATTTCGGTCCTGGCATGGAATTATCACGATGACGATTCGACCGGGCCCGCTGCGAACGTACGAGTTACTATCACCGGTCTTCCCAAGGACGCCAGCCGTATCTTGCTGTGGCAATATCGAATTGATGAAACCCACAGCAATTCCTGGACTGCGTGGAAACAGATGGGATCGCCTCAACAACCATCGCCACAGCAATACGTAGCGCTCGAGTCCGCGGGAGAACTTCAGCAGCTTGATTCTCCCAAATGGATCTTGGTGCAGGATGGAGAAACGAAGCTCGATCTCACGTTTCCGCACCAGTCAGTCTCGTTGCTGCAATTGAACTGGTAAATGCAGTAGCTGACACGATGGCACTGGACTGAACGCCGGCAGCTACTGAGACAGACGATACAGCACGCAAGCATGTCGAGGAAGTGTTGACCTTATCGATTTCTTCAAGCCAAGATCTTTGCGCAACCACAGATCTCGAACTTTGTATTTCCCGGCCATCAAACCTAGGTCCTGCCATTTGTAATGAGTTTCTTGAGCAACAGAGCCAATATTGAAGACTGCCAGGTAGTATTCCTGCTTCGGGACCGACTTTGATACCCAAATCACCGTCTTGTCCGTCGCCAAAACCTGGTGACTATCGGCTGAGTGTTGATCGACCGCAATGACCTCGCGATTCGTTAGCAAAGATGTAGTCCATTCGTCCGCTGCCGGCAGTTCGCCTCCAACCATGAGCGGTGAACGAGCGATCGACCATAAGGTGAGCAGAGTACGCTGTTCATCATGTGTCAGCCGAGTCTCGCGCTGCTTCCCCCAACCGGGAGTAGGCCCAAGATGGCCAACCGGAAGCATGTCTGCATCCGGCCAGTGTCCCGCCTCCGATATGGCTGCCCACTTCGCGGCATTCGCAAACTGATCTCCCAAGCCTTGGGGATAATCGACGGTGCTGTGCCACAGGTCCCAAATATCGTTCGAGATGCGCCACAACTGCGCGTACTTTTTCAGTTCGGCTGCCTTTTCTATTGGCGCCGGACCGGGCGAGAGACTCAGAACCATCGCGTGATTCGTCTTCTTGATGGCTGCGCTCAACATCCGGATCTCATCGCTCTTGTAAGGTCTGCTGCTGATGCAATCGACTTTGATCAAATCAACGTTCCAACTTGCATAAAGCCGGGCAATAGAATCGTAGTAGGCTTGCCCGGCTGGCTTGTTGGAATCAATGCCGTAATTATCAAAGTTCCAGGGACAGTTATCAGAGGTGTCGGCGGCATCCGTTGCGCGATAGCTCGATCCTTCAATCGGCACGTTCTTTTCGACTGCTCGCTTGGGAATACCACGAAGAATGTGGATGCCGAATTTTAGTCCGAGAGTGTGCACATAGTCCGCCAGAGGCCTGAACCCAGCATTGTTAGCCCCAGACGGGAACCGATTCGGCGGCGGGATATAACGGCCATAATCAACGATAGAGTACTGGAATGTCTTCGAATTACCTGCGGCTACCGGATTCGTTACAAACCATTCCATGTCTACTACGACGTATTGCCATCCATAGGCCTTCAGGTGCTTTGCCAACCAGTTCGCATTAGCTTTAAAAGCTTTCTCATTTATGGTGGTTCCGTAGGCATCCCAACTGTTCCAACCCATTGGGGGAGTCATCGCCAACTTCGTTTGTTGATCGTTACTGCCAGTTTGTCCTAGCGCATTCAATGCAATTGCCAGCACCACCAAGCCAACAGAACACAGAGCTGTGGGACTGTCCTGCATAAGTTTCACACTGGCGCGTTTGAGAACGCG
>QHXI01000106.1 GCA_003222895.1 Acidobacteriota bacterium | reverse complement strand
AGCGTACACGCCACGGCCGCCGGATTGACGCGCGATCGTCGCTTTCGAGCTGTACGTATTCGCGCCGCCCGTCTCGCATCCGTCGATACATCCATCGGCATAGGCGAACAGCACCTTCCCGTTCTCATCGATCGTCGCGTCGTTAAAGTCGAGCAGGTTGCGACACGGATTGTTGCCGCCTTCATTCCAGATGCAGGCTTCCCGCTGCACTGGGCCACCCGAGGCGTTGACGAGCGTCCAGGTCTGGCCGCCGTCGTAGGTGTGCGCGACATAGCCGTACCAGGTGCCTTTGAAGTTCGCGTCTTCGTGATTGCCGCCTGTGGTCGTACCGAGGAATGCCACCGCTGCGCGATCGGAATCGCCTGCGACTGCCGACGGGAATACGGCGTTCTTGATGCCCAGGTCAGCGCCGATATCAACCGGAGTCGTCCACGTCACGCCGCGGTCCTTACTCGACGAAACGAAGATGTGGTTATCGGTGTTGTTGCCGTTCGGAACCTTGCCGACCCACGCGAAGTAGACGCCGTTGTCGCTGGAGATCGCGACTGTTGGATCGAGTATGCCGGCGACCGGAGGCAGACTGCCGCTTACTTGTCTGATAGTCCAGGTCGTTCCTGCGTCAGTCGAAACCGCGACGCCTTGCTTACCGTTGCAACTGTAGTGCGGCAGATAAACCGTACCGTCGGGCGCGACCTTCACGTGACCGTGCAATGCGCCGCAGCCAGTACCTGCGGTTGAGTTGACCGAGGTGTTGACGACCATCGCGCGGCCAAAGTTCAGCCCGCCATCGTCACTGCGCGAGCAGAAAGTCGCTACGCCTGCCTGACCGCAGTAGTAAACCGCGTCACCTTTGTTCAATGGATTCGAGAGTGCTGACAACGCGGCCGGATACGGACCAGCGCCGACTGATTGGTGATCGTAACTGCCGTCAGGCGGATTAACCTGCGCGGGCGTCCAACTCACGCCATCATCGTCTGAATAAGCCATCAAACTGTTCAGACCGATCAGCACACCCGCAGGTTGCGTCTGCGTGAGACTGTTCAGTTGCGACACGAAGGTGCGTCCGGTCCTTTGATCCGTAAACAGAATCGGATCGAGCGAACGCGTTTTGGTGATGACTGAAGACGCGTCTTCCCACAAAGCTGGTTGAGCTTCGGGAGCTGAACCCTGCGGCAAGAAGTTCTGCGGGAAAGTTACGCGCAGAGTTTGCAGGCCGGCGATGAACATCGCGCGACCGCTCGCTGGGTTGTAACCGACTGAAGGCTCTCCCGAGTTTTCGCCTACTGCCAATCCAGGCGCGTACTGGTAATAACGCGGTGGCGCATTCGAAGGAGTGCCGGTTGGTGTCGGAGTCGCCGTTGGCGTCGGCGATGCAGCGGTTGCCGGACAGGACGAATTACCTGCCAACGTGTATGAGGCGGATGAAGTTGGCGCGGTGTTAGGCGCGTAGTCGTGCGTGGCATAACCTCCGCCCCCACCGACGCCGGGCACTTGAGCGCCAACGAGTGTGATCGTTCGGCCGTAGATGCCAGTCAGCGTTGTTCCCACGCCCGGGCTGCCGACTTTGCTGTTCGCGACAAAGACGGTGATCGTCTTGTTAGTCGCCGACACTGAACCGCTGTCCGCATCGCCGTCAGTGCTATCTGATCCGGTGCCGACGTGGCCATATTGGTACTGAAGACCGGAAACCGGATTGTTGAAGACGCTCGTAAAGTAAGTCGTGCTACCGACCTTAAAATACACATGCCACAATCCATTGGTTGGAAGGGCAGTAAGGTCGGAAGCTTTCATCGTCACCGCCAATCGCGGTGTGCCGTCCGGTTGATATGGCTCCGCGATCAAGATGTCAGTTATGTCTTGCGCTAGTGTCCCGGGAACTGTGCCTAAGGTGCCGGTGCCCGTATCGCCACTCGCATCGGTCTGGACGGAAATTCCAGGCAAAGCGCATTGAGGTCCGCCTGTCCCCGGTGTCGGCGTTGGAGTCGGTGTCGCCGTCGATGTTGGAGTTGACGTTGGTGTTGGAGTCGATGTTGGTGTCGGATTCGGATTTGGATCGTTCACGGAGAACATGCGCTTGCCGCCGCTCTGTCGGGCGATTACACCCTTTTCGGTATTCGAGTTTGGTCCAGCCTGAACGCACGAGCCCATGCAGCCGTCTTCATAACCAACCAGGACACGGCCTTCCTTATCAATCGTCGCGTCGAAGAAGTCGAGCAGGTTGCGCGGTACGTTACATCCCTGGAATCCACGCGTGCAGATGCCGTCACGCTGCATCGGATCACCCGGGGTCGCGTTAACGGTCGTCCAGGTCTTGCCGCCGTCGAAGGTCGAAGAGATGTAGAGATACCACGCGCCGGTGAAACCAGGTTGGTCCTGATCACCAGAGCTGGAAGTCCCGTAGAAAGCGAAAGCTGCGCGGGCAGTATCGACGCCGCCATCACCGGCGACGACCGCCGGGAAGATTGCGTCGTTGACGCCGACTTGCGCGCCGACGTCCGTGTGATTGATCCAGGTCACGCCTTTGTCGTGCGAAACTGCGATGCGTGCGTGACCGTCAGCTCCCTGATAGCCGAGGAACACAGTGCCGTCGGTCGCGATACCAACCGAAGCGTCGCTGGAGCCAGCAGATGAACCGGGGACAGTCCGGGCCGTCCACGTGATGCCGTTGTCTTCCGAGACAACCATGCCGGCGCCGTTGCCGCATTGACGATTCGGCAAGTAAACCGTGCCGTCCGGAGCGATCTTCGCGTGACCGTGCAGCGGGCTGCAGCCGTTAAGCGCAGAAAAAACATAGACGGGCACGGCCGGGCCGAAAGTTAGTCCGCCGTTAACGCTCAAGGCACAATTCGCCGCGCCGGTGCCTGAGCTGTTGATGCCTTCCTGCGAACAATAGTAAACCGCGTTCTTGTAAACAACTCCCGAAGGAAGGGGCGCGTGATATGGACCGACGCCGATTGTCTGGTGATCGATTCCCGAGCCGATTCCGAAACCAGCGGTCGGCTTATAGCTCGCGCCGTCGTCATCCGTAATGTCCATGTTCGCGGTCGGAGTCAGGCCTTGAAGTTGTGAAACGAAAGTGCGGCCCGTGTCTTTGTCGGTGACCAGAATCGGATCGCCGCCAATGATGCGTGGCAGCGTGTCGGATAGCAGCGGTGTCTGATCCCAGGTTGGTTGTGAACCATCGTTATGGAAAGTTACTCGTAATGCGTAGCTGTTCAGCCCGCCAAAGAACATTACCTTGCCGCTGATCCAATTCACACCGATCGATGGCTCGCCCCAGCTGTCGGCCACGCCATCGGGCGCGTAGTAATTGGCGTATTGTGGTGTGTCTCCTGTCGGTGGCGGAGTCGGCGTTGGTGTCGCACTCGGCGTCGGCGTTGGTGTCGGCGAGCCAGTGGTTCCCGAACACGAAGAATTACCGGCCAGCGTGTATGTGGCCAATGAAGTTGGCGCGGAGTTGGGCGCATAGTCGTGTGTGGCGTATCCTCCTCCGCCACCGATGCCGGGCACTTGAGCGCCAACGAGTGTGATCGTTCGGCCGTAGATGCCTGTCAGCATCGTTCCCACTCCCGGGCTGCCTACTTTGCTGTTCGCCACAAGGACCGTAATGGTCTTGTTATCTGTCGATACTGAACCACCGTCCGCATCACCGTCAGTAGTATCTGAACCAGTTCCGACGTGGCCATATTCGTACTGAAGACCGGAAATAGGATTATTGAAGACGCTCGTAAAGTAGGTCGTGCTACCGACCTTAAAATACACGTGCCACAATCCATTGGTTGGCAGGGCAGTAAGGTCGGAAACTTTCATCGTCACTGCCAATCGACGTACGCCGTCGGATTGAGATGGCTCCGCGAACAGGATGTCGGTTATGTCTTGCGCCGGCGTGCCGGGAACTGTGCCTAAAGTGCCGGTGCCGGTATCGCCACTCGCGTCGGTTTGGACGGAAACCCCAGGCAGAGTGCACTGCGGTCCACCGCTACCGCCAGGCGTTGGTGTTGCTGTCGGCGTCGGAGTTGGAGTCGGCGTTGGTGTTGAACTTGGAGTTGGCGTCGGCGTCGAAGATGAAGAGATACACTGCGGGAATCTAAAGCTACCAATACGCGTGCGCCAAGGGGCGCCCGGATCGGGCGTCGGAAAATCATTGAAGTATTCGTTCACGTACCAGAAGGTGCAGTCGTCGGTTGGATCGACAGTGAGCGCACTGTAATCGCCCCAACGCCCGACCGGCGGCACGTAGAAAGCTACGTTCTCTGAGCCTGTGCCCGCGAAAAGTTGCGACTCGCCTGACAACTGGCCCAAGGGATCGCTCGCCAGACGGCCCGCGAATGCCAGCGATGGAAAGCTTGCCGGCGATGAAGTGCTGTAGCCGATCGCGATGTCGCCCGAATGGTCCATCGCGGCGCTGCCCATCCAGCGCCAAACGGAATCGGTAGGCGCAAAGGTGCTCTGCTGGTAAATCGTCGGAGTCGCGCTCAGGCCGCGCACTTCGTACCAGCGCACGCCGATGCGCGCGTCGGCCAACACGCTGTGATTGATCAGGAGTGATTCGTGATCGCCGAAGTTTCGATAAGCAAGCCGGAACATGATTCGATCGCCGATCACATCCAAGCCGTAAGGACTGCCTTCCTGCGGCACACAAGTTCCAACGCCCTCGATACACTGTGCCGGAACCCACGAGGCGACCGGCAAGGTTGTGTCCGGCAATCCGTTGATTCCGAAAGTTGATCTCGATGGATCGACCCAATCGACGTGGAACTTCCAAAGGCGCATCGCATCGGCGCCCAGCGACGGCGAATTTATTTGCGAGTCAACTTCGGCAAAATAATTTGGCGCTCCAGCCGGCGGCAGCGCGCCGTCGAGTGTCGAAGGCAACATGCCGCCAAAGCCGCTGTTAACTGTGGAGAGATCGAAGAAGACCATGCGCGCCGAAGGATCGCCGGCAAGCATCTTGTCGCGTTCCATCGCAGCCACGCACGCGCCGATAAATGTTTGCCCAGTACCGCCAAATTCGTTCGTGGTCATGTAGTAGCCATCGGGCCACACACCCAATTTTGGATAATCATGAAAGACTGTGTCGCTGCGCGGAAAGTCGTAAACGAAATAAGAGCCGGTGGGATCTGAAGAGGACGAAACGGCGACGCATTCATCATACGGACCACTGCCGCCGTTAACGGCGAACTGGCTGAGCACCCAACGGTCGGCCAGATGATCGTAAACGACGACGGGATCGCCGTCGTTATAAAGGCGGCACGGCGCGCTCGCGGGCAAGCTTTGAAACAGGGCGTTGATGTCGGTTGGCCCGGACAGTTTCGTACCCGTCTTGCTGTAAACCGCGAACGAACTGTTGACCATCTCGACGTAATGATTTGGTCCAACGGCGCCGACGGGATCAGGAGGAATGCATCCGCCGCAGGCTTCGGCTTGCGTCATGCCATCGAATGTTTGATTGACTGTAGCCATCGAGGCGGCCGCGGCGCTTACTTGCTGAACAGGATCGTTTACCGGTAACTGCGGCGCCGCATGTGGCGGATGAATCGGCTTAGGCGCATCGGCTTCGTACTGGCCGAGTCGCGGCTTTGTCAGCGGCAGCGCGCGCACGGCTAACGAAGTGCTGGCAGCTCTGGCCGTCGTGACTACCGGCTGGAAGCTGCTCGGCAGTTGCAGCACGCCCGGTTGCATCAGACTGGCAAAGGTCGAATTAGTCTTCGGCGCGGTCGTTTGATTCGATTGGATTCTTTCGCCACGCGTAATCGGAATTAGGGCGAGAGCCAACGACCCAATGAGCAAACAAAGCGAGATCACCAGACTCGCCCTGGATCGAAAAACTATCGAGATCAAACGTGTGTATGCCGGCTTCAACATTTGCTTATCTCCTTTTGGGTTGGCTGTTTGCCATCGGACTCTTTCAATGCTTTTCGCATTCGCGATTACTAGCGCGCGCCGTAATTGCACGTGGCGAGAAAGCCAGGCAGATCGCTCTGCCTGGCTCGCTCATCGATCGATTCACTTCATACTGATGAGTTTTGAAGTGACCGTCTTGGTTAACGGGTTCGCCGTGAAGCGCATCACAGCAGTGATTTTGGTTGACGGCAGGTTGCCCGTTGGAAGTCCGCCGCTCGAACTGGAAGTCTGCGATCCGCCTGACGGCGCGGATGAACTCGAGCTGGATGATCCGCCGCTCGAGACATACGCAGTAACCTGAACATCCCAAGAGAAGAGTTCGCCTGCATTCTGGAATCGTATCGTTCGCGAGCCGATCGTTTCAGCCGGACTGAAGATCTGATCCGAGCCAAGCTTATCCGTGAATTTGAACAGCGCCGCGTTCGACGGGCTCGTTCCATTCTTGAGGTTATCCGCATTGATGACTCGGACGGTGCCCGAAGCCGAAGTAATTCCGACGACGTTGAATTCAACGAACGGCAGATAAGTGTTGGTCGTGTTGTTGATTAGGTTGACATCCTGCTGCCAGACACCGCCACTGCAGCACGAAACGTTCGAGACGGGATAGCTAATCTGGCTGGTGATGTCGACTTTCGATCGAGCATCGACCAGGACGCTGGTAGCATTGCCCGCTGCCGTGATGTACGAGCCGATCTGTCCCGGTTGAATACCATGGACTCTGAACGAGTACTGTCCGTTCGGCAGATTGCTGAACGCGTAGCTCGTTGTTCCGGCCCCAACGTCTGCGACGAACTGCCAGTCAGAGCTGCCGGGAGCTACTTCCTCGATCTCGAAACCGGTCTCGCCGCCGACGGGCGTCCAGTTGAAATTGACGTTGCCATCGAAATCAACTTGTTGGCTCTGGGCGTTGACAAAGTCGCCGTTGATCGTTTGCGCTGCCGGGCCGTTCGGTCCCTTTGAGAGCGTAGTCGTAATGTTGGCCATGGTTGCCGCATTGGTATAACCGATCAGCCGATGAGTGTATGTTCCGCCGCGAGTCACCCGAACGCTGACGAACTCTGCCTCGCCCGCGCCGTTGCCCGAACTCGCGATGATGTTTCCATCCGGATCGAGCAATTGATAGTCGATGTCCTGGACTTTGCCCGTCGGAAGATCAAACCACTCGGTCAACGCCTCGATCTTGTAGGTCGATTCGCTCACGTCGAACGGCACGTCGACATAGTCGACACCAGTCGTCAGTTGGGACCCGGCGCTGCCCACCGGAACCGTCGCGCTTTGATTTAGCGTTTGAATGATCGTTTGAGCCGGAAGACTCAGCCCCGGTTTGTAGTAAAACGGCATGCGTAACGATTCGCCGCCGTCTGCTCGCTGCGCGGTTACGTACCACTGCATTTGAATCGGTCGGAGCGCTATCGATGCTCCGTTGACATCAGCGGTATTGGAATCACGGAGTGCGTTTCCATCAAACGACGCGTTGACAGTGAACGTCGCCGAGCCATTCGCGGGCAGGCTGACGCTTGTTTGCGGTAGCGAAACACCTATGCCGGCAATTTGCAGGTCGCGATTGTTCGCGACGTTCAAGTTGTAAATGCCGCCCTGGCCGGAAAGGTCGCGCAGCGTCACAGTCACCGGAGCGGTGTAAGTAATGCGGCTGTTCGCGACCGGAACTTCGCCGTAGGAATAGCTGCCGAGAATCCCCGGCGTGTTGATGCCGTCGCCGGTAATTCCCATCAACGCTTTTGCATTGACTGCGTGGAACACGTCGATGAGACCGCCGCCCTGCGCGTTGACTGATTCCGATCCAGTTCCGTCGGGCTTTGAGCCGCCGGTGTTGCTGCGCATATTCGTCGCCGTGTTGATTAGCGCTGTGCGAACAACGTCAGGGGTCCAATTCTGATGTGCTTGCTTGACCAACGCCGCTGCGCCGGCGGTGTGCGGCGATGCCATTGAGGTGCCATCGATCTTTATGTAATTCGGCGTCAATGGATTCGCGACCGCTGCAAGCGCCCCCAAAACTGATGCCGGTGGACACGCAGCCAGCACCTGGACACCGGGAGCAGAAACGTCAGGTTTGACCTGACCGTATCCGCGCACGGGACCCTGATTGCTGAATCCCGCGATGTCGCCCATAAACGGCGCAGTCGATTTCCTAATCCGCACCTGTTTCGCGGAAACAGCGCCAAGAGTGTCTGATCCAATCAACGATCTCAGAATCTCGCCATTTGCTTTCGAGATGCCCAGAGCTGGAATAGCAGTCGCGAAGGCATTCAAGCCTGACAGCTCTCCATCGACGTTGTTGTAAACAATCAGCGCGATCGCGCCTTTGGCAGCGGTCTGTGCAGCCTTGTTGACGATTACGCCGGTGCCGGTTGTGGTGCCGTTCGCAGTCACGTCCTGTGTGCTGCCACGGATCGCGAGCGCGATGTGTCCGCTAACTGAGTCGGGAATTTGATCCGGAGTGTCGGCCAATCCGCAGTAGACATAATTGCCGGTCAAGTTTTCGGTTGGGGTTGTGCTGCCGGTGAACTGATTAGCTTCCATCCCTTGCGGACCGCCGATCACATCCGCTTGGAAGACTGTTCCAAGGTTTCCGGGATGCGTGTTAGCAGCCACGGAAATCACATGCACGCCGGCAGCCGGTGCGCCAGTCGTGCCTTCAGCAGGACCAGTGCTGTGGTTACCCGATGCGGCGACTACAACTGCGCCCGCCAAGGCGGCGTTGCTGGCTGCCACGGACGTCGGCTCATTTGGTCCACCACCGCCGCCGATGCTCATATTGATCACGTTTGCTTTTGGCTTCGGCAGCAACGCGCTGGCTGGATTTGTTTTGCCTTGCACGGTCGAAAGCGTGAAGGGCGAGACCGAATCTTCAAGCGCCATGATGATGTTCGAGGAATCGCAACCTCCGATGGGCACGCCGCTTAGCTCATAGACATCTGTCTCAGCGTCGCTACAGACTTTGTAGGACATGATCTTCGCCTGCGGCGCGACGCCATGAAGCTGAATACCGTCTAACGTTTGCGCCAGATAACCCGCGGCCGTCGAAGCGACGTGCGTGCCGTGTCCGAAGCCGTCGACGCCCATGTCGGCGAGCGGAAGGTAGTAGATGACTTTCTTGTTGGTTTTGTCCTGCGTCGATCCCGGCGGCAGCACGGCGAGTCGCGGCGGAGTCGCATCGCCGCCGAACATCGGATGCGTCCAGTCGACGCCCGTATCGATGATCGCAACGTTAATATCCTGACCTACGTCGTTAATCGGATTCGAGGTGTAGAACTGCGACGAGACAGTTTGCTCGTCTCCGTTATAAACCTG
>QHXI01000144.1 GCA_003222895.1 Acidobacteriota bacterium | reverse complement strand
CCAATCATCGTGCTCACGGGTTCTTGTGAACGTATTCCCGACCGCTTAGTTAAGCTCGCAAACAAATGTATTGAAAGCGAACTGCAACAACTCAGCAAGCCCAAAGCTCAACAACGTACTTGATTTTCAGCCTAGAATCTCTCGCAGGACAGAGATGGCATTGGCGGGGTCTGAGCGTGGCACGACGCGACTGACGTAGCTCGGTAACTGTTGCCATTCGTTAGGTTCTTCTGCAACCAGCACAACCACGCTCTTTGCACTGACCAGATGTACCAGTTCAGCGATTGACCATTGATCTACGGCCGCCAAGGTCTCATCGAGCAACACAGCCGCAGGCTTGTACTGAGCTGCGAGTGTTATGCAGGCAGCGGCGGAATCGGCCAAGAGAACAGACCAACCGGCGTCACTAACCCCATGCAACAACCGGAACATCTGATCGCTCGAACCATCAACTATCAGAATTGTGCGGGAGCTGGACATTTCCCGTTTGTACGGAAGGATTTTACTCGGCATTACGAAGCATCGTAGTTCGATGTATCAAATTATTGGAAGTGACGACAGTCACAGGACAAAACCCTTACAAGCGTCGGGGAACGTGCCGGTGTACCAGCCCGCGAAAAGGTGGAAATTCCCGTAGTCAGCCCAAGGAAGCCGTGACGATAAAAACCCGTCTTGACCAGCAGCAGCTCTGTTTTTTGAAACGAACCTGACGCTCAAGTCGGCAACGCTGAAGGATTGAACGGATCGCTGCTTAGCTGGAAAACCGAACCACCAGATCACGGACTACGGCGAGAAATTCATGGACGGGCTGACCTTTGTTGACGAAAGCATCTGCATTCCGCATCTCCGGCTGAGCACCGGAATGAAGAAGGATCGGCACCATTGGTTTGAGTGCTTTCAACTTCCCCGCAAGATCAGTTCCCCTCTCGCCGCGCAAGAAGTGATCGGAAATTACCAAACTGACCGGAGCTTCGCGCATCATTTCCAATGCATTTTCAGCAGTGGATGCCTGAAGAACATGGAAGCCTTCCGTTGTCAGAATTTCATTGAGCAGACAAAGTTGGGCAGGATTGTCTTCAATGCAGAGGACAACAGGTCTGCCGACAACGAGCGACGGCGGATGACTGGGCTTCACAGTCACCTATCGTGCCAATCACGTGAGCTACTGTCAAGTACCGTGCCGTGTCCACCCTATTTTGCCTGATGAAAAATCCTAGCGAAGAGTTCGCAGAATAGCTCGAATCGCATCAAGAAAATCATCGGGCGTATTTGCGTGATGAAAATAGGTCGGAGGCAGCAACTCCGGGGGTTCCTGCTGATGCAACTCAAGCACTGGTACTTTGCACGACTCTTTTATCGCATTGGCGACTTGGCGTTTGGTGGCAGGAGTGAGCGAATAGCCAAGCATCGCTGCTCGGATATCGTGCTTCTGACAGGCCGCTCTCGCACTCTGGGCGTCGCTTGCCTGAACAACTCGCACTCCTGCTTCTTCTAAAACAGTTCTGCGCACGTCAGCTAATTTAGGGTCTCGGGAGACAACAAGGACAGTAAACGACTTGGCTTCAGCCTGCGGCAAAATTGGTGCTCACGCTGCCTTTTCAAGTTGCGGGGATGCCACGTTTTTTGACGAAGTTTCTTTCACGGTTATGCGCTTGCCTGTAGCGTGGAGCAAGTCAGCGTTGACTTCGCCGCCTAAGAGAATCGCGAATGCCGTCCAGTACAGCCAGACCATCAAGGCAATAGCCGCTGCCAAAGTGCCGTACGTCTTATTCAGGCTGGCGAAGCGCTGGAAATAAAAACCTAAGGCCCAAGACAAGACAATCCAACTTCCAACCGCGATGAGCGCACCGGGCAGAGTTCGCATGAACCGTTGTTTCACATTGGGAGCAAGAAAGTAAATGAGTTCGACAGCAAGCACGGCAAAGGCGACTGCCAGTGACCAGCGCGCATAAGGCCAGACGGTCAAGAAGATCGTGCCTAAGCCGACCTTTCCCGCAAGCCAGCCGCCGAAATTGGGGCCGACCAACATCGCGGCCAGAGCAATGATCAGCAGGGCACCAATCATAAAGGTCAGCCCAATCGCCAGCGGCCGAGTTCTCCAAAATGGACGGTTCTCTTCGACATCGTAGGCGACGTTCAGCGCCTCCATCATTCCGGAGAAGCCACCGGATGCCGCCCAAATCGTTCCGAGAATTCCAACTGAGAGGAAGTGGCCCCGATACGGAGTGATCACATCGCGGAGAACGCCGCGAACCAGACCCATGCTGTCTTGCGGGATAAAGCGCGACATAAATGCGAGCGCCTGATCGAAAAGATTGGGAACAGGCAAAAAAGCAACGATGGCGGCGAAGACGATCAGAAGAGGAAACAGTGACAGCACAAAATAGTACGACAGCCCCGCAGCCATCTGCATGGTGTGCTTGCGCTGGACATCATCATAGGTACGCAGCAGCGCGTTCTTGATCTGATGGAGTCGCATCGTTTACCTCTCATAGTGTGATGCTGAATCCCATCTACTCAGTTCAGCTCTGGAGTTCTCGGATTGCATAGCTG
Source organism: Acidobacteriota bacterium (assembly GCA_003222895.1). Taxonomy (GTDB): domain Bacteria; phylum Acidobacteriota; class Blastocatellia; order Pyrinomonadales; family Pyrinomonadaceae; genus UBA11740. Next base: position 221 of record QHXI01000144.1, on the reverse strand, counting down.
CCCAAGGGGGAGATTCGACAGCAGTTGCAGCGATTTTGATTAGCAGCTGTCACTTTTGTTGACATCCATGGCTGGGTCGTTCTCATCCCATCCTCAAAAGTGCGAGGCACACAATGTCAATCCAGGTGACAAATCTCCGCATCGAGATCGCGGGCCTACCAATCAACGATTATCGGATCGTTGACCGCAATCTTGAAATGCGTGTGCTCGATTGTAACGGT
>QHXI01000143.1 GCA_003222895.1 Acidobacteriota bacterium | reverse complement strand
GCCAGAGTAGATGCCCTCCTATACTGGGCAACGGATGATAGCGGTTTGGTCTTCCTACTACTCTCATTGTCTAAGAATCAGGCCGTCATACAAAGGACCGACGCGTGGCCAGAGTATTCACGATCCCGGTAGCCCCCAACCCCAAGCGGCGCCGCACGCCGCGCATCAGCGATAGGCGCTACATTGAAGGTCAAAAATTGCTGGTGGAGGCCATGAAGTACCTGGCGCAAAGCGATCCCGATGCGAATCGGGATGCGATCGGACTGCTCTCGGAGCACTTCCGCACTCAGTTCCGCATGTCGGATCGACCTGTCGCCGAATAAAACCTTATTTCACTGCGAAGACGCGGAGAACAGCCTTTAGGCCAATCACAGAGAACACCGATTTCTCTTCTGTTCTTCCCCTGTGTTGCTCGGCGCCCTGTATGGTCACCTTTGCCTTTTTCATTCTCACGTTATACGTGACGAATCCGCCGCTTCGCCAGGCCGGCCCCAGCCAGCATTAACAACGCCGGAAAGCATTCGAGGGTATACCGCGGTTCGGGGTTTGAGAGCGTGGCCAGCAGCGCTGAGCGGCACAAGATGAACAGCCACAGCAGTGCGACGCCGGACAGTCTACGCCGCAGGGACAACAATGCGGCCACTACGTAGAAAATGTCGACCAAAGCCAGCGCTGCCGACGCGAGCGATTCCTGCGGAACGTCCTCCCAGTTCCACCAATCGAGCTGCAGGTTCAGCATTTCCGTGCGCGGACGCAACCACATGTCTGCCAGCCTCGCAAGCGGCAATTCGACGTAATACCGCAACGGATGCGCGTGAATGCGCTCGGCTGCGAGTTGCGCGAACCGACGATCCATTTCGGGATTGAGTTCCGGAGCCTGGTTGTACTCGGCGAGGATCTGCTGCGTGCGGCGCATCTGATCGGGATTGTCGTAGGCTCGCGGCGGAATGTCGTTCAGATCAATGGCCGCCCCGTTTCCCTCGGTGGAGATGTTCCATTCAACATCCATCACGGAGATGAAATCGATCACCCAGGTTTTGCTCCAGCGATCGAAACCTTTTGCGACGTACTCGCCGGGAAGCTGCGCATAAAATGGCGCAAGCGGCTCGATTTGATGCAGCGTGCGCCAGTTGCGCAGAGCCCACGGCAGCAGCGGTGAAAGGGAAACGACTCCGAGCAGCGCACCAACCCAGAAGAATTCAGATTGGCGTTCTCGGATCGCGAGCCAAAGCAGGTACAAACCAATAGACGCGAGAAGCACTCCCCCATCCGGACGCAGGTAAATACTCAGTGCAATCCCGAGTCCGCAGATGAGCCAATCGCGGATCGCGAAGGAGTGGGCAACATCCCAAGGTGGAGCTGCGCGCATTTTCTGCGCACCGCACACAGCAAAGAACAACGCCACTGCCGCGGCAAAAATTGCCAGCGTCTCCGGCAACGGTGTCGCCGTGTAGTTCGCCGTGAACGGACATAAGGCGGCAAGCACAAAGCCGATCTTTGCCGCCGAGTCCGACCACAATCGACGCGCCCCGGCGGCGATCAAAAAGCAGGTAATCAGATCGATGACGAGCTGCACGCGCACGATTGCGCCGTAATGCTCGAATCCAAACAGGCGAAAACACACGGCCAGGAACGCCGGATATCCGGGCATGCGGATGTCCACCGGGACGATTTGTCCGCTATCGGCGAGGCCATAAACGCCATGAAGCAGCCAGTTCTTGGCTAAATCGCCGTATACCAGCGAGTCACCTTGGAACAAAAAGTGCCAATGCAGGAAGTATCCGCGCAGAAGAAATCCGAGCGCCGTAAAGACCAAAAAGAAAAGCCTGTTGCGGCGGATGATGGAAGACATAGCTTCTAGGCTGCTAAGCTCCTAAGCTGCTGAGTATCGAGGCAGTTGGCTTTCCCGGCATTTTGCTCGGAAGCTTAGCAGCTTAGCAGCTTAGAAGCTGCTACGATTAAGCAGTTCCCAACCTTGCATGGCCAACCCAGTTTTTTACGATCCACAACTGAAGCGCTGGAAAAACCTGCGCCTTCT
>QHXI01000073.1:1879-81607 GCA_003222895.1 Acidobacteriota bacterium | reverse complement strand
TCATGGGGCGGGGCGCTGGCTTTGGTTTATGCGATGCTGCATCCACAAGATGTTGGAGGACTCGTTTTGTTGGCGCCGGCTGTTTACGAAGGCGACGACGGCGTTTCTTTTCTGAGTAAGCTCCCGGCGTGGCCGGTCATTGGCGACGTGATGAACTTTCTGTTTACACCTTTGCTGGGCGCGTGGCTGGTGCGGACCGATCTACAGAAGGCTTTTTCTCCCGACCGCGTTCCGAAGAATTATCTGCGGCATACCGTGTCAGAATGGACGCGGCCGAAAAAGGTCAAATGGTATTCGATCGATGACGCACTGTTGATTGAAAGCCTGCCGAAGCTGAGTCCGAATTATTCTCAAGTTACAGTTCCCACGGTCATCCTAACCGGCGACTCAGATTTGATCGTCCCGGCCAAAGAAAATGCCCATCGACTGCATGAAGCTTTGCCTCAGTCCGAGTTAATTATTCTGCCGAACACCGGCCACCAAATTCCCTTCACAAAGCCCGACGCAGTAGTTGAAGCAGTCGGTCGAATCTCATCCGCGTAGAGTCGATCGACTCGTGCAACCTTTCACAAAAACAAAAATGATGTGCGCTGCGCGAGTGTGCGCGGTATAATCACGTCGAACCCGAACAATTCGTTAATCATCAGGAGGCCCGGGGCGATGTTCATTCGAGATGTCATCCGCGATCGCGAACCGTATTCGCTGCGGGCGTCCGCCAGTGTGCTTGAGGCAGCCGAGTTCATGGCGCAGAGAAGGATCGGTGCTGTCTGCGTGCTCGACGAAGAAGGCAAACTGATCGGCGTCTTCTCTGAACGTGACATTCTGAATCGCGTCATCGTGCCCCGGCAGGATCCTGAGAAGGTCACGCTGGGGGCCGTCGCGAGTCCGCTGCGTGCGGTAATTCGATGCGATGAAACTCCGCACCAGGCGCTCGAGCGAATGGAGCAAATCGGGACTCGCCACCTGCCCGTGGTTGATGGCGAGAAATGGGTGGGCATGCTTTCCATTCGTGATTTGCTGAGAGTTGAGTTGAGCGAGCAGGGCGATGAACTCAAGTTGCTGCATGATTACATTAGCCAGTGAAGCGGGGCACGACGCAGGAGTCGGACGGGAAATTATTTGTCATTTGTCATTTGCCCAAGTAGTTGGGTGTGGTTTCCAAACCTGCCAATGATCAATGAAAAATGTCAAATGAAAAATGGAAAATTTAGTGAAGATCAACCGTCTAACCTCTGAAATGAAATCAAACATTTTCGCGTGGCTCTTTTTAATCTCATTAGTAGCCATTGCGTGCAGCCATCCGCCGCCGGGCCGCGGCGCCGGCGAGGTCGAATCGTCACAGCTAACGCAGTCGAGTTTCAAAGTTGAAACCGTAATTCCGAATCTCGAAGTGGTCTGGTCGATCGTTTGGACGCCGGACGGGCGAATGCTCTTCACTGAACGGCCGGGCCGGGTGCGCGTGTACGAAAATGGAAACCTGCGGCCTGAGCCTTTGTTCGTCGTTCCCGATGTCGAGCCGCGCGGCGAGAGTGGCTTGATGAGCATCGCGCTTCATCCGCAGTTCGCTTCAAATCATCTGCTGTACCTTTCTTATGCTTACAATTCGAACGGCCAGCAGGTGCGCGTCGCGCGGTATCGCGAAACCCCGGCTGGATTCGTCGACCGCAAAGTAATTATCGAAGGCATTCCGGCTGCGCAGTTTCACGCCGGCTGCCGCTTGCGTTTTGGTCCCGATGGAAAGCTCTACATCACAACGGGCGATGCGACCGATCGTGAACTGGCGCAACAACTGAATTCGCTGGCGGGGAAGACGCTGCGACTGAACGATGACGGCAGCGTGCCGAGCGATAATCCGTTTGTTGGCCAAGCGAACGCGCGCCCGGAAATTTGGACTTACGGAAATCGCAACGGCCAGGGAATCGATTTTCAGCCGGCCACGAATTTGCTTTGGGAAACTGAGCATGGACCAAGTGGATTTGACGGACCCGGCGGCGGCGATGAAGTGAATATCCTTGAGCGCGGGAAGAATTATGGTTGGCCGGTGATTCATCATCGAGCGACGCATCCGGGAATGGAATCGCCGATCTTGGAGTACACCCCGGCGTGCGCGCCTGCGAGCGGAATGTTCTATCGTGGATCGATGTTTCCGCAGTTCAAAGGAAACTTTTTCTTCGGATGTTTAGTCGGCACGCGGATCATTCGAGTCGCACTCAACGGACGACAAGTAGTAAGTCAAGAGGATTTATTGCAAGGGAAGTACGGCCGCATTCGGGACGTTGCGGAAGGGCCGGATGGGTTTATTTACTTCTCAACCTCGAATCGTGACGGACGTGGTTCGCCCGCGAAAGACGATGATCGGATTTTGAGATTGGTGCCCACGTCGATCACGAAATAACAATCGCAGCGTCGAGGTCAGTACCGCGCGCGTTAGCGGGTGAGAACATTTGAATCCCGGAAGTACACTCTATCCCATCTGCTTACGCAGATGGTACTGACCAGTGGTCCGATTCAGATCTTCTGCGCGAGAACCGCAGTCTTACTCCAGCCGATAATCTGAAACGGCGGAAAGCGATAATGGCTTACGACTTGAAAATGTCGATCGGTGGTTTCGGCTAGTTCTTCGGGCGGATGAGTCTTGAATCTAAACAGCAATTCCAGCACCGTGGTGACCGCGGTCGGCCGCATCGGCAGATGCAGGAAATAGCCTCCGGGTGAAATCACGCGGGCCATTTCGGTAAAGCCTTCTTCGAGCGGTACGTACTCCAACACGCCGCTGGTCACGACCAAATCGAATGCTTCGCCCGCGAATGGCAGCGCGAGGACGTTCCCTTGCGCAAAGCGCACTTCCTGCTTATTTGTATTGTTGCGCGTGACGTATTTCCGAGCGGTCGCGATCACCGAAGACGACAAATCAATCGCGGTCAATTTCACCGGGACCTTTAACGCCCTCAACAACGCCAGCGTCAGCGTGCCCGTCCCGCAACCTGCGTCGAGAATTCTCGCGTTTTCGAAAACAGGCAGTGGATGCGCCTCGAGATATTTATCTAGTGACCGCCCGTAACCGTTTAGTTTGAAAGTGAGATCGTAGAAGCGCTCGATGCGATCGTAAAACGAACCCGCCCGCGCCTGGGTCTTGGTCGCTGTCAGTACGTATTCGGCCATTTATTATTCCGTTTGCGAATTCGCGCCTATTGAAACCCAGCAGGGCCGCGTCGTCAAGTATTACTCCGCAAAACGAAGCGCATTTTAACCTACCAGCCAAGAATTCCAAAGTTACTTTACGAATTAATCACTGGGAGGTTGCAAGAACTGAGTGGGCCCGACGTTCAGCAATCGGCAGGTCGAAGTCTTTGTACCGGGAAGGAGAGCTTGAAATGTCGAAGAAGGTGTTGGCCGGTTTCGGTTTGTTGGTCGCCCTGGGCGTGATGGCGGCTGCAGTTTTCAGCTATGGATCGCAGTATACGGTCGCGAGCGGCGAGATAAACGCGTCGCCGTTGGATCTAGAGCCGGTTGTCGCAGAGAACGGTTTTTCGGTTGAAGTGCTGATCGATGGAATGGCCGCGGCGGAATATGCAGCGCGCGGGCGACGCTACATCGAAGCACTGGAAAATGCTGAGTACGAGGTTCGAATTCACAATCCAACCGCATCGCGAGTAGCGGTTGCGCTGTCCGTCGACGGTCTGAACACGATCGACGCGCGACACACCAGCGCGTGGGACGCCCACAAATGGGTCATTGAACCGTATGGCACGATTAACGTGCGCGGTTGGCAGATGAGTTCCGAAAACGCGCGGCGGTTTTATTTCACGACTGAGCGAGACTCTTATGCGGCGAAGTTGGGGCAGACGGCGAACCTCGGTCTGATTTCCGCGGTCTTTTTCCGTGAGCGCGCGCCGTACCGAATTCTTCCGGTAACGCCGGGCGAGCCGCAGCCGCGTTACGGTAAGAAGGATCGAAGCAGCGCGCCTCAATCGAACAGTCCAAAGGAATCAGCCGGCGAGGCACAGACTGCTCGAGACTCTACAGGCACGCGCAGCGTTCCGTCATATCCGATGCCTGACGATGAATCGGCTGCAACCGGTATCGGGCGAACGGTTCGCAACGGCGTGCAATGGATCAATATGGATTTGGAGCCGCGACCGGTTGGTGAGGTGACGATTCGTTACGAGTATCGGGCGGCGCTCGTGCGGCTGGGAATCTTTCCGCGTGATTATCCGCGACCGAGTGTCCTCGATCGACGTGAACGCGCGCAAGGCTTCGAACCGAAGTACTGTCCGCAGCCATAGTGTCGGGAGTTGCGATGTTAGAGTACCGACTTCAGTCGGGCTTTATCCTGTTGAGCCCAACTAAAGTTGGTACTCTAACGCCTGCTATCGCCGATTCAGATTCGAATCGTAGAGCTGCCGGTACGCGCGATAGAACGACATAACTTTGAAGACGTAGTTCTTCGATTCGGTGAAGCCGACTTCCGCGGTAAACACGCCCGCGTCGCGCTGGTTCGTGCGCCCGAGCCAGCGCGCTACGTTGTCTTCGCCGCCGTTGTATGAAGCGGCAATAGCTTCTGAGAGTCCGGCGAAAAGCCGCGAAAGTTGGCTGATGTATTCGCTCCCGATGGCAATATTCGTTGCTGGTTGAAACAGCGATTGATCGCTAACGTTCTTTAGACCGGCGGGCGCGGCGTATTTCTGTGCGGCATCGATTGTAAGTTGCAGCAGTCCACGCGCGGCCGCAGGTGATTTCGCACCGGGCTTAAATTGACTTTCCTGCTTCATGATCGCCAGCACCAGTCGCGGATCGAGCCCGCGCTTCTTCGCTTCGCTTACCACCTGAAACCGAAACGGCGCCGGATAACCATCGGCGGCCCGCGTAATTGCGGCGCGCACCGACTGCGCGCGTTCGTCCGCGCGTTGACGCGCCGTTGAATCATTCATTCGCCCCAGTCGGTCCGTTGCCAGGCCCCCATAATACGAATTCAAGTTGTCAGGGATCATTGAGAAGAAACGAATCGCGTCCTGTGTGCGTCCTGCGCTATCGAGCACGTGCGCCTTGAGATAAAGCACCTCGTCGGCATTCGTGTTTGCGGCGGCGGGAATTGGTTTTTGCAGAAGCTCATCCGCGCTTTGCACCGCATGAGTCCAATCGGCCAGTGCGATGTCCAGACGCAGCCGGGCAAAAATCGCGCTTGTTTCGGTCGACGTTCCGGCAAATCTTTGCCTGGTGCGATCGATCCACGTGATCGCGTCTTGCGGACGTCCTGATTCGCGATAGCCGTCGATGATGTTTATGTGGGCCGTGTCGATGCGCTCGCCGTTCGGATACCTATTGAGGTATTCAATGTAACGCTCGGCGGCTTCAGCGCCACGCCCCATCCGCAGTAAAGAAGACGCGGCGAAATTCGATCCTTCGCGACCTTCTTTCGTATCTGGAAAAGCCTGCGCGACCCGCTCGTACATCTGCCGCGCTTCTTCGTATCGTCGATCCTGATAATACGAACGAGCGATGCCGTAGAGCGCCGCCGGGACATTGGTGTCGTTGGGAAATTCGTCGAGTACGGCTTGCCAATGCTCGCGCGCAGAAGTGAAGGCCCGATTCGCCATGTAGATTCCAGCGCGGCGCATGTGTTCAGCCGGGCTGATGTCGGCCTGGAACTTTCCATTCTTTGCGCGAGCCGCTTGATCGCTCATTCGCACCGCATTCAGCGAGGCATCCGTCGCCGTCTGCGAATGAGCAGGATGCGCCCGGGCGGCTGCGACGACGCAGCAAACGGCTAGTGCGAAGTAGTTAAGCCGCCGAATCCGGCGGATTTTCTTCAATGATTTCATAGCTCGTTACAATCTGAGCGCTGCCTCGCAGCGTCGCGGCCACGCTGCAATATTTTTGATCCGATAGTTCGATCGCGCGCGCGACCGCTTCTTCCGAAACATCATGCCCGCGCACGATGTGCTTCACGAATAGGCGCGTGTAAGCTCGCGGATGTTCTTGACGGCGCTCGCCGTTTACTTCGATGCGATAATCCGTCACCTGTTGCCGCTTCTTTTTGAGAATTGAAATCACATCCACGCCGGTGCAGCTTCCCAAAGCGATTAGCACCAACTCCATAGGGGTCGCAGCAGCATGACGTTCTGAGTCCGTCTCGATCGTCTGCGCGTGACCTGACGGCGAAATGCCCACAAAGAAATCGTTCCCGCCAAAGTGAATCGTAGCTTTGCGTTCGTCTGTGCTCATCACTCTCCGGTCGACATTTTCAAGCAAAGAATAGCACGGCCGTTTTCAAAACGCCGATGAATGGCATTAATACTTTTCTGCAACCAAGTCGTTAAAGGGAAACATATGTCGTTCAATTTCGCTGGCTCAGTTAAGCCGCGTGGTGGCGAAAGGTTTATAGTTCGGCGCACAGTCCATTCTAAAAAGTTTGCAGCGAGCGAGATGTTTCATCTCGCTCGCTGCGCATAAAATAGGCCAACAACCGCGTTCTATAAACATCTCGTGCCTAACGGCACTGCCGAAAAGCGTCAGAACGCAAATAGATCCCTACGGCGTCAATTCTTTTCTCAACTCCTCTTCAAATTCCTCTCGCATCTGCTGTTCTGCTCGCGCCTGTTCCAAACCCAGCGGCAGATTCTTTCGCCCTTCGTCGAGACGCTGCAGCATGTAGTTTGTTTCGGCCCAGCTCGCGCCTCGGCTTGCCGCCGCCTCGATCATTTGCAGACGAGCTTCTGTTTCGGCGCGCCGCGAAGCACCCTCCTGTTTCAGTCGCTCAAGTCGCGCACGATCGCGGCTCAACTCCTCCAACAGGACTGACGTGTCAGGCGCATTTAGGTATCTGGCGCGATTGATCCTTCGTTCGACTTGCAGCAGGTTGCGCCGGGCACTAGCCGTCAGACGCGTCGCGTTCAAGCGGAGGGCTAACGTCTCTCGATAGGCATCAGCCAGCAAAGGCTGCTTTTTCTCCATGTCTCGCAATGCTTTCTTTTCACCGCCCGTCAGCTCTGAAAGAAAAAATCCAACTTCATCGGCAGTGATACCATCAGAAGCTAGACGGTCGCGCAGGCGACTGGCCCAACGGCGGCGATACAAAAATAACACCAGCATCACGATGACGGCGGCGATGAAAGCAAAAGGGACGGACGTGATGGCCAGCACCAGGAAAAGTGGCGAAAAACCCGAAAGCAAATACGCAAGCAAGAATGCTGCGGGAGGCACAATTGTTACACCGGCAAGCGCCAGCCAGGGAGCCGTTTTCCAGAGCTGCGCCAACTTTCTTTCGCGCGCCGTGAGCTTGCCGGGGCGCGCGCTTATCACGTCTGTTGAGATTTCGTCTTTCACTGATGCGGTCGTTTTAGATGATACCTTTGGCGGCTAAGACAGGCCAGTCTTGCGCTCGCGAAAAAAACGCGCGATTTTGCCGCGCTGTCTGGTTGTAATATCATCAGGCGCAGCCAGAATTGAGAACGATAATGAAAACCCGGAAGTTCAAGCTTCTCTTTGCCGCCGCCGCAGTCTCTTTTCTCCTGGCGGCGTTAGCTTTTGGCCAGGACGGCCGTTCGCGGGGCCCAGCCAAGCCGGTCACGGTTCCGGTCACGGTTCGGGTACGCGATTCGAAGCTGGTTGAGATGCGTATCGTCGATTACCTGCTGCGCGAAGACGGCGAGATGCAGCAACTTCTTTCCATTCGTCCGCCGAGTGAGAGTCCGATGACCCTGGCAGTTTTGATTCAGGACGATCTGGTGCCATCCGTTTCAGTTGAAGCAAGAAACATTGCCAACTTCATTCGCAACCAGCCGGGAGGATCACGTGTGATGGTTGGTTACATTCGGCAAGGCACTCTGGATGTCCGTCACAAGTTCACGAATGAGTTGCAGAGAGCAGCCGAAAGCGTGCGCCCGCCGCAGGGCTTCGCCAGCGCCGGCCCATTCAATCCCTACGTCGAAATTATCGAAGGCTTGAAACGATTTGATTCGCAGCCGCTCGGCCGGCGGGCAATAATCGTCGTCACGGATGGCATCGATGTGTCGCGCGGAATTGATAGCTCAACTCCGAGTCAGAGCATCGATTTGCAGCACGCGATAACCGAAGCGCAGCGTCGCAGTGTCGCCATCTATTCGATCTTCGCGCCGGCTGCGGGTTCGCCAGGTTCGTCGTCGATAAATCTTAACGGCCAGAGTTGTCTCGAGAGATTATCAAACGAAACCGGAGGTAAAGCCTTCTTTCAGGGGTTCAGTGCGCCGGTTAGCTTCGACCCATTCCTAAAAGAAATCGACACGTTGCTTAGCAAGCAGGTAGCGTTGACGTACCTCTCGACACACACGAACAAGGGTTTTCACAAGTTGGATATCAAACCGTTGGAGAAGGACGTTGAGATTCGTCATCCCGCCGGTTACACGAGGTAGGTCAGGCAATATTCTTTCGCGTCGCGGCCTGGCGACGTTGCATCTCTTTCATTTGCATTTGCAGGTCCAGCAGATGCAAATCCAGCATCAGACGCAAATCGTTATTTAGTTTTAGCCCGCGCTCGAAATCTTTCTGCGCTTCGCTGTTGTCTCCCTGCGTCTGCCGCGCAAATCCGCGTTCGGCATAAACCAGCGGATTGTGATCGTCCAGCGAGATACTCTTATCGAAATCAGCAATCGCGAACTTCGCATTGCCGACAATTAGAAAAGCGCGCCCGCGTTTGAAGTACGCTTCCGCATCATTTGGATCGAGGCTGATCGCGCGATCGAAATCCGCCAGTGCACCTTCAAGATCCAAACGATTCGATCGAATGTAGCCGCGATTCAGGTATGCCCCAGTCATATCGTGATTATTCGTCGCGAGATTCGGATCGATCCCGGCGGCGATTTCGTAATCCGCGATGGCGCCGTCCAGATCGCCCCCCGCACGTTTCGCTTTTCCGCGATTGAAATAAGCTTCCGCGAATTTCGGATCGATGCTAATCGCGCGATCGTATTCCGCAATCGCTCCCGTGAGATCGTTCTTGCCAAATAATTCCACTCCTTGTTTGACTGACTTGCGAGCGGCCTGCGGGTGTTGGGCGTACGACGAGGAAGTGAAAATGAGAAGCGCGAGAACTGCGAGTAGTAGAAGGCGTTTCATCTTACCTCCTAGTCTTGGAGGGCCTGGACTTGGCGGCGCTGCCGTTTGGAGTTCCTGCGAAGCGGCGTCAGCGGCCGCACTCCGGATGCTATTGTACCGTAGCCGCCAAGAGCGATCCGCGATGATCGGTCGCGATCGCAAAACCCTCTGCTGTCTTGCCGATCATTCCGTGAAAATAAATATCTGTCCCGGACAAAACCAAAAGCACGTCACCAGCATAATAACGCGCGTCGTCAATAGCGAAACGGATTACCGTCGCCTGGCCGTTTTCCTGCTCGATCGTTTCGAAAGAAAAACTATCGGCTTCGACGACGTAGGTTTGTGAATGTGTAGCTGTTCGTTGTGCGTCTGGCATTGATTATTCCTTTTTCTGGGGCGGCTAGTGGGGCTCGAACCCACGACCTCCTGATCCACAGTCAGGCGCTCTAACCAACTGAGCTATAGCCGCCACACGGTGCGCTCCAGGATTAAGTGCAGGTGCAATTGTAGCTGGCGACCGGCAAAGAGCAAAGTGCAAAGCGCGAAAGACAAAGAGTGAACCGACAATGGAAGATGGCTGCGAATAGCGCCCGAGGGCGTCGCCATTCTGCTCTGCGCTTTGCCCATGGCTCTTTGCAATTTCTACTTTGCTCTTTGCTCGCATTGCAGTATTCTTCGCGCGCCCGCTAAACCTTCCTTTGAGGAGTTGAACCATGAAAGTCAGATCTGTTCGAAGATTCTGTTCCTTGATGATTGCCTTGGCCCTGTCCATCAGCGTGTGGCAATTCGGGCTTACTGTGCACGCGCAAAAGTCCGACAAAGCACGTAATGCCGACGCGACTGCCGCTCCCGGGTCTGATTCGAAATTACCGGCGTCCGCCAACAACTTGGAGTACGGCGCCAAGGTCAAAGCGAACACGACCGAGCCCTATTTCATGACCGAATTGGTCGATCACTTACCGGCATCAGACAAGATTCCATCGCCCGACAAGATTCTCGGATACACAGTCGGAGAGCCAGGTCACCTGACTTACTCGAAAGACTTGTATCGTTATTACAACGAACTGGCGAAAGCCAGCCCGCGCGTGCGGGTCTTCACGGCGCCTGAGAAAAGTGAGGAAGGGAAGGAACAATATCTGATCGCCGTCGGCGATGAAGCGACGCTGGCGAAACTCGATCGGTATAAAGACATCACCGCGAAGCTGGCTGATCCGCGGAAGATTACTGAGACGGAAGCTGACACGTTGATTAGTGAAGGGAAGGCATTGTACTGGGCTTCGGGATCGATTCATTCGCCTGAAACCGGATCGTGCGAGATGCTGATGGAACTAGCGTACCGATTGGCGGTCGAAGAATCTCCATTCATTCAAGCGATTCGCAAAAACGTCATCGTGCTTATCACGCCGGTGCTCGAAGTGGATGGCCACGACATGATGGTCGACACCTACAACTATCGCAAAGCGAATCCCGACAAGAACGCACCGCCACTTGTTTACTGGGGAAAATACGTCGCGCATGACAATAATCGTGATGGGTTGGGCATGGCATTGGCGCTGTCGCGCAATCAGATGAAGACGTTCATCGAATATCATCCGACGATCCTGCATGACCTTCACGAATCGGTGCCGTTTCTCTATACCTCGACAGGAACTGGTCCGTACAACGCGTGGCTCGATCCCATTGTGGTTGATGAATGGAATCTGCTTGCGTACCACGAGATCGAAGAAATGACTAAGCGCGGTGTGCCCGGTGTTTGGACGCATGGTTTCTATGACGGCTGGGCGCCGAACTACATGTTCTATGTTGCGAACGGTCACAACGCGATCGGCCGGTTCTACGAAACGTTTGGCAACAGTGTGGCCGATACGATGGATCGGACCGTGCGAGCCGAAGCGCAACGCGATTGGTTTCGTCCAAATCCTCCGCAGCCTCGTGTCAAATGGTCTCTGCGGAACAATGTCAACATGCAGGAATCGGCGATCTTGCTCGCGATGAACTTTGTTTCGAACAACAAGGATCGGTTTCTCAAGAATTTTTATTTGAAGAGCAAACGATCGGTGGCCAAGGCCACGAACGAAGGGCCGGCGGCCTGGGTCGTTCCGGCGGATCAAACTCGGACCGTTGAAGCTGCCGACATGATGAACCTGCTGCGCCTAATGGGCGTAGAAGTTCATAAAGCGGACAAAGAAATCACGATAAAGGATCAGAAAATTGCGGCCGGTTCATACGTGATTCGAATGGACCAGCCGTATTCGCGCATGGCCGATATGCTGCTCGATACCCAGTACTACAACGTGAACGATCCGCGACCCTATGATGATACGGGCTGGACGCTTGGTGCTTTGCGCAACGTTAAGACGATGCGCATAACAGACAAGGGCGTGTTGCAAACGCCGATGACCCTGCTAACAAGCGACGTGAGGATCGCCGGCAGCATTTCATCAATGGCGGCGCCGATCGCTTATCTGATCAATCACAATGCGGAAAATACTCTGATGAGCCTACGCTTCAAGCTGAAGGATTTGAAGATTGCGACCGCGGAAGAGCCTTTCGAAGCCGGCGGCCAAAAATTCAATCCGGGCACATTCATCATCAAGACTGCCGAAAACACTGGAAATTTGAAAAGGCTTCTGTCCGATCCGGTTGCGGATTCAGGATTGAAAGCAGTTGCGGTGGATAAGCTGCCCGAGATCAAAACTCACCTGCTCGCCGTCCCACGCATCGCGATTCTTCACACCTGGACCAATACTCAGAACGATGGATGGTTCCGCATCGAATTTGATCGGCTGCAAATTCCTTACATGTACATCTCGGATCAAGTAATTCGAAGCACGCCGAACCTTCGTGATAAATACGACGTGATCATTTTCCCGCCCGTTGGCGGATCGGCCCAGGCCATCGTCAATGGAATCCCAATGCGAGGCGCGCCGATTCCATGGAAGGCCAGCGACGCGACCCCCAATATGGGGCTCGCGCCAGATCAGACTGACGATATTCGCGGCGGCATGTCGCTGTCGGGAGTGGTGAACCTGCAGAAATTTATCGAAGACGGCGGCGTTTTTATTCCGATTACAAATTGCGCGCGGGTCCCAATTGATTACGGAATCGTTACCGGCGTTTCGATTCAGGATCCACGCCAACTTCAGGCGCGCGGCTCGGTTTACACCGCGACGTTCGCGGATCGTCGGAGCCCGATCGCTTATGGTTATTCTGAGACGCTCCCAATCTACTTTAATCAAGCACCGCTATTTCAGGTTGGCGGTGCAGGCGGTGGAGGCGAAGGCCCAGGCGCCGGCGCGGGATCATCTCGCCCATCGGGTCGTGGGACCTTGACGGATCCTGACATCGTGCAAGCCATGCCTCAGGCTGCGCCGCCAACGCGTCAGACTGCGGAGCAACTTACCCAGGAACAACGACTTCAACAAGGAGCATTCTTTGTTCCGCCGGCGCTGCGACCACGCGTCGTACTTCGCTTCGCATCGGACGAAAAGAATCTCCTGATTAGCGGAATGCTCGCGGGCGGTTCGGAATTGGCTAACGCGCCTGCTGTCGTTGATGTACCGGTTGGGCGTGGTCACGTCGTGATGTTTGCGAACAATCCGATGTGGCGACATCAGACGCAGGGCAGCTTCTTCTTAATCTTCAACGCGGCCCTGAACTTCGATCATCTTGATGCTGGAAGAGACCGGCCGGCCGGTCAGCGGAACGAGGGAACGCGAGGAGAAGACTACTGAGAAAAGTAAGTGGTGCCCCCGGCAGGACTCGAACCTGCGACCCTCTGCTTAGAAGGCAGATGCTCTATCCGCTGAGCTACGGGAGCTTTGACCTCAGAACGTGTTCGGGGATGTTAGCACGGCTGAAATTGCTGCTCCAACTTTTCAGCAAAACAAAAAGGCCGTCGGAATACACTCCGACAGCCTTCACATTTCGAAAGTGATTCAGCTTACGCCGCGCGAGTTATCTCGGCAGCCTCGGCATAGACGCGTCGTCCATTGAGAGCATCGTCAATGATCTCGCGGACGGCGGAAATATCCGGATTAACATCCATCCGATCACACGCGGCAAGGTGACGAATGATGCCTTCGGTGGCGATCTCGCTGACGGTACCCGTCAGCTTCGAAAACCGCCTTGCTTGAATGTGATCAATTCTCTGAAGCCGCTCAGCCAGCGGCAGGCCTTTGTAAAGATTCACGATTCGCTCAGTCTCCTTCATTAATCAGTTCAAAAATAACGTTTTCAGTTTTCACAACTATAGATGCGATCCGAAGCCCTTCAGGATGCAATTTCCTTGTGGTTTTCAGAACTCTTGCAGAGTACTAGCCCAAGTAAAGGGGGAATAGATAGCCTGAACCGTACCAGCAGAACCCGGAACTATACCAAGACTTCGCTAAAAACTCCAGAATTTTTTTCGGGATTATATACTTGACATACCCAGACCGTTCTGTTAGGATTCAGCCTGTCCAGGAAAGGCAAAGAAAATGAATCTAGCAGAGCTAATGGAACGGTTTTCAACGGTAGAAGCGGCTCGCGCCTACCTTGAGGCGCAGCGTTGGCCGGAAGGCCCGGAGTGTCCGCATTGTGGTCTCGTTGGTGAAGCCTACAAAATCACTCCAAAGCCGCGAGAGATCGTCACTGAGTATCAGACCAAGAGCGAACTAAAAGCGCGGCGCAATCGCAAACCGCGTCAAGGTCTGTGGAAGTGCGCCGGATGCCGCAAACCATTTACCGTAACGGTCGGAACGATCTTCGAAGATTCGCATATCCCACTTAACAAGTGGGTAATCGCCGTGCATCTTCTCTGCGCTTCCAAGAAAGGCATGAGTGCTCACCAACTTCATCGAATGCTTGGAGTGACGTACAAAACGGCTTGGTTCATGGCTCATCGCATCCGCTATGGAATGAGTCAGGAACCTCTCGCCTCGCAGCTTACGGGCGTTGTAGAAGCCGATGAGACCTATATTGGCGGCAAGCGTCGTCACTCTCAGTCGCATGTAAAGAAATACGGTCAACGCGAGCAGGATCGCATCGGCCCGGTTGCTGATAAAGCCGCCGTGTTCTCAGTTCTACAGCGTGACGGTCGCGTGAAGTCTACTCACCTTGATCGCGTTCTAGGTTCTACCTTGCGACAGGCGATCCGCGAAGTCTGTGCCCCGGATGCTCACGTAATCACCGATGATGCGAGGCTCTATAACGGCCTTCATCATGATCGCAAACACTCCACGATCAATCACTCGGATAAAAAGTACGTCCGCTGGGAAGATGGCGTATGCGTCACAACTAATACGGTCGAGGGATTCTTCTCACTACTCAAACGCGGAATCGACGGAACGTATCATCACGTTTCAAGGCAACATCTTCATCGCTACCTAAGCGAGTTTGATTTCAGATACAACGCTCGCAAGATGACTGACAGTGATCGCCGTGAAGTCGCCTTGCAAGGATTCAACGGCAAGCGTCTCATGCTTCACGATCCTATTGGCAAAACTGAAAAGCCAAGCTAGGATAGATGGTGCGGGTGACAGGATTTGCACCTGCATGAGTCTTGCGACTCACCGGAGACCTAGTCCGGCGCGTCTGCTAATTCCAGCCACACCCGCAAACGAATCGAGGCCCGGATGAAAATCCGGGTTTCGTTTTTGGGGGTGCTCGCGGCCAGACCTGATACTTGATTCTCACAATTCAACATCGTAAGAACGTAGGTAAGTACTCGCAATCGATCTTTTCGCGTGCGTTATTTATGTAAGCCGCGAGCGGGATTTGCTAGAGATCGTTCGTGTAAATCAGCGCGTGTTTTGGTAGGTGTGAGTAGAGTATATCAATTATATGCTTTCATATACTCGATGTCGGACGGTTGCGCTCTGCCTTCAAGAGTTTCACGCCCTCGGCGTAGTATTTGTGTAAGGTCTCAATGTCTTGCTCTTTCAAATCCAGTTCAAATCTTGCCATTTCAAGCGCAATGGATAGAGGTTGTAATTCGCGCTCCGATAACTCGCTTGCTACACGTCTCACTCCGTGATCAATTACGGTCTGCGGAACGTTCGTTGAGAGTAGTTGATAGGTAGAATCTTGCTTAAGGTCTTCTGTCCAACCGGCTTCAAAGTCGCATTCTTCGTATTTGTCTTTAATCGCGGATGCTAGCGCCTTGCGCTCATTGACCTTTCGGGCAAATAATTTCTTGTTCTCGTCGCCTTGCCAATCTGGGTGCGTTCTGATGTGGCGCGTTGATGGCAAATACGGTTTGAGATCGCGCCACGCGAGGTCTTGCACGGCCTTCTTAATTGGTGCTGATGACGGTGCGTTCTTCCCAAATGCTTTTGCCACCTCCGCGAGATCATAAAAAGTCTCTCCCTTGATGGCGGCGATCATCGCGTCGCCGATGATGCCTGGAAAGTGTCGCGAGATACGCTCAGCAACGCGCTTCGATTTTTCTGTTATCCAGACCTCCGCTTGCTTGTCGCATTCTTGCTTAAAGCCGATTTCAAATTCCGCATCGGTTTGAACGACACCTTGGGCTTTCAGGTTTGCGCGCCGTAAAGCTTTCGACTCTTCAATCTTTTGAAATGCTTCAGAAATGAGCGCGACCTGATCGCGGAACGCAGGGAATGCTGCGATAAATTCTTCGGCGAAAAATCGCGCGTGCGCGATCTTCCGGTTCGCAAGAAAGATTTCAACTAAGTCTCGAATAAATACTAGGCTTATGTTGTCGTGCGAACCTTCGGGCGGCAGTCTAGTCCCGTGCTTTTCTAATGCTTCAATTTCTTCTGTCAGGTCGTATGACTGAACTCCGCTGTCTGAGAATTCGGCGAGGAAAGGGACGATCTGCTGCCGTTCTTCTGCCGACAGTTTTTGGATGAGATGTTTGACGTGCTCTAGCGGGGACCGCTTCGCTCGTTTCATTCAGCTTTCCTGTTAGCCAGTCCTGAAAGATAATCGGCTCGCCCGTCGCGTCAGGATGTCGCGGCCTTTCCTCTCGTTAGCTAGACGTGAGTTAGGCGAGCCGAAAGTTGTTAGCAGGATTCTAATGCAAAGCTGGCGATGGTGATAGTTATAAGTGCGGGTAGGGTAGGATTCTACTGTAACGCAACTCAGGCGAGACTAGTTCATAATCCGGCAAGCCCTGACACTGGCGACATAGCGCAACGAACCGGCCTTCCGGCTTCTCATTCACGATCCGAAGATCGTCTCTGCGCCGTCGTTGCTCTGGCTTGCCTAAAACGTAGCGTCCGCAAAGGGTCGCATTCTCGCTTTCGACAAGATGATAAATTGCATTGTTAGGTGAGAAAAAGTATTGCGTGGCGGGAGTTTCTTCCATATGCTGTGCCTACCTGACCGTTATGCCAACCAAGCCACAAGGTAGAAGCGGCTGATGCTTTGCGCCCGTAAGACGCGGGCGCTCCGACCATCCTCTAAAGCGGCGCACAGTCTATGTGAGAATACATATACACGCAAGAGCGGGAGTGTGTTTTAATGGGACGCACTCCGCGCAACAGGCCGAAGCATCTTGGCCGTAAGCTATTGCGTATCAGGCAGAGGCTTGGAATGAGTCAGACGGAAATGACGAAGGCGTTAGGATTGAAGGTGCATTATTCGGCGGTCTCTAACTTTGAACTGGGGACACGCGAGCCTGATTTGATTGTCGTTTTGAAGTACGCGCGGCTCGCGAAAGTTCCGATGGAAACGCTTGTCGATGATAAGATGAAACTGCCATGAAAGAACGAGATCAACCTAAGAACGCAGAACCTATCAGCCTGTATCCACTAAAGCCCGCAGAGGCCATGAGAGGCTTAATGATGGTCAAGCCACAGCCAAAGGCCACAAAGAAATCCGCTAAGAAAACTAAGCGCAAGAAGTAGCTTTCACATCTGGATCAGTGATATAATGCACTCGCTCTCAACCCTGCTTTCCTTCGGAGGCTCCTGCGATGTCTCACACGTGGCTTAATCCGATCTACAAATGCGGGGCCGCTTTGTCCCGGCATTCCCGTAAAAGTCACGTCGTAATGATTCTCGTGATCGGGTTGATTGCAGTTCCAACCGATGGCAGAGCGACAACTATTGTCATAAGAAGAACTCCCAGCACGATAGTTGTCGGGGCGGATAGTAAGGCCGTTAATTATCAACTCAACATTATTGGTGAGCCCGTCGCTGTTGGGGCAACTCTTAAATGCAAAATCCGACAAGCAGATAACTCCACGTTCTATGCTATCGCTGGCCAGTACGATTTTGATGTTGATGCGATGGCAGTCGAAAGTTTCAAGAAAGGTAAGACGCTTCTCGAAAAAGTCACGATCTTTGAACGAGCTGTACGACCGTCTCTCATTACACTCTTGGAAAAATTCGTGACAGGAATCCGTCCTTCTACCATCAAGCCCTTTTCCGTGCACCTATGTTGCAGGTCATTGTATTCGGACTTGAGAATGGAATCCCGACTTATGTTGCAATGGACCTGTCTCCAGGAGAGACACTTATTCAAAAATCCGAATTGCCTCCGAGAGCGCCCGAACTCGTCACAACGATTACTGGTTGCCCGCTCAAATATCCTGCTACAGCGTTCCTTATGTATCCTATCGGGCATCGAGAAGCAATCGACAGAATCGAGTGGGGAGAGACGACTTTCTGGAAGGCTTTCGGGGACGTTCTCGGTGTTAGATTTCTGGTTCTCCTCGAAAGTGTCACTGCGAGCGCCTACGTTGGCGAGCCTATTGATCTTCTGCGCATTACAAAGACGGGTGCTTGCTGGTACGAGCACAAGAACGAAGGCCAAGGATGCGAGACGCAGATACCGAAATGCGAATCTGAAAAGCCCTCCACTCCGAAATCGCCAAGTAGGAAAAGACGTTAGAGTTAAGAAAAGAGTGTACATAGCAACTCCTTAGCTGATAGAATCTCAATCAACTTAGAAGTGAGTGCTAAATGTACTCTCTAGCCGCGAAGCGTGAGGCTATCGCGGCTTTCGCCTTTTTAGTATCTTACTCCACCTGTCAATCTCGATAGCCTGTCACGTTGTTCCATCTTGTAAACTTCCTTTCGGGAACGTCAAGTATATAATCCCGATTTTTTTCGTTCGGTTTTGGGATGTTAATAACGCTGTCCCATGGGTTCGGCAACAAGCGCCAAATCAAGCGAAGGTCTCTAGAAATCTGCCAAAAAAGACGAAACGTCGATGGTGCCCCCAAATCTGGCGACACTTCACCGACGTTTCGCTGATCCTTCGAAGAACGTGTGTTAAATAAGCCGAACCGGTTATTTTTTCGGAAGGACAGAGTCCTTCATCGCCTTACCAACGCGAAACTTTAAAGTGGTTTTCGCGGGGATTTGAATCGTTTCGCCGGTTGCCGGATTACGTCCTTCACGCGCTTTTCGATCTGATCGAACGAGTTTTCCGAAGCCAGGGAGCACAAACTCGCCGTTGGTCTTGACTTCGGTCGTCGCCAGATTGGCAATATCTTCGAATAGCTGTTTGACTTGAGCGCGTTTCATGCCCGTCCGTTCAGCGAAATAATTGATCACGTCGGACTGGGTCATCCGCTTCTTGCCTGTAGCCGTGCTAGTCGCCATGTGTGGTGTACTACCTCCAAAGATTCAACAAAATGGGAAAGCTGTCGCAGGCAGATATACCACAGACAAGACGTAAAGTCTGCTAAAAATCGCAGATTTTGGCCAATTTTACGAAAAAAGTTTCGGACCTCTTATGCACGACGGCGTCCTGAAAGGCGACAACGGCACGGTGATTCTTCCGAACGTCGTCCAATCCCGCTCATCGAGCGACCCTTCAGAGTCGCGTCCAGAAAGGCTAAAGGCTAAACTCAAATGTTGTTAGTGAAAGACTTCGGCGGAATGGGGCGGTGAAATGTTTTGGTCGGGGCGAGAGGATTCGAACCTCCGACCTCTCGGTCCCAAACCGAGCGCACTACCAGGCTGTGCTACGCCCCGAGCTGTCTCACTTCGACCGAAGAAGACTCGCCATTCTAGCGAGCCTTGGAAGAACCGGTCAAGGAACGTAGAAACGCGCGCGTGCCAGCGAGTGCTCGGGCGCGATGACTGATCTGGTTTTTGATCTCCGGTTTCAGTTCACCAAAAGTTTGCTGGAAACCTTCTGGAATGAAGATTGGATCGTAACCGAATCCGCCTAATCCCCTTGCTGCGATTGCGATCCGCCCTTCGCATATTCCGTTTGAAATGTGAATGATCTTGCCTTCTTCGTCTGCTAATGCGACCGAGCAACAGAACCGAGCTGATCGGAGTTCCGGGGAGAGCGAGGCTAACTCTGACAAGAGCTTTTGGGTTCGCAGTTCGTCTGATGAACCGGGTCCGGCATAGCGCGCAGAAAAAACACCAGGTCTGCCTTCGAGTGCTTTAACCTCCAAGCCCGAATCGTCCGCAATCGTCAGCAGGTGAGTTTGCTTTGCGTAACTCCCTGCTTTCAGCGAAGCGTTTTCTGCAAATGTTCGGCCTGTTTCCTCGACGGCATGCAGATGCGGAAAACCATCGAGGCTTGTAATCATAACTGAAATATCGCGGAGTAGTTCGCGCAGTTCGCGCAACTTCCCTTGATTGTGCGAAGCGAGTAATAAGCGTCGGTCTGTTCTCATTTGGATTCAGGCGCGAACTGAGCCACGAGCGAACCCGCCAGGCCGAATGACGAGCGCGAAGTCCACTCGATCGACGATCCCTTCAGCAGCGTGACGCTAACGGCATAGGGCAAACCGCTCACCGCTTGATCGACTTGCGCGGCGTTGGTTGCGAAAGCCGGACGCTCTTGACGGGAAAAGGCCTCGACGAAGGAAATCGCAGCGCGCTGGTCGCTTGCAAACGTGATGACGGTAAACGGCAGTGACACGTCCAGGACTTTCTCAGCGCGCCGAAATGATTCCTGGGAAGTAATCGATTGCGACTGTGTGGCCGTTGCCAGGCATCGCCGCACTGCTTCCGCTGGTCCAAGCAGGACGTAATTATCAATGAACGCCGCTGCGAAATTGTCTGATGATGAAACCATTATTTCTGCGTTTCCGGCTTGCCCGGATTTAGAGTTTTTACCCAAACGCTTCAGGATAAGTGTTCTTAGCGCCTGCCGATCAAATGCTTCGACGATTAGGACCGATGGCGAGTTTTCTTCAATACGAATCGTGCGCAAGTTTGGACCAATCGCTCGCGCGAAGGTGTCCGGGTCGTCAATCCCGTATGGCTTCAGGAGGCCGCGCAAGATTGGCCGCGCGGCGACGGAACCGATCAAATCAGCATGCGATGAAACCACTGCGTTCAAGTTACTCCAGAAGGTCGCAGGATCTCGGAGTTGATAATTGGAGAATGAATAAGCATCCGACGGGATGAAGGAAAGTTTTGTTAGATCGAAACCGTGCTGAGGCACCATGCTTCGCAACTTTTCGGCGACGTCGTCGGGCAAATTAATCTGACAGCGATCCTCAACCGAACCATCTGCAAGCCTAGACGTCCAGCTGATGCTATTAACGAGAGCCCCGAAGGTGTCTGCGAAGATGGGCGCCGTTGTGATTGCGTCGGCGGACGAACCCCCTCTGTAGATGACGAATGCCTGGAGCAGGGACCTAACGCCTGACTGCGAAATGTATCCAAACAGCAAAGTGCTGGACTCGCCGACGCCATTCCGCTGCACTGCAAATTCCTTTGCGTCTCGTAGCGAAGCACGCTTTCCATTGTGCGCTTCGATCGAGTGCAATACCGTCGATTCATCATTACCGACAATGACAGTCGTATCGACAAAGGCAAACACGATTTGATGAGACTTGTCATCTGAGATCCATTCTTCGAGATCGATCCCATCAATCTGTTTACGCAACAATCCCGGATTCCTGTAAACGCGGCGTGCCAAGTCCTCGATGTGTCGCTCGACCGCCGGCTTCATCCGGCCTTGTGATGTGTGAGTCTCTACGATGAAAGTGGCGAGCGGCTTTATCGTAAGCGTTGCCTCGGACTGCGACGCTTCAGCACCGGTAAAGACGACCCCGACTTGCGAACGCGCAAACAAAATTGTATCTGCCGATCCGGTACCGGTCCATCTGGCGAGACGTAACAGCCATCGATTTGGAAGCAGGGTTTGCGGAGCCGCGAGTGGACCACTAAGCGTTCGCCAGGCTTCGGTTTGCTCGATGCCTGTGACGAGCGCCGCGAGATCGTCCCCCTCGACGAAGGCGAGGCAATTGGAGGGCGCAAAGGCCGAAAGATCAGAGCGCGTTAGTCGGTTCCAATAGATCCATGCTGCAGCGAGCAGCACAGCAATAAGCAAAATCGAGAATAATGCGCGACGACGAGTGATCAATCGACGCATCCTAAACCGTGTTTGACCAATTGGCAACCGCAGTTCCGATTAGTAGGCGCAAAGCTCCTAATCGGCGCCGTTTTAACGCCGCCCGGTCAGTTTGATTTATGTCTTCCTTGAAATTTCGACCTAATTTGTAGAAGTTGAACGTAGTAAAATCATGTTGACAGTGGTTGCTCGCATATTGTAGCCTGAGGTTGGCAGTCGTGGCCCGGCCGCTCTACCGACTGGGCATCCAGCTCTTTCGCCAATCACTGCCGGCGGCGAACCCGCCAGAATCAGCCCCGCCCTTCGCCACTAAGCGAAGCCTTTCAATAACTGTTTTGGAAAATTCAATGACGAAGAACACAAGCAATTCATGCCGCGTCCGATTAGTGCGCGCCGGATTATGGCGGGCTCGTCGAGCCCGCGTGCGCGTGCGCCGACAGCGCCTCCTAATCTTCAAAGTTGCGAGGAGCAATTGATAATGTGGAAACGAGTTAACAAGAGCATGGTGGGCGTCGACATTGGCTCGAGCAGCATTAAGGCCGTCGAGCTTCAAGGCAAAAACGGAGATTTTCAACTGGTCAGCCTTGGCTACGAACCACTCGAACCTGATTCGGTCGTTGACGGACAGATTATGGAGTTGAACTCTGTGTCGAATGCGATCGCTAACATTTTCACCGAGCACAAGATCAAAACGACCAGGGTTGCCGCCGGTGTGAACGGTCACTCAGTAATCGTGAAGAATATTGTGCTGCCGCAGATGAGTTCAGACGAGCTTAAGGAATCGTTCGCGTGGCATGCGGAAGAGCACATCCCGTTCGACATCTCTGATGTGAACCTGGACTACCATGTCACTGGAGACTCAGACGACGCAATTCACGTTTTGATGGCGGCGTGCAAGCGCGACAAGATTGCGAACCTGAAGCAAGCTATTCAACTCGCTGGCAAACAACCAGCCGTGATCGACGTTGACGCGTTCGCGCTTCAGAATTGCTACGAGCTGAACTATGCCCCCCAGCCCGGTCAAGTGGTTGCTTTGCTGAATATCGGCGCGTCGACGACGAACATCAACATTCTCAATGGCGAGCGATCGGTCTTCACCCGTGACGCATCGTTCGGTGGCAACCAATACACGTCATTGCTGCAAAAGGAATTGGGCTTGACATTCGAGCAAGCCGAGCAAGTGAAGCGCGGCATGCCGTTGCCCGTTGGCATCGAGGATCGCGAGATCGCGCCGATACTCGAAACCGTGTCCGATATTTTGGCGCTTGAAGTTCAAAAAACGATGGACTTCTATCGCGCGACAGTTGAAGACGGCAGCTCAGCGGTCGAACGCCTTCTGGTTTCGGGCGGTGGTTCGAAGCTGGCCGGCTTGATGGAGTTTCTGTCGAAGCAATTCGACATTCCCGTTGAGGTCTTCGATCCGTTCCGAAAAATCAAAATCGATTCTCGCGG
The DNA here is from genome assembly GCA_003222895.1 of Acidobacteriota bacterium. Lineage (GTDB taxonomy): Bacteria > Acidobacteriota > Blastocatellia > Pyrinomonadales > Pyrinomonadaceae > UBA11740. The sequence goes on along the minus strand of QHXI01000073.1, from coordinate 58,801 downwards.
TTTCGATCCCGAATACATGCGGGACATTGTGCCCGAGATGGCTATAGCGGTCGGACTGGCGCTGAGAGGAGTTGACGCGCGATGATCAAAGTTAACCTTTTGGAATCGATCACTGATCGTCCAGCGAGCGTGGCGTTCGTTGAGGACAAAGTTTCGAGCACGCGTACGCAAACACTGTTGCTGGTGCTGACGGTCGTGGCTTTGTTAGTCCTGGGAATAGGTTTCGATTACGTAAGCGCGAATTCTCAACACCAGACAGCGACGAATGATCTTGAGAAAGAACGTCGCATCAACGATCAGATGAACGCGGTCAAGCACGAACAGGCTGACCTTGAAAAGAAGATGGGCGAAATCAATCTTCGCATCGACGCGATTCAGAAGTTGCGGGCTTCGCAGCAGGGACCGAGCGCCGTGCTAGCCGAGATCAAGGCTCGATTTGACGGCGTCCCGGGTCTGTACCTGAAGAGCGTTGAGCAAAAAGAAGCGGAATTGGTGATCAAAGGCGAGTCGCCGAATGAAGCCGCAGTAACCCGATTCGGGCAGAGCATGGAATTCTCTTCAGGCCTGTTCACGAATTTGAATATCGAGACGCAACGCGAGGTCCCGCAGGAAGGGAAGAGCGGCACTAGCAACGCTCCAGCGCCTAACGCTGCGGCAATTCCGGCTTTAGCGCTGCCCGAAGTTGTGGCCTTCACCATCAAGTGCAACTACTCGCACAACAAATTGCCGCAACCTGCCAACCAAACTCCCGCTGCCAACAGTGCGACGAATCATGTCGCGGCTCGCAATTAAACTGCGACACAAATCGTTCGCGTAGGAAAACATCATGAAGCTCGGAAACATCAACAATCTTCCCTGGTACTTGCGCTTCGTCATTTTGGGCGGGGTGGCCGTGCTCGTTTATGGCGGCTTCTGGTACTTCGCTACCCGCGGCACGCGCAAAGAAACCAAGGCCCTGCAGGAACAAATCGCCACGCTGCGAAAAGCTAATCAGGAAGCGCAGATCGCTTCGCAGCGGCTGAGCGAATTTCGCACCGCTTACAAAAACAAGCAGGAAGAATTAGAAGAGCTGAAAGCGCTGCTGCCCGAACAACGCGAGTTGACAACGGTGCTGGAAGGCATTCAGGAGCATGCGCGCGAGACAGGTTTGTCGCTAAGACATTTCACGCCGAAGGACGACGTCCAACAGGACTTCTATAGCGGCAAGAAGATCGACGTGGCGGTCCAAAGCTCTTTTGCGGGGCTGCGCACCTTCTTCGATCAGATGGCGCACTATCAACGAATCGTTTCGATCACAAACTTTGAGATCAAGCAATTGGATGCTCAGGGATCCAACAAGACCGTAGAAGCGCGATTCGATCTTACGGCCTACTACGTTTCGTCTGAGAAGCTGCAACAACAACAGAAAGCGGCGCAGCCGAACGCGCCGGCAGCGAACCAGCCAGGAGCCAATCCCGCCGCCGCTACCCAACAAGCGGTACAACAAGCTGTTCCCCCAGCCAAATAGTTTTCAGGAAACACGACTATGAACTTCAAAACAGCCATCCGTTACAGCTTAAGCTTCGCGGCCATCCTTGGCGCGATGAGCCTCGTTGCGATTAGCGCCGCTGCGCAAGAAAAAGAAAAAAGCGAAGCGAAGAATCCGCCGGCCAACGAGAAGTCGTCTGTTCGCGATCCTTTCAAGAAATATCAGCCACCGGTCAAGCAGACCAGGGTTGTTGCCAAGCTCGAGGCGCCTTCAATTCAGATGCGCATCGAGCGTTATCGCGCGGAGAAGATGGCCGCTGCTAACGCACACGTTGCCGCCCCGAAGCCAACCACGGCTTTGCTGCTCAACGAAGTACAAGTGACGGGCATCTTCCGCTCGCCGCGCGGCTGGTCAGCGATGGTCGAAGCGACACCTCTAGCTCCCAAACTTTCGTACGTGATTTATCCCGGCGAAAGGTTCTTTGATGGCCAACTTGTGGCCATCGAAGAAGGCCGTTTGATCTTTCGTCGCGATACGGTTTGGACCGATGGTCGCAGAGAAAAGTCAGTCGAGGTCAAGCCTCTCCGAACACCGAGCCCGGTCGAAGCCATGACTGCGGCTAAAGCCGCTCCTTCCGATGCGCCGACAGTTGAAACTGCCAAGCCGGTAGTCCCGGAAAAAGAAACTGCCAAGCCGGTAGTCCCGGAAAAAGAAACTGCCAAGCCGGTAGTCCCGGAAAAGCAATAACAAAAGTTTTCAGCTGATTGTGATGCTCGTCACCATCAGCTCAACCCGTGAGCGATAGTCAGCCCCTCGAAGCATCGGCTTCGTTCACTCTTTGACAACAGCTGAATGACCGCGTAGTGCGGTGTACGCTTCGAATGATTGTTGTAGGACATTTCGAGCGAGCGTGCGGCGGAGTTCAGCCCAATCCCCTGAGGAGGGAATAATGCCTAAGTATTCCAAGAATCTAGCCGTTAGAGCATGCGCTCTTGCATGTGCTGCCGGTTTGTCGCTCAACAGTTTTGCTTTGGCTGTCGGCGCGTCCGCCAGGACCAACGCGAAGCGCTCACGCAGTTCCGCGACGTCGCTTTCGCCGTTGCCAGAAGCTTCGCCAACTCCGCAGAAGGCGCCGGTTTCCCCTGCGAAGGACAACATGACGATGCAGGCGAATCAGGGCCGGCAGTATGGCCAGGCTGGTTTTGTCGGCGAGCCGATTAACTTGAATGTAGTTAATGCGGACGTGCGCGACATTCTGAATTACATCACTGAGCAGTACGGAATCAATTTCGTGATCGACAGTTCAGTGGGTGCGGTGCCCGTCACCGTCAACGTTCAGGACGTCCCGTGGAACAATGCGCTGGATGCGATTCTGCGAGCGAACCGTTTAGGCGTTGATGTCAACGGAAACATTTTGCGGGTCGCAACCAGCGAAACTCTGGCTAAAGAGGCAGACACTCAACGAGTCATCAAGGACGCGCAGTTGAACAACTCGCCTTTGATTACTGAGATGGTCCGGCTCAATTATGTGCGCGCGTCGGGAACTCTGGCGCAAGCGGCGGGCTCGACGGGTGCTTTCGCCGGCGGATCGACGAATCTGAGTTTCAGCGGCGGCGCCGGTGGCGACTCGACTGGCGGCGGCGGCGATCAGGGTATGCTGCCGATCATCAAGCGCCGGCTGTCACGGCTTGGCTCTGTCGAAGTTATGGGCCAGAGCAATACGCTCATCATCACCGACGTGAAGGAAAACGTCGAAGCGATTCGCCAGTTGATCGCAATTCTCGATCAACCCGAACCGCAGGTTGAAATCGAAACGCGAATCGTGATCGCGCAGCACAACTTCAGCCGCGATCTCGGCGCGCAACTTTCGTTAGGTGTCGCGAACTTGAATCGCGGTGGATTGGCCAGCTTCACCACGCTGCCCAGCACGTCTGGATCGTCAGGCGGCACAGGCGGCACTGGAAGCACTAGCACCGTCAATACCGGACCGAATAGATTCGGAGTCTTTGGCGGCATGGATGGTACGAACCAACCGCTCAACAATTTGGCCGCGGCCGCAGCGAATACGGTAATTGGATTGACCACCGGTTTATTCGGAACGGCGCAAATCAGCGCGCTGCTCAGCGCGGCTGAGACTCGCGGCGAAGTTAAGACGGTTGCGACTCCGCGCGTGACTGCTTTGAACAATCGTCCCGCACAGATCGAAAGCGGATCGCAGATTCCGGTGCAGACAACTCAAGCTGCCGGGGGAACCGCGGTAGTAACCACGACCTTCGTTTCAGTTCCGCTGCGTCTCTCGATTACTCCGCAAATCACGGATGCCGGCACTGTCGTCCTGCGGGTGACGATTGAAAATAACACTGTGAACACGGGCATTGCCGTTGGTGGCGTTCCGGGAATCGATACTCAGCGCATGCAGTCGGAAGTGCTGGTGCCGGATGGCGGCACGACCGTCATGGGTGGAGTGCTGGCGGATTCGGAAACTACCCAAAGACAGCGAACGCCAGGCGTCGCCAGCATTCCGATCATCGGCAACATGTTCAAGCGGAAACTCGTGACCAAGGATTCAACCGAAATCCTGTTCTTCATCACGCCGCATATCTATCGGCCGGATTACTTTGGTCATCCGATGACGGTCGCACCGAGCAGCGGTCCGCGTACGCAGAGTGTTCCGCAGCCGGTGCCACTTGGTAATCCCCAGTCGAACACGCCGACGCCGACTGAACTGCAACAGCAGGAGAAAAATCCGGCTATCGGTCCGTCGACACAGCCGAACGTGTTGGGCGCACCGAGCAATCCGGCGACCGCCCCGACAAACTCAGCTCGCCCCGGAGCAGTCGGCGGACAGCGGCCTTAACCTCGCAATTCAGTTTGATTCCTATGGCGCAAGTTGCTAACTTGCGCCATAGTTTTTTCTAGCGAATTATGTTCAAAGAAACGCTGCAAAAGATCGTGGAAAAGACCGATGGCGCGCTCGGCGCGGTCATCATGGGAACAGATGGCTTATCGGTCGAAAAGTTTTTCAGCGACGAGGGCAGCGAAGCCAATCTCGATGTCGCGGCCGCTGAATTCACCTCGTTGATTCGTACCGCGGCTCGTTCAGCGAACGATCTCAATCTCGGCGACGTGCGCGAACTGATGGTTACATCAGAAAACGCGACATTGCTGATGCGCGCGCTTCATAAAGATTATTTCGTCTTCCTCGCAATGCGACCCGACGGCAATCTCGGACGCGGACGATACGAATTGAGAAAGGCAGAGCTAATTCTTTCCAATGAATTCGCGGTGTGATTTCAATCGCAATCGTAAGTTGAAAATCTTAGGCTCGCTGATTTCGGCGGGCCTTTAGTTTGTCTAAGCGAACCGACATGCCGCATTTCTACGCCACTTGGATATCGCCTCAATCTTCGATTATCGCTGACGTACCCCACTAAATCATTCGTAATAGCCTTTAATAGCGCCGTCTCTCATCCGGCCCGTGTGGCATCTTGATTGCCATTCGGGCGGCGGAATACCGAGCGGGCAGGATGCCCGCGAACCGCCGACAAGGAAGTCGGCTCTCAAAGAGCAGGCAGAAAGCAGGAGTCCCCAAATGCAGATGGAAATCGCAATCGAGACCGAAACCAGAACCGTAACCAACATCGAAGACAAGACTGGAACCAGGGCCTTCCGCGACGCTCAGCGAGAGCAGACAAGTATCCTCGCTCCGCTTGAGCGGGCCGCGCTTTATGGATTCGCGAGGCGCATGCCGGCGTGGGTGAATTCGGACCACCTCTCGATTCTTGGGTTCATCGGCATGATCGGAGCCGGCGCGTTTTATGCGGCGAGCCAGCACAATCCGTTGATGCTGCACCTGGTGAATGTCTTCATATTTTTGAACTGGTTTGGCGACAGCCTGGATGGAACGTTGGCGCGGTACCGAGATCGACAGCGCCCGCGCTACGGGTTTTATGTGGACCACATCATCGACACCTTCGGCATATTTTTTCTTCTGTTCGGCATGACGCGTTCAGGTTATATGAGCGAGCGCGTGGCCGCAGCGGTGCTGATCTCTTATTTCATGCTGGCCATTAATTCCTATCTGGCAGCGTACTCGATCGGCATATTCAAGATCTCACAATGGAAGTTGGGCCCGACCGAGTTGCGTCTGCTGCTAATGATTGGCAACGTGTTTCTATTTTACCGGCCGCGCGTGTATCACCACCGTTACCTGCTTTTCGATGTCGGCGGAGTAATCGCAGCTTTCGGGATGTCACTAATGCTGGTTGTCCTGTCGATCCAGCATACGCACACGCTCTACAAGTTAGAACGCCTGCCGAAGCAGTGAGTCAACTTCGCAGTTTGCCGGATTACGAATTCACTGAATGATTCACTTCATAAGGTTTAATTTGGTTGGCGTGCTTGGGTTCACTTTGCAAACCGGCGCGCTTTTCGCTTTGACGCACAGCCCGCATCCGTTGGGTTACCTGGCGGCGACCGCAGCTGCAGTTGAGTTGGCAGTACTAAATAACTTTGTCTGGCATCAACGTTGGACGTGGAGCGATCGGCCGTCTGCAACCTGGGGCGAAACGCTGCGCCGGCTCATCAAGTTCAACATCACGAATGGCGCGGTTTCGATCACTGGCAATCTGATCTTTATGAGCCTTTTGGTCGGACGCCTCGGCCTGCCGATCGCGGGCGCTAACGTGGCGAGCGTTGCGGCTTGCTCAATCTGCAATTTTTTCCTCGCCGACCGAATTGCTTTTTTAGTGGAATCAACAGGTGAGAGACAGTTAATCAACAGGAACTGAGAGCGAAGCAGCGCGCCATCACAGAATGTTCACGGCGCGTGCCGCCAGCAGAGCCAGCACCGTCAGTGAGATGATTGATTGCAGCATCATCAAGACCTTGCCCCAGCGCGCGAGCACGGGCACGTCCGTCGGTGAAAATGCCGTGCTCGTGTTGAAAGCTACAAACAGATAATCGAGAAAGTTTGGTGACCAGGTGTGTTGCCCTGCCTTAACCTTCTCATCAGCAGGCATAGTCATCTGCGGAAACAGAAAAGCTCCGTCCGGATGGCCGACGCGCGAATCTCGCCGGTGCGGACCGCCGGCATCCAAACGCCAGTACCACAAAGCAAAGACCAGAATGTTTGTGGCCCACAAAGACGCGGCCGATACCAGAAGCTGCGTGGGAGATTCTTTGTGCGCCGGCAAAGCAGCGATGAGCAGGACCACCGACGCGATCATTCCCAAAGTCACTAAACCCGTAACCCCGAAACCGAGAATTTTGGACGACCGCGGGAAAAAGCCAACGCGGTCCAATAATCAAAAACGAAGGCAACGCGAGATACAAACCCCCAACCGCGATCACAGCGACGGCCGCGGGCCAACGAGGCTCGGGATCATAACGATCGTTCAATTGCGTCACCCGGTACCCTGCGCCATCTTCACGCCCGGCATCAGCTTCAGAATGATTCGTTGTCGTCGCGCGACGCGCTTGGGATTCACTTGCGGATGGAAAACAGTTCGCGGGTTGGGAATCATCGCCGAAAGAAATGCGGGCCTCCTATCCCCAAGCACTAAGGAACTCAACTGTATTGCGCATACCTTCCACCGATCGCATCTGGACAAGTCGGACCATGCGCCGCATCTGTTCGCCGACACTGTAACGTTGTTGTTGGCCGAAAACGATCCCTGCATGGTTCCTTCCGGTCGCCAGAAACTGAGTGTGAAGGTTTAGAAAGTCACTAACATTGAAAGAATACAGCACTCGGCCACGTTCAATTGCATGTTCCAAGTGGTCTAAGTCGGTTGAGCCAATGAGGCCAACGTCCAGAGCTGTTATGACATCCAGGCCACGCAGTCGAAGAGCGCGCACCAAATCATTGTCCATCGCGTCTTCGTCGAGATAGAGGCGGATCTGCATCAAGCAACCCGTTGCCGTTCAAGGAATTCCTTTTCAATCTTTTCGGCTTCGGCTTGATCGGCGGCGATCTCAGTATCAATCTGCTGTTTGTTTGCGAAATAGTACGCAAGAGCCGCGTGCACTCCGGCGGGCGTGAGATGCTCATACTTGCGCGTCAGCAGCGAATCAATCTCGGTGCTCATGGTCGGTTTCCTTTCAGCGGTGCTAACGTTACCACATTTTCGAGCGTAGCCGCCTGCTGTGTCACCCCGTGCCTTGCGGCATCTTCACGCCCGGCATCAGCTTCAGAATGATTCGTTGTCGTCGCGCGACGCGCTTGGGATTCACTTGCGGATTGAAAACAGTTCGCGGGTTGGGAATCATCGCCGAAAGAAATGCGGCCTCCCTTTGATTAAGCGCCGCGGCGGGTTTGTGGAAGTAATATTGGGATGCCGCCTCGGCTCCGTAAATCCCGTCGCCCCATTCGATCACGTTCAGATAAAGCTCGAGGATGCGCCGCTTTGAAAGATTGCGTTCCATGAAATACGTGATGATCGCTTCCTGTCCTTTGCGCATGAACGAGCGCTCGCTGGATAGATAGAGATTCTTGGCGAGCTGTTGCGAGACCGTCGATGCTCCACGCTTGAAGTCCGGCATGTTCGGCAGCCATGAATCGTTCTCGCCTTCCTGTTTCGCTTCCTTGTCGGCTTCTTTCTGCGCCTGGTCCCACGCGTGTTGAATCGCCTCGTAATCGAAACCGTGATGCGTCGCGAAGTTCGTGTCTTCGCCGGCGAGCACGGCGCGTTGAAGCTGCGGCGAAATCTTTTCCAACGGCATCCAGATTTGAACTCGCTTCGGCTGCTGACCATTGCGTTCAGCTTCGCGAATGCGCGTTTCAATCATGGACGTTGTCGCCGGATTTTCATCGCCCAAATTCGCTACGCGAGGCAGCGTCGCCGCTTCGAAGATCAACCCGCCCAGAAAAATTCCGCTGAAGGCGTAAATAAAATATCTGATAATGCGGAACATTGAAGATAGGTTAGAGCGAAACGCCAGACGCGTAAAGGCAAGACCAACAGAAGTAGTTCCCTAATTTCATTTTCCTCTCTGAGTGATCTCGGCGAGCTCCGCGTCTCGGCGGTGAATCTGCGTTCAAATACACTCAACGCGGAGACACAGAGAATGCGGAGGTGGCGCAGAGAATTTCGAATTAGGACGCTACCCCAACAGAACCGAGAGGAACGGGGAACATCGTGAGGATGTGATTAACCCATCCGCTCACGCAGATGGTACTGACCTGATTCGACGAATTCCTTTGAAATTCCGCCTGGTTTCGTCGTTTCAAGTATTTGTAATCTGCTGAAATTGATCGAGACGAGGGCTCTAAGAGCCTGCTACTGAAATGACTGTGATGACCCGATATAAGACAGCGACCGTTTTGATAACTCTTGTGTTGTTTGGCAGTACCACTGCTTTGCAAGCCCAAACTACTGATCCAGCGCGGCGTCCGCCAGTGCTTCGTTCGACTAGTTCGTACCCGAGCCGCCAAACGGAGCAGGTTGCAATGAACCGCGGTGGTTCACAAACGAGTCCGATCCTCGTCACGATTCCCACTGTCGTAATGGATCGGAACGGGCGCTACATCGCCAATCTGCGCAAAGAAGATTTTCGCATCTATGAAGACGGTGTCGAACAAAATGTCCTGTCCTTCGGATCGATCGAGAAACCTTTCACCGTCGCTCTGTTGTTGGATGTGAGCGGATCCACGCAGTATCAGCTGTCGCAAATACGCGACGCGGCGAACACGTTCGTCAGTCGTCTCCGATACAACGATCGGATGATGGCGATTGCTTTCGACGGCAAGATCAATGTGCTGACCGAGCCGGCTAACGTCAGCGCGATTCGCCAATCAAAGCTGCATATTCCCGCGGTCACTGACGGGACTGTGCTGTACGACGCGGTAGCATTCGCTTTGAAGCAGATGGCCTCGATTCCCGGACGCAAGGCGATCGTGCTCATGAGCGACGGCGTCGATCAAAACAGCGTTGCCACACTCAAGAGTACCGTCGACGAGATTGCTGAAGACGACGTGCTCATCTACACCGTGCAGTACAATACTCTGCCGCAACTGCCGCAGCGCCTCAGCGCGATCAAGAGTGAGAAGGCAAGACGAAAAGTGCAAGCGCGACTGATGAAGGGTTATGCGATCAGCGAACCGTACCTGCGCGCTCTCGCTGAGAAAACCGGCGGCCGTTACTATCGCGCCGATGATTTGCGTGATGTTGGCCCGGCGTTCGAAGCGATTACGGCCGAACTGGGAGTGCAATACACGCTCGGCTACTTTCCGAAACAAAACTCGAGCGACGCTGAGCGATCGATTAGAGTGAAAGTGCGTTATCCGAATCTCGTCGTGCGCGCACGTGATAGTTACACGACCGCGCCAACGATTGCGCGACAGTAGAGGAAATTACAAATCAGTCATCGCCCTGCGTGGCAACTGTGAAGACGTCGATGAATTCGTATACAACGGCGGTTGTGTTTCATGAGCCGTTCCCCAAGTGCTGAGCCATTCGCAGACTCGATCTTGATCAATCACTCTACCGGCATTAGCATCGACCAATCCAGAACGAACTCGCTCCAGATAATCATCAATCTCCGTGTTCAAAGTCTCGTTATGATTGTTCACCACTCCTCCTAATACTGAATCAAGCTTCCTTCGCGCTTCGCTTTCCTAACCGCGCGCCCAAACACCCAAAGAGAAAACGGCAACAGGACAATCAAAAACACCAGAAGCGTGATTAGCGGTTGCTGCACCTGGGCCAGAGTTTGACCTTCGATCAGCACGCGTCGAATCCCATCCAGACCATACGTCGGCGGCAGCACGCGCGAGATGCTTGCTACGCGTGAACCTGCATATTGGTTGATGAGCTGCGTCGGAAAGAATACGCCCGAAAACAGCGCCGAGCCCGTCCCAAGAAATACCCCGAATGGATCACCCCGCTTGAAAACCATCGCGAAACTCGCGGACAGAATTCCCAGGCATGAAAGTACGATTGTGGTCAGCACCAGGAACATCAGCGCCAGCAGAAAGCTGCCGCGATAATGGACGTCGAAGAACAACCAGCCGAACAAAAGATAGAGTGACGAAAAAAAAGTTGCCTGCACAAAGTCCCACGTTGAACTTGCGACGATAACTGTCGGAACACTGATCGGGGTCATCAAAACGCTTTCGAGTGTGCCCTGCACCTGCTCCTGACGGATAGCGTTTGCGAGGCTCGAGAATCCAGTCATGAAATAATTCAGTACGGCCAACCCGGTCAGCCATGCCGCTAGAGGATCGCGCCACTGTCCGAATCTTGGATCGGCGAATCCTGAAAAGATTTTCGAAATAAAGATCGAAGAAAAAGGATCATGGGTTTCTAATCGCTCTCTTGACTACGAGAGAGAAGGTAATTCGCCACTCTGCTTCTCATAGCTCTCAAGCACATCCAACAATGTCGCTCTTTCACTCTCAACAGATCGAATGGTCGCGCCGCTCTGCTGCAAAACGCGCAGGACGCGGTCGAGCAAATCATCATCAGCCGCCCTGGTGAATTTGACTAATGATTCATCTGGACACGAAGGCTCGAAGACGAACAACTCAGGTTTGAATGATCTTGCCAGCGCTTGTTCAGCATCGATGACACTCAGGCCGCTAAAAGCGATTGTCAAGCGCTCTTCTTCAGTATGCGTCGTACGCAGATTTTGCGGAGTATCGAGCGCCCGGATCTCGCCTTTGCCGATGATCGCGACGCGATCACAAAGCTCTTCCACTTCCGTCAGATTATGTGAAGTCAAAAAGATCGTCGCATTATTTGTTTGCGCGAGAGACTTTATTATCGAACGCATACGCGCGGCGGCGATCGGATCGAGTGAGCGCGTCGGCTCGTCGAGCAACAACACGGCCGGCTTTGCGAGTAACGCGCGCGCGACCGACAAGCGTTGCTTGTTTCCGGTTGACAATTCGGCAAACCGGCGAGTTGCAAGCTCTTGAAGCTCGAGCAACGCAAACAATTCCGCGATCCGATTCCTGGCCACGCGGCCATTCAATCCATGCAGCCGCGCAAAAAACAAAAGGTTCTGTTCCGCTGTCAGACGCCAATAAAAACTTCGCTCCTCAGCACCCGAGAGACCGACGTTGCGACGCACATTCTGATCGTCGGCCACCGAGTCGTGACCTTTGACGATCACGTTGCCGGACGTTGGTTGCACGAGGGTGGCAATGATTTTGGTGAGAGTCGTTTTGCCGGCGCCGTTGGGACCAATCAGCCCAAAGATTTCGCCTTCTTTTATGGCGAATGAAATCTCGCGCAGTGCTTCCACGGGCGGTTTGAATTTTCGACGCAGGAGTTTTTTCAGCCGAAGAAACGAAACGGGATAAGTCTTCGATAAACGATCGACAGCGATGACGATTGCTTTTGTTTCGGCGGGCATGTGGTTATCGCCGCCGTTGGCGCGGGTCGAGATATTCGCGCAGGCCGTCGCCGATGAAATTAAATGCGAGCACCGTGAGCGCAATCGCGATTCCCGGAAAAATCAAGGCATGAGGCGCGGCTTGCAGCGTCGAGAGGTCGCGTGCCTCTTCGATCATTACGCCCCAGGACGGCGCTGGCGGCGGCACACCCAGGCCCAGAAACGAAAGCGCAGCTTCAGAAAGAACCGCGCCCGCCATTCCTAAGCTTGCTTGCACGATCAGAGGTTGGATTGCGTTCGGCAGAATGTGAACGAACAGAATGCGAAAGTCTCCGGCACCGAGGGCGCGCGCGGCTTGGACGAAATCATATTCGCGAACCTTCAGAACCTGCGCGCGAATCAGACGCGCGTAGCCGACCCAACCGATGATACACAGGGCAAAGATCAACTTGTTGAGACCGGCGCCAAGAAACGCGACCAAAGCGATCGCAAGTAGCAGTCCGGGAAACGCGAGAAACACGTTGAAGATGTAGCCCGACAACAAAGCATCGATCCATCTGCCGTAATAGCCGGCAACTGCTCCAATCAATGTTCCGATGAATGCGGAAACCGCGACGACGACCAAGCCGACTTCGAGCGAGATGCGCGCGCCAAAAACTACTCGCGAAAAAATATCGCGGCCGGTTGAGTCGGTTCCGAACCAGTGTGCCGCGGACGGCGGCATGTAACGCATTGCCAGATTCGTCGCACCGACGTCGTAATGAGCGATCCATGGCGCGAAGATCGCCACGAGGACGAAGATGACGACGATGGCGATGCCGATGATTGACAGACGATTCATAAGACAAGTGACAAGGGACAAGTGACGAGTGACAAGCAAGTCACATTGCGGTTGATAAGTAACAAGCCGCGAGCAAGATGGTCGTACGCGAAACTCATAGGCCTTGTAATCTCCTGCGAAGACCGTTGAGCATCTTTCGTATGTCTTCGGCAAGCGCCAGCACGAATTCTTTTTGAGACGGAGTGCAATATCCCAAGTCAACAGCAATCTCGAGTTGTGTCTCCAACTCAGCTACTGAACCTTCCGCATTTGAAATGAACTGTATGAATTCACCGGTCGAATGACGGGCTTGTCCTTCAGCTATGTTCGACGGGATTGAAACTGCCGCTCGGCGCATTTGCGAGATAAGGCCGAATCTCTCATCATTTGGAAACTGACGAGTTAGAAAATATGTCTGCTTCACCAAGAGCATCGACTTTTGCCAGACTAACAGGTCTCTAAAACCTTGCACTATTGATTTGCTCGTCACTTGTCACTCGCAACTTGTCACTGAACTCGGATTCTCGGATCCAACCAACGATAAATCATATCTGTGAGCGTGTTCGCGATGATGTAGGTCGTGCTAATTGCCAGCACGCAGCCCTGTACGATGCGATAATCGCGTTTCCCAATTCCATCTTCGACCAGCAGCAGGCCGAGCCCGGGCCAGCCAAAAATCTTTTCCGTGATAATCGCGCCGGCCAGCAGAACGCCAAGCTGCAAACCCAATACGGTGACCACCGGAATTAATCCATTCTTCAATACGTGCTTGTAAACGACCGAGCGTTCGCTCAAACCCTTTGCGCGCGCGGTGCGGACGTAGCCTTCGCCCAACTCTTCGATCACAGACGATCGCACCATGCGCGTCAGGATCGCAGACAGCGCGGCACCCAAAGTGAACGAAGGAAGAATGATGTCGCTCCAGTCGAATCTGCCTGACGGCGCCAACCACCCAAGCTTCACAGCGAAGAGGTAAACGAGCATTGGTCCAATAACGAAACTCGGCAGACTTATTCCAACCAAAGCGATCACCGATAGGCCATTGTCCAGGAGCGTCCCCCGATTTTTTCCCGCGACAACTCCCAAAGGAATTGCGATCGCCACTGCGATCAGCATCGCCGCGATTGCCAGCTCGATCGTGGCCGGATAGCGTTCGAAGATTAGATCGATTACGGGTTGATCGGTGCGAAAGGAATTTCCTAAATCGCCATGCAGGATTGCTACCCAATAATCGTCGTAGCGATTATCCAAACCGTACAAGCGAAAGTGACGCTGGCCGTGATCATCGCTGGGAAAGCCAAAGAAGAACGGAGGCCGGTCCAGTCCGTGCTTTGCCCTGAATTGAGCTAATTGTTCCGGCGTTGCTTGTTCGCCGAGCACCGCAACCGCAGGATCTCCGGGGACAAGCTCGATCAGAATCGTGACGAGCGAGACCACCGTCCACACGACCAGGATTAGAAAGCCAATCCGGCGTAGCAATCCAAACAGTTTGCGCTTCATTCTTGGAACGTGTGAGCCGTGACGTCCTGACGAGCGCGGATAATAACAGATGGAAGGGAAGTGCGGCTATGTTGTTGGCAAAAAGAAAAACGTAGCCGGGGCCCGCTTTCACCAACCAGGTTCGGCCCCGACAACCAAACCCCGTCAGCCAGACGAACCCCGTAGACTACGTTCTGATGATTGCTGCCACTAGGACTGCAACCAATCTGTGGCCCAAGACCGAAGTCTTGCGTCGCCAGATTTTCATCGAGCACAAGATCAAATCTTGTGCTACATGCGGCGGCCAACATGCAGGGCCGCGATGCCGCCGCTCAAATTTTCAAACTCGACACTCTCAAATCCTGCTGCACGCACCATGCCAGCAAGTTTTTCCTGATTCGGAAACTTCGAAATCGAATCAGGCAAATATTCATAGGCATTTCGCGAACCGCTGAACCGGCCACCGATCCAAGGAAGCAATCGCGAGTAATAAAATCGGACAAATTGCCGGACAACCGGAACACTCGGTTCTGAGAATTCCAGAATCGCGAGCCACCCCTGCGGCTTCAGCACCCGATGCAATTCAGCCAAGCCTTGCTCAACGCTCGCCAAATTTCTTAACGCAAACCCGATCGTGATTCCGTCGAAAGTTGCGTCGGCGAATGGCAGCCTTAACGCATCGCCTTCGATAAACTTAAGTCGGGGCGCTTTCTGTTTCGCCAGCTGCAGCATCGGCCGGCAGAAATCGATTCCGACAACGCGCGCCGCAGTTCTTTCAAATAACTCAATGCTCAAATCTCCGGTGCCACATCCGACATCGAGGACGCGAGCATTCTCAGCCAGCAGCGGTTGCAATTTCTTGACGACATGCCGTCGCCAGCGCGTATCGATGTTCGCTGAGAGCAGATGATTCAGCAAATCGTATCGCGGCGAGATACGCGCAAACATTTCTCGCACCCGCCGAGCGTGGTCCGGTGCTGAATTTATCTGTCCGGGATCAGTTAAGCCCATGAGCCTCGCGGAATGGTTGCAAGCCGCTTGCGATCGGTTTGTAAATCAGGGCTTCTTGGCTGGAGCGGCTGAATCGGCGGCGGTTTTAGCATCATGGCGAGTTTCGATTTTGTCGCCGAGCGCGGCTTTCAGTTGCGCGGTGTCCCCGACGGCGATCGTTGCCGGCGGCGTGTCTTTGAATAAGCGAGTGGCCACGCGTTGAAGATCGGCGGCGATTAAGCGATTCAGTTCGGCGGATGGATTGGCGTTTGGCAGTTTGTAAGTTTCGGAATCCAGCCACGCGCTGGCGAGGGAATCAGGCGAAGCCCCGAGCTTGTTCATCTCCGTCATTAATGCCGTGCGCGACCGATCGAGTTCAGCCGGAGTCGGCCCGTTTTGGACCAACGCCTTCATCACTTCGGCTGCCGCAGAGATCGCTCTGCCCGCTGACGATGATGGAGTGCTGCCTCCGAAAACGAACATGCCGGGCAACAGGTAGGCATCATGTCGCACGAACACATTGGAAATTTCCGGCACAGCAGTGTGCCAACGATCGCGCGCGATTTGCGCCAGCAAAGAAGCCGTGAGCGCGTCGCGATCCGATCGCGCCAGTCCTCGCACCCCGATGCGAACCTCAGCATTCTTAGCTTCCTTAGCGTCGACTATTAAAACCCGAGCATCGGGTGTATTGGGTTGCCGAAAAGTTGACGGATAGGTGCGATCGCCTTTCGGCCACGGCCCAAGCAACTGCCGCAGGTCGCGCATCAATCGCGATCTATCAACTCCGCCGATGACAACCAGAGTTGCATTATCAGAATGAAGGAAGCGCTCGCGCGCCAGCATTAAATCTGCGCGTTCAACTTTCGTGAGCGATTCGACTGTTCCATTGGCTGGATTGCTGTAAGGGAAAGACCCGAATAGCCGCTTCGCGATTTCTCGATCGGCAATTTGCGAAGCCGACGGCGGTTTCTCTGACGAATGTTTGAGCCGAGCTTCACGCAACCTTGCGACGTTTTCGACCGAAAGATTTGTGGTCACCACCGCGTTTCGCAGCAATTCGATCATTCGCTCCAACTCACTGGCCTTGCCCGCAATCGTTACGTCGATCGAATCGTAGTTCGTCGAGACTTCCAGGCGGCCACCGAGCTGCTCGGTGACGTATTCCCGCGTCGCCGGATCAGGAAACAGCGAGTCACCAAGCAAAGCCATCGTGCCGGCTTTTCCGGCCAAATCGAACGCGGCGCCACTCTGAATTCGGAGCTTGAGAAAAACGTTTGCGTCGCCGGGTCGGGGGAAAAAAAGAATCGTCAAGCCATTTAACAATTGCTCTCGGTTGGGCCCAGGAAAATTCCCTTGCGCCGGCGCCGACGAAAGGAAAGTAAGGACCAAAACGACTATTAAGCTGGAGCGATAGCTGGGTCGTTGACGGGTTCTGTGCTTGGATTTTGCCGAATTCACTATGGTTTTGGCGGCTTCGTTTGAAATTCCCAACCGTTACGGAAAGCTAGTTGGGATGCGTTGAAAAAGAGTTTAGATGTCGATGTAAAGGTCGTCAACCTGAGCCGCTTCTGCAGCATCAAAGCCCTGTGTCAGCAGAGCTTAATGCTGCTCAGCCGGAGCGAAACGAAGTATAATTGCCTCCGCAAAGGTTCATGGCACTGAAGATTTTTCCGTAACTTCTTAACGATTAGCAGTAATACAGCAGTAGGGAGCTAATTCCTACAGGATCGAGCGCTTTGATTGGCGAACCAGGAAACAGACGAGCGGCTGTTGGAAGAGGCAGCGAACGGCAACACCGAAGCGTTTCAGATTCTTTACGAACGTTACCGAGATCCGATTTTTCGGTTTGCTTACCGAATGCTCGGCTCGACGGAAGCGGCCGAGGACGTCGCGCACGATTGCTTCCTGGGTTTGCTAAAAGAACCGCGTCGGTTTGATCGAGAGAAAGCTTCGCTGCGTACGTATCTTTATGCGGCGGCAAGGAACCAGGCGGCGAAGCGGTATCAGACGTTTGGACGCGAAGCAGCTCTCGATGATTTGACCAGCGAGCCAAGGCTTGCTGATCGACATCAACCAATCCGGCAAGTGCTCGACGGCGAGCTGACTGAGGAAGTTCGAAATGCAATCGCGGATTTGCCTCCGCTGCAACGCGAAGCGTTAGTTCTTTTCGAGTATGAAGAGCTTTCACTGGCAGAGATCGCAGCCATCGTCGGCGTCGATTCGAACACGGTGAAAGCGCGGCTGTTTCGGGCCCGCGATAAGCTGCGCGCGAGCCTCGATCGATATTTCCGAATTGGCCGCGAAGCTGCTACAGTGAGGCGGGCGTGAAACGCAGTTACCGCGCCTGCATGACGAATAAGAGTTTTTAGAAATGAGTAATTCGGAATCGAAGTTCATGCAGGACGAGGAGCTGCGTGTTTTGCTTAATAAGTGGAACACGCCGGAAGCTCCCCAGTCTTTGGATCAGCGGGTAGCGGCCTCGTATCAACAGACGATGGCCGGCATGAACGGGCAATTAGGTTCAGTACTTGATCCCCAGCGGGACAGCGAGGTAGTTAAGATGAAATTTTGTAATTCGTGCCAGGAACAATTCGCCGATCGATTTAGTTTCTGTCCGGTGGATGGAACGCCTTTGAGTGCGGTTCCCGTGGCGCCCACACCGCCTCCGGCAGCAAAGCCGGCGGACATCGAAACTTCATATCCGATGTCAGAAACCGTAAGCGCCGCGAGTCAACGCGCGACAACGCCGCCACCCAAGATTAGCGTGCCGGCAGCAGCGGTCACATCCGCAGTCGGACACGACATGATTGGCGAGTATCACCTCACGATTCTGGAAGACACGGGTTTGATAACGCGACTTGCCGGCGAGCTTGGTAACGTCGCTCACAACTATCAATTAACATGGCCTGAATTCAAACGCGATCCGTTTGGTTTCGTGAAACGATCGATTCAGGGCTATGGCTCGATGGCCGGAAAGTTTTTCGCCAGTCGCGATGCGGTAATCGCGATGCTGGTTTCCGTCGTGGCGATGGGAGCATTGGTCGGTGCGATTTTCTTACTTGATCGCAGCGGAGCCGGCGGCCCCTCGCGGCGCACGATGATTGCCGTGGCGGTGATCGGTTTTGTCGGCTTGTTGGGTATCTTTGCGACGTGGCTTAGCCGCGATCGCGGCGCAGCGGTCATGGGCGCGCGGCCATCTGATTCGCGCAACGTGTTGTCTGGGATCATAGCTTCGTTCGCGATGCTCTTCCTGGTTGTCGGCGGCGCGTTTCTTCTGGATCGACGTCAGCAAGCCCGAGCTGCGGAATTAGCCAAAGAAGACGATCTGGAATTGACCCAGATGATTTCCGATATCCCGAATGAACAGCCGACGCCTGACGAAGGCACCGCGGGAATGGCCAAAGGCAACGGCGGCGGCAGCAAGCCGAAGCAGGAAAAAGCCGGCGGCGGCGGCGGGGGTGGTCGTGAAGAGCAGGCGCCCGCGTCGTTTGGAAAACTGCCGCAAGCTGATTTGCGAATTCCGCAAGTCGTAGCACCCGATCCGCATCCGCCAGTAATCAAGAATCCGGCGTTGCCGATGCCGGCGACACTCGATGCTGATCCGGCTTTGTTCCCACCCGATACGCGACAGCTTAACTACGGCGATCCGAAATCGAAATCGACCGTGGCTTCGTCCGGACCAGGCACCGGTAACGGAATCGGCAGCGGCACCGGAGGCGGCGTTGGCCCAGGCAGTGGCGGTGGCTACGGCCCAGGTAATGGCGGCAATACCGGCGGCGGCGATCGGCGCGAAGGCGGCGGTGGTCCCGGCGGCGGTGGCGGCGGCACCGACTACACGAGGGTATTCAATCCGAGAGAGGTCACCACAAAAGCACGCGTTCTGGAAAAGCCGGAACCACAATACACCGAAGCTGCGCGCAAGAATCAGATTACCGGAACGGTTGTTATCAAGGCGATATTCTCAGCGTCTGGGCAGGTAACGAATATCCATTCGGTGTCGGGCTTGCCTGACGGATTGACCGAGAAAGCAATCGCGGCAGCGAAAAACATTCGCTTCGTGCCGGCGACAAAAGATGGTCATCCGGTTTCGATGTATATGCAGTTGGAGTACAACTTCAATCTGTACTAACTCGATGATTTCAGTTCAAACGTTAGAGGCGGGCAATTAGCCCGCCTCTTTTTTGTTTGCCGGGAGCGCGGACATCGTGTCACATCGACGGGCGGTAGCCACGCTAAATAATTCGTTCCGCGACGCGCCTAATTCTCTTCACGCCTTCCTGCAAACGATCCAGCGAGGTCGCGTACGAAATGCGAATGAATCCTTCGGCGCCGAAGGCTGCCCCATCGGTCACGACCGTCTGCTCTTTCTCCAGCAGTTGATTCACGAAATCATCAGAAGTCTCGCCCTTTTTCAAACAGTCTCGAACATCTGGAAAAGCGTAGAAGGCTCCTTCCGGTTGCGGACATCGCAAACCTGAGATTTCGTTCAGCGCGTTCAGTAACCATTCACGACGTCGGGTGTACTCCGCGAGCATCGTCGCGACCGAATCCTGTGGGCCGTTCAGAGCTTCAATCGCTGCGGCTTGGGAAATCGAAGTCGCGTTGCTCGTTGAATGGCCCTGCACTTTAAGCATCGCGCGCGTCCAATCAGCGTTCGCGAGAGAATATCCAACGCGCCAGCCAGTCATCGCGTACGTCTTGGAAAATGATCCGGCGATGCAGAGTCGTTTGCGCAACTCGGATCTAAAAGAAGCAGCGCTGAAAACCTCGGCTGGTGGATAGACAAATCGCAGATAACATTCGTCAGAGACTGCATAGAGATCATGTTCTGCGGTTATTTCCATGATTTTTCGTAATTCGCTTGGCGGGATCACGCGGCCTGAAGGATTGCTTGGTGAATTCAGAATAATCAGTTTTGTCCTGGGTGTAATCGCGCGGTTCACCATCTCGGCCGTCAAGACGAAACCGTTGTCTTCCGTTTCGATGAAGACGGATCGGCCGCGCGCGAACGTCACGATTTCCGGAAACGTTACCCAATAGGGTTTGGGAATTAGAACTTCATCGCCCGGATTTATCAGCGAAACGACGGCGTTGAAGATCGCCTGCTTGCCGCCTGACGTGGCCATGACTTCATTGCGTTCGTAGTTCGCGCCAAAGTCGCGCGCATACATTTCGATGATTGCTCTTTGCAATTCCCGCGTGCCCGCGGTCGGCGTGTACTTCGTTTTCCCGGCGCGCATAGCTTCAGCGGCTGCGTCCTTGATGTTTTGCGGCGTGTCGAAATCCGGCTCGCCCGCGCCGAGATCGACCACATCGACACCGGCGGTACGCATCGCTTCCGCAGCTTGCATTGCCGCAAGAGTCGACGACGCTTTCATCTGCGCGACATTGTCAGAGCTCTGGAAGTTTGAAGAGAATTTCGTGGCTGCCATCACAACTTGAAACCTGAAAACGTGAAACTATTCCTTGTGTCGCATTCGCTCTTCGACCAACGCGGGAACCAATCCTTCGATGCGGGCTCCCAAATGAAACACCTCTTTGACCAGACGCGAACTAACGTACGAATAAGTCTCAGCGGGCATCATGAAAACGGTTTCAATGTTGGGCTCCAGCCGCCGGTTCATCAAAGCCATTTGCAACTCATATTCATAATCCGAGATCGCGCGAATGCCGCGCACGATTGCATTCGCCTTTCGATCCGCAGCGTACTGAACCAGCAAACCTTCAAAGCTCTCGACCATGAGCGTGCATCCGCCGTGATCGATGTCCTTCATTACATCGGTCAGAATTTCGCATCGTTCACTCACTGAAAAAAACGGCGTCTTGTCCGGATTCACAAGCACCGCGATAATAATTTCATCGAAGAGCTTGCACCCGCGCTGAATAATATCGAGATGACCGTTGGTGACGGGGTCGAACGAACCGGGGTAGATGGCGCGGCGCATGAAATAAGATGGTAAATGGTAAACTGATGAATCGTAAATGGTAAATCGTAAATGGTAAAGACCGCGTGGCTGTCTTGACTCTGCCGATGCGCAATGTTTCAATAACTGACGGCAAACGTGGTGAGTTAAGGCGACTTGCGGCCACGTAAAACAACCCGCTAAACAGCTCGGCGTCTTTCAACCTTGTTCGAAACAGTTTGATGAAAGCCCCGCGTTGTTCGCCAGCGCGGGGCTTTCGTTATTTGCGATTGGTCAGTATCTAGAGATGTGAATTGAGGAAACACGCCGCGAACTGAAGCACGAAATCAAGAATCGACAATCAGAAATCAAAAATGCCCAGTAGCTTTCTCGACACTCTTAAAGAACGCATCGTCGTCTTTGATGGCGCGATGGGCACCAATCTGCACGCGCAGGATCTGACTGTCGACGATTACGGCGGTCCGCAGTTCGAAGGCTGCCCTGAGCACCTGCTTATCAGTAAGCCTGACGCTGTCGAAAAGGTTCACGCAGGATTTTTCGAAGTTGGATGCGACGTCGTCGAGACCGATTCGTTCGGTGGTGCTTCGATTGTACTGGCCGAATATCAGATCGCGCACCTGGCTTATGATTTGAACAAGAAAGCCGCGGAACTCGCTAAACGAATCGCAAACGACTTCTCGACCAAAGAAAAGCCGCGTTGGGTCGCCGGCTCGATGGGTCCGACCACCAAGCTCCCGACCCTCGGCCACATTTCTTTTCTCGATATGAAGGCGTCCTATCGCGAGCAGACGCGCGGTCTGCTCGATGGCGGCGCGGACTTGCTGATCGTCGAAACGTGTCAGGATATTTTGCAGACCAAGTCTGCGCTGGCGGCGATCTTAGAAGAGTTCGAATCGTCGAAGCGTCGCGTGCCGGTGATTGCACAAGTCACCATCGAAGCCTTCGGCACGATGTTGATGGGCACTGAAATCGGCGCGGCGCTGACGGCCATCGAACCGTTTCCGATTGACGTTGTGGGAATGAATTGCGCCACCGGACCGCAGCAGATGAGCGAGAACGTTCGCTATCTGTGTCAGAACTCAAAGTTCGCGGTTTCGGTTATTCCCAACGCCGGCATTCCTGAAAATGTAGGCGGTCACGCCGTGTTTAAAGAAACGCCGGAATCGCTTTCGAAAGACCTCGCGCATTTTGCCCGCGACCTTGGTGTGAACATCGTCGGCGGTTGTTGCGGCACTACGCCCGCGCATTTGAAAGCAGTGGTGGACGCTGTCAAAAATCTCGCGCCGCTAAAGCGTGACGTGCCGCGAACGGCTGCGAGTTCTTCGATCTTTATTCAACAACCCTATCGTCAGGATACCTCGTTTCTGATCGTCGGCGAGCGCGTCAACGCGAGCGGATCGAAAAAAATGCGCGACCTGCTGAACGCCGAAGATTGGGACGGTTTGGTTTCCCTCGCGCGCGAGCAGGAACGCGAGGGCGCGCACATACTCGACGTCAACGTCGACTTTGTCGGTCGCGACGGCGAGAAAGACATGCACGAGCTGGCGTCGCGGCTGGTGACGAACGTCAAGATTCCTTTGATGTTCGATTCGACCGAATGGCAGAAGATGGAAGCCGGGCTGCAGCACTCCGGTGGCAAGTGCATTCTGAACTCGACGAACTATGAAGACGGTGAGCCGCGTTTTGCCAAGGTCCTGGAACTTGCGAAGAAGTATGGCGCCAGCGTTGTGATTGGAACGATCGACGAGGAAGGAATGGCGCGCACGGCCGAGGGAAAATTCAACATCGCCAAGCGCGCGTACGAACAAGCGACGACGAAGTACGGAATTCCCGCTGACGATATTTTCTTCGATTCGCTGGCGCTGCCAATCTCAACGGGCATCGAAGAGGATCGACGCAACGCGCTTGAAACCGTCGAGGGGATTCGCCGAATCAAGTCGGAACTTCCTGGCGTCTTCACGATTCTGGGCGTTTCAAATGTTTCCTTCGGATTAAATCCGGCCTCGCGCATCGTGCTGAATTCCGTCTTTCTGCATGAAGCCGTTGCCGCGGGTCTCGACTCAGCGATCGTCAACGCCAGCAAGATCGAACCGCTCAATCGCATCGAAGAACGCCAACTGAAAGTTGCGCTCGATTTGGTTTACGACCGGCGTCAATTCCAGGGCGACGTTTGCACCTACGATCCGCTGATTGAATTCACCAAGCTGTTCGAGGGCGTGAAGGCCAAGAGCGCCAAGAAAGCCAGTAAGGGCGCAACGGTCGAAGAACGTCTGAAGAATCACATCATCGACGGCGAAAAGATCGGCCTTGAAGACGAATTGCGAACAGCGCTCGAAAAGTACTCCGCGCTCGACATCATCAACAACATTCTGCTCGACGGAATGAAAGTCGTTGGTGAGCTTTTCGGCAGCGGGCAAATGCAGCTTCCGTTTGTGCTGCAATCAGCCGAAGCGATGAAAGCGGCCGTGCGCTTTCTTGAACCGTTCATGGAAAAGAAAGGCGGCGCGACCTCGAAAGGTGTCATGGTGCTCGCCACCGTGAAAGGCGACGTGCATGACATCGGCAAGAACCTGGTCGATATCATCCTGACGAATAACGGTTACAAGGTCGTCAACCTCGGCATCAAGCAAACGATTGATACGATTCTTAATTCGTACGAAGAACACAAGGCCGACGCGATTGGCATGAGCGGTCTGCTGGTTAAATCGACGCTTATCATGAAAGAGAATCTCGAAGTCATGAACGAACGCGCGATCAATGTCCCGGTCGTGCTCGGCGGTGCGGCGTTGACGCGACGTTATGTGGAAGACGATCTGAAGTCGCTTTATAAGGGCACGCTCTTCTATGCGCGCGACGCGTTTGCCGGTCTGTACACGATGGACAAGCTGATGTCCGGCAATGGCGAGCAAGCGGCAAAAGGCGCTACGGCCAGCGTGGAGTCAGTACCGGGAGCGGAGCGGGGGCCTCGCGCGGGCAGCCCGCGTGGGGTGGTGGATGCGACCGGGTTTATTGATGAGTCGGAAGATCTCGTCGGCGAAGATGCGAAGCTCGGCATCAGTAAACCAGCAAGACCGCGTGGCGCTGCAAAAGTATCCGGCGATACGACGCACACCATTCGCTCGAGCGTTAAAGCTGATGTTCCGATTCCCGATCCGCCTTTCTTTGGCTCGCGCGTCGTCCAGGACATTCCCCTGGCAGATGTTTTCGCCTACGTTAACGAAACCGCGCTCTTCAAGGGTCAGTGGCAATTCAAGCAGGGAAGAAAATCCGCGGAAGAATATCAGACACTTGTAGCGGAACATGTGCGGCCGGTTTATGAAGAATTGAAACAGCGCAGCGAACGCGAAGGGTTGCTCGTGCCGCGCGCGGTTTACGGTTACTTTCATTGCCAATCGGCGGGAAACGATCTTTTCGTTTCAGTGGAGTCAGGCCGTCTGGATGTCGTGGCATTTCATCTCGTCACAATGGGCCGGCGCGCGAGCGAATACTCGCAGCAACTCTTCAAGAGCGACAACTATTCTGACTATCTTTACTTTCACGGCTTGAGCGTTGAGGGCGCCGAAGCGCTGGCTGAATTGTGGCACAAGAAGGTTCGCGAGGAACTCGGTATCGCCGATCGTGATGCGAAGAATTTGAATGAGCTATTTCGCCAGGGTTATCAAGGCTCGCGGTTCAGCTTTGGTTATCCAGCCTGTCCGAATTTGGAAGATCAAGGGAAGTTGTTTGAGCTGCTCGATCCTTCGCGCATCGACGTCGAACTTACCGAAGAGTTTCAGCTCGATCCTGAACAGTCAACGTCGGCGATTATCATTCATCACCCCGAAGCGCGATACTTTTCGATTGAATAAACATCCACAGATTACACAGATTAGAAGGCAAAACGAGTGAGCGTGCTTGAAAATGGCATTCCTGAGAGGTTAGCGGTGTGCTGTTTCTCAATCTGTGTAATCTGTGTAATCTGTGGATGAATCATGCGTGAGCCACTCGTTCCATCTGCCGAAGAACTCGCCGTTCTTTCTCCCTTTGAACGCTTCGCTTTCCGTCTCACTCATCGAATGAATCTCGGCCGCTGGAAGCGTTTCTGGACCTGGTGTCAGAATTTCTTCGGCGCGGGATGGATTCATATTTCAACTTACAATCTGATGCGCGTGTACGGACTTGAGAATGTCGAGGCCGTCGATCACACGCGACCTATCTTGCTCGTCGCAAACCATCGATCGTTCTTCGACATGTACGTCGTGTCGACCACTCTGTTTCGGAAAACGAAATGGCAGAAGCAACTCTTCTTTCCGGTGCGCGGCCGTTTCTACTATCAAAATCCTATCGGCATGTTGGTGAATCTCATCATGGGATGGTGGTCGATGTATCCGCCGTTCTTTGTTACCGGCAAAAATCCGATGCCTGAGAAACGCGCGTTCGACAAGTATTCGATGCGACGGCTGGCGCAACTTTCCCGTGAAGGCGCTGGTAACGTGATCGGGTTTCATCCCGAAGGCACGCGCAACAAGAACAACGATCCGTACTCGTTTCTGCGGCCGCAGCCCGGCCTGGGCAAGTTGATCAAAGAAGCCAATCCTCAGGTGATTCCGGTCTTCGTTGCCGGACTCGGAAACAATTTGGCGAAACAAGTGTTAGGGAATTGGTTTGGCGGAGATAAGATTCGCATTCATTTCGGCGCGCAACTCGATTTGTCCGAGTTCATCGCCAAAAGGGATCACGTCCGAACTTATAAAGAGATTGGCGAGTTTGTCATGGGTAAGATTGGCGAACTTGGTGAAACCGATCGCGCTCTCTATGGAAATGAATTAACCACAGAGGACGCCGAGGAAATCTAATCAGCCACAAAAAGGCACGAGAAGCACAAAAGGATTATCAACCGCAGCCGTGGTTTCCCTTTTATCGTTTGTGCCTTCTGTGCATCTTCGTGGCTGATTTTTTTCTTCCTCTGTGTCCTCTGTGGTAAAACTGCTCCGATGCCATTACCACTCGTTATTGTTAATCCCGCATCCGCCGATGGCGCAACGCGCGAGAACTGGCCCAAGTTCGCCAGCGACCTGCGCACACATTTCGGAGCGTTCACCGTCGCGTTCACCGAAGCCACTGGTCACGCGCGCGAACTTGCGGCAGCCGCTGCGAAGCAAGGAACAAAACTCATCATCGCCTGTGGTGGTGACGGCACGATTTCTGAAGTCGCGAACGGAATCATCGAGTCGAGCACGGAAGCCGAGCTGGCGATTCTTCCCGGCGGTACCGGCAGTGACTTTCGGCGCACGATCGGTTTGCCGACGAACATCGCTGCCGCGGCGCGCGGGTTGCGCGATGGCCGGACGCGAGTGATCGACGCGGGGCGAGTAACTTTCGTCAATGGTGCGGACGAGCGAGAGACGCGCTTCTTCGTCAACGTTGCCAGCTTTGGCATGAGCACCGCGGTGCTTGACCGCGCGGCCAGCGGTGAGACGAAAAAATGGATTCCCGCTTTCACGCCTCGCAAAATAACCAGCAAGCTTTCTTATGCGACTGCGACGGTGCAGACGACCCTGCAAAGTTCGCCCACGGAAATTTATGTGCAACTGGACGATCATGATGAGCGCCGCATGCGCATCGCTGAACTTGCAGTTGCAAATGGAAAGTATTACGGCGGCGCCATGAAGATCGCTCCCGGCGCAAAGATCGATGATGGATTATTCGACGTGGTGACGATCGGCGACGCCAGCGCGTTCCGGATTCTCTCGAATGCGCCGCGGCTTTATCTCGGCGCGCATCTGCGGATGAACGAGGTAACGCACGCGCTTGCAAAACAGGTTGTTGCCCGGCCGGTTCGCAAAGACGCAGTGATTCGGGTTGAATTGGACGGCGAGGTCCTCGGCCGTCTGCCGGCCACCTTCGAAGTAGTGCCCCGAGCCTTGCGCGTGCGTTGCCCGTAAGGAATGAAGAATTGCCGAAGCGACCTAAAGAATCATGGCGACGATTTGAACGGCGACACGAGAAGCTCGCGCCGATTTCGGTTTACGTGCAGAGAATCGCGGGGTCGCTTGCCCTCGCCGTCGCGTTAATGGCGATCGCGCTCTCAATCGGCATCGTGGGCTATCACTTCATCGCCGGCTTCAACTTCGTCGATTCGCTGCTGGAAGCTTCCATGATTCTCGGTGGAATGGGCCCGGTGCGCGAGCTGCCCAACGACACTGCAAAAATCTTCGCTTCGATATACGCCCTCTTCAGCGGCGTGATCTTCATCGCTCTTATGGGCATCATCCTGGCGCCGACCGCGCACCGCGTCCTGCACAAGTTTCATATCGACGAGAAGGATGTGAAGTAAAGCAAGTTGTTAATTCACTTTTCGTATCGGAAGCCCGACCATTAGGGAGGGCATGATCGGTAAATGGAGCCCTTGCTTACGCGCGGGCTTCTGACACGGCCCCAGACGCAAGAATATTTCAATCGGAGGTTCCTCATGTCAGAACAAAACAACCTGGAAGAAAACAAAACTCTGGTCCGTCGCTGGTTCGAAGAAGTTTGGAACAAGGGCCGCGCGGATGCGATTCCCGAGATGTTTGCTGAAGAAGGAATCGCGCACGGTCTGTCGGACGATGTCAACGCGCCTTTGAAAGGCCCAAGCGGCTTTCTCCCCTTTCACTCGCAGTTCCGCGAAGCGTTTCCCAACATCGAAGTTGTCGTCGAAGATCAGATTGCTGAGGGCGATCGCGTGGCCACGCGTTGCAGCGTGCGCGGCAAGCATCAAGGCGATAGTTTGGGATTTGCAGCGACCAATTCGCCAGTCGAATTCACCGGCGTAACGATCACGCGCATCAAAGACGGCAAAATCGTCGAGGCCTGGAACAACTTTGATTTTATGAAAATGTATCGGCAGTTGGGAGCGATTTGATCGGCTCACTTTCCGCCCAAAAAATTCTCGCGCAGGTAACGCACAGTATCGTTCAGAGTGTCGCTCGGATCGCGTGGTGTGAAACCGAGTTCGCGGCGAGCCTTATCGTGCTTGAAGTACCAGAAGTATTCGGCCATCTCGACTTCGTCAGCTTGAACCGGCGAGGTGAAGTTCCATTGGCGGAAAAGTGAATCGATCACTTGCGCGCCGGCAATCGCGAACTTCGAAGGGAAGGCGAGCCGGGGCGAAGCGACTTTCGTTAGCCGCTCGAGTCGATCGAAGAATTTCACAAACGTCCAATTTACCGCGCCGAGCAAATAGCGGTGGCCGTGACGACCTTTCTGCATCGCCACCCGAAACGCCTGCGCCGTGTCGCGCACATCGACGAAGTTCAGGCCGCCGTTAGGAACTGCGCCGATTTTTCGGGCCATGAAATCCAGAACAACTTTGGTTGAACTGAGCCGATCATCGCCTGGCCCAAGCAGCAGACTAGGATTCAAGATCACCAACCGCGCGCCTTTTCCGTTGAATCTTTCCAGCGCACCCATTTCCTGATAAGCCTTGCTCGCGTAATAAGGCCAGCGCGCGATAATATCGAGCGGCGCTGAATAAGTTTCGTCCGCGACCACGTCAGCCGTTTCGCTGACGGCAATTGTGCCGCTGCTCGACGCCAGCACCATGGTCTTCACGCCGGCTTTCGTCGCCGCATCGCAAAGCAGGCGCGTGCCATCGACGTGCAGCTTGTACATTTCGCGCGAGTTATCTTTGTCGCGCGAAACTTTTCCCGCAAGATGATAAATCTCCGTGACGCCATCGACCGCGCGCGCCACGTCGTCAGCGTTCGTTACCGAACCCTCAAAGGTATCGACGCCCAACCCCAACAGCCATTCAGGAATGGAAGTGGCCATTACGCGAATGTCTTTCGCCCCCGATTCGACAAGTTGCCGGACGAGGTGCGAACCGAGAAAGCCCGTGCCGCCGGTGATCAGAGTCGTCGGCGGAACCTTCTTGACTACGGCAGCGTGACGCTTTGTGCTTTTCTTCGGCACGATCTCCGCGGTTCGTTTTTTTGGAGTTTTAGTTGCCATTAGGAAATTAGTCCACAGATTACGCAGATTTCACAGATTCAAAAACAGGGCAAGAGGGAACAAGCAAGGACGAAAAGTCTTTACCAAATTCTCTTCGGCCTGTTATGCATGTTCCTGACCTTGTTTGGCTAATCTGTGTAATCTGTGAAATCTGTGGATGAATATTTTTATGCTTCTGCTGCCGCGAATTCTTCGTCACTTGCTTCGATTCGCAACTTACCGGCTCGCCGCTCAGCCTGCCACTCTTCATGGATCGATTGCGGATCGAATTTCACCTTGGTGCGATCGCGCAAGTTGACAACGTCGTGACGCACGCGCGCGGCGATCAAGCGATACGCCTCTGCGCGCGGCAGCCCGCGCGTCATCTCTTCCAGCTCTTCGATTTCAATGAAGCGCCCAACGCGCGCGCCAACGTCGCGGCTTCTCAGGATGGTCGAGCCCTTCGGAAATGCATCGTAAGTTCCCTGCAGATAAATCGGCAGAATGCCGACACGCGCAGCCAACGCGAGATAGCCGATCACCGGTTTGAAGTCAGCCATCTTTCCAGTCATCGAACGCGTGCCTTCCGGGAAGATCAACGCATTGTATCCGCGGTCGAGAAACGATCGCGCGTGCCGCAGCGATTGGCGCAGCGATCCGGTGCGTTCCATCGGCACCAGGTTCGTGAAGTTCTCCATGTAGGCGCGCTTGTATTTCGTGTCAAAGAAATAATCGGCCGCCGCCAGCGCCACCAAATCTTCGCCCGCATCTTCCAGCGCCATCTTTACCAAACCCATGTCGAGGTGCGACGAGTGATTCGCGGCCACGATGAAATTAGTGTGAAAAGGAATGTTGCTCCGGCCTTCGTACTTGGTGCGCAGAATTCGTTCGTACAGAGTGCGCTGCGCCATCTCGACGGTCTTGTTTCCAATTAGTTTTAGAAATTCGGGGATGTGAATCTCTTCATCTTTTTCAGAATCCAGTCGCAAGCGACCCTGTTCATTGCGTGGGCCTTGAGTCGTTTGCCGATTGACAACGGTGAGCAGTTCGCGAATGTCCTGCACTTCATTCAGGCGTTCAGGGGCTGTGATTGATCCGCCGGCGTTTTCGATCGACTGCGCCAGTTCGACGAACATCAAACTGTCGAAGCCGAGATCGGCAAGCCGGGTGTTCATCGATACTTCATCCAGCGAGCGGTTCGACACCGACGCGACAATGCTGATGAGCCAGGCTGCATCGCCGGTAACTTCTTCGGCTATAGCGTCTGCCGAGGAAGCCCGTGCGTCTTGCTCGATCTCCTGCATCATCTTCACGACCTCGCGTCGCTTTACTTTACGCGTCGCCGTGCGTGGCAGCTCGTCGTCGGTAAAATGCAGAAGCTTGACGCGCTTGTAGTACGGCAGCTTGCCCGACACCTCGCGGAAGTGTTCGTCGATCTTTTGTTTCACTTCGGTGCGCGACAGCGCGATGTCGTATTCGTAATCGGGCACGACCAGGCAAGCAACTTTCTCGCCGATGCCGTCCGGTAATCCAATGACGCTAATCTCTTTGATGTAAGGCGACTCCTGGTAGACTTCTTCGACCTCGTCCGGATAGACATTCTTGCCGTTTGTGTCGACGATGATGTCTTTCGATCGTCCGACCAGATACAGATTGCCTTCGTCGTCGATGCGTCCGAGATCGCCGGTGTAGAGCCAGCGATCGACTAGCGCTTCACGCGTTGCTTCTTCGTTTCCGAAGTAGCCGAGCATCACGTTGGGGCCGCGCGCGATCACTTCGCCGACACCGCTCTGATCGGGATCGGCGATGCGAATCTCGACGCCCGGCAGAGACTTGCCGACAGTGCCGGCGAGCATTCGATTTTCCGGTCGCGTGACGGTCAGCACAGGCGATGCTTCTGTCAGACCGTAGCCTTCGAGAATCGTAAAACCAAGTCCCTGGAAATCGCGCTGCACTTTTTCATTCAACGCGGATCCGCCGCTGATGAAATACCGAACGCGCCCGCCCATGCCTTCGTGAATCGGATAGAACAGAAGTTGTCCAAAATTCAGCGGCGTCGTGTCCCGCAACCAGGCGTTGAATTTGATCAGCAGATCGGCCGTCTCGCCAACCCACTTGCCGCGATCGTGCAGACGATTCTTGATGCGCCGATGCAGCAACTCCCAAAGCGCCGGCACGCCGACCATGCCGGTGACGTGACCGTTCTTGATTGCTTTCGCGAGATTCTCGCTGTTCAGTTCGTCGAGATAAGTGATTTGAGCCCCACGACTTAGCGGTGTAAGAAAACCAGTCGAGAATTCGAACGTGTGATGAAGCGGCAGCACGGAGAGGACGCCGTCGCTCGTGTCCATATCGAACACCGACGAGAGCATCGAGACCATGCTGGTCAGGTTGCGATGCGACAACATCACGCCTTTCGGGCGGCCAGTCGTGCCCGATGTGAAGATGAGCGAAGCGACTGATTGCGCCGTCACACGCGAGGGCAACATCGCGATGCGCTCGTCCTCAGTTTCCTGATCGGGCAGCTCGAAAACTTCATCGAAAGTCCAGAGCTTCACGCTATCGAGGGCGGCGGCTTTCAACTGATCCGGCAGCGCCGATCGTTCCTGCTTTAATCGGTCGCTGATGACAATGCCAGAGGCTTCACCCGCCCGTGCAAAGTTGACGACTTCTTCCGTTGAGCTTTCGGGATCGACGGGAATACAAGTAGCCCCCGCGCGCAACACGCCAAAATAAGTCATGCCCCACTCAGGCGCGTTGTGACTGAACAGCATCACGCGGTCACCATGCTTGATGCCTTGACTAGCGAAGAACGAAGCCGCGCGCGTCGCTAATTCACCCAGATCAGCGTACGTGTATTGCTCTTTGTGACCGTCGCGTTCAATCCGCATCGCGACGCGTGTCGCGTGACGCTTCGTGGTCGTCTCAAACATCTCGAGCAGATCGCGATACGTGTAAACACGTTTGGGCTGCGCGCGCATGTCTTCTTCGAGCGTCGGCAGGACCCACTTATTCAATCCCGGCATATGAACCTTCAGCCAGTAGTCGTACCAATCGAACTTTTCCGGATTCCACGTCAGCAGTTGCTGCTCATCTTCGCTGATGCGATTGAAAAGCGCGCGAATGTTATCTGAGCGAAAAACGTAAGCGTTTTCAAGAGTGAACGGATTGAACATCTCAAATGCTTCTTTCGCTTCCCGCGTTTTCTGCTCGACGCGATCCACGGTCTGCTTCATCCGATTGATGACGCCTTCGTAACGGCCGCCGCCCCACCGCGGCTTGGCTTTGTCGAGCAGTGAAGAAACTTTCTTTGCCGCGTTGTTCATCATCGGAATGGAAGTCGCTTCAAAACGTTCGGGTGAGACCTGGAATGGTTCAAGGCGGGCTGAAATTTCATGGAAGATCCGCAGACTGTCGTTCTTCTTCGATTCTTCCTGCCGCCGGAACAAACCAACCAGACCGATGATTCGCTCCATGTCATTGGGATTCGAATCACCGGTTGCCGCCTGATGAACAAGTTTCGGTTCTTCTATACACGCTTGCGCCGCGACCGCGAGCATCACCGACGCCACCTGATCGACGGGAGTTATATCGAGAATTAATTTCGGATTCGCGGGAAGTTGGCGCTGGCCCTTCAGCGTCATGAAAATGATCGGCGCCGTCGTCGTGAATCCTTCGTTCCACCCGGGGAACGGATAGTCTTTCGCGGATTCGACGATGCTCGGTCTCACGATCCCCCGAACGATCTCAGTCTCGGCGGCAACCAACTGTTCGCCCAGCGACTTCGTGTAGGTGTAAATGTTGGGCCAGCCCCAGAACGCCGCGCGTTCGACGCCAAGTTCAGTCAAACGATTGCGGGTCCAGACTTTTCTTTCGCGAGCGACGGCCAAACCAAGCGCATCCGGATCGTCGGCGTCTCGCAATTCTTCATTCAGACGCTTGCGGGCCTGTTCACGAAATTGCGCCAGACGCATCGCGTCCTTTGCTTCTTCACGCGCGCGTTCGGACATCTTGGCACAGTCTGCGATTTCCTTTTGAACCGAAAACTCAACACCTTTCAATTCTTCTTTGCGCGGGAAGTAGCCAACCACAGCATCGTTTTCCCAAACCGCGCCGGATCGATTGCCGGCGACGAAGCATGTCGAGATGTGAACCAGACATGGCCGCTTCATTCGTTTAGTGAAGGCAATCACGTTCTGCGTTCCAACCACGTTCGTGCGCAAAGCACTTTCCAAGGTTGGATTGAAAGTTACGTTGCCGGCTGAGTTGATGATGACATCAATATCTTTGGCGACGCGTTCAGCTTCCTCTTCAGTGAATCCGAGATTGTGTTCAGCAATGTCACCGCCGACGATCGCAACCTTGTCGCGAATGAAATCTTCGAATGCGGCGCCGTATCTTTCGCGCACCGGGTCGAATGGCGGCGTGCTGATGACGTTATTCCAAAAGCGCGTCTCTGACTCTTCCTGCGAACGCGCGCGCACGGTGACATACACGCGGCCAATGTTCGGAAAGCGATGCAGCAGCATGCTGAGCGTGACTTTGCCGAGAAAGCCCGTGCCGCCGATCAGAAACATCTTGCGGCCATTGAAAATGTCAGTCGGTGAAAGCTTGTTAGTCATCATTCACACTCATCGAAGATCGCTGGCCCGCCTGGCGCCGTAATGATTTAGAAGATCGACGTTGGGCGAGTCTTTTCTGCTCAATGCAATATCCAGCGCCGTGCCGGTTTCGGTTATCGCGTTCAGGTCAGCGCCGCGCAGTAATAGCTCCTTAATGATCGAAGTGTGGCCGTAATAAGTCGCTTCAGTCAGCGCAGTATTGCCGTGTAGTTCGCGGGCGTTCACATCGGCGCCTTCGTTCAGCAGATAGCGAACAACATCCAATCTGCCCTGGCCCGCCGCGAGCAGAAGCGGCGCGCTGTCACTGCCGCGCTCGTTTACATTAGCCCCCGCTAAATGAAGCAACTGCATGCGATGCAGACTTCCATTCGCCGCCGCTGCGGTGAAATATTTTTGCCGCCGCTCTTTGAATTTCGGCATGCTGCTGACGATCGCGATCGACATGAAAAGTGTGCTGGCGAAAGCGACAGCACGTGTGCCGATTAATTTGAGAGCCCCAAAATTCATCAACTATTCCATATCCGCAATGCCGATCATCGGTTGATGCAGCATCGTGATTTCTGCCGAGTTGCCCATGTAATTCCGGGCCATCGCGATGGCTTCGGTTAGATTATCGGCGCGGTCCCAGCCGAGCATCGCCGGCACGTGTGCGTTCTCAGCACCCGCCGCGATTACTTTGCCGACGTGTTGCCGGCCGTTCTCGCCCCAGTACCACATGAAAAACGGATGAGCGCCGTGATAGGCGTTCCCGCGGCGATACATCTCGACGTAGCTCGGATTGTTCGCGAATTCCCGTTCGTATTTCTCACGCAAGTAAAAAGCGTCGCGCGACTCCGGCAACAGCCGATTAAAAAATTCGATGTAACTCGGGTGAAAGTTGTGATCGAACTGATCGTAACAGGGATGATGAATGATCATCACGCCGCCTTTCTTCAACAGCGGCTTGTTACGATAAAAATTGAAGTGATAGCCAAGCCCCATCACTTGGACCAGCAGCGGGTTCAGAATCGAATAAACATTGTACGGCGATATGTCGGGAATGCCGGTAATCAGAATGTCGCATTGCCCGCGCACCGGAACTGCGTATTGCTGAAATCCTTTCTCG
Source organism: Acidobacteriota bacterium (assembly GCA_003222895.1). Lineage (GTDB taxonomy): Bacteria > Acidobacteriota > Blastocatellia > Pyrinomonadales > Pyrinomonadaceae > UBA11740. Next base: position 24,105 of record QHXI01000073.1, on the reverse strand, counting down.
ATGATCTTGGCATGGACAGGTTCAGTCTTGCCGGCGAAGCAGGCGGTCATTTCGTACTGCGCGGGCCGCGAGTGCAGCAGCTTACGACGCGCAGCGCGCGGCAATTTGCTCATCGTGTAGCGCATGGCTTCGAATTTCATGCGATCGAACGCGGTGAAGTCATCCTCATTCTTGAGGAGAAAGTCCATGTCGCTTCCGTACATACGATTGTTGATGGATGTTTCGATGTGAAAGACGTTGAGTTCTTTATCGACAATCTTCCCGAGGCGCTCGCACTTGTGAGCCAGCTCAGAACGGGCGGGATCCATATAGCTGTCTGAGTCGCGAATTGTTTGTGGTTCGTGATGCGCGCGCAGCGATTCATAATCGCAGAGACCGACTGCGACTGATTTGTGCCCGCCATCCATCGGCACGAAATTGATGTTGCAGTAAATCAGCAAGTCGCTTTCGGCGGCGCGGCGATTGAGAAATAGAGGTTCCTTGTGACGCGTCTCGCCGATTTTTATTAGGCCATCTCGCCATTCGGCGTCATGGTTGTAATAACGATCGGGGTAGAAATCATCGAACACTTTCTGGCCCACCATTCGCTTCATTTCCCATGCGGTCATTTTCCGGTGCAGGGAATTCGCGATGATTATATGAACGTCATCGACTCCGTGGCCGGCAAGCATGCCGAGCACGATCTCCAGCATCGTCTGACGAATATCCGGCGTCGCCATCGGAGGCAGCGGAAGACTGATATCGTCGATTGCAATTGTGACTTTCATTCCAGGCTCAAGCTGCGCAAACAGCGGATCGCAACCGAGCGGGTGATTCAAAGCGTAACGAATCGCAGCTTCCCGATTGGGCAAACCCTTGATCGGTGGGTTCGGGTAAAGCACACGCGTGCCGACTGGAATATCTTCGAGAATGAAATCTTCTCCCGAAGGAATGATGCGCGGCGCGCTGTCGCTGTCAATATAAATAATCGACTCGTGTGTTTTTCGTCTTAACTGAAGAGCCATAGTTTTTGTGCTACTTCAAATTCAAAATCGGCCAGTCGTGATGTAATGCTGTTTGTCGTAAACGCAAATCAGGATTTACTGCCGCGGGATGTCCAACGATGGAGAGCATCGGCAAGTCGCTCATGCTGTCCGAGTAAGCGAACGAGTCGCTCAGGTTAATTCCTTCACGTTCGGCAAAAGTGCGAATCCAGGATGCTTTCGTGGCTGATGCCAGCACCGGTGGAAGCAGTCTTCCGGTAGCGACCCCGTTCACGAATTCAAGACGGTTAGCTACGTAATCTTCTATGCGGAGATAGTCCATCAAGGGCTTGGCCGAAATGTCGAGCGCACCCGTGACGACCACTTGACGCAACCCGAGGCTGCGAGATTTTTCGATTAGCTCAAAGGCGCCTGGAAAGACCGCGGGCTTAAGGACACTCTCGAACAACGAGTCCGCGAAGAACCGCATCCGATCTTCGGTTTCACCTTTGTATCGTTTGAAAAAGAGGTCATTAAAGACTTTTCGGCTATACTGATCGCTCACGGCAAACAGCGGCACACTGAGAAGCGTGGTCGCGCTCTTGGTGAAACTACGGAGCAGGTTCGGTTGATTCCGCGCATAGAAACCGAGTGTATGGACCAGGTTGGTGCTGACCAGTGTTCCTTCGAGATCGTAAAAGGCTGCTGCGGCCACCGTTCCTCCGTGTGCAGGTAATCAATTGAAGCGTGGAACATAACTTATTTGGATCTGAAAAGAAAGGCAATTAGGCCGTGTATGACACTGCTATACAATAAGACCGATTGGCGGTTGGCATCTGCGAAAATGGCCGTAAAATTCGCAATGTGCGTCGCCTGCGGTACCTTCGTTCTCGTCGGAATTGCGTGCCGAAAAGCGACTACAACCACCTATGATCGCGCGGCGGTTCGTCCGACGGCCGAGTCGATCGCTGAGGCCGACAAGCTCTACGCAGGACGAGACGATCTGGTTAAGGTGAGGCAGGCGATTGTCGCCTTGCGACAGGCTCAGGCTGATGATTCGGCTAACTACGATCTCGCTTGGCGTCTCTCCAAATACAACTATTATCTGGGCGCGCACAGCCCTAACTCAACTGAACAGGAGAAATCATTTCACGAAGGTATCGACGCCGGTAATCTGGCCGTGAAATTGCAGGACGGAAAACCGGAAGGTCATTTCTGGTTGGGTGCGAACTATGGCGGCAACGCGCAAATCAGCACGCTCGCAGGTCTTTCCGAGATTGAAGATATCAAGCGCGAGATGGAAACCGTTTTGAAGATCGACGAAGGTTTTCAATCCGGCAGCGCCTACATGGTTTTGGGCCAGGTCTATTTGCAATCACCTCGCATACTCGGTGGTGACACGCAGAAAGCGATCGAGTATTTGGAAAAAGGAGTGAAACTCGGACCTGGGAACGCGCTGCTGCGAGTGCGGCTGGCGGAAGCATATGCCCAGGATCACCGCAACGGGGATGCGCAAAAGCAAATTGACGCGTTGATGGCGATGAAGCCTGGTCAGGATTACGGGCCCGAATACAACGAAGCGGTAGCGGAAGCGAAAAAACTTCAAGAGAAGATCAAATAGCTACTATGGTTTGCTGCTGCCGACTTTCTTCAATTCTTCGAGCGTGCGTTTGTGCTCTTCGAGTTTCTTGCCCGCCTCACCTAATTTGCCTTCCGAAGTTAGACGTTGATATTCATCGAACTCCTGAATGGCGCGATTGATTAGCTGCTGAATATTTTGGGCCCCCGTCGGGGGTGGCGTCGGCGACGCTTGCGGAGAGGCATTCGGTTTTGGTTGCCCTGGCTGAGCAGGTTGCGCAGGTATCTGCTTGACCGCTTCACCGAACAATTTGTTGAGTGCTTCGTCGAAGTTGGATCCGTACTCAAGACGATCCTGGGTGGCCAAAACAACCAGCCGCAATTCAGGCATTGGGCTGCGTTCCGCTTTCAAATAGATCGGTTCGACGTAGAGCAACGAGCGGCCGATTGGAATGACAAGCAGATGACCCCGCTGAACGTGCGATCCTTGCTGATTCCATAAAGTGAATTGTCCGGAGAGTTGTGCGTTCTGATCTATGCGCGCTTCAATTTGCAGGGGGCCATCGACCAGGCGCGACTTTGGAAAGTTGTAGGCGATTAGCGAACCGTATGCGTCGCCGTCACAGCGTCCGGCAATCCATCCGATCATGTTGTTTCGGTTCGAGGGAGTGAAGGGCAAAATTTCAACGAACTCGATGCCTTTGTTCTCGCCTGGCAATTGCATTAAGACGAAATACGGTTCGATCGATTGTTCCTGCTGCTGTTTGTCTTCGCCAAGGCTGACTTGCCGGGCAACGTTCCACAAATCCTCGCGTTGAAAGAATGAGTTAGTGTCCTGCGTGTGATAAAGGCCGAAGACTTCTGCTTGCGTCTTGATCAGCGTTTCAGGATAACGAACGTGCGCGCGCAAATCTTGCGGCATGTCTTTGGCGTCACGGAAGAGCGTCGGAAACACGGCGCGATAAGTTTGAATCAGAGGATCCTGCGAATCGAAAATGTAAAAGTTGGTGGTGCCGTTGTAAGCATCGATGACGACTTTCACGCTGTTACGAATATAGTTGACGTTCTTATCGCCGGCCTGGTAATGCCGCGAGTACGGATAGTTAGCCGTCTCGGTGAACGCATCAATGATCCAAAACATTCGGCCTTCTGAATTTATGACCATGTAGGGATCGTTGTCATAAGTGAGAAACGGCGCGACGCCGTCGACAATTTCGCGGATGTTCCGATGAATCAGGGCGCGACTTTCAGACGTGACATCGTCGGAAAATGGCAACTTGGTGAGATCGTCCAATCCCCACGCGAGCAGCCAACGCCGGAAATAACCTCCGATGGGAATGCCGCCGGTTCCATCATATGTCGTCAGATTATTCGTTTCGCCTTGCGGATAGTTGAACTCCATCCGCTTAGTCTTCACATAAACATCGTGGTTTGTTTCCTGGCCAAAATAGATTTCAGGGCGCGTCACCTTAATCTCGGGCGCGGTCGATTCGACCGGCATGTTGGAAAGTACGAACTTCGGCATGCCTTCCGAATCAAAGCCGTTAGCGGTGTTCATCGTAACCCCGTAACCATGCGTGTAGATCAGCTTTTCATTTACCCAATTACGCGAGGATGGGGGAAGTTTCTCCGAATTGATTTCACGCGTGCCGAGCATCATCTGCCGCAGCTCGCCGCCGACTACATAGCGATCTACGTCAACGTCGGTGAAATCGTAGTAGGTCCGAATCGCCTGGATCTGCGTAAGCGTATCCTTCAGCGCCCGCCAGTCCCACAGGCGAATGTTGTCGACGGTCGCTCGATTATTTTGCAGATCGAAACTGTCCAGAGTAGTCAGCGCTTCGAAGTTCCGCTGCTCGATGCGATCGATACCGAAGGCGCGCCGCGTCCAGATGATGTTGTGAACGATGTAAGGGGTTTCACGGCCCAGTTCGTTTGGTTTGACAATAAAGTTCGTGACGTAAGCAGGAATGATCGCGGCGCCGACGATGTAGACGAGCAAGGGAATTGCGAGCGCGCCAATCAGGATGCGGATCTTCCGCATCGTAAATGCGTTGATTAATAAAATAAGCGCCGCAAGGATGAGCGCCACCGCGACCCACATAAACGCGGGCAGCAGATGATTAGCTTCAACAAAGGTGACGCCCGAAAAAGTTTGATGGTCGCCCCAAAGATATGGATATCGCGATAGCGAGAATCGCCAGGCGAGAACGATCAGCAAGGGCGCGAGCGCGATCGATACAGCAGTCAAACTTGTCTTGCGCGCTTTCGTTAGATCGCCCGTGGTGGAAATTCCTTGCTGAGTTACGGCCAGCGCCGCATAGATAACGGTGGCGATGAGAATGATGAAAGAAAGCGACAGGAGCCACGACGAAATTGAATCGTAAATGGGCAGCGTGAATAAATAGAATCCGAGCGGCTTGTTAAAAATCGGATCCGTGATGCCGGTGGGCGCTTGGTGAAAGTACAGCGCGAAACTGCGCCAATCTTCGCGCATCTCGAACCCGAAAATCAGCCCGGCAATGATCGAAACAACCCATGCCAGCGGCCTTAGCAAACGCGCCGGAGAAAAGTTCAACGGCTGTTGATTGATAAAGACGGTGCGCCGGCCGAAAGAGAATGACGCAAACTCTCGTTCGACCAACCAAAAGCCGACCCGCAGAATCGCAGTAGTTGCGATCAGGAAAATCAGAAAGAGTTGAAGTTTGGCGCGGAAAATAAACCAAAAAACGGACGAATATCCCAGCGAGCCGAACCAAAGCGCCGAGATGTAAATCGAAAGCGCGCGCGACGCGACAACGAACAACAGCACGATCGCGATAACCAGCAGCCACTTCCACCGCCGTCGCTTCGGTTTGGTTGGGGTAACGTCGATGATTTCGCCGTCACGATCAAACGACATTGGCTGACTCATGTGCGGCTAGCATACGCTTAAAAGATGAATGATCAAAGACTATTGAAGTTGCTGAACCGTCCTAAAATATGGAGGCGGATGATGGCTAAAAACGAAACCGTTTGTCTTGGCCTTGCGTTCCACAGAATGGTAGACTCCAACTTCGTTTGAGTTATCAAAATGCTTTCAGCAGGAACAGTTTTACAAGGCCGTTATCGCATCGTGCGCCAGCTCGGACAAGGCGGCATGGGCGCCGTGTACGAGGCGATTGATGAACGGCTCGATACGATCGTCGCACTCAAAGAAACGCTCTTCGCGGACGAGAAACTGCGCAAACAGTTTGAGCGTGAAGCGCGTCTGCTCGCGCGGCTTCATCATCAAGCGCTGCCGCGCGTCAGCGATCACTTTAACGAAGGTGGCGGCCAGTTTCTGGTGATGCAATACATCACCGGCGAAGATTTGGCAGAGATGCTGGCGCAAAGAAATGGTCCGTTTCCTCAGGATGAAGTCGTGCGCTGGGCGGATCAATTATGCGACGCTCTCGATTACCTGCACACCCAAGACCCGCAAATCATTCATCGCGACATCAAGCCGCAAAACTTGAAGCTGACCGGCCGCGGCCAAATTGTGCTTTTGGATTTTGGTTTAGCAAAAGGATCGGCGGGGCAGATGACCGCGGTGACGACCTCTGCAAGCATCTTTGGCTATACACCGAATTACGCTCCGCTCGAACAAGTCCAGGGAATGGGCACCGACACGCGCAGCGACATCTACGCGCTGGGCGCCACGTTGTTTCATCTGCTCACGAACGTAAAGCCGCCGGATGCATTAAGCCGCGCGTCAGCAATGGTCAACGGCTTACCTGATCCGCTGCCGTCCGCGAATCAGATGAACGCCGAGGTCAGCGCGTCGGTCGCTAACGTGTTGACGAAATCAATGTCGCAGAAGCGCGACGATCGTTTCGCGACTGCGAACGCGATGCGCGAAGCAATGCGCGTGGCGGCGGAGCACCCGACGGGCGATGCCGAGACCTTGGTTACCAGAGCGCCGGCGACGTTTGCGGGTTCGAGCACGATCCTTTCCGAATCAGCCACGAAATTAGCCGGCGGACAAACAGAGCGCGGCGCTCCGTCGTTCGCCAGCGAGGCGCAGACTCTGGTTGCCGGCGAAGCGACAAACGTGCGCACGATCACCGCGGGTGCAGCACAGCCAACGCGAAGTTGGCGGCCATGGATTGCGGCCGCAATTGTACTGTTAGTAATCGGAGGCGGCGCCGCCGGATTCTTTGCTTACCGGCAACGGCAAAATCAACAGAGCGCCGCATCGCCAACTCAACCTGAGTCGCAACCTGTTGCTCAACCTTCCCAGTCCACGAATAGCTCTGCCGCGACTTCAAGTCCAAACGAACCGACGAAGGCGAACGAAGTAAAGACCGAGAAACCGAAGACGGAAAGCACGACGCAGCGAATGACGACGAAGAAACCGGAGCGCAGCGACAAAGCAGTAACGGTCGATCCGCTACCGCCCAGGCCCGGCGATCCTGGCCACGATCCCAACAGAGATCCGAATCGCGATCCTAATCGTGCGCGCGATCCGAACCCGCAGTGGCCCCGCCAAGGCGACTTCGATCCGTTTCGACCTTCAGATGCTCGGCAGCCGGGGCTTCCACGTCCAACGCCTGAAATCCGCACGCTTCCTAACCGCGGCCGAATGATTAAGCAACCGGATGGCACGGTCATCTTCGTTGGGCCAAAGGGTAAGACGCGCGTGATCAATCCCGGAATGAAGCCGGCGAAAAGACCCAACTCCGCAACCTTAGAGGCTCTGCCGTCCATCAAACGGGATACGGCCTCGTCGAACAAAACATGATCAGGAGTACGGATGAATAGAAGAATCAAAATGCGTTATAGCCTTGCTTTGATATTGAGCGCTCTCGCTTGCATTTTTGCGTCATCACTGCCGTTATCGACGGCTGTGGCTGATACGCCGCCGGCGACCGTAATTCGCATCACGCCGCCTGCGCCGGTGTTTGATGATACGAAGCGACTCGATGAATTAGCGGCGCGGCGCAAGCAAGTGGCCGATGCGATTGGCTCAAAAGCGATGCTGGTGCTCTTCAGCGCTGAGCCGCGCGTCTATACCAACGACGTCGATTTTCCGTTTCGACAAGAGAACAATCTTTTCTATCTGACGAACCTGAATCAGAAGGGGTCGATCCTGGTAATGATGCCCGGAAACCCCCAAACACCCGAGATACTTTTTCTTCCGCGTCGCAGTCCGATGGCCGAACTCTGGAATGGGCGAATGTACACCCCAGAAGAAGCCAGCCAACTTTCTGGAATCAAGGAGATCTGGGATGCGGATGTGGACATTCGCTCAATCGGCGACGTGGGACAAGAGTTCAAATCTTTCACCGAAGCGCTGCGAACCCACCGAGCCTATCGACCGAAGCCGGACAAAGTCTTTCTCTCGAATTCTGCTGAAACTACTACAGCGGACGGCTTCGCTTCGCTGTTTGATGCGGCTTCAAAGGGCGCCGCGTCGCTGTATCTTTTGGGAGACTTTTCCCGCGGTGAAAGCCGGGAATATCGTTACGAGCAGCGTTTTGGTTCCGAATGGCTGAAAGCGCCCGCCGGTTTCAATCTTCAGAATGCCTGGACGATCTTCGCGCAGATGCGTCTGCGCAAATCGCCGATGGAACTCGAGCTGATGCAGCACGCGATCGACATCAGCATCGAGGCCCATCAACGCGCGCAGGTCTTCGCGTCGCAAGCCAAGTGGGAATACGAAGTCGACGCGCAAGTCGCGTACACGTTCAAGTTGCGCAACGCCGATAACTGGGGTTATCCCGATATCGTCGGATGTGGCCCGAACGCGACGACGCTGCACTACGAAGAATCGCAGGGGCCGGTTAAGTCGGGGCAACTTCTTTTGATGGACGTGGGCGCGGAGTACGAACATTACTCCGCCGACGTGACGCGAACATTTCCGGTCAGTGGAAAGTTCACGAAAGAACAAGCGGACGTTTACCAGATCGTTTACGACGCGCAGGAAGCTGCCGCCAGAGTAATCAAGCCGGGCGGAAACCTTTCGCAAGTTCACAACGCGGCCACGGAAGTAATCAAAGATGGGTTACTGAAACTCGGATTGATCACAGATCGCAACGCAGACTGGCAATATCACATCTGGTTCATGCACGGCACCAGCCATTGGCTCGGAATGAACGTGCACGATGTTGGCGGTGGCTCCTTTGAGCCGGGAATGGTCTTTACAAACGAGCCGGGAATTTATGTGCGGCTTGATGCGCTCGATAATTTGCCGAAGACACCTGAGAACGAAAAATTTATCGCTGCTATTCGTCCGGCCTTTGAAAAGTACAAAGGCATCGGCGTGCGTATTGAAGACGACATGCTGGTCACTCCCGATGGTTGTAAGTGGTTGACCGGCGCGCTGCCGCGCAGCATCGCTGATGTTGAAGCATTCATCGGAAAAGCCAGACGAGAAACGGCGAGCCGATGAGATTTGCGAATCCTGTCATCTAATTCTGAGGCGGACTGATGTCCGCCCTCGTTTGCTTCTGGCGGTCTGAATTAATCGTCTGCACTAAAAAGGAAAGTTATAATGGTGACGACAAAACGCATTTCGTCGCGACTTGGTTTTCTGATCCTCTTGATTACGTTCTGCGCTTCGCCTGTTCTTGCGCAGGCGTCAGAACCTGCCGACAAGGAAAACGAGGTCCTCGCAATCCTGTGGCAGCAATCGTCCGGTGAACATCGTGCTCTTTGTTATCAGGCTTACGCGCTCGCTCGGATGCTGCTCGATCGCGATTTGCACAATCATCGCATCAGAATGCGACGCGCCATGATCCTCGATCTCGACGAAACCGTTTGGGACACCAGTTCGTACGAAGCCATGAACGTGAAGCTGAAGAGGGCTTATCCTGAAGGCTGGAACGAATGGATGAATCAAGCGCGAGCGACGGCGCTTCCCGGCGCACTCGAGTTTCTGAACTACGCGAACTCGCGCGGCGTGCGCGTGTTCTACGTCACGAACCGCAAGACCGTCGCTAAAGAAGCGACCGAGCAAAACTTGAAAAGACTGGGATTTCCGGCGGTAAATGACGAAACTGTGTTGATGCGCGACGACCCAGCGGTCGAAAGCAAGACTGCTCGACGAAAAGCAATCAGCGCGAAGTATCACGTCGTGTTGCTGATGGGCGACGACCTGAATGATTTCGACGAGGTATTCGAGAAGAGCAAGACAATCGCGAGCCGGATCGAGGCAACCGATCGAAACAGATCCCAGTTCGGAACTCACTTCATCGTGTTGCCTAATCCGATGTATGGCAATTGGGCCAACTCGCTTTACGAATACAATTTCAAACTCACCGAGCACCAGAAAGCCGAAAAGCGACGAGGTCTGCTGAAGGATTAGCGGCGCGAATTGCTGAGGCGGCGTGCTCCATATCTCTTTGCGATCAGCGTTGAAGAGGATCAGGTGGGGACTTGATTTCAGCTTCGAGTCCTTTGAAGAATTGCGCCGCGAGCATCTTTGCTGCGGCTTCGATCATGCGCTGGCCCACGCTGGCGATGACGCCGCCGACTTGCAGCTCGCCTTCGTAGTTTACAACTGTCGCGCCAACTTTTTCTTCAAGCTTGAAATTGCCGACACCTTTCACAAATCCCGGCCCGCCTTTGCCATCGACGATCATTCGGTAATGTTCCGGCGGCTGCATGTCTTCCAGGTGCACGCTGCCTTTGAATATACCCTTGACCGGGCCAATGCCTGCTTTCATCGTCGCGATGTAGTTGTGCGGGATGGTTTCTTCCAACGATTCGCAACCCGGAATGCAGCGTTGGAGAATTAGAGGATCGGTGAGAGCAGCATAGATGCGTTCGCGCGGTGCTTTGATTTCCTGAGTTCCGGTGATCTTCATGGAATAGTCAGTACCGCCCGCGTCAGCGGGTGGGATCATGGATCATCTTCGATTCAATTGTTTTGACCCATCCGCTCACGCGGATGGTACTGACTTCATTGCCGCTGCGATTGCTCGCTTCGTATAAACTTCAGCCAGGTGCCGCCGGTAATCTGCCGATGCAAACAGATCGCCGTTCGCATCAGCACCGTCAGTTGCATGTGCTGCTGCGGCGCCGATCGATGCGTCGTCGAGATTCACGCCGGTCAAAGCGCTTTCAACTCCAGTCGCGCGATAGGCTTTCGCGGCGACACCGGTGACGCCGATGTTGGCTGCTTTGCACTTATTATTTCCATTGAACGACAGGTTCGCGGCGATGCCGACAACCGCGAAACCAGATGCTGGATGATGCATCTTCATATAAGCATGACCGGTCCGGCCGTTCGGCTTGTTGATGCGGATCTCGCGCAGAATCTCGCCGGGTTCGAGCGCCGTCGTGAGTAGATCGACAAAGAAATCTTCAGCTTTGATCGTGCGTTCGCCGTTCTTACTGACCGCGACAAGTTCAGCATTCAGCGCGAGTATGGCAGCAGGCCAATCACCCGCAGGATCAGAGTGAGCAAGACTGCCGCCGATGGTTCCTTTGTTCCTGACCTGCATGTCGCCGATCGATCCGGCACACTCAGGCAGCAGCGGACAGATCTCTTTCAGCAAATCTGACGCCTCAATTTGATAATGCGTGGTCATCGCGCCGACGCGAATCTGGCCACCTTCTTCACGAATGTACGACAAGTCTTTGATGCGGCCGATATCGACGAGTAGCGGAGGCTGTATCAGCCGGAACTTCATCGCCGGAATCAGGCTGTGTCCGCCGGCGAGAATTTTGGCGTCTTCATTTTGCGCGAGCAGCGTCAGCGCTTCATCGAGAGTTGAAACTCGAGCGTAATTAAATTCTGCTGGAATCATGAAATAGCCTCCAATTGGTCCATTGACTCATTGATTCAATGATTCATTAGAAAACATGACCGACAAGCCAATGAATCAATGACGCAATGAATCAATGAACCAATGTTTCAACGAATCAATTTCCAAATCTTCTCCGGCCTAATCGGCATGTCGATGTGCGTAACGCCGTAAGCAGACAAGGCATCGACCACCGCGTTCACGACAGCCGGTGTCGCGCCGATCGTTCCGGCTTCGCCGACACCTTTCACGCCGAGGGGATTCACCGGTGAAGGTGTCTCGGTGCGATCAGTTTCGAACCACGGCATCTGCGAAGCTTTCGGCAGCGCATAATCCATCAACTCGCCGGTAACCAGTTGGCCTTGCTCGTCGTAAACAACTTCTTCGTACAATGCCTGTCCGATTGCTTGCACGATCCCGCCGTGAACTTGTCCGTCAACTAGCAGCGGATTGATTACTTTGCCGCAATCGTCGACTGCGACGTACTTAACGATCTTTGTCTCGCCTGTTTCTTTGTCAATCTCGACGACGCAGACGTGCGTGCCGAACGGAAAAGTGAAATTCTTCGGCTCGAAAAAGTAAGTTGCCGACAAGCCCGGCTCAGTGTCTGGTGGAATTTCTTTCGCGACGTGCGCCGCCAACGCGATTTCCTGAATTGTGAGTTTGTGGCGGCCATTTGTTGGTGTGGGCACATCGTTCAAGGCGCCAGCGGGTCCTTCTCCAACGGGCACAACCGGTTCAGATTTTCCGGTTACCGATGCGGCCGCGGCCTCCTTTTTCGTATAGCATCCATCTTCGAATGAGAGACTGGAAGCCTCGCACTGCATCATGTGCGCGGCGATCTTCGACGCTTTCTCTTTCAACTTTTGAATCGCGATCAATACTGCCGTGCCGCCAACCGCGGTGGCCCGGCTACCAAATGTTCCGATGCCGTATTGCACAATGCCCGTGTCGCCGTGAATAACAGTCACATCGTTGAGGTCCACGCCAAGTTCATCCGCCGCAATTTGCGCAAAAGAAGTTTCCTGGCCCTGGCCGTGCGGCGAAGCGCCGGTGAGAACCGTGACTTTGCCGGTGGGCTCAATGCGCACCGTGGCGCTCTCCCAACCGCCGGCCGGCATTGCCTGGGATGGACCAAGCGCGCAAATCTCGACGTAGCTCGAGACTCCAATGCCGATTAGTTTGCCGTTATCGCGTGCCTTCTTCTGCTCTTCGCGCAGACTTTGATAGCCGGAAAGATCGAGCGCTTTATTCAAAGCACCGTCGTAATCGCCGCTGTCGTAATCCAAACCGGTCGCGGTGTGAAAAGGGAATTCGTCTGCCTTGGGAAAATTCTTGCGACGCACTTCGATTGGATCGAGGTTCAATTCACGCGCGATGACATCCATCACCCGTTCGACTACGTAAGTAGCTTCAGGACGGCCAGCGCCGCGATAAGCGTCGGTGGACATCTTGTTGGTAAAGACGCCGGTGACGTTCATCTGTATAGCGGGAATTTTGTACGCGCCGCTTAACATCAATCCGGTCAGCGTCGGAATCGCCGGCGTCAGCAGTTGATGATAAGCACCGAGATCCGCAACCACGTTGTAGCGCAATCCGGTGATCGCGCCATCGTTCTTCACGCCGACTTCGACCGTGCCGACTTGTGCGCGGCCATGAATCGTGGCTTGCACATTTTCACGGCGCGACTCGATCCACTTCACCGGTTTGCCAAGCTGGATCGAAATCCAACCGAGCAGAGCCTCTTCCGCATAAACATTCAACTTCGATCCGAAGCCGCCGCCGACTTCCGGCGTGATGACTCTCAGCTTGTTTTCGGGGATGCCGATCATCAAAGCGAGTTGGGTTCGCAGCAGATGCGGAATTTGCGTCGAAGACCAAACGGTAAGTTCTTCTTCGCCGGGAAAGTAGCGAGCCAATACTCCGCGCGGCTCCATCGCGATCGGCGCGAGACGCTGATGAACCATCTTTTGCGAAACGATCTTATCGGCGGCTTTCATCGCCGCATCGATATCGCCTTCGCCCGATGTGAGCTTGTAAGCGACGTTGTCGCCGAAGCTTTCGTGAATAATGGTGCCACCGTTCGCAGCCGCTTCAACGTCGACCACGGCCGGCAATTCTTCGTAATCAACAAAAATTAGATCGACCGCATCGCGGGCCGCGTATTTGTCGGTGGCGACAATCGCGGCGATTGGATGACCAACGAAAAGAGCTTTGTTGGTTGCGAGCACTCGGTAATCCGGCACTTTCAAATCGGGCAGCGCTGCCGCGCAGGGAACCGGTCCGACCTTCGTCGCAATGTCTTTGCCGGAGTAAACGGCGACCACGCCCGGCGCTTTGAAAGCTTCCGTTGTATCGATGCCGTTGATTTTCGCGTGCGCGTACATCGAACGCACAAACGCCACATGCAAGGTTCCCGGCAAACCAATGTCGTCAACGTAGTGCGCAAGGCCTTTAATCAGACGCGGGTCTTCTGTGCGCTTCACTCTCTGTCCGACGTACTTAGTCATTTTTCCTCCCAAGTCTGGAGTGCGAAGTCTGGAGTCTGAAGTCAAAGACTCAGAATTTAGATTTCCTCAAATGTTGAGCAAGCACTAGAGTCATTCGAGAGACTTCATCAAGTAGTCCGTTCAGCTCATTGAAGGTCGCTCTAGTGATGTAAGCCAAATCAAGAGCAAGATAGAGATGAGACTGAACTTCTGCTACCGATCCAGGAGCGATGTTCAAGAAGTTGGCAAACTCCTTATCGGACCTGCGACCAAATCCCTCAGCGATATTGGCCATGATCGATACGCTGGCCCGCTGAATTTGATTTCGTAAGCCGTAGTCCTGGGCAAATTTTCCGTTTGATGTTGTCTCATAGATCTGTTTTGTGACGTGGCGAGCTTTCTGCCAAACCTGTATCTTCGAGTCGAGAGAATGTCGCCACTGCACCACTTCAGACTTCAAGACTTCAGACTCCAGACTTTTTTGCTGCCGCGTACTCGACGGCCTCAACAATATGTTGATAGCCGGTGCAGCGACACAAATTTCCTTCCAGCCCGTGCCGAATCTCATCGCGCGATGGGTTCGGGTTTCTGTCGACAATTTGCGTTGCCGCGATGATCATTCCCGGCGTGCAGTAACCGCACTGCAAACCATGGCATTCCCAAAAACCTTCCTGCATCGGATGCAAGTTGCCGTTCGTGGCGAGGCCTTCGATCGTAGTGATGTTCGATCCATCGGCTTGCACCGCGAACATCGTGCAAGACTTTACCGCTTGGCCATCGAGCAGAATCGTGCAGGCACCGCAGATCGAAGTTTCACAACCGATATGTGTTCCGGTCAGACCGAGCACGTCGCGCAAATAATGCACGAGCAACAGACGCGGCTCGACTTCGCCGGCATGATCGGCCCCGTTGACATTGATACTGATAGCTTGCTTCATTCGTAGCTACCTCGCTTACCGATTGAAATGTGAATGGGGAACTTGCGTGAGGTTTTCTATGCCAGTTTGCGATGAAAGTCAATGCCATCGCTTTTGGGCCGCGCCATCGATCTCGATTTCATCTACCGAGTCACTTGCAATTAACTCACCAATGGATCCAATTGATTGTGTAGTGTCTTACTTTGCGGTTTTTCTCTACGGCTTTGCTCCTCTGTGAACGCGGCCGCGCGAGAGGTTATTTCACGCATACACGCGAAGGCGCCAAGACTCGCAACACCAAACCAAGGACCAGTGTGATTCACTTTTGTTGACAGGAGCAAGTGTGCCGACTACAGTACGCGTTGAATACACAAGGTCGGCGGACGATCGCCGATAGAACCATAACTCCAACCTCGCAACTTCAACCACGAAAGGAGACCACATGAAACTCCCGTCGAGAGTTCCCATCATTACCTGGTTTGTAGTTGGTGCGCTCTGCGTGGTGACGAGCGTGTTGATTAGCAGTGAAAGTCTTGCCGCACGCCATGCGAATGGAAACTCCAACAACGTCCCAGGTCACAAGCGCGGCAAGAAAAAACCACCGAAGCAGGTCAATCATTGCAATGACCCGACACCTTCAAATCAGGCCGCGAGCAAATGCACGCTTGGCACGGACAAGCCATTCGTCGCTGGATGCACCTTGCCCTTTAGCGGAAGTGAGAGTCATCCGGTCGACGAGCATTGTCCGAATGAAGGTTGCACCAAGAATCCGCCCGACATAACCCAAAATCGAATCAAGAATAACTTTTGCGCCACGGGCACGCCGGTCGAAATCAGTTTCGGCTCGATCGATCGGCTCCAAGTTGATGTCGACAAGATGGTAACGCAGCACAAAATCAGCTATGGAAAAGGTCCGCCTAGTGGCCCACCCCAGCCGGATGTTCGTCCGCTGATCGGCAGCGGCAAACTCGACACTGTCGACAAGAACGGCCACCCAGTCAAAATCGGAGAGGGTGATCTGGTCACGATCGACGCGTTCGTTCTCGATGCCAAACACGATGACACTTTTCCGTTTGGTTTCGGCGGCGAAACCGTGAACTGCAAAAACAGCTTACTTGAGTGGAACGACATTCACATCGCGCTCGGAAGAACAGCGACGATGGGCGAATGCAACAGCGTCACCGCTGAGATCTTGCCTCACTTCCGCCCGGCAGTGTGGGATCGCTTTGATTCCAACTCATGCACGTCAAGGCACGTTACGAGTCCACTGCCTGTCAAAGGAATTCGCGTAAGGATTACCGGACAACTGTTTTTTGATGGAAGCCATATGCCGAACTCTTGCTCGAAACCGCGTCCTGGCGGAAATCCGTTACGACGATCGGTTTGGGAAGTTCATCCGGTTTACAAGATCGAAGTCTTCGATGTTGCCAGTTCCAAATTCATCACTTTGGAGCAATGGGCGGCGCAACACTAATCGCCTGATGACGTGAGTTAAGACAAGACCGAGAGACTTGTCACGAAGAAAGAGCGTGCAGGCTGAAAACGCCGGCACGCTCTTTCATGTGAAAAGGCTTTAGGTGCGCTCTTAACCGCGGCGTCGGCTTTGTTTGATCTCGGTGTCGACCTGCTTACTCGCGGTCTTAGCTTCGTCTTTACTCAAGCCTAAATCTTGCAACGTTCGGCCGATGCTGTGGCCCGCCGCCAAGCCCGCCAGAATCGCGTCGCGGGTAATATTCGGATTGTTTGCACCCAGGTTATGCGCCAATCTTGTTGCAGCAACATACTGCCCAAATGTTAAGTTTGGATTAGCTGTCAAAGCAGATTGATATCCGGCGCGCAGACCATTTGCACTGAGGTGCATGTCGCTGGCGAGATTCGGATGTCGTTGCAGATCATTGTCAGCCGCGTGCAAATTGTCACTTGCGGTGCGCGCTCGATCCAAACCCGCATCCGAACGACCATTTGATCTGTCTGAAGCAGTTCCACGTCCGGTATCGGCGCGTCCCACCGAATTGTCAGAAGAAGAGCCGATGCCACGGCCAACTCCGGTGCCCGAAGGTGGGCCACCCGGCGAAGCACCCTGTCCGCCCGCGCCCCGGCTTTTACCCTGGGCCGCTGCCGTTGTTGCATTAGCAGTGATGAATACAATCGACACAAAGATCGCGCCGATTACTAAAATAACTTTACGTCCCATATCCCTTATTCTCCTTTTCCGTCAAAGTATTACTGCGACCTTTGAGGCTAGTCTGGGAAGAGAAAGGGCAAAGCAATAACCGAGAGAATATGTTACGAGTTCATTGCCGCGCCGATCCTCGCGGGATCATTCGACTTTGCTTGCAATAGGATTGTACGAAAAGCAAGAACCCGCTCGACAGGGTTCTGCGGTGGAGAAACCTAGACGGTGGCTTTGTGAATCTGTCGCTTGAGACGATGAATGCCGCGGCGCGCGATCTTCAACTGCTGGTGATCGTGCGCGGCCAGCGCGGCGTCACGTTTTGTCTTGAGCGCCCTGATGCGTGTCTTGATTGCCGCCTTATCGACGCCAACAACTTCGTGATGCTCGTGCATCTCGATGCCCAGCGCTTTGCAAATCGCCACGATCAGGTGCTCTTTATTTAATTGCGTGTAGCCCTGCACGGCTTCGTGCTCGATGTCCTTGGCGATGTCGCGCAGCTCGGCGAGGGTTTTGTGTTTCAGTTCATTATGCGTGTAGGCCATATTTTCTCTCCTATGATTGCTGGTTTTAGAATGTCTGAAATACCACGTTCGACCGCTGAAAGTCGAGCCGTCGGAATCCGTTTCAGCGAGGCCCGGTGATCGAGTATCCCAGCAATCGATTTCCGTGTGCGGCGCGAACGGGAAGCAACATAACGGTTGAGTTGATTCATGACTTCAAACTTCCCCAACCGCACCTTAGAGTCTTCAATTATGCGAGGACTCCAGGCTGAAAAAATTCAAAATCCATTAGACTCTTAGCGAGCCACGGAACGCCCTCGCGCCATAGTAAGATTCCGCACCGTTGTGATAGACAAAGACGCGACCGAAGCGGCGATCACAAAAAAGGGCGCCCCCGAGTTTTCTAATATCAGAAGGCGTTGTAATCCAGCTCGACGTCTTCGTATCGAAGTTTCCAAGTTTCTGCAGCTCCCGATATTCTTCTTCCGTTAAAAGCTCGATGCCGATGGCAGCAGCCATATCAATAGCAGACTCTTTCGGCTTATGTTCTTTCCTTGCCTTCAGCGCTTCACGGTCGTAACAAAGGCTTCTGCGGCCCTTGGGACTTTCCGCTGAGCAATCATAAAAAATGTATTCGTCCGTCTTTTTATCAAACCCGACAACATCCGGTTCCCCACCGGTTTTTTCCATTTCATTGAGCGACCATAGGTTTTCAGTATGAGCTTCCAGCTTTGCTTGTACTTTGGCCCATTCAAGACCTTTATGGCGGTTCATGTTTTTCTCAAAACGGGCTTTCAATGCTCTGAGTAGTTCTTCACGCTGTTCTGGTGGCAACTCCTTTTTATTGCGATTAATTTTCTTCATACGTTTAGGTTACCTTTGATGAATAGGTGAGTTAAGCGTAACGCAATATCTTGAGTTGGCGAGTCGTGCGCCACGCTGGAATCCGTTAAGACAATCAACGCTGCGGATATCGAAAGTAAAATGCCAGTGATTTTAAGAATGTCTCTTTTCATACGGGTTTAATTCGGATGAAAGGGATTAGCAACCCAACGATTGAGTTCAGGTGGCCGCGCGGTTGTCGCGACAACATGAGAGAATAAAGCCCTGATGAAAGACACGCAATCGCGGCTCGCGTCCAACGATTTGTTATCCACCGCATAGGACAAAGTGCCCGGTCGCATAATTGCTCAAATCACTTCTTCACTTCACATGTTTTCTGAGCCAGATCGCCATTGTGTCCCAATATCCTGAAACGTACCTCGTCTTGCGCACAAATTCCTCAGCACCATATGCTCTATCCGTTTCCAGGAAATTGTGGCCGGCTTTAGGCAGAACGATGACGGCAAAGTCCTTGTTTCCCGCCTTACGTAAAGCGGCCTCTAAAATGGGTACACTTTTACTTGTTGGGACCGCCTCATCCAGTTCTCCATTCAGAGCCAAAACAGGTACGGTGACAGTTTGTAAAACCGGCAGAGGATCATAGGTAAGCGGGTCGCGCAGTCCTTTAGCAGTCGCCTCGTCTGGCGGAATCTTGAGCGCGGGAAACCAGCCGGCCCGCACATAGGGAAACCATTTTTCATCTTTCGACTTATTAATCTCAGCTTTGAGATTTTCCCATCCCGCGTTAGTCAAAATCGTGCGATGGATGAGTTGGCGAAGTGCGAGTGCTTTTTTGATGTCTACTTCGGAAAAGTTTTCCCTTCGCAGATTACTTTCAATTTCGTAGAGGAGATTCTCGGTTACAGGCAGCGCCGAAGGAACTCTAAGAATAAGAAACCCAACGTCAGTGGAAAGAGTTGCCGCCAGCGGTGCAATCCATGCTGTCTGACTGTCACCATAGAGCCCAATCCGGCGAGGATTAATATCCTTCCGTTGCTTGAGCATCTCAACTCCCGCCAGAACCTCTCGTGCCCGTTCCTCAAAGCTGGATTTTAGATAGTTTGCTTCGGAGCCGCCGATGGTTCGTCGTATCGGCGTCATCATGGCGAGCCCCTGGCGAACATAAAAGTACTGGTCTGGTCCGTTGTCAGGACCCAAAAAATATCCTTGCCCTATATCGATCAGCGCTGGGTGCAGCCCCTGCGTCGCAGGAATCAAAAGCTTTGCGGTGACCGTAGCGTCCCCGTATTGGTACGTCACTTCCTCTTCCTTATAAGGGAGTCGCTTGGCCTTCAGCGGGCGACCCCCATTTTCCTTCCATATAAGACCCGAGACTTTCCCTTGCTTATTCTTTAGGAACGTTACTCGCAGCTCAACCGGAAAAGGAATACCTATTGACGGGCCGGAAAAGAACGATGTCTCCGATGATGGATAAAGGTACCTCGTCTGTCTGGTCTTGGAGTCAACGAATCTAATGTGATCTCCGATAGGTCCCATATCAATGATCCGATCCGGGCTCAGTTGATAACTCCCCGAATACTCTTCATTGAGCTTGAGATCCACTCTCGCGACACGAACCAACCCGAATTTCGCCTTTCGCTCGCCTTGCACGAATTCACCCGAAATCGATTCATCTTCAAGTACCCCATCAAAGCCCGCGACGGCCGTCCTGCCCTGCCACTCGATATGGACATGAGGAAACTCGAAGATAACTTGTTTCAGCGCAAGTCCGGTGCGGTTTTGTTGGGGAAAATCCAGAGTACCTTTGATGGTTGCGCCTTCACTCTTGAACGAGAAGCGCACCGGTTGCCACTCTCTGCCAAAATCTATTCCACCAGTCCAATCACCCTCGAGAGTGTGCTGCGCTTGGCACGGCAATACATAGAGGTAGCCAAACACCAGCGCCACGATCCAAGTCACCGGCAGTTTTCTCATTATGATCATCCTCTCCAGCAAAGCAGTCCTAATGCATTAGACCTATCGATTGGTGACCGTGTCTGAGTTGACGCCGCGGCGCGAATCAAAGCACGCTTCGCCGCATCGAGCAGTCTCAGAACCGCCTGCGGTAGCGGGTGGCAGGTATTCCGCCACGCTCCCGCCGCTCGCGTCCAACGATTTGTTGCCCAAACACAAAAGCCGGTCACCAGTCACTTCCTTCACCAGTCACCTTACCTTCCGCGACTGCGATTCCAGCCACGAACGATAGTTCTTGGGAACGTCCAGCCGCTTCAGCTTTCTCCAGGCTTTTATCGCCTGTTCTCTCGTGGCCCCTTTCTCCACCGCCAAAAAGTCGCTCATGAAATTGATGTATCTCCCGTGAGGGATTCGAGCGAAGGGCACCTTGATTTGGTTCAGTCGCACGTATTCCTTAACCAAGCCTCCGTAGGTTAGCTTGACGCCCTTGATGAGCCGCTCTTCACGCCAACGATTGAGCCGGTAGCGCACGCCGGATTTCCTCTTCAAGCCCGGAGCGAGCTTCTGAGCCTCTCGTTCGAGGAAGTCTTTGGTCTCCTTATCGTTGGTATAGACCACCACCGGAAGATCGAGGCGCAGACCTCTTTGAACGTCTCGCATACCCGATATCGAGAGATTTCTTTTGGTGGGGTTTTTGATCTCGCCGGTCTTGAGAAAGAGTCTGATGGCTCTTTCCAGCTCGTCTTTGCGCAGCTTGCCCGCGGATGGGAGTCTGATCGTCTCCGCGAATTTCTTTAGTTCGGTTGCATACCAATAACCATTGTCGAACTGCGTCAAGGTCATTGAGGCTGACAGTTTTGCTTTAGATTTCAAGGGCCGCCTCCACTAGCCGAGCATTTTCCCCATCGGTCTGAGTCGCATCGCGATTTTCGGCTAACGGTTGAGTTGACTCCGTGAGATAAGTTTTACTTCTCAACGGGACGCATCAAAGCCGCCGCAACAATTCATCCTTCATCATTCCGCCTTCATCCTTACTCTTGCTCCCGCCGCTCGCGTCCAACGATTTGTTCGGTGGCGGTTTAGTTAAGTGCAGGACCTCAAGCAAAGGCCGCATTTCGCAGAGCGTCGAGTATTCCAATTGGGTCATACAAGATCTTCATGCCGTCATTGAGCACGCGCCGAGTTCCAGGGTCGATCGGCACGGAAGCCCATGACGGCGTTGAAAAGTTGTATTCGACTTCAAGGCCAGTTTTGTAAGTTGCGCGTATTGTATTTACGTCGCCCCAAGTTTCATTTTTGGATCGCTCGATTTCACCAAATAACGACAACCAATCCTGGTTCTCCAAGTATCGGGCGCGCTTCGACGTCAAGATTATTAAATCAATGTCCGAGTTTTCAGTAGCGGCGCCGCGGGCATAAGAACCCACGAGCGCGACGGCTTCAATATCAGCCTGTGCAGTCGCCCAGGAGATGAACGCTTCCATGTAAAGCGTTATCTTCATCTTTAGAGCTCAGCAAGCAACCGAACGGTTGAGTTGACGCGGCGGCGCGCATCAAAGCACCTTTCGTCGCACCAAGTTAGTTGAGAAACACGCTCCCGCCGCTCGCGTCCAACGATTTGTTGGGCGGTGCGCTCACTAAGCACCACTACTCTTTTCTGATTGCTTTAGCACGTACTTCGAACTTCTCAGCCTCTGCGTCACGCCCCAACCTTCTTAATAGCTCTGCATAATGGTCAAGAGCAGAGGCAAGATGGTCATCCGTCGAACCGAACGCCTTCTCACAAAAGGCAACTTCTCGACGGTAGAGCGACTCAGCATCTTCATTGTTGTTCTGTGCCTTGAAAGCAAGCGCTAAGCCATCAAGGGCAAAGTACATTTGCTCCGGCTCTGATTGGCCGTACTCTTCTCCGAATTCTAACGACTTCTTGAATATGTGCTCTGCTTGAGCATATTTCCTCTGACTTAGTAACATCCCTCCCAAGCCATTGTAGCTGCCCATCGTAAGTCTGACGTCTTTCTCAGGAGTCTTTTCCAT
>QHXI01000073.1:0-1867 GCA_003222895.1 Acidobacteriota bacterium | reverse complement strand
ATACTGTGGCCTGACATTTTCCGGCTTTTCAGCCTCTGCTTGTTTCAGAGCAGCAGTGAGAGATTTCTCAGCGTCGGCGAAGCGCTCTTGATCAAGAGCGTCGCGTCCGGCCTTAACATTTTCTTGAAGACTCTGACCATAGACAGTAGGACAAAGGACTAGAAAAAGAAATCCAACCAGGCCCCAAAATGACATCACCGCTTTCATATTCTCTCTCCTTACTGAAGAATCACTGTAGCCGCCCAACGGTTGAGTTAACCGGGCGCGGACAAGCTGGGAAACCACGAGAGTCCCGCGCTGAGAAGTTCGCAGTGCGCGCTCCGGTTGAACGACGTGTTGGCGCGCGCTCTTTTTCCGTGCGACGTAACGCGCAGAGCGCGGCGCCGTCGTTTACCAGAACGAATTCCTAGTACAAAGCCGCGCGAGCGTCACATTCACGCAAGCCTTGCAATATCTGCCACCGCAACCGCGCAGGCCTCGCGCACATCGACTGTCAAAGACTATTGAAGCGCGCCAACGGTTGAGTTAACCGGGCGCGGACAAACTGGGGAAACCACGAAAGTCCCGCGATGAGAAGTTCGCAGTGCGCGCTCCGGTTGAACGACGTGTTAGCCCGCCCCAGATTGTAACGCGCCGCGCAAGTAGTTTTGGTTGCAAGAAACGCGCAAGCGCGGCGAGTTTGCAACGGATGACTTGATTCAGCGCTGCGAGCCGCGCGTCGAGCCCAAGCGACAAGCCTCGCGCTGGTTAGCGGTTCTCAAATAGCGGAGCCGGATAAGGTGGAGTTGACGCGGGCGCACGCAACTACGTAAGACGCAAGCTGTCGCTGAGAAGCCCGCTGGTTCGCCTCGCGTCCAACGATTTGTTAGCCCGCCCGTGATTGTAACGCGCGACCAATTGTTGGCAACGAGCGCGCGCGTCGTTTCCGTCACCACGCAACGCGCGTTGCCGCGAAGCCCCAATCAATTATGCGCGCGATGTTCCGATGCAAC
The DNA here is from genome assembly GCA_003222895.1 of Acidobacteriota bacterium. Lineage (GTDB taxonomy): Bacteria > Acidobacteriota > Blastocatellia > Pyrinomonadales > Pyrinomonadaceae > UBA11740. The sequence continues at coordinate 875 of QHXI01000073.1, read as the reverse complement.
CACGCCAGCGTCAGCAGCGACGACATAACCTGTTGGCGTTTTCAAAAAGCGAAGCGGGATAACGGTTGAGTTGACGCGGCGGCGCGAATTCATTCAAGCATCGCCGGACGAAGTATGATGCGAAACACGCTCCCGCCGCTCGCGTCCAACGATTTGTTCGGCGCGTTCACATTGGAGAAGGTGATAGTCTAGTATTTGAATGAAACACAACTCCCATGTTTTGTCTGCTTGAGGGTTTTGTTCAAGAAACCAAGAGGCTCGCCACACATTATGCACCGTTGCTGAGAGGCACGATAATCCTGATGTTCCTTCTGGCGACATGTTTCCCATTCTTCTGTGAGCACTCCTAAAGCACCGGCACGGTAAGCACGTGACTCCTGTATCTGGCCTTTAGGAACTCTATCACTCAGCAGTACTTGCAGAATGTTGCCTGGCTTAACGAAAACGGAATGCAGGACACCCGATTTAACTAGGTCTTGTATCTCTGCCTCAGATAGGCCTGTAAAAGCTGCGGCCTTAGGTATTGGACTGAACACTTCGCCCGAGAAATATTTCATAAGTTCCTCACATCTTGGCCATTTGGTTAAGCGCCGAACGGTTGAGTTGACGCGGCGGCGAGCAACTGCACTACGGACTACTTGTCGATGAGAAGCTCGCTGATTCCGCTCGCGTCCAACGATTTGTTGGGCAGCGGTTAAGAGCCACCCACCATTCGGGCGTAAGTCACGATCCATTTGCGATTCTTTAGTCGTAAAGTATAGAGGTACGATACGCCCTCAGGATCATTTATGCAGCTAGCTGAGACCGTAGCCCTGCGATTGCCGATCCAATCGATCGTGTCAACGTCCAATTGAATAGCGCGTGTGTCAGTGTCT
>QHXI01000072.1 GCA_003222895.1 Acidobacteriota bacterium | reverse complement strand
GAGGCGGTGGCTGTGATTTTCGAGAACCAGCAGCTCACCTATAGCGAGTTGAACCGGAGAGCGAACCAACTGGCGGGCTACCTGCAACAGCAGGGAGTAGGGGTGGAGACGCTGGTGGGGGTGATGGTGGAGCGGTCAGTGGAGTTGGTAATCAGTTTATTAGCGGTGTTGAAAGCCGGGGGGGCCTATGTGCCATTGGATGCCAGCTACCCGGCGGAGCGGCTGCAATACATGATGGCGGATGCGGGCGTGGCGGTAGTAATAACGCAGAGTGGGTTAGCGCCACGGTTGGCAGAGAGTGGTGTTCGGGTGGTCAGCATCGACGGGCAATGGCCTGAGATCGAGCAACAGAGTGCAGCGAATGTAGCCAGTAGTGTGCGGGCGGAAAACCTGGCCTATGTCATCTACACCTCCGGCTCCACCGGTAGACCGAAAGGAGCGCTTGGAACACATCGAGCAGCACTCAATCGCTTTAGCTGGATGTGGAAGACATATCCCTTTGAGGCGTCCGAGATATGCTGCCAGAAAACTTCCATCAGTTTTGTGGATTCCATCTGGGAGATTTTCGGGCCATTGCTTCAGGGAGTGGCGAACGTCATCATTTCCGAGCAGACCTTAAAGGATCCTGATCAACTGATCGACACCTTGGCGAGGCAGGGGATTACGCGGATCGTGCTTGTGCCATCATTGCTGCGAGTCATGATGGAAGATTGCGCGGAGCTTCAGGAGCGCCTTTTCCGTCTCAAGTATTGGATCACCAGCGGCGAAGCGCTGCCGCAGGAATTATCAGATCGGTTGCTGAAGAACGCCCCCGGAAAGATGTTGTTGAACCTATATGGCTCGTCCGAAGTGGCTGCGGATGCCAGTTGGCATGAAGTGGGTGCAAGCGAGTCATTGGGCACGATTCCGATCGGTCGTCCGATAGCCAACACGGAGCTATACATTGTCGACGGGCATTTGCAGCCGGTGCCAATCGGGGTAGCTGGTCAACTGTTGATTGGGGGCGAGGGACTGGCGCGCGGTTATTTGAATCGGCCGGAACTGACAGCCGAGAAGTTTATCCCGCATCCATTCAGTAAGACTGCAGGAGGGCGTCTGTATCAGACGGGAGACATGGCCCGCTTTCTGAGTGACGGCAATATCGAATTTCTGGGTCGGATGGACGGACAGATTAAGCTGCGTGGGTATCGCATCGAATTGGGAGAAATCGAAGCTGTGCTCAACGGACATGAGGCGGTGCAGCAAGCGGTCGTAGTGGCGCGGGAAGAGGAGTCAGGGGATAAACGGTTGGTGGCCTACGTCGTTCAGAACCCAAACCATCAGAACTCGGATGAGTTAATACCGGAATCAAAGCTGAGTGAAGAGCAGATTCCACAATGGCAAATGGTCTGGGACGAGACATACAACCAGACTTCCGCATTGACCGACCCAACCTTTAATATCATCGGTTGGAATAGTATCTACACCGGCCAGCCTATCGCCGCAGCGGAGATGCGTGAATGGGTGGACCAAACCGTTGCGAGGGTACTGGACGGTCGGCCGCGCCGAGTGCTGGAGATCGGATGTGGTGCGGGGCTGTTGCTATTCCGCATTGCTCCCCGGTGTACCTATTACCTCGGCACTGATTTCTCGCCTGAGGCGCTCTGCTATTTAGAGCGGCAACTGAAGGGACCCGGCGCCAAACTTCCGCTGGTCAAATTAGCCCAGAAGGCGGCAGATGACTTTGACGGTATCGAGACAGAATTCTTCGATACCGTGATCCTCAATTCAGTCGTCCAATATTTTCCGACTATCGAATATTTGTTGCGGGTCATCGAGGGCGCTGTCGGATCGGTTGCGCCTGGAGGCTCTATCTTTATTGGGGATGTGCGCAGCTTACCATTGCTGGAGGCGTTGCACACGTCGGTGGAACTGTATAGGTCACCGGACGTGCTGTCCATAACACAATTACAAGAGCGCGTGCATAAGCGAATAGCTCAGGAGCAGGAACTTGTAATTGACCCGCGCTTCTTCACGGCTCTAAAACTGCGGTTTCCACAGATTAGCCATGTACAGATGCAGCCAAAGCGTGGACGATATCATAATGAGTTGACCCGGTTTCGTTATGATGTGACTTTGCATCTTGGGCCTGACAAGGACGCCACTGCTGACGAGCAGCGCGAACTCGACTGGCACAGGGAAGGGCTGACGCCGTCGGCCTTGCGGCGGATCCTGGAGCAAACCGAGCCAAAGTCGTTGAAGATAACTCGCGTGACTAATGCCCGCCTGCTGAAAGATATTAAATCACTTGAACTGCTCAGCAACTTCGAGCCATCGGTGACTATTGCTGAGTTGCGGAAAAGCCTGAGTTCGGTTAAGGAAGTCGGGGTGGATCCGGAAGAAATATGGACTTTGAGTATGGATCTTCCATACGCCGTTGGCCTACGCTGGTCCGAATCCGCCGCCGACGGCAGCTTTGACGTTCTCTTCAGGCGATACGCATCGCAGCAGATGAATGGAAACACTTTGACCGTTCCATTCTTCGCTGACGAGCCAGTCCGGGCCAAAGCATGGCGGGCGTATGCAAACAACCCCTTGCAAGGATCGTTTTCGCGGAAGCTTGTGCCGCAGCTTCGTTTGATGCTGCAAGAACAACTCCCGGATTATATGGTTCCAGGAGCCTTTGTCTTGCTTGACTCGATACCGCTGACACCTAACGGGAAAGTGAACCGTCAAGCGCTGCCTGCTCCCGATTCAACCCGACCGAAGCTTGAGGGTGCGTATGTCGCTCCGCGTAATCCGGTCGAGGAATCTCTCGGGGTAATCTGGGCTGAAGTTCTGGGCATCAAGCAGATCGGCATCCATGACGACTTCTTCACAGAGCTTGGCGGTCATTCGCTGCTCGCGACGCAACTGATTTCCCGGATACGAAATACCTTTGAAGTCGAGCTACCGTTGCGCCACCTGTTCGAGTCGCCGACCATCGCTGGCCTCGCTGAGATAATAGATAAAAAGAAAGAAAGCCATGCAGCGTCTAGCGCCAAGCCGATTGCTCGTCTTTCGAGAGACGAACATAGGCTAAAGGTGCCCGCGCAGAGGACCTTCGAACTTTCATGAATCTCCAAGGAGCAGAATCACCCGGTAAAAGTTACCCTAATAAGCCCGGTATTTGATCGGCCTCAATCCTAACGGAGGAAAAGAGCGATGGCAATTAGAATCACAATCGACATATTCAGCGGACTGAAGAACCCTGTAATCGAGCTTGATGACAAAGAGGCGTCCGACGTCGTCGTGAGACTAAAACCCAAACGTGCACTTCAAGCAGAGGAAACCAGGGCGGTGCCTCCGATTCCGATCCTCGGTTATCGCGGACTTATCGTTGAGCAGATTGGTACTCGCGCTAGCCGAAGCCTGCCAGAGGCTTTTCGCCTAACAGCCGGACAACTGTCCGGTCCTGAACTCGCTCAGGTACCCTCTGATGAAGATTTCGAAGACTTCGTCTTTGGCAAAAGAGGGATCATTCGCCGGGTCAAGCTCGGAAAGGATTTTCCAGAATTGGTCAGGCAACAGGTCGAAGTTTCCCGAGAGGTAACAGACAAGTTAATTGCTACGCTGGTGGCCAAGAAAAATACGGGCAAGAAGTTGAAAGCTAAGGCTGTGACGACGGCGACACCAGTATGTAGCTGTGCTCCTATTTTTGAGCCGATGTGGTGGAATGACGGCGGGCTAAAACAACTGAACAACAACTGCTACAACTATTCCACAAATTACCGTACTGACAGTTTTGCCCAACCGGGAAGACCTGAAGGCATCCTGATTACTCCAGCAACCTGCGTCTGCGCCTTTGTGCAGCCGGCCGCGGTATCAGATAGTCTCATAGCCGCTCCATTGGCTAACAATGAATGCCCGCCCGAAGGACACTTGGTCGCTCTGGTTATGGCCCCTGGCTTCGATTTCCATTGGTATCGAAAGGGCCCGGACGGGCTCTGGTCCCATAAAGTCGGGCCGGCGCCTGTCACGAATCTGGATAACAGTGGACAAATCATAAGTGACCCGCGGACCGCTGATCGTGGACCATACAGGGACTTTTGCAGCTTTATGGTCGTCAAAGATGGTCATGTCAAGCTCAGATGAAGCGTGGATGGGATGCGCTGACATCTTTTCCGGGCGCCCAAATCCGTGTTGGGTCATAGAAGAGCGTGTGGTTGCAAGTCTGATGGATCTTTGGAACCGGATGGAAGGTCATTCAGAACCGTTTCCCAATCGTGCGGTGCTTGGTTATCGAGGCTGCCACTTGAAAGGCCCTCGAAATCGAACCTGGTTCGCATACCACGGAGTGGTAACTTTTATTCAGAACGAACTTTCGGAATCGCGTCATGACCGGGAGAGGCTGTTCGAACAGACATTACTGGCGTCAGCGCCAAAAGGTATTCTGCCCCCTCCTTTGCCGCGGTTTCTTTAAACTAGGATCTTAGCGCATTGTCTTTTTCGCTCCTTTATTTTCAAACTTACAAAACCGCTCACCAAAAATCAACGTGCATGCACTGCACACGGTGCATACAATGCCTGCTTTCGAAGGACTCACGGGAACGGCTATTGGACGCGCAGTCGGATACGCCGCGATGCAGCCGGAATTGTGAAGCGCGAGACGAAGCTACTGGAAGTCCTCCCACTTTTCATTGACAGCCCTCACTGCCTGTACCTATATTCCTTTCACCTTTTGATCCTTATTTTTTCGCCGGGACAAACGCTAGTGAGTCTCACGTCATCGACTGGACTTGTGTTTTGAGATTTCGGTGCGATTCCCGACCAACTCTTTTGTTGCAAGACGGTGACTGTTCGTAAAACCGAAAGTCGAATACCGGCAAATTTTCAAGCGTCCGACCTGGGCGAGGCGAGTGTAGCCGCCGACGGTCGCTGCGCGTTGATATCGTTTGTCACGTCCCTCTGGTCGTCGGTCGCTTGATGTAGCCGACCCATCCGAAAGGATCGCTGCCCAAGCAGGGTTTGATGGTGGCGAGTTCCGGTCTTCTCGCTTCAACAAGCCAGTCAATCGCACTGCTGAAAGTGGAGTTATGCGGGGGAATGCGCCCCCGGGGTGTAGAGCTAAAGATGAAGATGCCAGATATTCATAGTGCCACGCGATATATAGCAGTCGCGTCTACTAGCGACTTTATCGATAGAGAGCGACGCGAGGATACACCCACACCCCCGGTTTACCAGGACTACGCGCTGATGAAAGTGTTAACCATGCTTGGGCTGAACGCGAAGAACATAAGTGGAGTACCTACACAGATAGCGCCACCGCGGATTCCAGTCCATTCCTTTGAATGTACAGGGCAGGCGACGGTCACCCCATTAGACTTCTCTGGCCTTCAAGACTCGGACGTAATATTCATCGCCGGACACGGCAATCCGCAGGGACTCTATGCAACGGGGAGCGACCTTAGTAAGACAGGCATGGACAGGCTCATAAAGATTTTGACCCAGGATGGAAATCTGAAACTGAAGCGCAAGACCAAAAAAACCATCATTGTTCTCCTCTCTTGCCGGGCTGGACTTGGGTTCCACAAAAGCTTGGCGCGTAGATTGTCTAAGGCATTAAACATCGACATCACAGTGGGTGGCGCCCTCGGTTTTACCTTTGGGTCCATGCAGACGTTTTGTCTTGCACTCAACGAAGTTCTGCCAATAGGACTTCCCTGGTTTATGGAGTATCCCGACTCTTTGTCGCTGGCCGAGGCCGAGGCGCACACCTCGGCGAGAGAAGGGAAGGACATAACATTTGAGCGTAAGAAAAACGAAATAGCGGCGTTTCAGGACAAAGCAAAGCAGATCGTAAAGGACATGAAAGCGGTCATCAGCCAACTCACAAGTAAAGAAGTGAATAAAGCCCTGGCTGAACTGGATCTTAAGTTTCGTTCGACGTGGCTTGCCTTGATTCGGTCACAATTTGAGCTCTACGCGCGTTCCAAGACGCAGAGCAATTTGGAATTTGACATGTGGTACAACTTCATCAGCGAAGGTTATGTTTGGACAAACGGGCAATTGGTGACCGATCAACAGGCCGACTCCTTGCTCACTGGAGATTTAGATCCCGGCCACCCAGAACGAGGGCTAACAAAATAAGCGTCACTTCGGACAGCCCGCAATGTGGACCTTAGGCGGAAAGGAATTGCTAATTAAGACAAAGTGAGCCGGCGTCCCTCGTTCTGTTTCCGATTATTTTGGATTGCACGACAGGTGTGAGTCGAAATGAACTTTCAGGAAATACTTCTAAACGAAATAAAGTTATTGCTGTTGCCGCTGGCTGTTGCGGGCGAGAGTGGTGTTAGCGGGCAACTGCTGTCGGAGGTAATCGGCTGGAAGATAACGGCAGGGCCGACAACTGACAATCTCCTCGTTGCAATCAAAGATGCCTACCAGCAGCTGGACGACCTCATCGACCATCCACCGGAATCCCTCGCCGATTTTCTCGCCGCGCTCGAGAAGGTGAACCAGCTAGTTTCGGCCGTGCGCCAACTTCCCGCCGAGCCCGGCACGGAAGCTGATTTGGAGGAACTCACCACAAACCTGGTCCAGGCTCTTGTGATCGAGTATCTCAGGAGTTGGCATCCTGCGGTTTACGAGTTCCTGGGATTGCTGACGGTTATTCGAGCACCTGATCTTTCGCTCGATCGAATCTCTGACCTTCTTTCGGATCCTTTGCAAGTGCTTCGTGCGGAATATCTCCCGCCCCAGGGGTTAGCTGCGTCTGCAGACGCAAAAGCTGTTGCTGATAAGCTGTTTCCGCGACTTGCTGTGCTTCTCAAGTATTTTGGTTACGACGCCGTATATGACGGGAGGCCGGAAAGTAGAACAGGTTTAGGAGATCTCGGTAATCATGTCAGCCCTGGGGTTCTGACTGTCTTTGTACAGCCGGACTTTCAACTTGGAGATCGATGCGGTATCAAGCTTGCCCTATCTTCGAGAGACCTCGGGGATTTCGGATTGGTGATCCTGCCATTCGGCGAGCTGTTGCCTTACTGGGATGTTGACCTGGACCTAACTGACCACGCCGCAGGCCTTGCCATTGGCCCCCACGGCTTAACGCTGTTCGGGGGAGCGGGCACAACCGGCGTGAGTGTTAGTCCCGGCGTGCTCAGCTTTTGTGGTTTTCTCATAGGCAGTATGAAGGGTACCCGTCTTGAGATGGGACCGTTTCTAATTTCAGGCACTGCGAATCTGAATACAAGCGATCAAGAATATGGGTTACTTTTGGATACGGGCTCGTCCGTATTGGTGATTGCGGCAGCTGACGGCGACGGCTTCCTTCAGAGCATACTTCCCCAGGACGGTGCCCGAGCGGATTTCGATCTGGCCCTCGGCTGGTCCAACAAGAGGGGGTTGTACTTTCGTGGGAGTGCCGGATTGGATGCGACGCTGCCGGTGGGAATTTCTATCGGCGGGATTCTCACCGTACCGTCGGTCCATCTCGCGCTGCAAGCTACCAACGCCACGGTGGTAGCCGAAGTGTCGGCCAGCGTCGGGTTGTCGCTCGGCCCACTAAAGGCACTTGTAGACCGTGTCGGCATGACCGGTACGCTAACGTTCCCTGACGACGGCGGCAACCTCGGTGTGATGGACCTTGCGTTCGCGTTCAAACCGCCAAGCGGGGCCGGTCTTTCACTCGACGCCGGAGGTTTCAAAGGCGGTGGCTTCCTGCGATTTGATCCGGATAAAGGTGAATACGCCGGCGCGCTCGAGCTCGACTTCAACAATCTCTTCTAGGCAAAGTTTAATCAGATTGAGCTGAGTTTTGGTTTCACGCTAAACGGCGTGGGCGGCATCTTTGGTTTGAACCGCAGGATAGTCGTGGCTGCGCTGGCCGAGGGCATTCGCACCAATGCCGTCAAGAGCATTCTGTTCCCAGAAAACATCGTCGCCAACATCACGCGGATCATCAGCGACATCAAGCAATTCTTCCCGCCCCAACCAGATCACTTCGTTATCGGCCCGATGGCTAAGCTGGGTTGGGGAACGTCTTCAATCATCACCGTCGAGCTCTGCCTGCTAATGGATTTGCCGAATCCGATGTTTGCAATAGTAGGTGTACTTAAAACACTGCTGCCTGATAGAGAAGCGCCGATCCTGCAATTGCAAGTCAACTTTCTCGGCGTGGTGGATTTCGACCGCGGCTATATCTTCTTCCGCGCCGACCTGTTCGATTCCCGTTTGCTGATCTATTCGATCACCGGCAGCATGGCGTTCCTAGTGTCGTGGGGTGAAGCGAAGGCGCTGGCCCTCAGTGTGGGCGGCTTCCATCCTGACTTCCGCGACCTGCCAACAATTCCCGCTTTGCCGGACGGCTTCCGCAGCATGGCGCGGATTGGGATCAGCCTTCTCTCTGACGACAACCCTCGCCTCAAGGTCGAATCCTATTTCGCGGTTACTTCGAACACGGTGCAGTTTGGCGCGCGCGTAGAACTTTACGCGGAACAGTCCGGGTTCAATATCTATGGCTTCCTGGGTTTCGATGTTCTCTTCCAGTTTGATCCGTTTCATTTCGTCGCCAAACTTTCCGGTGGCGTTGCCCTGCGCCGGCACTCGTCGGTCATCGCGGGAGTCAATATCTCCGCCACCTTGACGGGGCCGACTCCCTGGGATGCTCGTGGCAAAGGGACGCTGTCGTTCTTGTTTTTCTCAATCTCAGTTGGTTTCCATGCCACTTGGGGCGACCCGCTGCAGGCCGTTGCAGGAGCGATTGAAGACCTGCTCAAGGTCTTGCAACGCGAACTGGCAGATACCCGCAACTGGCGCGCTGACTTACCGGCGAACAATCACTTGCACGTCAGCCTGCGCAAAATTGAGCTGCCGGCAGCTACGGAAATGCTGGTGATTCACCCGGCCGGCGTACTCACCTTCAGCCAACGCTCGTTGCCGCTCGAAGACTTTGCGATCGCAAAATTTGGCGACAAGAAACCACTCGCCGAGAACAGGTTCAAGCTGGCTAACGCCAATTCCGGCGGCGCAGAAATACCGGCCGACTATCAGAGTGTGCGAGAACAGTTTGCTCCCGCTAACTTCCTGGAATTGAGTGACAGCGAAAAATTGTCGCGGAAGTCGTTTGACAATCTGCCGAGTGGTTTTAAGCTGACTGCCACCGCCGACCTGCTGACGACGTTGCCTGTAGTTCGTGACGTGGTTTATGAGCTGAGTTACCTGCGGCGCGAGCAGATCGGGCCTAAGAGCTTAATCAATCTCTTCGTGGTGGCCTACGACCGTCTGGTCAAAGGCAGCGCTGTCCGGCAATCCCGGCTGGCGCAACAGCAGACGCGCGTATCCTTGAACGCGCCGCCGCAAGTTGAGCTGCTGCAGGAGACTTTCGTCATCGCCAATGCAGCCGATTTGAAATCACATGTGACTAATGCGAGTGGGCCAGTATTCTTCAACACTCAGGCCGAGGCTTATCAGCAACAGCACGAATTGATTGCTCAGAATCCGGCCCTCGCCGGTCAAATTCAGGTCGTCTCAAATTTCGAGTTGAATCTGAACTGAACCCGTATGACAACAGACGTCGCAAAGTACCAATTTCAGTCCTGGGCGCGGAAAGGAGTTTCGGCGCACATTAAAGAACCGGACACGTTGGGTGATCCGTCCGCCTTTCTGCCCCCGAATGAACGCGCTTCGGTGCCGATCGGCGTCTCGATAAACGCCACGCCGCAACCGGAAAAAGACTTCGCACTGATCGGTCCGGGCGACATCATTGGTGTTCACCGCGACATGATTGTCCGCACCGAGCCGCGGAATTGGATCACCAACGTCGAGCCGAATTATCTGGCGTTCATCGAGTTCTACGACGAGGATTTCGCCTGGCGTTACACGCCCGCCAAGCCAATAGGCGACCGCCTGCGGCCCTGGATATCTCTGCTGGTGCTCAAGGAAGATGAATTCGAACGCGATGATCGCCGGTTGCCGCTGCCGGTAGTTAACGTCAAAAGCAAATCCGCCTTGCCACCGTCGGACGAGACCTGGCTGTTCGCGCATGTCCATACGGAGCAGGATATCGATCCGGGCGAACTCTCGGACCTGGAGAAGTATCTCCGGTCGTTGCAGGCGGCCGTTACCACCGACCCCGATAAAATTTACTGCCGCTTGCTCTCGCCGCGTCATCTGGATCCGAACACGGCTTATCACGCCTTTCTGGTTCCGGCTTTTGAAGTCGGACGACTGGCCGGGCTCGGCCAATCCACCGCGGGTGTGCCGGCGCAAAAGGCAGCCTGGGATGCCGCCACCACCGGTGTCGAGCTGCCGCTTTATTACGACTGGTATTTCAACACCGGAGAGCGGCAGGATTTTGAGTCTTTGGTGGAACAGCTCAAGCCTCGCTTTCTGGACGAAAGGATCGGCGTCCGGTCGATGGATTGTTCGCTGCCCGGCTTTGTGGAAGTTGATGGCCGGGGTAGGGAAAGACCGCTCGCGCCGGGAGAGAGGCCCGGGCTCCCTCCCGCCGCGCCGACAACCCAGGGTTTGGAAGGCGCGTTGAAAACTGAGCGGACCCAGTCGTTACCGCTGGTCTTTACGCCGAACGATTTCCAGAAGGAATTGGCGATTCTGGTTAACCTGCCGGAAGAAATCCAGACGGACATAAATGCAGTACCCGGCTCGGACGCTGATTTTCTTAACGACCCCGTTGTGACCGTTCCTTTTTATGGACAAAACCACGCGCGCCAGCACAAGACCGACAAGATTTTGCTGAACGTGTCAGAGAGCGGTTGGTACCACGACCTGAATCGTGATCCGCGCAGCCGTGTGCCGGCCGGATTTGGCACCGGTGTAATCCAGAAGGATCAGGACAAGTTCATGCAGAAAGCGTGGCAACAGGTTGAGCGGGTCTACGAAGGAAATCGGAAGATACGAAACTTTCAGTTCATCATGCAAGTGAGCGCCCTTTACAACGCGCAATTCTTCGTAAAGCTGGCGCCGGAAAAGTTGCTGGCGGTGACGACGATGGTTCACGCGAAAGTGATGGGCAGCCCGACCACGATTCGGCAACAGTTGCTCGAAAGTCGCCTCAAGACTCCGGTCTTCAGCGCCGCGTTTCGGCGCTTATCGCGACCCTCCGGAAAGCTGGTGCAACGCCTGAGTGGCGCCGGAGGCCCGTTTGACCATTCGGGCTTGGTGACGGCCATCAACGACGGACGGATTACGCCCGCTCCACCGCGAGGTCTTCCCGACGGAATTCCATCGGTAGATGGTCTGGCGCAGCAGATCCAGCCCCGGACTTTTCCGGCGTGGCTGCGTTGGCTGATGAAGAACCGACTCTCGGTTCTGATAGTTGCGTTGGTGACGCTACTGTTGCTTGGAATTTTCGGCGGGGCGGCCGTCGTTTGGGCGATCGCCGCAGTGCTGGCGCTGGCTGCGGTTGGCGGTTTTTTCTGGTTGCAGCGCCAGAATCAAGATCTTGACGTAGCGGGTGAATTGGTTGATCCCGAAAAAGCTGAAGCCTCAATTAGAAGCGTCCCTCAACAGCCGGGTTTCAATATTGTTCGCGCAGGTGAAACAGGTGCGCCGGCTGCGACACCTGGGGCGTCGGCCGCGGCGGACAGCGTCGAGGCTCGTAATTTTCGAAGCGCAGCGATTGATTTACAGCAGCGCATTGTGATTCGCACGCCCGACAAACCTGCTTTGTCGGCTTTCGATGTTATCGGCGTTCAGGGGAAACTGAAGCGGGCCATCGATCCTCACGTCACCTTTCCATTCCGTTTGTCCGCCTTCGTAAAGATTCCCGGCCGCAGTTTTGACCGGCCCGAAGACATCGTCGATGCCATGGCCCACCCGGACTTTGAAGAGGCGACCTACATCTATCTGCGTGACATTAACAAGGAGTTGCTGATTCCGAATCTGCAGTTGATTCCACCCGACACGATTTCTATCCTGGAAACCAATCCAAAGTTCATCGAGGCGTACATGGTCGGCCTCAACCATGAAATGGGTCGCGAGCTTCTTTGGCGCGAATTTCCCACCGATCTCAGGGGTAGTTACTTCCGACAGTTCTGGGAAGTTAAGGGCGTCAGCAACCCTGATACGCCTACCGATGCCGAGAAGTTGAAAGACATCGTCAAGATTCACAAATGGCCATCGACAAGCGAGCTCGGATCGCACAAACCTGACCCTGGTCCCAATGCCGACGTGAAGCCGACCCAAAAGCAGGCGGTGCTGGTTATTCGCGGCGAACTGCTGAAACGCTATCCGAACACCGTGATCTATGCGCAGAAAGCCGTTGACGACGGCCACGGAAACAATATCATTCACGAAGATCTCAATCCGTCGCAATTTCAAGAAGAATTGAAGTTCCCGCTCTTCCGAGCTGAAATTGATCCAGACCTGCGCTTCTTTGGTTTTGACCTGACCGTCGAACAGGCGAAAGGGATCGACGCCAGCCGCGATTTTGAGAATGATCACCGCGGTTGGTTTTTTGTCATCCAGGAAGTCCCCGGAGAACCGCGCTTCGGCATGGACATCGCTTACGAGCCGACGCGCGATAATGATAGCGATCCGACGAACGACCTGAATGACACCTGGAACAACCTGGCCTGGAACCTGTTTGGTCCTACCGAGCCCGCGTTCATAAAAAGATTTCCGGCGCCGGCGTTTCCCAAGCCAGGCAGTGAGGATTTGAATAAGCACATCTGGGCCAGGAATTCGGCGGAGATGGCCTACAGCCTTTTCCAGACGCCGGTGATGGTCGCCGTTCACGCTTCAGAAATGCTCGACATGCCGACGGCAGTTTAAGCAGTAGGCAGAAAGCAGAAAGATGAGAGGCTGAACGCCTGCGTTTTTCAGTTGCAGCTTCGCAAGTGCAGTGAAACCTCAATATGGCTGAGTTCAACGAACAACTGAAACTGATTTCCGGCTTGCGCGAAAAATGCCGGCAGTGTGATGAAAGTCTCTATCGCGCGCGCCTCAGCCTGCAGCGCACGAACAAACAGCTTCGTCGTGCTGAGGAAAAGCAGACGGTCGTCGATCCCGATCGCGATGGTGAGGTTGCTGCGGTGCGCGCCCAAATCGGTAGACTCAATGCCCGCTTGGCGGCGTTGCGCGCAGAGTTGGAAGAAATCGCAAGGTGGTTCACGACTTTCGCTGAGCAACGCCGGTTGACGGAGCACCTGCAGCAGAACCTCACGTCGATTCAAAATCGAATGGCCGCGTTGCGCCTTCAACTTACTAAACTGCAGCAACAAGATCCCCGGCTAAGAGATGAAACCGACAATGAAGTAGCAGCCATCACCGCCGAGCTGTCCAGGCTCGAAAAAGTAGCAGCCGAAGTTACCGCAAGTGTTAGGAAAGCGATTGGAGTACTTAGTGAGTTAGAAGAACACGAAGCGAGCCAGCGAGCCGGGCAAGACGAATTGCAACGAGAGATCGAACGCGTTCGCGAGGAACTGACTGCAACTCAAGGTCGTCTGGTCGAGCTGTTGCAGCCTGCTTTCCAGGATCCGGCAACGCTCAAGGCCCGAAGCGAAGCAGTTAAATCGACGACTAAGCGTTTGCTGGAGGATTGCGGCGATTGCGAGGGCCGATTACAGGACGCGATCGGAGATTTGTATCCACTGGATCCGCATCCCCGGAATTCTCTTCGTAGCCTCGATGATCGAACGCCGTTTCTGCTTTTCCCGGTTCGGCTCGAAACCATATTCGTTCCAATTCAATCCGCCGAAGGTCTGCCGCATACCGAACTCTGGGTGAGGATCTATCCGGACGAAGTCGCGGTCCATACTCACGAACCAATCCTAACCGACAGAGAAGTTGCCGCGGGTGAACTTTACTGGACCGAGTTGGTAACTGCCGAGCATCTCCGCGACGAGCAAGACAATCGGCGGCGTGCCTGCTGGCGTCATTTGGTTAACCTCTTCGGTGGGCAGCGCTCTGTCTGGATTGCCCGCCAAACTAAGCCCGCGGATTTTGCTTTATTGGCGACGGCGGGTGCGGCAACGACGTTGCCTGATCTGCTGCGCTCGCTCGACGCCGATTTTTTTGAACACCTGCTCGCCGGCCCTGATCTTTCAGCCGCAACTCGAACAGAGTTGCAGCAAGCCGTTGCCGAAAACGACGGCGACGCCTTCGCGCGCTTAGCCGATAAAAACAACTGGTTCGACCGCGTCAATGCACTTGTGCGAACGATCATTACCGGCTTCCCGGTGCACGACCTGACCAAGACCGACGGCTGGACGCGCGCGCCGCGCACCCATGTGATGCCGGATCGTTTCGTGCTTCGCCTGTTCAGCTCCGAAGCGGAAACTCCGCGCGAGGTCACCGGCAATGTCATTCCCGATACTTTGTATGTCGGTCCTGAGCCGCTCGACCCCGAAGCCGCGTTTGCTGAGAAGGACGACGTGCTGATCTACGGCGGCGCGTTTGAGTGGATGTCTGATTTTGATAAGGCCGTGGCCCAGGGCATGGGCTTCCGCGTAAGGTTGACGGACGAAGAGGCGCGCAACGGCTTCGCGAAAGTCTTTGTGCTCGGCGTTTTTCTTTCCGCGAGCGCGCAGGACAGTGCCACCTTGCTCGAGGAACTAATTGATAGTCATCAGTTCAGCCCGAAGGGTTTTAGCCTCGTCCCCCAGGGCACGCCCACCAACAACACCGAACGTAACGGCACCGGCTATTCCGACAACGATCCCTACAATGATCTGGCTTTTTTCACGGCCACCGACCCGCCCGCATTTGACCTAGCCGATCCGAAACCGAGGCGGAGCCAGACGGATGGACGCATGCTCGCCGACGCTCTGGGCATTGCCTACACACCGTTGCAGACCGTGCAACATGCGGATCAGACGGATTTGTTGGAAGCGTCTTCGATGAGCACGGCGCTGTTTCCAGGCACTTGGGGTTACTGGCTGCGAAACTGGATGGCCCCCGTCGTCACAGAGCAAGTAGCTCGGCAGACACGGTCTTTCTTTACACGCTTTGTAAGCGGCCGTGGCCCGCTACCCGCCGTGCGCATTGGCAACCAACCTTATGGCATCCTGCTCACCAGCGACTTTTCGCGCTGGAACTACCTGGAGAGCGATGGACCATTCGTCCTGGTCGGAACGTTCCAGGAGCAGATCGTCTTCTTAAAGAATCTGCACAGCCTACTGCTGGAGTTGGAACAGATTTGGGATGGCATCGCCGATACACTTCCGTTCGTCGGTAGAGCGGGCAGCGATTCGTCCGACGTGTTGATGAATATTCTGGGACTGCACCCGACCTCCGTGGAGTTTTTCCAACGGATTGGCTATAGCGATGAGTATCTTAGCAACCTGCTGAACTTCAAGGGCAAGGGCCGTTACGTCAACGAGCTCGCTTCGCTCGTGTCGGCGATGCCGGCTACGGCCAGATTGTTCCTGCAGAACCTGGGCGTCGTGAGACAAGTCGCAACCGTTGGCGAGATGAAGAGCCTGCACGTTCTCTGGCAGCACTACATGACTGCGCTCGATGTGCCTAACCTGGTAGAAAACAAACCGCCGTCGGAAAAGAACAGCTTGACGGTTAACTACATTGAATTCCTGGCGAAAGCCGAGACCGTGGAAAAGATCATTACTCAGGACATCGGCGGAACTCCGCCATCGGCGTTGCTGTACCTGATGTTGCGAAACTCGATCTTGCTGCAAATGCATAACGGCACTTATGAGTGGTTGGAGCAACGCACCACCTTCGATCCAGCTCTGGCCCAGGCGGCCAGCAGCACTACGCTGGCTGGCATTCGCGCATCGCAGCCGGCGTTATCCAAGTTCGAATTAATGGCAACGAGCGTCGGGCTTGCGGAGCCGGCACATCCGGTTCCCAATACAACTGTTGCCGATTGGATCTGGAATGGGCCCCCGCCCGCGGAAGTGGAAGGTTCGTTTCTCCGACAGCAAAAGACTGCGCTGGAGAATTTGGCCGGTGCGTCGACCGCCAGTCTGGAACGTTGTCTGGTCGAACATCTTGACTGCTGTAGTTACCGTCTCGATGCGTGGCAAACCGGATTGTTTACCCAAAGACTCCAAGCGCAGCGCGGTTCAGGCGAGCAGCGCCAAACTGGTATTTATCTGGGGGCCTTTGGCTGGGTCGAGAATCTGAGGCCATCTACAAAAATGTTTCTGAAGGCTGACAACCTGCCAACTTCTTTGCGTCCGACCGACAAACATCCAATCCTCGAGGAGGACAACGTCATTGCCTCTCCGCCATCGGAGCTTCCGGGCGCCAGGCAGGGAGGTTTTGTGCACGCGCCGTCGCTTAGTCATGCCGCGGCTGCGGCTTTGCTGCGTAACGCCTATCTCAGCCACGCTTCGCCGGAGCGCGCGGAAATGTTTTCGGTCAACCTGTCATCTGAGCGAGTGCGGCGGGGGGAGTTTGTGCTGGAAGGAATGCGCAACGGCCAACCAATCGAAGCGCTGCTCGGCTATCAGTTCGAGCGCGGGCTACACGATCGCACCTCGGCGAGCTCAGCGGGAGATCTTCCCGTGCTGGAACTTAATGAGTTTATTCTGCCGTTTCGACAAGCGTTTACTTTTGAATCGCGCGAAGTGGTCCAGGCGGGTACCGGCGATGCCGCAGAAACCGTTCCGCCCTACAACGTGGTCAATGGCTTGAAGCTGTCGCAGGCCACGCTGTCCGCCGCTAACAACTTTGGCCTCTCTGGTTTTCTGCCGCCGGCGGATCTGCCTGACGCTAACCAGGGCGCTGCGATCGTGGCGGAGCAAGGCGCCCTGCTCGATACGTTGGACGCGGTGAAAGATTTGCTGATGGCTGAGAATGCATTTCAACTTGTGAGAGGCAACTTCGATCGCGTTGCGGCAGTTTCACTGGCCCAAAAAGAGGCGCACATTCCGCCGGACCTCGAAGTCATCAACACACCGCGGGGCACCGAGTTTAGCTTTACCAACCGCGTGACGCTGCAATTTGACGATCTCGATGCCGCGTTGCCCGCCAATTATCCATGGCCGGGGCCGCCAACACCTCGGGCGAAAGCCGAGACGGGAATGAACCAATGGCTGGGCCCGCTGCTGGGAGCGGCGCCGCGCGTGATCGTCTGTGAGGCCCATTGGGTTGAGACGACGGATGAACTTGCACTTAAGCACGACGCGCATTTTGTTACGTTGGCAGATCTCGCGCTCCAACCGATCGACTTTGTTTGGCTGGTAAGCATCGGCCCCGATGACACCGGCGGGGCCACTGAATTAGAGACTCGCATCGCTTTCCATTACCGCAAGACCCACAACATCAGCGACGACAAGATCGTGCGAATCGAATTCAATCCTGAAACACCGGCGGGCGAAACGACTCTAGCCCAACTATTTCCGCTGGCCCGTCAGCTACGCGCTTTGTTGTCAGAAAGCAGATCGCTGGGAGCGGGCGACTTTCTGCCGGCCGCGGGCGGCAAAGAAACTGCTATTCCGGTGGACCAGAACAACCCGAAAGGTTATGACGCAGATGAGTTGCGCGGTCGCGTGGAAAGCGCGCTGAATGAGCTGAGCGTGCTGGCTGACTCGATCGATGGTCCAACTGCGCCCTCGGTCGAACTAGTCTTTCTTAAAAATCCGACCATTCCCGCGGATAACGAGACTTTTTTCGGCCAGCTTGGCGCCGCCTTCAGCAAGTTGGAAGAGGCCAAGTTGACTTTCACTGACTCGACTCAAGTGAGCGTTGTGTTCTCGCCCGCCGACGCAGAGACATTGCACCAGAAACTTCAGGCCCTCGCGAACTTTGGCATTGGCGACGCCTTTCCACCGGAGACTGATCTGACGAGCGATGCGGCCAGGGCGGCAGTACTGGCGCGAGCTCATCGCGTCGCCAGGCGCTTGCGGCGAAGCGATCCAGCGGATGGCGAATTGGATCGCGTCGGCACAATTCTCAGCCAGACGACTCCAGATAAGTCGATCGAGCAAATTGTCGCGCTCCTGTTGGCGGCGGGAAAAATACTTTTGGGCGAAGCGTTCAATTGGCTACCCAAGTTTACCTGCCACAACGAAATCGACCTCGCGACCGCTGCGGGAGATCGCAATCAACTGCTCGGTCATGCGGTCGCAGCCGCACCCGGCACGAACGAGGAAGAAGTTATAGAAGAGTGGCTGCAAGGTCTGGCCCGGGTGCGGCGACCATTGCATCGATGGGAAATCGTGCGAACTCTCGCCGACGCGCTCAGCGATGTGTCGCTCGAACTCCTGCCCGTGCAGGTTCCTTATCGCGCCAAAGATAGTTGGTTGGCGGTGGAGTTTCCGAAACTCGATCCGAACAATACGGACCCCGACGATCCGGAAAAGAAGTTTGGGATTTCGCGCGACACGTTGTCGATCGTGGCGCATGGAAACAGCGCCTTTCAGGTTGGGATCAGGCAAAGCGGCGTGCTACTCGATGACTGGACGGAAGAAATTCCCACCGCAAGCGAGACCACCGGAATTTCCTTCCGCTTCAATCAGCCCAACGCGATGCCGCCGCAGACCCTGTTGTTGGCCGTTACGCCTGAAGAAACCGGATCGTGGGATTGGGATGACCTCGTCGGAATACTCTCTGACACACTTCATCGCGCAAAACGACGAGCCGTGGAGCCGGCGCAACTTGAAAGACTGGGTTCGACCTGGAACGCCGTGGCGCCCGCGCTCGTGTCCGAGTTCAGCACTCTGGCTCGGAACGATGTCTCACTCGACATCATGACCATGCTTGATTTTTCGCTTTTGAATGAGTTTTACGCGCAACGGTGACACCTTGAGTTAACCTATGGCTAAACCGGTATTGCTACTCAGTCAAATCATCAAAGACACGAGCGTCTTTCGCGCGCCGCGTGTGGTGGCGTTCAATCGCCTGGAGGCGCGACCGCGCACTCTCGATTTCACGAGCAGCCTGCGCGCTGAAGTGCGTGACCCGCTTTGGATGCTGACGCGCCAGTGGCAATTCGGTGAATTTGCCGGCGAAGACGCTGCTTCCTGTGTTTCGTCGCGCATTGCTTTTCAACACGAAACTATGGACCGCGTGGCGTTTCACGGCGAGCAGGCATTCCCGTTCGATCCGCAAGTGATCCCTCTGGAGACCAAGGTTGAGCGCGAACGGGTTCCGTTAACTGTGCGTGAGAGCGGCGAAGACGTTTTCAGCGATGTGTTGTTTGCCGTGCAGTTGGGCAAGAAATTTCTGCGAATGTTACAGAATGCCCTCCCGTCCCTGGCCCAGCACTATGATCTCTATCTACAGAAATTCCCTCTGCGGGTTCTGCCTGAGGAGGTTCCCCCTAAGCTGCGTACGGTGCAGGATGCTGATGCCGAACAAATTCAGAAGTCGGTGGCGAGGTGCATTGCAGACGGAGTGGCCATCTGGCGGGCTGTGGAAAACGGCACCCACGACAAGTGGGTTGATTCCAAATTTACCAGCGATCCGGGATTGAAACCTATCGCAACAACTTTTGCCGCTGATTGCTCGCGGAAATTTCAACGATTGTTCACCCAACCGGACGACGCTGGTGATTCAGCCTGGCTCCAGAATCATTTGGAGTATCAGTTCTCAGTTGCCGGTCAGCGCGGCGCGAACCAGGCGCAGACAGTGCTGATTGCCGAGCAGTACCACGAGGGCCGCCTGGATTGGCACTCATTCGATATCGTCAAGGATCGCCCGGCAGTTCTCGCTGAGGAGGCGGCACCAGTCCCGCCTGAGGAACAAGTTGAGTCGTTCCTGCCGGCGAATGTTCGTTTCAAAGGCCAACCGCAGCCGCGCTTCTGGGAGATGGAAGAAACCGAGACCGACTTTGGGAAGATCGAAACTTCGGCAACCGGACTGTTGCACCTGATGTTGGCAGAGTTTGGGTTGATCTATTCCAACGACTGGTTCATGTTGCCGCACCCCATGGACATCAATACCGTTTGTGAGATTCGAGGCATTCTGGTGGACGACACGTTCGGGCGCCATACTTTTATTCGTCCCGCGGGCCGGGGCCCGGAAACCGCCTGGCAACGATGGAACATGTTTCATCTGACCGAAAAGGACCAGTTGCGGCCGGGCCCCAATCGCTTTTACCTCGTCCCCGCCGTGAGCAAAGTTTTAGAAAGCGCCCCGCTCGAGCGGGTCAATTTCATTCGCGATGAAATGGCGAACATGGTTTGGGGAGTTGAGAGCATCGTCCCTTCACAGACGGGACAAGGCATGAGCGGATATGAAACTGTGTCGCCAAATGAACCGACTGAAACAAGGGAGGCGAATGATGAGAACGTAAAAATCCGGTACGTGCTGGGCACGACCGTCCCGAAAAATTGGATTCCGTTTATCGCGGTGCATGCCGAAGGCAGCGTCAGCGAGATCCGTTTGCAGCGCGCCCGCATGGTTGGCGGCGATCCGCCGCGCGGCTTCTTGCTGCGCGAGCCGCGTTCACCATACTTCGTCGAAGAACAGGAATTCTCGCGCGCCGGACTTTTCGTGGCGCGTTCGTGGCAACGGGCGCGCTGGATTGATGGCCGCACCTTTGTCTGGGTTGGCCGGCGAAAGACGGCCGGCAGAGGCGAAGGTTGGAGTCAATTGGTGTTCGATCAGATCGTGGATCTACAAGCCAAGACGGATGAATAAGTTTTACCTGCGCTATTGAGCGCGACAGAACCGCTAAGGCGAAGCACAAGCTCGAAGCGTACCAAGCCTTCCAAGAAAAAGTGAATCGTAGCGAGTTGGAAAAGTGAAGAAGAGAAGCAAGGAAAAAGCGGCCGAAGATGGTCATCAGATGCCTTCGTGGCATGAGGTGTTCCTGTACTTTCTTTTTCTCGGTTTCGTCAATGTTGGTGGACCGGTAGCGCAGATCACGATGATGTACAACCACATGGTCGAGCGGCGGAAATGGCTGACGGAGGATCGCTTCGTGAAGATCATGGCCTTCTGTCACATGCTGCCTGGCCCCGAAGCACTTCAATTAGCAATCTATGTCGGCTATCTGAAACGCAAACTTTGGGGCGGAATCCTCGCAGGTCTAACCTTCATAATTCCCGGCGCAGCGGTGATGATTATTTTGAGCTGGCTTTACGTTACTTACGGCAGCCTGCCGCCGGTTAATAACTTCCTCTATGTGCTGAAGCCCGCCGTGCTTGGGATCATAGCCGCAGGAATCATCAAGCTTGGCCGCGCGGCGATCCGCAATTGGTTTCTTGCCGTGCTGCTGGTCGGCGCATTCGCGGGAATGCGTTTCGCGGGAATCAATTTCCTGCTCATTCTGCTGCTCGCTGGTCTGTTGAATCTCTTAGTAGTCGAAGGTTGGCCGCGCTTGCGACGGACGTCCGCAGCGCTGCCACTGATCATCGGTAGCGTGGGCTCGGTTCTTCCATTTGCAAACACACGCTGGTTTCAGATGGTCTGGCTTTTCCTTGAGACTGGACTGTTTAGCTTTGGCGGCGCGTATGCCTCACTCGTCTTTGTGCAACGTGGCGCAGTGGCTCAATATCACTGGCTCTCTGATGGACAATTACTGGACGGCGTGGCGTTAAGCGTGGCTACGCCGGGACCGTTCATGCTGTTTACGACCTTTGCCGGCTATCTTGCCGGTGGAGTACGCGGCGCTTTGATCGCGACCTTCTTTGTTTTTCTCCCCTCGTTTGTATTTGTGCTTGGCGGTGCGCGATATGTTGAATTAGTTCGTGACAACCGGTGGCTCCAAGCATTTCTCGCAGGAGTCAGTGCAGCGGTCGTGGGTGTAATCATCGTAGTCTCGCTCGAACTGATTCCCACAGCACTGGTCGGTTGGGTGAGCATCGCGATTGCGACAATCGCTTTTCTCGTCATCGTACTCTTCAAGATCGATGTGGTCTTCGTCGCTCTCGGAGCAATGGCTGCGGGAATTCTATACATGATTGTTCGAGGATTTTGCTAGGGAGTTAGATGAACCACGGCGCGATAACAAGCAAATCGAGCACTTGGCGTGAGAAGGTGATCGACTATCTCAGCCTGGAACGGAACGTCGCCATCGCGTCGGCGGCAGTCTTCCTGCTCGGATTTGGCGAAGAGTTATGGAAGAAATTTCTGCCAAAGTATCTCGAAGCGCTGGGCGCAAGCACCCCGGTCATTGGCTTATTCGGCACTGCCGAAGATTTCTTTGATGCAGTTTATCAATATCCCGGCGGATGGATTGCTGACCATCTCGGTCGGCAACGCGCCTTTCTGATTTTCATCGCGCTGACTTCAGCTGGATATGTCGTTTATTTGTTCAGCCCATGGTGGCCTTTGTTGTTTGTCGCGCTGGCTTTGGTCATGGCCTGGCAGAGCATGGCTTCGCCGGCAATTTTTGCAGTGATTGGCGATTCGCTGCCGCGTGAACGGCGCGCCATGGGCTTCACTCTGCAATCGATTCTGAAACGACTGCCGATTGTCATCGCCCCGATTCTTGGCGGCGCTATGATAGCCGCGTTTGGCATCTACAAAGGCGTTCATACCGGACTTTTCATCACCCTCGTTCTGGCAGCTATTACCGTTTTGCTGGTATTGAAGCTCAACGTCACTGTCGCCCCGCCTGAGACTACAAACATGCGCGGTGTGTGGCGCTCTTTTCACAGCGCGCTCAAGCGACTACTGATCTCAGACATCATCATCAGAACCTGTGAAGGCATGACCGGCGTGCTGACAATCTTATATGTGACCAACGTCGCAGGTTTCAGTGTGGCGCGTTACGGAACCTTGATCGCCATTCAGATGGTCACTTCAATCGTGGTTTACATCCCTGCGGGAAAGATCGCAGATCGCGTTGGACGCAAGCCTTTTGTCATCGCTACATTTTTAAGCTTTGCCTTGTTTCCGTTGGCGATAATTGTCGCTTCAAACTTCATCTTGATTGTCCTTGCGTTTGTGATCGGAGGGCTGCGCGAGATTGGAGAGCCCGCGCGCAAAGCGATGATCGTAGACTTTGCCAAAGAGAACGTTCGCGCCCGCTCAGTCGGGCTTTATTACCTTGTGCGCAGCCTTTCAATCACACCCGCCGCCGCGATTGGTGGTCTGCTGTGGAAGATAACGCCGCAAGTACCGTTTGTCGTCGCGGGAGTCATTGGCTTCATCGGCACGCTCGTGTTTGCAGCGACAGTTGAAGAACGATATGCAAGCTGAGTGCGGAGCATCAAGCAAGACCAAGCCCCTAAATAAACAACCAGGAATAGGAACGAGAAGAAAGGCAGGAGTGAAGATGAAAAGAGTCAGAAACATTCCGCGTCGCGTATTGGGCCATATATCTCTAGCGCGTAAGACAAGAAGAGTTGTGCTGTGCCTCGTCGCCTGTGCAGCAGCGGCCTTGTTTGTGTTGGTGGCTTGCTCGGCGCCACAGAACCAGTCGGGACAATCAAACAACCAGCCACAAGCTGCGACAGCAGATTGGAAGCCAGTCGAGCAGGCGTTGGGCAAAGCGGGATCAATGCAACCAGGCGATGTCTATAAAGTCAGTCTGCCGCGTAGTGATCTAAAGGTCACCGTCTCAGGTGTTGAACTCAAACCGGCACTTGCTCTGGGCTCGTGGATAGCATTCAAAAAGTCTGGCGACATGACAATGGTGATGGGTGACCTGGTGCTCACGGAAGATGAAGTCACGCCGGTTCTCACCAAGCTTCAGGAAGGTGGAGTCGAGATTTCAGCACTTCATAACCACGTATTGCACGAATCGCGTCGGATTATGTACATGCACATTCATGCGATGGGCGATGGCGCAAAAATCGCCAGAGCAATTCACGATGCCTTAAGCGTGAGCAAGACTCCCTTCGCGGGTTCACCTGCGCCGGCCCAGAGTCAGGACATCGGAATCGATACGAAACAAATCGATCAAATCATGGGGCAGACGGGAAAACTCAATGGCGTCGTTTACCAATACAGCATCGCCCGTGCTGATGACGTTACCGACACGGCGATGAACGGTAGAGCCGAAATAATTCCTCCCGCGATGGGCGTTGCTCAGGCGATTAATTTTCAACCGACTGCCGGAGGCAAGGCAGCGATTACCGGCGACTTCGTGCTGATTGCAAGTGAAGTCAATCCGGTAATCAAGGCATTACGCGATAACGGTATAGAAGTGACGGCGCTTCACAGCCATATGCTAACGGACTCGCCGCATCTCTTCTTCATGCATTTCTGGGCGAACGATGACGCGCAAAAGCTGGCACGAGGTCTGCGCGCCGCGCTCGACAAGGTAAATGTGAAGAAGGGCTAGGTCGTGTCCAGTTTCGTCGCTCTCATGGGGCTAATCGATAACTGTCAGTCTCCGAGATTACACAGTTGCGGCATGGGCTGTTTCGGGAGAAGTAGATGCGCTTTCGCGATCACGCGACTTTATCGAAACTCAAAGAGCAAAAGAGCGCTCTAATCCTTGAATGTTGTTAGAGAGGTCAATAGAATTCTGGCGGTGACCTGCGCATTAAGATTCAGGAGAGGGAAATGCTTAAATCACTCGTAATCAGTTCTGCTCTTTTGCTCGGCGGTACGATGTTAGCTTGCAATAGGGCCGCTGCCTCGGCAGTTGCAATCCCGGACCCCGCTCTGGATGAGCCCATCCGAAATACATCACAGAAGCAAACCATCGTCCTGGCTGGAGGTTGTTTCTGGGGTGTGGAAGCTGTCTTCGAACACATCAAAGGCGTGACGGATGTTAGATCTGGTTATGCCGGAGGAAAAGGTTCGGCCAGTTACGAAGAGGTCAGCACCGGGTATACAGGGTACGCCGAATCCGTTCAGATTACTTATGATCCGTCAAAGATAACCTACGGAAAGCTTCTCAAAGTGTTCTTTGCGGTGGCCCACGATCCGACTGAGGTAAACCGGCAGGGCCCTGACACCGGCACCCAATATCGTTCGGCGATTTTTTATGCGACTGATGAGCAGAAGGGCATTGCGCAGGCCTACATCGATCAACTTAATAAAGCGAAGGTGTTCCCTCGGCCTCTGGCAACGCAACTCTCGGCGCTCGACTCTTTCCATGAAGCCGAAAGCTATCACCAGAACTATTTGGCAAACCATCCGAATGAGCCGTACATCGTTTACAACGATCTGCCCAAGCTCGAGAATCTCCGCAAAGAGTTTCCGGAGCTATATAAGGATTAAGCCGCCTGACTCCCGACTCCTGACTCCCGACTCCCGACTCCCGACTTCTGACCTTTCAGGGTCAGGGATGTTTGACGATTCTGATCCGTGGGCGGTGCCCACGGCTATTGAATTTCAGTCCTGCGGCGTGAGATAAGGCATACTGCGGCGAGAGAGTATGGTCGATTATTATCAAGTTCTCGGGGTCAAGCACACTGCCTCATCAAAAGAGATCAAGGCGGCATACAAGCGGCTCGCGCGCCTGCAGCATCCGGATCTCAACGGTGGCTCGGCCGAAGCCTTCGTCCAACTCTCGCATGCCCGGGATATTTTGATCGACCCAAAGAGGCGCGCTGAGTATGACGCGCAGCGCCACGCCGCAGCTCCTGGCCCGGGTGCGTATGCTGCAGTCCTGAAACCAACTGGCGAAAATTATTTGCGACGCGCCCGGTCCGATGTTCGCATCAGGCAGAACCTCGAAAACTTCCTGATCGCTGAACGTAAGGAGGCACGCGCGCTGCGACAAGCTGTCTTTCCGATTGTGGCGTTCCTATTCGCCGCGTTCTGTGTGGCGCTAATACGGCCTCGTATCTGGCGTTACTCCGGCTGGACCGGACGGGCGGTGATATTAACGCTGGTTAGCCTGGGCGTATGTCACACCGTGCTGAAGATTTGGACCGCCATTAAACTGCTTCCCGAAGATCAATCCGGCGCCAGAGTGCTTAACCTGCCGCTGCTCGGCAAAGCCTTGAGCGGACGTCGGGCCGTCTTCTTAATTGGGCTCGCGGCGATCGTGTGCGGATTGTTGGGCACTTTAGTTGGTATGTCTCTCAGTGACCTTTTGTCGATGGCCATGCCCAGGTTCTTTGACCAGTCGATTCGCCTGGAGTTGCTGCTCTACCCCTGGGTCATGGTCCTATTTCTCAATGCCTGCCATTCGCTCAGTCAAAGACTCGACATATAAATGATGCGCAACCGGGGAGACGCTCGAGCGGTGTCATGATGTGAATTTGAAGCGCGGGGATTATGCTCGATATCCAAGCGACATACCTCATCTCGACCTTGCAGTATTTTTCTAGACCCTGCGTCTCTATCAGTGATATAAGCTGACCGCCCGAAATCGCACTGTCGCCCGTACTCATCTGTTCGACGGGTCTTAGATTGTAAGGTATGGAAAAGCTGCTAATTAGCCCATACTTCCTTAAGTCGATCTATTACATAATTACATTGTTTGGATCGATGGCAATGTACGTTTTTTCCCTTAACAAAGGTTTCAACGGTTCGGTTGACTTTCTCAAAAAGATGTTTCCGAACCACTCACCTTTGTTCTATGACCGAATTGATTTTTTTGTCGTCATATTTGTGGGGTCTATTATAGGGACCATTTTCTTTTCTCCTGCCAATACATTACAGGCTCTTTCGGCAGGATTCGGTTGGGTCGGAGCGATTAACATCCTGTTAAGCCCAAAACCAAAAAAATGAACTGGCGATTCTCATTGTTAATCGTTGCGTCAATCGCGTCTCTAGTCGGGTCCTTGTTAGGCGTTTGGTGGTTCTTGGTTAGCCCATCTCGCTACAAACAACATTCACAGAAAAGAGGGACAAAGAGGACTGTACTCGTAATCACTCTTTTTATTACAGGATTACTAGGCACGCTCGCCGCCCTTTCAGGTGACTTCAGGACGGCGTCATTTCCAAGCTCCGAAGGTCGTGTTGTAAACCGGAACGGGCGTCCGGTGCAGGGCGCAACTATTTCAGTGGCCGGTGCGCGAATGCCAATTGTCGCTCAAACAGATTTCGACGGAAGGTTCGTTGTTGGACCTCTTTCACAACCAGCAGGAGTCATTTTCATCAGAGTTACTGCTCCGGGTTATGAACCATATGAGAATTATGTGCTTCTTCCGCTAACAGGTCCTTTGACTATTAACTTAGTTGAAAAGCAGTCTCAGTTGCACTTAACGAATCCGGAGCAGTTACGCGTCTCCATCATCCGTCGAGAGGGAACACCATCCGATCAGGCAGATCAAATAAGATCGGCAGTGCTCGCCGCAGGTTGTACAAACGTCTCGATCACCGTGAGCAAGGACGCCTTTCCAGGCCAGGGAGACGTTCGCTATTATTACCAGGCCGATGAGCAGAATGCGCAGTCGTTGTGTAATTACATCAACAACGTGTTGAGCATCCAAGTTAAGATTGACCCTAGGACGCATGATCCTGACACACCAGCCCATCGAGCGGGTGATCTGCACATATACATCAAGTAAAGACTCCTCAACTAAAGTCGATTCGGATAGGCGTTAGGCCTTCAATTCTGCGATCCAGAGAGAGCAGGCCAAAAACGCAAATTGACATGCCAAGTTCGGCGCATGGTAACGACCTCGGAAAGTCTGGCGTTTGATCGCGGTGTGCGACCCAAGCCGGAAATTGTTTTGCCGAAAAGGCTGATGCTGTGATCCGCTTTCGCGCCGACGCCGAACTACAGGCCCGCTTCGAACAACTCGCGCAAAAATCAACCGAAGGCGAACTCACGGAAGATGAGTGCGCCGAATACGCAGGTTATGTGCGGGCGAACAAGTTCGTCGCCATTCTCAAACGACAAGCGCAGCAGATCGCCAACTCACAGCCAACGCTTCCAGTCGCGTAGCGGCGACATATTTGTAGAACGATGCTGTCTAGTGAACCCCAGCTCCGTAGGAGCGGCATATTCTGTCGCCCATAAATGGGCTAAACCGATAGACGATCCTTCGCGTCTACAAATATGCCGTGCCTAGCGGCACTCAAGACACACACGCGACTCGACTACGTCATGTCCTTGAGTTCGAAGCCATTCGGCTATGAAGGTTCCAGCGCAACGATCGATGAGGAATCGCATCAGGGTCGCTATCGCTTTGCCGCTTTCAACTGCAGCCCTCTCCCTCTGGGCGAGGGCCTAGCGACGTGCAAAGGCAATCTTCAGGAACACCGCGAGAGATGAAGTCGCTCGCGAAATTATCTCTCGCGAACTGATCAAGAGTCGAATGGATTTGTGCTAGACCCTCATCCCCGGCCCTTCTCCCAAAGGGAGAAGGGAGATACATATCGACAAACCGAAAAGAGATGTACAGACCGACAAGTGAGAAGGGAGATACGCCTCGACAAAAAAAATACGGTGGAGGTTTCGCGCATGGCCTACATCACTTTTTAGTCCGGCCATGTGAATCAGATTCTCGAGACGCTCAAAAAGAAGAATGCGGCTGGCTACGACGCCAACCGCATTTCGTTTGTGAAAAGTCCGCGGGAATTTCCGCGACAGCTCTCAGCTATGCCCGTCGTTTACTTCGTTGGACTCTTCAGAATCTCCGCCAGCGATTTCAAGCGGTTTGAGTCCGCCACACTCTTCGCGCTGGCGGCGTCCTTTTCCAACGCCGGCGCCATCTTCTTCAGATTTCCAGTGTCTCCCTTTTGAATCGCCGCCCGCAGCGCGGTGATTCGATCGGCAGACAAAGTTTGCGAGCGCTCCAACTGGTCGACGTACGCTTTCGCGATCACTAACTTATGCGGCCAGACGATCTTTTGCTGGTTCTGCACATTGAACTCAGACATGCGAATAGTTTTCGCGGCGTCAATCTCGTTCTGGGTCAGGTCCTTTGTCGGCGTCAGCTCAAAGACATCCAGGCCGCGCGCGATCTCGGAAGCGTAAATTTGGCCGTTGTACCAATATGCCGACCAGTCGCCGCCGAGCACGAGCGTCTTGGGATCAATCGGCCCGCGATCAAAATAGGCGATTTCGACGGGATGGTCCGCGTCGGTGAAATCCATGACTGAGATGCCGCCCTGGTACCACGCCTGCACTTCGATGTCGCGACCGGGAACGGGGACAAGAGAGCCGTTGTGCGCCACGCAGTTTTCACTGTCGCCCTGGGCCGCAGGCATCTTGTAGTAGCTGGCGAAGCTCAGCTTGTTATCTTTCAAGTTGAATAGGGCATCAGCACCCCATTTGTTCGGATCGTTTGCCCGGCATCGCGCGCCCAGTCCGCCGCCCCATTCATCGGTGAACACGACTTTCGTCCCATCGTTCGAAAACGAGGCCGAGTGCCAATATGAATAGTTCGGATCGTTTACCGCGTCCACACGTTTTGGATGAACCGGATCTTTGATGTCCAGCAGGATTCCATTTCCCGAGCAAGCGCCCGCTGCCAACCCGATCGCGGAGTACACCGTGATGTCGTGGCACTGATTGGTCGGCGTTGGCTTATCCGTGCCGTGGGTCTCGCCACTCATCAGGCCGGCTATTTCGCCCGACCGCGGATCCATGAAGACACGCGGGCTGTTCACGACTGCCGCGTTTTGCGGCGCTGCCACCGGCACCTTGATTATGTCGATGCGAAACAGCGCCGTGTTCGGATTCGTATCCGGCTTCCCACCCGAACACCCGGCCAACTCTTCGCTTTGGCGGACAAAAGACGTTCCAGAAACATAAATGTAGACGTTGTTCTTGTCGTTCGGATCGATGACCAGGGTATGCGTGTGCGAGCCGCGGCAAGTTTGCACCGCAGCCACCTGCTTCGGATTCCGGATGTCGCTAATATCGAAAATCCTCACACCGCGAAAACGATCTTTTTGCGCGGCCGGTAAGTTCGGTTTGTTCTCTTGTCCAGCGGGCGGCGGAGGGTTCGGTGGAAACCCTCCGGTGCCGCAATCCAGCCGGCCGTTTGTCATCTCAACCGACATAAACATCAGGTTCTTATAAACGGATACGTCGCCCTGCCCCCCAGGACAAATCATCGAGGTCAATAGACTCGTCTTCGCCGGATTTGAGATGTCATAGATATTCACTCCGTAGAAATTGCCGAGAAAGAGGTGATTGCCCTGGAACGCGATGTCCGAGTTCGCAAAGCCAAGCCCGGCAAGCACCAACTTCGTCGCGTTTGGCATCTTCGAAGGGTCGCCGACGCCGAGTACTGTGGTCAGTGTCTTGTTCACTTTCGGATCATTAGGATCGTTGGAGCCAAGTTCGAAGGCGTCAGGTTTTTTGAGCAGCGTAAGATGCTTGATGCCCATCGCTGCTTCGCCTGCGTCGTACATGCCCGGCGACAATTTCGCGCGCGGATCATTGACGTCTGAGCCCGTCATGCCGGCCGGTAACGGCGGCGCCGGTTGAGGCGCAAACGGATTAGCCGGAGCGGCCGGTGTCGCCGACGGCGCAGGCGACGGCGAGGATGTTTGCGCCAACGTCTTCGCTGCAAAGCACGAACACCAAACAACCAAGACTACTAATAATTGGAAAGTGGCAATGCGTACCCGATTCATTGTTTCTCCTCCGAAGGTTTTTCTCTCAACATGTTCTGCATAATCCGAATCTCGGCGCGTTGGCCGCTGTCGATATCGGTCGTGAAGTTGAACAGCACAGCGTCCTGCCCCGCGCCCGCAGTGTCGAACAAATCTTTCACCATGATCAAGGCGCCGTTGTGGTGCTGAATCATCCCCGTCAAAAACAGCCGGTCGAACTCCGCGGCCTTCGCTTTTCCAAGGGCCTCCATTTGCTTCGGCGTCAGCATGCCCGGCATCAGCATCGGCCCTTTCATATTCATGGTGGACATATCCATGCCAGGCATATCCATGCCTGACATTTTCGGCATCGACATCTCAGTAGGCTCACCTCGCGCCTCGAGCCAACGTTTCATAAACCTTATTTCCTCAGATTGCGAGTGGCTGATCCGTGCACCCAACAACCGAAGATTCTTGTTTTCCGTATGCGACTCGATGAGCGCAGTCATCTCAACCGCTTGCGCATGATGCATGATCATGCCTTGCATGAATTGCACATCGGCAGCTGAACGTGGAGGCAGCGTGGCCCTCGTCGTAGTCGGCAATGTGCGGGTTGGCTGGCCCGGCGCACCAGGCTGCACCACGATCGGCGTTACCCGATCAGCCTGCTGGGCGCAGACGGGCAGCGAGAACACGAGTGAAAGGGTACTGGCGGCTACCAGTCCGCTTCGCCACGCGCCGCCTCCTGTTACTGACTCGAGTTTACGCTGGCCCCTAAGACAAAAAGAATTCATGGGCGTTATATGGTCAAGCGCTGAGAATTTTAATTTATCACAGAGCGCCGCCAAGGGCACACGGGTCAGGCCTGCGGGCCGCTCTTTCTAGTTAATGAAAATAAGGGCGTCGGATCGAAAGCCGAAACTTGCGAGGTCGAGCGTGTTGGCCGCTCGGTTTTGCCTGCTAATTCCAACCCTTCGAAATTGGAGAAACTTTGGAAACGTGCGACACGTACTACCAATCAGCCTATTAATGGGTAGTTCTCGCATACTAACAAAGTCGGGGAAATTTCTTCAACGTTGCCTTGGTTCTGACAGCGACAGTCCTTTCCATTCTTGCAACCTTCCTAGTAAAAATGGCATCCTACTGCTTCCTTCCTGGTGGGTAAATCCGACGAGAAAATATGGTGTCCCCGAAGGTGCGGATAAGTTTCGTGCTACAGGAAGGCCTGAGTGATAGAAGACATGACTGAACAAGAACAAATTGGAATTCGAAATATGCGTTCGCTGGCATCCACGTTTGACCAAGTTGATGAAGGTGTATTGGTAGATTCGATTGCGCCAAAAAACCTGGATCACGTGTTGGAGCAACTCGCCTCGGGCACTGACGCCGAAGATTCGTTGACCGAACCAATTTCGGAAGCAACTTCCGAGACCGAGGAAACGGTGGCTGAGGATGAGGAATTGGATCTCTCGGCCGGCGAGTCTGACAAGGCTGCTGACCCGGTGCGTTTGTACATGCGCGAAATGGGCCGTGTGCCGCTGCTCAAGAAAGAGCAGGAAGTTGCCATCGCCAAAAGAATCGAATGGGGACTGAAACGCGCGCAGAAGGGAATTACGCGTTCTCCGATTGCGATCGAGGAACTGTTGAAAATCGGCGCCGAGTTGGAAGCAGGAAAGCTGGCCATTCGTGATGTCGTAACTTTCTCGGATCAGATGGATACCGAGGAATTGGAAGACAAGGCGCCGGAGTATCTGCAGTGGACACTCGAAGGCATTGAGAATGTCCGCAAGCATTTTCGCAAAGCGCTCAAAGAATTGGGTCAGTTACAGACCGAGCGAAAAGGGACTCGCGGTAAGAAGTCTAAGAAACTTTTGAGACTCAAGCGCAAACTCGCCGTTACTCGACTGGAAATCGCGGCCGAGATTCGGGAACTGCGGCTCAAAGAAGAAATGCGACAACGTCTCATCAAAGCGATCGAAGCGGTGCACAAAGAGATGCGGCTTCATGAACGTCAGATCGCGAGTTACGATGAAAGGCTCAGCGGGAAACACACAAAGGCAAAAGAAGCGGAAGAACTGAAGCGTCACATTGCCGCTGCCAAGCGACGAATTAGAGATATTGAAACCACGCACGGTGTGCCGTTTGTCGAAATCAAGCGTTCGCATCAAATGATCTTGAGCGGCGAAGCTCAGGCCTCTCAGGCCCGGCACGAGTTGACGGAAGCTAACTTGCGGCTGGTGGTCTCGATTGCCAAGAAGTATCAGAATCGCGGCTTGCATTTCCTCGATCTCATTCAAGAAGGAAACATCGGACTGATGAGAGGCGTCGAGAAATTTGACTGGCGCCGCGGATACAAGTTCTCAACCTATGCGACCTGGTGGATTCGTCAGGCGATTACCCGGGCAATCGCCGATCAGTCGCGCACGATTCGCGTTCCGGTGCACATGGTCGAAGTGATCAATAAGGTCAAGAGCGTCACGCGCGAGTTGGTGGTTGAGTTAGGGCGTGAACCTTCTATCGAAGAGGTTGCGCAACGGATGAACAGCACCGCCGATAAGGTGCGCAAAGCGATTAATCTCATTCAGCAACCGATCTCGCTGGAAGCGCCGATTGGCGAAAGCGGTGATTCACAGGTCGGAGACTTTATTGAGGATCAATCAACCGTCAGTCCGGCTGAGCGAGTGATTACGGCGAACGCGCGCGACGTTGCCGGTGACGTGCTGCAAACTCTTAGCCCACGCGAAGAGAAGGTGATCCGCATGAGGTTTGGACTGAACGCGGACGGTCGTGAACGGACTTTGGAAGAAGTTGGCGAGGACTTTAATGTTACGCGCGAGCGTATTCGTCAAATCGAAGTCAAGGCCCTGCGAAAGCTCCGACATCCTTCGCGGGCGCGGGTCCTTAAGAATTTGGTTGAAGGTCACGCGACCTAGTTCGGCCGAAATCTCCCACTTTCGACACCATCAAAGAGCCATCGCCACCACCAGGACTTGAATCCGCAACGGGATTTGAGTCAATCTCCCTGAGCGATCCTCTAGCCATTGAAAATAAAGATCGCCTGAGATAAATTTCAAAGCGACAATCGCAAGTTCGAGCCTCATTCGCCGCTTTATTCCTGGCGCTTGAGACATCGAGCAGAGGAGGTAGTTTTATGCGGACTCTGTTTTTCCTCCTTCCATTCCTGCTGCTGACCGCGCAAGTTCCCGCGCAAAGTTCTGACAAAAGTACGCCTGTTCTGATCTTGAATTTCAGGTGGGTCAAAGATCGACAGCCTGTAGCTAACGCATCTTCAGCGGTTGCGCCTGCGCCCGCGATGATTGCTGCAAATCGTAACGTCGAAAAACAGAAACGCATAAACGATCCGGCCGGCGTCAGAGATCCAAACGCTGACACACTCGACGGGCGAGGTGCGGAGCTCGAGCGCATCGTCCAGGAATCGCGTGAACCTGAACCAGTCGAAGGATTTACTTATCAGGTCAAGCTACAGAATGCGAGCACGAAGGTGGTCAAACATATCTTTTGGGAATATCGGTTTCGGGAGACAGCCAATCCACAGCATGTGTCGCGACGGCAGTTCCTCTGCACTGCCGAGGTTAAGCCGGCCAAGCAGCACGATTTTCAGGTCTTCACCTTATCTGGTCCATTAGACTCGATTAACGTGAAGAGTCTTGCGAAGGAATTGAAGACTCAGTTCGAGGAAGCGGTGGTAATCAACCGGATTGAGTTTGTTGATGGGACCAGCTGGCAAAGACCGGGCTGGAGTTTTGACGAGGTGAAGTTGACCACGAACGCTCGCGACACGCGCAACCTGCCGACCTGCCGCGGGCTGTGAGCTCGGAATCCTGAATCAATCGAATTCGATCCATGAGCCGATATTTTCGTCGCGACCTTTTTCGTAAGCATGAAAGGTTGCGGCAAGATCTTCCATCGCGAGGCCGAGCGATTTGAAAAGCGTGATTTCGTTGCGCGATGTTCGTCCTGGATTTGAGCCGATCAGCACCTCACCCAGTTCCGTAACGTCCTCCGGGCCAATCATTCCTTCCTGTGCGGCAAGCAAATAATCACCTGCTTCGTTGAAGGCAGATTCACGTCGATCTGTAAACACTCTTGCGGCAGCCATCGTGGCGGAATCGATCTCACGAGCCTTAGGCGAGAACGTTCCAATCGCGTTGATGTGAGCGCCGGCGGAAATCCATTCGCGTTTCACCACAGGTTCGCGCGCGGTTGTGGCCGTGACGATCAGATTAGCGTCGCGGATCGCTTCTTGAACCGTTTCGACGGGCTCGATCGGAACAGCGATAGTCGGCTGCATTTCGTCGGCGAATAACTTTGCGCTTTCAAATCGTGACGCAGCGACACGAACGCGCCTTAGTTTCCGAACGCAAGCAATCGATTCCAGATGCTTCCGTGTTTGCACGCCCGCGCCAATCAAAGCGAGATCACCGGCGTCTTCGTTCGCCAGAGCTTTCGTTGCGAGTGCGCTGACCGCTGCCGTGCGAATCGCCGTAATTGCCGACGCATTCGCGACCGCGAGCAGTTCACCGGTTGCCCCATCGAACAACATCACGCCGCCCTGATGCGCGTCTTTGCCAATCGCCGCGTTTCCGGGAAAGACGCAGATTGCTTTCAATCCAAAGAGAGGCCGCTCGCCGCCCCGAAACGCCGGCATCATCGCCATCACGCCTTTGACAGTCGGCGGTCGAAAGATCGTGCGCAGTGGTTGTTCGACTTCGCCGCGCGCGAGTGCAATGAAAACATCTTCCATTGCCGCAATACATTCATGCATGAGAAGAAGTCGTTCGACTTCTGATTGATTGAGGACCAGAACTTTCATCGCGCGGTAAGATATCACGGTTCATTTGCGTCAGAAGCCCGACCGTCAGGGGGGCACGTTGACCAACGCGGCCCTTGCTTACGCGCGGGCTTCTGATACGTCGATACAAATGACAAATCGAAACCGATTCGATACTATGCGCGCCTGAAAGGTTCTTCGCATTCCATTCGGAAGATCGCATCATGAAAATCCTAAAATTATTTTCGCCACGTTCACTTCCGATCGCGCTAGTACTGTTAATGCTTACAGCTCCAGCGATCGCCATCGCTCAACAGTTCAGTCCAGACTTATTTAAGTCGCTTCACTGGCGCAGCATCGGCCCGTTTCGCGGTGGGCGCACACGCGCAGTCGCCGGAGTCCCGTCTCAGCCGAACGTTTTCTACATTGCGCAGGTGAACGGCGGCGTTTGGAAGACGGATGATTATGGTCGCACCTGGACACCGATCTTCGACGATCAACCGACGGGCTCAGTTGGATGCATCGCGGTGGCGCCATCCGATCCAAACACGATCTATGTTGGCAGCGGCGAAGGCTTGCAGCGTCCGGATCTTTCCGTCGGCGACGGCATTTACAAGTCGACTGATGCGGGGAAGACCTGGATGCATCTCGGTTTGCGAGACGGTCAACAGATTCCGCAAATCGCCGTCGATCCGCGAAACGCGAATGTGTTGATAGTTGCCGTCGCCGGCCATCCTTATGGACCGAATACAGAGCGCGGCATCTTTAGATCGACTGACGGCGGCCAGACTTTCGAAAAAGTTTTATACAAAGACGAGAACGTAGGCGGCGCTGATGTGATCTTCGATCCGAAGAATCCCGATGTCGCTTACGCAGGTTTATGGGAAGCGCGGCAAGGGCCCTGGGAAAACGCCGCATGGAACGGAACCGGCGGCGGCGTTTATAAATCGACTGACAACGGGAAGACCTGGAAACAGTTAGGTGGTGGGCTACCGGAAAATATTATCCAGGCGAACCTGGCCATCTCGCCCAGCAATCCGAATCGGGTGTTTGCGTCGCTGGCCTTGAGCCCCGGCTTGGTTATCTATCGATCCGATGACGCCGGTGACAGTTGGACCAGGATCACAACCGATCCTCGGCCGGCGGGAAGAATCGGCGGCGGCGATCTCGCGGTGCTGCGAGTCGATCCTAAAAACCCGGAGGTAGTTTACTCGGCCAGTGTCGTCTCGTGGAAATCGATCGATGGCGGCAAGACCTGGACTGCTTTTCGTGGCGCGCCCGGCGGCGACGATTATCAAAATGTTTGGGTTAATCCGAACAACGGCGACACGATTATTCTCGGCAGCGATCAAGGCGCGGTCATCACGGTTAACGGGGGCAAGTCATGGAGCAGTTGGTACAACCAACCGACCGCGCAGATGTATCACGTGAGCGCCGATAACGCCTTTCCGTATCGCTTGTGCAGCGGCCAGCAGGAGAGCGGCTCGGCGTGCGTTTCGAGTCGCGGCAATGACGGCGAGATTACTTTCCGCGAATGGCATCCGGTCAGTGCTGAAGAATACGGATATGTCGTAGCCGATCCGCTCGATCCCGACATCGTCTATGGCGGCAAGCTCACGCGTTACGATCGTCGCACCGCGCAAGCGCAGAACATCATGCCAAAGCCGTTTCGATCGGCTGACTTTCGCGTGGTGCGCACGCAACCAGTTTTGTTCTCGCCGATTGATCCGCACGTGCTTTACTTTGCGACTAACACGCTTTGGAAAACTCGAGATGGTGGACGCACATGGGAGCAAATCAGTCCCGATTTGACGCGCAAGACTTTCGACGTGCCGGAGACTGTCGGCAAGTTTAAATCAGAGCGCAGTGCGCAACCATCGCAGCGCGGAGTTATCTATTCAGTTGCTCCGTCGCCGCTGGATATCAACGTGATTTGGGCCGGCACTGACGATGGCTTGATTCATCGCACGACCGACGGCGGCAAGACCTGGAATGACGTCACCCCAAAACAACTGAAGGCGTGGCAGAAAGTTTCGATCCTCGACGCGAGTCACTTTGATAAGAACACCGCATACGCCGCCATCAACACTTTGCGTCTGGATGACTTGCATCCGCACATCTATCGCACGCGCGATGGCGGCAAGACGTGGCAGAGAATCACGAACAGTTTACCGAAGGGTGTTTACATGCAGACTGTCAAAGAAGACACTGAGCGACGCGGGCTGCTCTTCGCAGGCACGAAGCTTGGCGTCTTCGTCTCGTTTGATGATGGAGACCATTGGCAGTCTCTGCAACTCAATCTGCCGCCAGTGTCCATGCGTGATCTCGTCGTTCACGAAGATGATTTGATCGTCGGCACACACGGTCGCGGCTTCTGGGTGCTTGACGACATCACACCACTTCGTCAACTCAGTGATGAGGTAGTGAGAGGGCGCGCTTACCTGTTTCGCCCGGCTGATGCTTACAACATCCCGCAGCCGAGCGAGAACGGAACGCCGCAGCCGCGCGACGAGCCGCTCGCGGAGAATCCGCCATCCGGCGCGATGATAGATTATTATTTGAAGTCCGCAGCTTCCGGGCCGGTCG
>QHXI01000134.1 GCA_003222895.1 Acidobacteriota bacterium | reverse complement strand
ATCCTGTGGTACCGGCTGTTCTCCTATGTCACCGGAACTTGGGCAAAAAGCTTCGCATACGTTCTTGGCGCCTATCTGGCTGGCATCGGCTTTGGGTCACTTGTGAGCGAACGTCTCTGCGAACAAAGGCGCTCTCCGCGCACGTTCCTGGTCTTCGTCGCATGGTTCGTCCTGCTGGCAAACGTAATCGGATTCCTGCTCGCGCCAACATTGGCGGAAGTGGTCCGGCACGCAGATTTTATCTGGGTACTGCCGCTGGTGAGTTTAGCGGCAGGTTTTCTAGGCATCACGTTTCCATTGCTTTGCCACGCCTCCGTTCCCCCGGACTACAGAGCTGGAGAGCGGCTTAGCTATCTGTATTTGAGCAATATTATTGGCTCCGCTCTTGGCAGTTACATCATTGGATTCGTCCTGATGGACTATCTCAGCACCACTCAGACTGGGATGATTCTCGCGTTTGCGGGAATTGCTCTCGCCACTGCCATCTTTTTCGCTGCCAGGCTCGCCGAGAGCCAACGAGTGTATGGACTGGCTGCCGTCGCCGTTTGTGTTCTTCTGATTTCGTTGGCGTCTCCGAGCCTGTTCGGAGGACTCTACGAAAAAATGTTGTTCAAGCGTTATTATCAGCCGGCACTTCGGTTTAAATACACCACCGAGACGCGCAGCGGAGTGGTGAATATCGGGTATGACGGCACCGTGTTTGGCGGCGGAATCTATGACGGCGCGTTTAACACCGGATTGCTTCAGGACAAGAACTTTGTGGGCCGCGCCTACGCCGTGGCCGGCTTTCATCCAGACCCGCAGGACATATTGATAATTGGACTGGCCTCCGGATCGTGGGCGCAAGTCATCGCAAACTTTCCCTCCGTTCGCACCATGACAATCGTCGAGATTAATTCGGGCTATCTGCCCCTGATTGCCAAGTATCCGCAGGTCAGCAGCCTGCTGCGGAATCCCAAGGTGAAGATATTCATCGACGATGGCCGGCGCTGGCTACTGCGAAATTCCCGCGCACAATTTGACGTGATCGTAATGAATACCACCTTCCATTGGCGCGCCCATACCACGAACCTTCTGTCGCGTGAGTTTCTTGAAATGATACGGCCTCATCTGAAAGCAGGTGGACAGCTCTACTACAACACCACCGGATCAAACGATGTCTTCGCGACCGGCGTCGGCGTGTATCCGTATGCGCTGCGCGTCGCGAACTTTCTTGCCGTCAGCGATTCGAAAATTACCATGGACAAGGAACGCTGGCGGAAGGTCTTGAGTCATTACCAGATTGACGGCGTTCCGCTGTTCATCTTGAGCAACCCAGCCCACGTGGAACGTCTTAATCAAGTCCTAAGCTTGTGCGACAAATTCGGGCAGAATCCCGAAGTCTTCGATCTTGAGTATGAAGGCAGCATTCGCGCAAGAACCAGCCACGCCCGCATTATCACTGACGACAATATGGGCACGGAATGGGACCCCCAAATCCATGGAACGGACGCCTTCCGCTGATAGAACGGCAGGGGACATTACCTAGCAGTGCGAGAATACTCGATTAAAGACTATCTACTAACGATGAATTAGCGGGCCACGAGACTCGTTACGTTGTGTGTCAGATGCACGCGTCACGCGTAAACGGTCGGTACTCCGCTATCGCCTTTGTGCGGATGTCTTCTGCTCCAGCCGCGCCAAAGCCTTCTTCGCTTCGGGCGCATATTTGCCGCTGGAAGGAATCTTCAGGTATTCCTCATAGGTCTTGGTAGCTTCGGCATTCTGGCTTTGGGCGTCGAGCACTTCGGCCAGTCGAAAAGTGGCGATCGCGTCGCCGGGCTTGTAGATGAGAGCCTCGCGGAAGCGGTTTTCGGCAGCCCGATAGTTCTTGCGCTTCATGTAGAACTCGCCGACTTCGACGTCCTTCTCCGCCTTATGTGGGTTGTAGGTATGCATCTCGGTAACGTCACTGAGATCGCTCTCCGGATGCTTGGCAGCGTCGTTCTTGGGCGGTGAAATATCGATCTGGGTCTGCTTGCTCGAACTCTCTTTTTCGGTGAGCGGAGGCACCTCAGACGGCTGATCGCTGTCCGAGCGAGGAACCGGATCGGAGGTCTGCGGCGGCTCGTTCTTCTGCGCGGCTGCCGGACTGTGGTCCTGCGCAGAAGCGAAGCCAGAGAAGATCGACAATCCAAGAACCAGTAGCAGCCTTGAAATGCGAGAGCCCATGGCGAAATTCTACAACGAGTAGCCGCTTGCTCGTTGCCAACTACGAGCTCCAGCCTGTCAGCCACACTGCCCATTTGCGGCCCACAACCAAGGCAGGCTCTACCGCCAGAGACAACCCGTCGTTTCGGCTGAAGACTCATTCGAATGAGGGTTACCAGAGGGAAATCGGCGGCTGGCAGCCCTAGCTGGCAACTCTCTAACGTCAACAAATAGGCCGCCAGAGCTGCATCTCCTTTGTGACACCTGAGCATCGTATCTAGTGGCAGC
>QHXI01000071.1 GCA_003222895.1 Acidobacteriota bacterium | reverse complement strand
CGGTTCGCCAGCGCCCATGCCAACCAGGTTCGTTCCGCGTGGCGTCTTTATCCCAACTCCGTAGGCGTCATTGAGCACGACGATGATCTGTTCGACGATCTCTCCGGCCGTGAGATTTCTGAGTAAACCAAGCTGCGCCGTCAGACAGAAAGTGCATTGCAAAGGACAGCCTGACTGTGAAGAGAAACAGATCGTGTCGCGCCGCTCCTCGGGAATGAAAACAGTTTCGACGGGCCGATTGTCGTACGTCTTGAAAAGATAACGCCGCGTTCCGTCAGTCGAAATGTATCGCGATTCCAAAGTCAATGTTGAGATGGTTGCATGCTCGCTCAACTTCTCACGGAGCTCTTTCGGCAAGTCCGTCAAGTCTTCGAACGAGCGCAGCCGCCGCGCCTGAATGCCGGCAAAAATCTGACGCGCCCGGTAGGCCGGCTCGCCCAGCACCGCGACGAAGTCAGACAGCTCTGCTTGAGACAAACCTGTGAGATGTGATGCTTGCATTTTTAAGTCATTCTAACATTCGAGGAATGAAGTCAGCACCAACCGCGTGAGCGGGTGAGTCAAGCTCTCAACTATTGCGTTACCCTTGTCCCAACTGCTGGCGCGCAAGTTCTTACATCCTTTCAGCATTGCGCCGGCAATTTCTCGGGACTAGACTTAACGAAAATCATGTCAACGATTGCGAACGTCGAGCGCAAGATTCACCGCGTCGAAGGATTCGATGTGCGGATACTTCATCTGCGCGGCGCGGATGTGCGGGGTGACCGCACTGGATTGCCGCAGTATCACTACACCCGAGCCGCGGACAACGACATTACCGTTGAAACGTGGAAGCAGACGCGATTTCGACCCTCGTTTGCCGGCTTTGAGGTTGAAGTGCTCGATGGCCGAGGTCGTTCCGTACAAGGCAACATGAAGTTGAGTACCGTTCGCAATAGCTACTAGCCTCCAGATTTTCTCAATCGGTTACAGAGATTACTTCACGATAGTGAACTTCGCCGCCTGTGTCAGCGCTTGTCCGCTCACCTGATCGCGGATGCGAACCTCGACGGAGTAATCGCCGGGGTTGAGATTCCGAGGAGACTGAGCGCAAAACTAGACCGGCTTTCGATCCGGG
Source organism: Acidobacteriota bacterium (assembly GCA_003222895.1). GTDB lineage: Bacteria > Acidobacteriota > Blastocatellia > Pyrinomonadales > Pyrinomonadaceae > UBA11740. The sequence continues at coordinate 53,234 of QHXI01000071.1, read as the reverse complement.
AAATATCGAGAGCCGGTCGTTGGAAAACTACTGCAGGCTGAACTTGGCCGTCTGCGTTAGATTCTGTCCGCTGACGCGATCGCGGACCCGAACTTCGACAGAATAATCACCCGGAGCGAGCCGGCTCGAATCGATCAGGCGAGCGAGCGTCAAACGTTGGCCCGCGTCGCTGTTGCCGCGCCAGTCCTCAGTTTGCTTACCGAGTTCCTTGCCGTCTTTCATCAGCGCGTATTCGACATCAACTGATGGACGCAGTGTCGTCTGGTCGATGCCCGCGTTGTAAATCTGCATGTAGACGCCAACGGGCGTGCCGCGGTGGAATGTTCCCGAGACGTTCGGAATTACCTTTACGTTGCCGATCGTGAACATGCCGACGGCAGGTTGATCGCCGAGGCCTTCCAGCTTCGTCGCGAGCACCAACGTCGAGGTTGACAGTTTGCCGCTATCGTACTTGGGAACTTCAAACCCCTGATGCCGGACGCCCGTCGCTCCCGATTCAATGTCGCGAACGATCACGTCCACACGATAACGGCCGGGCGCGAGCGCGACGGCTTTCTGGTACGCCGACTTTCGTTCTTTCGCGTCGGTTAATTCCTCCGGAGTTGCGCGCGTGATAACCGGATCTTCAAAGACGCCCGCGCGCCGTCCGGAAACGTGCGTGATCTTCGCAAAGATGTTTAGCTGCGCCTGTTGAATGCCGCCGCTATCTTTGAAAACGAGATTGTTGTTGTCGGTCTGAATTGTAAAAGCGGTGATCACGCGCTCGTCCGATTGCCGAAAGAAATCAACGCGAAGATCGAAGTTGAGGGGATTGTCTTCGATGACCGGCGTGTTAACGGCTGACGCCAGGTCATTGAATTTGATCTGGGGCGGACGTTGCAGGTCGGTCAGGATTTGCAGACGCGCGAACGGGCTGTCTTGCTCGCGCATATAATTCGGATTACCGATGCCGCCCATGTTAGAGATGCGATCACCCTTGTCGGACAAACCCATCTCTTCGGCCAGCGTTAGGCCCGCACCGGGCACGTGCAGCAAAGCATCTTTTTCATCAGGGTTGCGCGCGATGCGATATTCGCCGCTGCCCGTCGGATCGACGAACTCGATTTCGACACCCGAGCCGACGCCGGCAAGATAGCGATAGAACCAGCGCTCGAACGGATAAGTGGAAGTCGATCCACCTCCTTCATACGATTCGCGATTGTAAGCGCCGCCCGAAGGATGCGTTTCGATTTCGTCGGGCTTGCCCCACATGATGTAAATACGGCCGCGGTCCGTCTTCCAACCAGGAATGCCGGAAGCGTAATGTTCGTTCGCATAGGCGATGCGCTCGTAATATTCCTCGCGATACTCGTTCTCGTCCGTGTCAGGATCGGGATCGCGCCGGCGCCAAAACTCTTCGATGAAGCGCTCGCGCTCGTCGTCTGTCTCCAGCTTCTTGAAAGCTTTCCGCTCTTCGTCGGTGATGATGTAAGCGACGTCTTTTTCGAGCCAGTCCTTGTACGCTCTTTTGAGTTCAGGCTTGACGTTGCGTTGCTTCTCAGACGGGTCCTGCTGATCGTTGCTCTTGGTTTTTTGCGCCAGGCTCGAAGGCACCGCGAAACTAAAAGTGAGAAGAGTGACGGCCAAGCGGCCCAAACTGCGTAATGACATGTGAATTACTCCCAGGAAAACTTCGGAAAACTATCAAGTTGCTCGCGTCAGTGTGAATCAGGCGCCATTGCGGACACGGAGACGATTAACGGATTCTAGGTTTGCATTAGACCAGAGTCAAGATGCCGGAAAAAGCCTTGATAGTTGCCTAGAATCCAGGTTTTCGCGCCGGTAATGCGGCGAACGGATTGCAAATTGAAAAGCGAAAAATGCAAATCGCAAATTACCCGCTTCAAAAAGGCGAGCTTCGGCCATTAGCGTGAGCTGCGAGCCCTGATCAATTTGAGATTTTCACTTTGCAATTTTCAGTTTTCAATGTGAGCTTTAAGCAGTCTGCCGTTTTCGTCCGCAAATCCACGCCACAATGATCGAAATCGCGTAGAGCACGAACATGGGCGCGGCAAACAACAGCATATTCGGAACATCGTTAGTCGGCGACAGCACCGCAGCCACGATCAGGATAGTGATTACAGCGACGCGCCAGACCTTCAGCATCCAACCGGCCGTCACCAAACCAATCCGCGCGAGCACGTAGGTGATCGCGGGCATCTGTGCGACCAGTCCCATTCCCAGCATCAGCAAAATGATGAAATCGAAGTAGTCGTCCGCCTTCAACAACAGACGAAAATCCGTGCCTAACCCCAGCAAGTACTTCGCGGCTGGCGGAAAAATCAGGTAGTACGCCGTAGCCGCCCCGAGCACGAAAAAGATCGTCGACAACGCGATGAATGGCGTGACGTATTTGCGCTCGTGCGGATACAAACCCGGCGAGACAAACGCCCAAATCTGCCAAAGCAGAAACGGTACCGACAAACCAATCGCCGCATATATCGACACCTTAACGTACAACGCAAACGGCTCAAGCGCTGTGGTCACGATCAGTTTGTCGTTCGGATCGGTAAGCTTCTCGTAACCCTTATTCAGATCGATCAGAAGATTCACATCTTTCGGCACGATGTCGTTGCCCGCTGATAAAGGCTCATCCGTGAACAGCCCTACGTTGCCTTGCGAATCTTTGTCAACGCGCGCCATCACCGATGCGCCCGCCGGAATATCCGTTGGACCAAGCTTGGTCAGTTCGGGAAAAACGAATCGCACTTTGTCGTTCTGACGCAGAGAACTGAGCGGAACCGTCGAGAGATCGCCATTCAATCCGGCGATGGTAACTTTTCTTTTCTGCTTCGCTTCGGCCAGCGCGCGCGTGACCGGGCGCGCCAAAAAACTGTAGATTGGCTTCGAGACCCACCAGCACGCGAACGCCGCAATCAGGACAAACGCCATGCTGCGGATCAAACGCGTGCGCAGCTCGTCCAGATGTTCCAGAAAAGACATCTGCCCGCCGAGATCTTCCTCGCGATCTTGTTCTTTTTCAGATTTGATGAGTTTCAATCGAGCCATCGCAGCGTGCGAAGGTTAGTTCGCGATCACAGCCATTCATGTTTGCCGCCCGGCTGATCTATTGGCGGTGAACCAGGCAGAGGATTCGTTTCGCGAGGCTGCACCAGCGAAGGATCGACCGGAGTTATCGACGGCGCGATCGTTTCGGCCGTGGCTGATACGCCGCCGGATTCCAGCGCGGCAGCCTCGCGCGCGGCCCGGATTCGCTCAGTGGCTTTGTCCAGGATCGAATTGCCTTCCGTCGGTTCGATTCCTTTATCGAAATTCTCGAGATTGACTTCGCGCTCCCAGGTGCGCTTGAAATCGTCTGAGGCGCGGCGAAATTCCGAAAGGCTTTTGCCGAGTTGGCGGCTGAGCTGCGGCAAGCGACGCGGTCCGAAGAAGATCAGCGCCGCGCCCAGAATCACGAGCAGTTCCGTGGTGCCGAGTGAATCGAGAATGAACAGATACATCATGATGAATTAAACCCTGGGTCTTAGACGCGCGCGCGTTGAAAAAGGATTGTAGCGCGGACAGAGATGACAGGTACAGAAGCTGGAGGAGGATGGGTTATCCGAGGTTTTCTTTCGTCGATTTTAGCGGGACCTCACCGAGAGATTCCTCGTCGAACGAGTCCTTCGAAATATCTGGGATGCACTTGCCTCGACGCTCTGGCGGAAGAGAACCTTAAAGCTGCGGCTCTGTTCAAGCCAACAGAACTAGCCTTTTGCCATTGATTGTTTTTGTCACGCTGAAAACTTCTTCCGCCAAACCACATCGTGTCGTCTTCGAAAATTACTTCATTAATATTGAACTCCACCTTCTCGACAGTCTTGTACCCCAGTCCCGAAAGAAAAAATTGCAGGTCTCTGAATTCCTCCGGCGAAAACTGGATATTTGCCACTTGGCCTGGCCCCATACCGATCAGTCGTTCCTGTGGATTCGGTTTTCGAGAATGGAATTCCGAATTTCCGTAGGACATTACGAAAGTCGACCCGATGTCTTGGGAGCCCAGCGGACGCGGAAACCAAAGCATAAATGACAACGCTAAGATCCGTTTGTCAGAGCGATTCTTTATCGTAAAGCTCAAACTCTTAAGCCAGTCATCGTCTGCCAGAAACTTGTGGTCAAAAGAAAATACTTTGCCTGCTGACCTTAATGTCAGTAATCACGATTGGCTCGCCGTTCTCAACCGGCAATCTGTGGATCAGCCGTTCCTTTTGTTCCTGAGGTGCGGCGCTCGATAGAGTTTCGCCAAAGAATCTCACTCCACCTATCGTGGTAAATGTCGCAATACTAGTCGCGGCGACCAGCGTAAAGAGTTTTCGTGGAATTCTTCTGTTCAGCATGAGAGACCTCCGTTGTGGGTGAATTCGCGAGAGGCTGATTGCCTGGGTATTGCGCAATACCGGCCGAGGAGCCTGTGGATGCGCCAATCCTATTCCTGTTCCTAGCGCGCGTCAAAATTTTTGTCGGCATGCTTCTAAACAAATGACAGATAGGGCGCATAGCCACTCTTGATATCAAGCCTGCCTGATATCCGTTGATTTGACAGCCTGGTTGCTGTCAAGCAATCTGTCGAAATTATCCGATGAGCACGCTCGCAAATCTTCCGTCCAACTCGCTCGAGCAATTTGCCCGCACGGCTGAGGCTGTAGCCGCTACTACGAAGAAACTCGAGAAGGCGGCGCTGCTCGGAGAATATTTCGCGCGGCTTGATGATGACGATCTGGCGCGCGCCGCGCGCTATTTCGCCGGCCATCAATTTGCGCAGAGCGACGCGCGCACGACAAACGTGGGCGGCAGCATTCTGAGCGAAGCGCTGGTCGCGGCGATCGGCATAGCGCCCGAGAGTCTGGGGCCGCGTTATGCGCGCTGGGGCGACGGCGGCGACGTGGCATTCGAAATGTTTGTTGAAGCGAAGCCGAGAAACCAACCGAGTCTCGCGCTCGCTGACACCGAACAGTTGTTAGCGCGCTTGAGCACGACACGCGGGAAGAACGCGAAGACTCAACTGCTCGCAAAGGTGCTGACGAACGCGACGGCGTTGGAAGCGAAGTACCTCGTCAAACTTTTATCGGGCGATCTGCGCATCGGCCTGCGCGAAGGATTGGTCGAAGACGCGATAGCGCGCGCATTCAAGCAGCCGCTGGCCGAAGTCTCAATGGCCAACATGTTGCTCGGTGACATCGGCGAAGTGGCGGTGCGGGCTCGCGCCGGTGCATTGGGCGACGTTGAGTTGCGCCTGTTTCACCCGCTGAAATTCATGCTCGCGACGCCTGCATCGGATCTCGCTGACATCGCGCGCACGATGCCGAAAGAATTTTTTGTCGAAGACAAGTTCGATGGGATACGGGCGCAGGTTCATGTGCAGAATGGCCGCGTAGCGATCTACTCACGAACGCTCGCCGAAATCTCGGCACGATTTCCTGAACTGCGTCCGTCCCTGGCTGAATCTCCGACCGACGTGATCATCGACGGCGAGATCATCACTGCGCGTGGCGAAGAAATTCTTCCGTTCGGCGATTTACAAAAGCGCCTCGGCCGCAAGATGATCAGCGAAGACCTTTTGAAAAGTACTCCGGTGGTTTTTGTCGGCTGGGATCTTCTCTACGCGACGGGCAGAGTGCTAATCAACGATCCGTTGGAAGCGCGGCGCGCGCGCCTGGAAGACATTGTCAGAACCGCTTGCGGTAGCAGGCAGGTCAATCTTGGGACTCTGCGTCTTTCTCGCGCCAAACGATTCACTGACATCGCCGCGCTCGACGATGAATTCGATGCAGCGCGCGCGCGCGGCAACGAAGGATTGATGATCAAGAATCCTTCGTCGTTCTACAAGCCCGGACGCCGCGGTCGTGATTGGTTGAAATTGAAGAAGGCGTTGGCCACGCTCGATGTGGTGGTAACGACCGTCGAACTCGGTCACGGCAAACGCCGCAGCGTGCTTTCGGATTACACGTTCGCCGTGCGGCGATCCGAAACTGATCCCAAGCTTCTTAATATCGGCAAGGCCTATTCAGGATTGACTGACGTTGAAATCGCACAGATGACTGAATGGTTTCGCGCCCATACTATTCAAGAATTCGCGCATGGCCGCGTGCGACTCGTCGAACCGCGCATAGTTTTGGAAGTAACTTTTGACCGCGTTCAGCCATCAAAGCGCCACAAGAGCGGATACGCGCTCCGGTTTCCCCGCATCGTTCGTCTGCGACCCGACAAGAATGCCGATGAGATAGACACGCTGGAGACGGTGCGGAAGCTCGCGAGCTCAAGTTGACAAGTAAAGCCACCCTTGGGAAAGATGCCTTGATGAATTTGACCAGAACTATTCTTGCAGTCCTGATAACTGTTCTTTGTTTCAGTGTCGCCATGGGCCAACGACGCCGAACGACGCCGCCGGCCAAACCGGTTGCTACTCCGACACCAGCGCCGCAACCAACGCCGGCTCAGCCGTCGGACCCATCATCGCCTTCGATCGCGATCGTCAATGAGACAACAATCGCCGCGTCGGACATTCAGGATGAGGTAAGCGCCGTGGTCATGCGCGATTCCGATCCTTACCTGCGCGATTACTACACGGATCCGGCGAAGGCGATTCGCGAAGCGCGGCAGCGCGCAGTCGATGCGCGCGTCGGTTCGTTGCTGGTCGCGGCCGAAGCAAAGAAGCGCGGGAAGGATTCTAACGACCTAATTCAAGCTGAAATCGATGCCCGCATTCCCGCGCCCACCGAAGAAGAAATCAAAGCTGCCTACGACGCGAATCGCGATCAGATTGGATCGGCTGATCTGGAATCGGTGCGGTCCGAGTTAATCAATTACCTTCGCGAAAAACGGCGGCAGGATCTCTACGCGACGATGATCACTCGGCTGAAGATGACCAACGTGGTGAGCAAAGGCGCGGACGTAAACGCGGCGAACCTGGCTTCCGGCACCGTGCTGGCTTCGATTAACGGCGAACCGCTACGCGTCGACGCGATTAACGAGCGGATGAAGGCGTACGTCTTCAAGCTCGACATGCGTCTGTTCGAGATCCGCAAGCGAGCCCTCGATCGACGCATCAACGATTTATTGATTGTCGCCGAGGCTAACAAAAAGAAGGTTGGTCCCGAGGAAATCGTTCGCACCGAGATTACCGACAAACTGAAGACGCCGACCGAGGCGGAAGTCTCCAAGTTCTACGAAGACAACAAAGCCAGAATCCGCGGCGATCTCGCGAGCACAAAGGCGGGGATTGTCACTTTCCTGCAACAGGAGCAACAGGAAAAACTGGAAACCGCGCTCGCGAACACACTGCGTGCCGGCGCGAAAGTTCAAATTTTGCTGAAAGAACCCGAAGCGCCGGCGATAAACATTGCGCTTGGCACTGGTGCGTCGCGCGGCGACGTGAACTCAGTGGTGACCGTCGTCGAGTTCACGGACTTTCAGTGCTCGGCTTGCGGAGGCATGTATCCGATCGTCGAAGAGGTGCTGAAGTCCTACGGCCCTCGCGTGCATTTCGTGATCCGAAATTTCCCTTTGACTTCAGTTCATCCAAACGCCTTCAATGCTGCGCAGGCGGCGGAAGCGGCGAAAGCCCAGGGCAAGTTCTGGGAATACATCGATCTGATGTTCAAGAATCAAAACGCGCTCGATGTTGATTCGTTGAAGAAGTACGCGACGCAAGTCGGACTCGATCGCAAGCGCTTTGATGCTGAGCTTGAGTCAGGCAAATACATTCCCATCGTACGTCACGACATGAACGACGGCGAAGAATACGGAGTCGAAGCGACGCCAACGTTCTTCATCAACGGTGTCGTGCTCACGGATTATTCCGGTGAAGGCTTGCGCGCCGCTATTGAGAAGGGGTTCGCGCGAGCGAAGAAGCCATAGTTTTTCAGTTCACACTTTTATCGAGGAGAAGAATCAATGAAGTTAACCAGAGTAGTTGTGTTCTCGATCGTTTGTCTTATCGCTATCACCGGCGTGGTCGCGGCAAATTTTGCGGCGCAACCCGCGGTAAACGTCGCGGGCGTCTACGAAAACTTTTCCATCGGTAAAGGATCGGGCGACCTCGAAGGCATGCGCGTCGTAATCGTGCCGGCGGGCGACGGCTATTACGCCATCGTGCAAATCGCGCAAGGCGGCGCCGAAGATCCGAAGCCCGAATTCGTGCACGCAAACGTCAAAGGAAGAACCGCGAGCTTCACCGTCGGTGATGAGAAATACACGGCGACGGCGACGGCTGCTGGATTGACGATCAAGAATTCCGCGGGCAACACCCAGAGGCTCAAGCGCAGACCGTGCGCTTCTTATTTCAAATAGGCCGAAGCTAAGGAAACAATGATGAGTTCGAAAATCTTGCGGCTGATCTTTATGGGGTTTGCTGGCTCGGCCATGCTGCTAGTCTTCGCGATCGTGGGCGCTGCGCAGGCGCCGAGATTTAGCAGTCTCTACACAAATCTAAAAACGGATTGTCGCGGCACGATGACGGTGAAGCAAGCCGAGGAATCCGGCGAGGACATGCCGCTCAAATGCAAAGGCTATGGCGGCTATGAAATTAATATTGGCTATAGCGCCACCAGCTCGCAGTTCAGCATTAACCGCGCCGGCAAGCCTGATGAAGACGTCGTCACCTCAACCATGCAGCCTATCGACTACGACCTCAAACGAAAGGTTGAATGGCGCTTTGCGAATGGAAAACCGTTTGCGGTGATCTATCGGATCGACTTAACGAAGAGTGACTCGTCCGATCCGACAGGCATGTGGTCCAAGGAAAACAAGACCGGCGAACACCTGGTGATAAAAGGCTTGAAGGGATTCGAGCATATCGACTTTGAAGTCGATGCCAAGACAGCCGACGCGAACGTGAAGGCGCGCGAAATGGCGGACGCCGCGTATGCGAAGAAGCCTTAACTCAAATGGAGGCATGAGATGACAAAGAGTCTAAGAATGGCGGCGTTCATCGCTGCAGCGATCATTGTGCTTGGTTGCTCAGCAATCATTTTGGCTCAGAGGACGGGCGGCTATCGCGAGATCGATAAGGCTGACGAAGGCGCAGCTGCGGCCGCGGAGGTTGCGGTCAAACAGGAATCTGAGAAAGAGGAAATCACTTACAAGCTGGTCGAGATCGAGCATGCGGAAAGCCAGGTCGTGGCCGGCATCAATTATCGGCTTTGCCTGAAGATCGGATATCACAAGGCTGATGACGACGTCGACACGACAGAGTTTGTGCGCGTGGTCGTCTATCGCAATCTGCAGAACCAATATTCGCTGACAAGTTGGACGGAAGAAAACTGCGGCGACGACGGCGAGTAACAAAATGGTGCTAACGCGAGGTTGATTGGGCTCGGCGCGATCGAGCCGCGTGACGTTTTACCTTAAGAAAGGCGGCTAGAAATGCGAATGATCAACGGCCGTTCTCCCCTAAGTATCTTGCTCTTCGGCGCATTCGCACTTGGTGCGACAACCCAGGCGCAAAAACCGTCTCAGCCAAAATCAGGAGAACCGAATGACGATGTCGTTCGCGTCAAGACCGAGTTGGTCCAGACCGACGTGACCGTTATCGACAAGCGGGGCCGAGTTGTCGAAGGCCTGGCGCCGGAGCAGTTTCAATTGCGCGTCGACGCAAAGCCACAAACTCTGGTTTTCTTTGAGCAAGTCGCCACTGGTGCTGCCACGGAAGAAAAACAATTGGCCGCTGCGAGGAATGGAAAGACCGCGATTTCACCAGATTCTTCTTCAACCGGCCAGATGGAAGATCGAGGCCGTCTGATCTTTTTCTTCGTCGATGACATACACCTCGCCAGCGACAGTCTGGTGCGCGCACGATCTCTTCTGACGCGGTTTGTCGAGCAGTACATGACTGCCGGCGACCGCGTGGCGATTATCTCAGCCAGCGGGCAGATTGGATTTCTTCAGCAGCTCACCGACAACAAGGTCGTTTTGCGCGAGGCCATCACCCGGATCAACTCCAAATACAATCCCGAGACGATAGCCAGCCATGTTTCGATCAGCGAAGTTGATGCAACCCTGGTTGCCAATCACCGCGAGGGTGGTCTGTTCGCTTATCTGGTCGAAGCGACCATGAAGGAATACCAGACCGATGTCGTGAACGCCGTCAATATAGTCAAGAATCGTGTTCGGCAGATTAACGCGCAGTCAAGCAGAGTCGAGATTGAGACGCTTTCGCGGCTGGAAAGTTTGATACGTTCGACAGCGCCGCTCGCCGGGCGCAAACTTGTTTTTCTTATTTCGGATGGTTTTGTCGTGGACGCGAAGCGGTCCAACGGATCAGATGTTATGCGGCGTGTGGCCCAGCAAGCAGCGCGCGTCGGCTCAGTGATCTACTCGCTGGACACGCGCTCGAACTTTCTGGGGGCGGGCGTCGACACCTCAAAAAATGATTATCCGGATTTTTCGGGGAGAACCGCCGGCAGATCCGTAGCCGAGGACACAATGCCGCAGGCGCCTCTGGAGACGCTCGCCGACGAAACCGGCGGCCGCTCTTACCTGAATTCAAATACATTGGACGACGGCCTCTCGCAGGCTTTGGCTGAGAACTCGACCTATTACCTATTGGTCTGGAAACCTGGCAGTGACAAACAGCGCTCGGGAAAGTCACGGATCGACGTCGCAATCAAGGATCGCCCCGATCTGCGCGTGAGGGTGCGGCGACATTTGTTTGATCCGGCCCTTCCCGCACCAGCTAAGGCGATCGCTGCTTCAAAAGTGACGCCCGAGGATGAACTGAAAAGCGCGCTCGGCTCTCTCTATCCACGCCGTGATGTGCCGACCTCTCTTGTTGCCGTCGTTGATATCATGAGCAAGGGGGCCGTTCTGAATCTATCCATGCAGATTGATAGCGGCAATCTCACTTTTGACCGCGCGAACGGCAGAGAGGTAGCGATAGTGGATGTTTTGGGAGCAGCGATTGACGATCGCGGTGTCTGTTCTACCTTCAGGCAAAAGCTTGAGGTGCCGCGCGAAGCGGTGGCGGCTGACCCGCTCGTGAAATGGAAACAGTCTTTGCCATTGCCGCCCGGCCTCTATCAAGTGCGTGTAGCTGTGCGTGATCGTCAAAGTGGACGCACCGGAAGTGCGATGACCTGGGTTGAGGTTTCGCCGCTAAAGCTACTTCCCGCGGAAAAGCACTGACACTGATCTGCAGGCTGGCTGCGTGGGTCTGGACTCTGATGGTTGAGCTTTCGACGCTTCGTCAAGGAGTGCCCAACTGCTTGAACATTTCTTCGATCGTCTTATCCAGAGCGATCTTCCAATCCTTATCTTCTTTGACGAAGTAAACCTTGTCCCATTTCTTCGTCTCTTCGTTCTGAACTTCGAGCGTGGCGTTGTCGCCGTCGATCTTTTCATTGCGCGTCTCGGGCACCTTGTCGGTCTTCGCACCCGGGCTTTCGAAGCCTTCGGTCAAAGCCTGATCGACGGTCTTCTTCTGATCCTTCGCGGCTTTTTCCATCATCGCGAGCGAACTCTTCGAAAGCGTCTTCTTCATTCCCTCGACGTCTTTCTTCTTTTGCGCTTCATAGAAAGTTTTGAAAGTTGCGGCGGGCGAGGATGAGCCGAACTTGCAAGCTGCAAAAGCAAATAGGACCAGAGTGGCCGCGAAGAACACTTTCGAGTTTTTCATCATGAACTCCGTTCGTGAATTCCCTCTCCCATGGGAGAGGTTTAGGGTGAGGGTCTTATCAGTTAGAAGAGTTAGTGTCTAAATCTTTGCTACTTCGCCCTCACCCCTGCCCTCTCCCAGAGGGAGAGGGAGCGAAACAGCGGCGACGCTACTGCGTGGCTTTCTTGTGCGACAAGATGTTGCATGTATCGGCTGCGCCCGTGATGTCGATGGCTATGTTGCCTTCGTCGATATGCTGAATGATCCCGTCCTTGTCGATCACGAACGTCGCGCGATTTCCATAACCGCCGTCTTCGTTGAAGGTGCCGTAGTCCTTGACCACCGTGTGCTTGATGTCGCTTAGCAGCGGGAAGGTGACGCCGATCTGTTTAGCGAACTCAGCGTTGGCATAAGGACTGTCGATGCTGACGCCGAAAACCTGTGTGTCGTTGCCTTCGAATTTGGCGATATCAGCCTGATACGCCTTCATTTCTTTCGTTCAACCACCGGTGAAAGCAAAGACGTAGAAAGCGAGCACTACGTTCTTCTTACCCTTGAAGTCGCTCAGTTTGTATCGCACTTTCCGGCCGTCGGGTCCGCTGATGGAACTGGGCAGAGTAAAGTCCGGCGCAGCCTGACCGACCTTCAAACTTGTATGCGGCGCTGGCGGGGTGGCCGGCTTTTGCGGCGAAGGCGTTTGCGTTGGCGCAGGTTGCGCGGCGGCAATCGATGCAGCCGCAAATAAAAAGACGACGCAGAGGGCTCGCTTGATCATCGTTCTCTCCTTTAGACAGGTCTCGGAAGCAGCGAGAGTTTACCTCGCTCCGCAATTTCGCGCCAGTTTCCACACGGGAATCCTGATCGCAATCAAAACTCAAGAATTCCTCAAGGGGTGCTCTGAATAATTCGATTGTTCCCTGAAGTTACCGATGCGCCGACGCAGACGAAAGATGATTTCCCACTGGCTTATGAAAATCGAAGGGCACTTTATCCACGAAAAGATCGCTATTCCCGCAGCGACGGCACGCACTACGCGGCTGCGTCTGTTGAAGTTGCTGGCGGAGAATGTTGGGTCGGCGAATGCGACGGTCGTCAATGGGCGCGCCGGTACCGGCAAGACTGCTTTGGCCGCAGATTTCGCGCGACACGCCGGCCGATCCGTGTCCTGGTACAAAGTCGATGCGGCCGACAACGATTTGCATTTGTTTCTGGAATATCTTGTCGCGTCGATCAGATTGCAGCGGCCGCTAATCGACGCGAATCGATTACTCGACCTGACCGATTCGATTGAGAGCGATCGCGCGGAATTGGTCGCCGAGGGGCTCGTCTATCAACTGACAGATGCGAAGTCTGAGGCGCTGCTGATCGTCATCGAAGACCTGCACCTGGTTTACGACGCTGACTGGGTGATTCCGTTTTTCCGTCGATTCTTGCCGCTCTTACCGGCCGATGTGCATGTCCTGATCACCTGTCGAAGTTTGCCGCCGACGCCGCTTTGGCGTCTGCGTTCAAAGCAGATGCTCCGTGTCGTCGAAGAAAGTGAGCTAGCTTTCACTATCGACGAAGCAACCGCGCTGTTCGAAACTTACGGTCTGAGCGAAGAGCACGCGCGTATTGCGTGGAGCCAGACGAACGGCCGCGCTGCAACCATTTCAGAATTCGCGGCGACACCGGGACGCGCTGGGCGCGCCATGGCCGACACGATCCTGTCGCTTAAGAATTCTCGATTTACTTCGCTTCCGCAGACACCGGATTTTCAAACTTGATTGTTTTATGAGTCAAGATCTGTCGCCCGCTAAAGCGGGCTCATTTCCAAATTGCGGAAAGCGTACCCAGCGCTAAAGCGCTGGGCTAGTTTCAAATGTCCCCTAGCGCGGACAAGTAATGCGCGCTTGCTACCGAGCGCGCCTCGGACATGCAGGTCAATGCCTGATCGAAACCAATCCTGGGTTCAAGTCTTCAGTGCTGAACGCAGCGCGCAAAGCCCAAACTGTTTTCCCTCTGATAGAACCAGCGCTTTCAGCTATGCTACGCTCCGTTCGATCCTGAAAACATCTCTGCTGGGAAATTCAATGGCCAGGCAGAAACGATCAAGTTCAGACGCGGTCATGCCTACGACGACGTCGACCGCAACAGCTTCGGGAGCGTTTTTCCTGCGAACAAAGCTTTTGCCGCCTCGGCCAGCGCCGGAGATTTTGGCGCGGCCCCGCCTTATCGAACGGTTGCAGGCGAATCTCGCGCTGCCCGTAACGCTGGTCACCGCCAATGCAGGCTCGGGAAAGACAACGCTGGTGGCGGATTTTCTGCGAAAGCAGGAACGGCCCCATGTCTGGTATCAACTTGATCACACTGACGCCGATCCGGCGGTGTTCCTGGGTTATCTCGCGTACGGCATTCAGCAGCGAATCCCGAATTTTGGCGAATCGGTTTTTGCTTACCTGCAACAGCCACAGGAGTTGGCGCAGCAGCCAGAGCGCGCCGCAGATGTGCTCCTGAATGAGATTCTCGAAGGGATCGAGCAGCAGATGATCATAGTCCTCGATGACTATCATCATCTAGGCAGCGATACGCCGGTGCATGCGGTGCTCGATCGTCTGATTGCTTACCTTCCAGACGTGATTCACATCGTGATCATCTCGCGCGAGATTCCGCCGCTCTCGCTGGCGCGGCTGCGTTCGCAGGATTCGCTCTCGCTCGTCGATCGAGCCGATCTGCTGTTCACCGATGAAGAAACGCAGGAGTTGTTTAGAAAAGTCTTCGGTTTGGCGCTGACGCAGCAGCAACTGCGCGAGTATGGCGAGCGCACGCATGGCTGGATTACGGCTTTGCAACTAGTGCGTCAGGTGGCGCAGCGACAAATTGGCGCGGAGAGAAAACCAGTCGATCCGCTGGCGGTATTGCATCAATCCGAACGCGACATCTTCGAATATTTTGCCGAAGAAGTATTCGCCGCCGAGCCGCCCGAGGTTCAGCAGTTTCTAATGCATATCGCTTTGCTGGATCGCGTCGCAATCGAAACCTGCGCGCGTTTGTTTCCTGAAGTCAGATCATCGGTGGTGTTGCCGGCGCTTGTCCGCGGAAATGTTTTCATGACGGTTGCGAGTGACCGAACCGGAGAAGAATATCGACTCCATCCGCTGTTCCAAAGCTTCCTTCGTCGACGTCTGCGGGCAGAGATTGGCTTGGCCGGCGTGGCCGCCGAACATGCGCGTTGCGCGGAATTCTTCCTTACGCGCGGCGCGTGGGAAGCCGCCGTGCGCCACCTGCTCGAAGGTGAGAATTTCGATCGCGCCGCTGAACTGATCGAGATTCACGGCGGCGAATGGATTGGCTCGGGAAAGCTGGCATCGCTGGCATCGCTGGCCGAAGCGTTGCCGGCGGCGTCGCTTGATGCGCATCCGCGCGCGCTGGCGTATCGCGCCGAGGTTGCTCGGTTGCGAGGTGACTTTGAATCGGCGCAGAGCCTGTTGCGGCGCGCGATCGCTTCGCTCAAAGGAATTGGCGACGAGGAAGGCGAAGCCGAGGCTCTGCATTCCATGGCGACGATTGCCCGTCGTCGGGGCGATTACGATGCGGCCTTCGAATATTTGGATCGCGCGGTTGAACTAACGCCGCCGAATTCAGTCGTGCGCACCAAATGTGCGAATACGCGCGGGCTTTGTCTGGCTACGAAGGGCGAGTGGGCGGCGGCGGACCGTGAATTCCGCGTGGCGCTGCAATCGGCCGAAGAACAGCACGACGAGCTTCACGCTCGACTGATCACGCACAACCTTGGTTTGCCGGCCATGATGCGCGGCGATTTTGGCGAGGCTTTGCGTTGGTTGACCCGGATGCTGCGCCGCGACTCTGACTTGCCGCTGATTCCGCAGGAAGCAACGGCGCATTTGAACATCGCGCGTTGCCATCTTTATCGCGGCGAGATGGAAAAGAGCGAGCAGCACCTCGATTTTGCGCTCGAGGGTTGTCAGCTTTTCAATATGATTGGGCAGGTCGGCGAAGCATTCGAAGCCTATGGCAATTTGTATCGAGAGCGCGGCGACCTGGTTCGCGCCGGCGAATTCTATGAACGCGCGGCGCGAAGTTACGACGAAGCGGGAATCGATTTGTCGCGCGTCGAACTGCTGGAAGAACGCGCGCTTCTTAGTTTGAAAGCAGGCGATGCGCCGCGCGCCTTGTCGCAGATCGATCGACTGCTGGAACGTCGGCCCGCCGACAAAAATCCAATCGGTCATTTCACGGCGCGGCTCACGCGCGGACGGATCTTGCTGGCGCTTCCCGATCCTGAAGCCGCGCGTGACGAATTTACACCGGCGCTGAATTATTTTCGCGAGCGCGGACTTTGCTATTACGAAGCCCAATGCTGTACCGGGCTGGCTCAGTGTGAATTGAATGCCGATCGTGAGCCGCAGATGCTCGAGCAGTTACGCCGCGCGCTCGATCTGGCCGCCCGATACGATTACGAATATTGGCTGCATCAAGAGATCGCTTCGCATCCGGCGCTGTTCGCTTCAGAAGACGCGCAGGATTTGCTGCCTGCAGATTTGCGAGGCGTGCAAGTATCACAACAAGCCGCTCCCATCATTGCCCAACAGAAGTCGATTCTCACCTCGCCTCCGCTGGTTGATTTGACCATCAACATGCTGGGCCCAATCGAAATCTTTCGCGATTCCGCGCGGCCTTTCGCGGCTGACGCATGGACGACGCGACGCGCCCGAGACATCCTTTGCTTCATCGCGTCGCGGCCGCACCGTCGCGCCCCGAAAGATTCAATCATCGATCTGTTTTGGCGCGATACCGAGCTCAAAACAATCGAGAAAAATTTTCACCCGACGATGTCGCACGTTCGCAAGGCGTTGAACAGCAATCAGCCTTTGAAGCAGAACTTTCTCGCCTATCGGGACGGCGAATATCAGCTCAGCCCGGAGTTTTCTTACCGCATCGACACTGAAGGATTCGACCGATTGATTGCCGAAGGCGAGGCCGCGCGCCGCGAGCGCGACTTTGACGGCTGCATCGATTTGTATGAAAAGGCCGTCGCGGTTTATCGCGGCGAGTTCATGCAGGGAAGCTACGAAGATTGGGTCGAAGAGCAACGCTCGTATTATCGCGAGCAATACCTGCGCATGCTTGAATCGCTGGCTGCGGTCGCGGAAAAGAAACAGGAATTCCTTCGCGCGATGGACCTGGCGCAAAGGATTCTGCGCGACGATCCGTTTCGCGAGGATATTCATTGTTTGGTGATGCGCGCGCATGCCGCGCTCGGCAATCGCGTCGCGGTGAAGGAGCAGTACGAAACCCTGCGTGGACTTTTGCAAAAGGAGCTAGGCGTCGAGCCGGCAACGCAGACCCAGAAGACATTTCATGAGTTGGTGGGAAGCTGAAAATAACGGCGAAACCGAGAACAAAATTGCAAGGCGACCGCAACAAACAGAAGTATTTGGGTTAGTAGAATCCGCGCGTCGTCTCAGTTTTTCGTACTCTCGCCTGACTGCCCAGACAAGCTACTGTCTTGACCCGACCGTGGCGATGGCTTGTTGATTAATGATACGAGACCTATTCAGAAAATTTGAACGGCTGATCGCACTGACTCTGGTGCTTTTGCTCAGTTCTGTTCCGGCGCTGGCGGGACTGACGATCACGGGTGCGAACGGAATCACCGTCAGCGGTGCTGATGGGATTCTTTATACCGGCACGAACGGTATCACGGTGAGCGGCGCCGACGGCGTGCTGGCGTTTGATCCAAACGGAATCACGGTCAGTGGCGCCGACGGTATTACTGCATCGGGAGCCGACGGCATTACCGCATCGGGAGCCGATGGAATCACGGCATCAGGAGCTGATTCGACGGCGATCAATCGCGCGGACGGGATAACAATCAGCGGCGCCGACGGAATCACCATCAGTGGTGCCGATGGCAACACCTATCGCGCGGATTCAGTCACGATTCGCAATCCTACGGGCATTACGATTAGCGGTGCAGACAGTCTCATCGCTACAGGCACGAATGGCATCACCGCGAGCGGCGCCGACACCCGCAATATTGGTCGAGCAGACGGAATTACGATCAGCGGCGCAGACGGAATTACGATTAGCGGCGCGGACACCATCACTGCGTTAGGAGCAGATGGTGTGCTCTACGCAATCCCGCCGACTTCGATCACGGTTATCGGCACGACTGGAATCACTGTCTCAGGCGCGGACGGAATCACCATCAGCGGCGCGGATAGTTTGGTCGAGACTGGCACTAACGCCCTGACTTCCGCGCTGAACGCGAGAGTCGGACAAACTGGTATTCAAAGCGTGGATCCTGAACTCGCAGTGCTGCTGAATCGCCTGACCGACGACAGCAACGTCGATGCGGTGATTATCTTTCATCATGCGCCGACCGATGCGGACATTGCGGATCTGCAAAACGTTGGCGTTCTTGGTGGCACGCGCTATCGCATGTTGCCGATGGTCGCCGTGACGACGACAAAGGCGCGCCTTGCGGCGATATCCCATCTGCCGGCGGTGCGATCGATTTACGGCAACCGAACTTTGCAATGGAATCTGGACGTAGCGGCGCGAAATATTACGGGAGTCGAACGCGTTCGTCGCAACGCTGATTTGACTCGAGCCAATAGAGGTCTTGCCGTCAGCGGTCGCGGCGTTACCGTCGCGGTGCTCGATACCGGTGTTGATGGAACCCACGGCGACTTATCAGGCCGCGTCGTGCAGAATATTAAGCTGGCCGACACGCAAAGCCTTGGCGTCGGATTCAATTATCCGATGGCCACGTCGAGTCTGCAAAACACCGATCAAGCCTACGGCCACGGAACCTTCGTTGCCGGCGTAATCGCGGGAACCGGCCAGCAATCAGGCGGCAAGTACGCGGGAGTTGCGCCCGGAGCGAACATTCTGGGATTGAGCGCGGGTGACGCGAGTCTGCTCTTCGTGCTTTCAGGATTCGATTACTTGTTGGCGAACGCGACAGCTTTCAACGTGCGCGTGGTCAATTGCAGCTTCTCTGCGAATACCGTATTCGACGTTAACGATCCCGTGAACATTGCAACGAAGATGCTGACTGATAACGGCGTCAACATTGTGTTCTCGGCGGGAAACACCGGGCCCGGAACCGATTCGTTGAATCCATATTCCGTTGCGCCGTGGGTGATCAGCACCGGCGCGACCGACAATCTCGGTCACCTTGCGGACTTTTCATCACGTGGCGACTTTGGCAGCCCGCTCTTCCATCCAACCATCGTTGCGCCCGGAGTCAATACCGTCAGCTTGCGTGCTTCTACCGTAGCCGCGGTGACGACCGTCGATGGTCTTGCGGCGAATGATGCCTCATTGGCCGCGAGTGAACTTCCGTATTACACGACCGGAAATGGCACCAGCTTTTCAGCGCCGCAGGTCGCCGGGGTGGTCGCTCTGATGCTCGAAGCAAATCCAAATCTCACCCCAGCGCAAGTGCGCGATATCCTCCAACGCACGGCGACGCCGCTACCGCCGTATTACATGTATGAGGTTGGCGCCGGAATGCTGAACGCGCAGGCCGCCGTGCTTGAAGCAGCGTTTTCGCAGAGAAGGTTTGGCGGATGGCGTGGCATGGCTTATCAAGGCCAAGTCACTTTCGTTAATAGCTCACAGACGTTCAGTGGCAACGCCACGCCCGGATCGAATAGCGATTCATCGCTGAATATTCCAGCTAACGCTTTGCTCGCCTCCGTCCAAGTCGCCTGGGGTGACGTGGTGAATCCCGCAAACCTGAACCTGGCGGTACTTGATGCGAGCGGAACGCAGCAGGCGGCGGCCGATCACCTAAACGCCCCGGGATTGACGGGTCGGAGACAACGAGCGCTCGTCAGCGCGCCTGCCGCTGGTGCTTGGAAAGCGCGTGTCGCAACCGCCGCGGGCACCGCGCCGGCCGGAACCACGTTAGCAAACACGGGCAGCCAATCGTGGTCGCAAACTTACGTCGGTGTCTTGCGAGTCACGATCGCGAATTATCCAGCTCTTTCCGATTTGGTTGGTATGGATTCAGCATCGGTTGGCGAGATCGATCAAGCATTCCGTTCGTTGACCATCGCGCCGATTGGAACTCGATTCCGCCCTAATCTCGCAGTGACTCGCGCGAATCTCGCCGCGGCCTTGGTGCAGGGCGCGCGCGTGCCGCAGTATCTGCCGGGACAATCCAACTACACTGACGTTCGCGATCACACGATGATGCTGTTCGTCGAGAGCGCACAAGCTTCGCCGAATGGCGCGCTGTTTCCCTCGATTAGCACCGGCGGGCCGTTCCAGCCGGATACCGCCGTCGATCGACTGACGGCCGTGGTAGCGTTAGTTCGCGCGGCAGGGTTGCGCCAGCAGGCAGAGACGGGCACCTACACGCTTACTTATTCTGACGCTGCGTGGATTCCGAGTTCGTTGCGCGGTTATGTGGCCGTCGCGGTTCAAAACGGATTGATCAGAACGAATGGGACGAGCTTCAATCCGCAGGGCGCCTTCACGCGAATGGATCTGGCGCATGCGCTGGCGAGAATTGCCGCGCACTAGCTACGTTACTCGCCCGTAATAAACTTCCGTTTCGTAATTGAAATCAATTTTGTCGTCTTTCCGGTTAGCATCGAAGAGCGAGCGCAACTCGTCGATCATTTTGTCAAAGTTTGGATCGCTTGATTCCGGCGCGTAAGACGACGAAAGCAGTCGTCCCTTCAACCCTTCAAAATCAAACATCTGACTGAACGCGAACCGCGCGCGCTTATAAGGCTCCGTCGCGAAAAACGACTCGACATCGATTCCGTTAATTTCCCGCGCAACCTCTTTGTAGTCGGTGCCGTAACGCAGCACAATTTCCTGATAACCGTTATTCAGCGGGCTGGTTTCGACGCGGAACCCATTCCAAATCAGAACGGCCCAACCGCCCGGCTTCAGGATGCGCTGAAATTCCGGCTTTGCTTTCGCCCGGTCGAACCAGTGAAAGGCCTGGCCGGCAACAATCAAATCAATCGAATGATTCGGAAGCGTGGTTGCTTCGGCACTGGCATCTACGCTAGTGAAATTCTGATATTTTGCGAGCAGCTTCTCGCCTGCTGCGCGCATATCGACGTTTGGCTCGATGCCAAAAACTTTGTTGCCGTACTTGAGAAAAAGTTTAGTGAGAAATCCGGTGCCTGAGCCCAAGTCTGCAACTACAGACCGCGGTGTCAGACCGCATTCAGATTCAAGCAAAGGAATGATCTTGGCGGGATAGCCGGGACGATACTTGATGTAGTTTTCGACCCGCTTGGAAAATCGTTTGGTTGGATCGAGCACGGCCCGCATTATACGACGTTACAGTACCGCGAGCAGTAGCGAGCGGATCGGGCGTTAACGCGGTGGCACAATGCTACTCGAAGCAATAGGACCTTTGTAATACTTCGCCAAAACTCTGAAGCCCAGCAGCAAAAGCAACACGAACGCAAACGTCAGCGGGATCCGGACATCAGATTTCACCAGCATGTAGTAGTGCAGCACTCCCAAGACGCCAGAGACGTAAACGATTTTATGCAGGCGCGCCCAACGTTTACCGCCGAGCCGCTTCACCATTTTATCGGTCGAAGTAATCGCTAACGGCAACATCAAGACAAACGCGGTGAAGCCAATCGCGATGAACGGCCGCTTCAAAACATCCGCGGGAACCGTTGTGAAATGAAAGAACCGATCGAACGCGACGTACGTCATCAGGTGAAGTGAACCGTAAAAGAAAGCAAACAACCCAAGCATTCGCCGAAATCTGATCAGCCAATTCAGACCGGTAATTCGTCGCAATGGCGTGACGGCCAGCGAAATCAAGAGAAAAACAAGCGTCAACATTCCCGTCGTGCGCGTCACGAACTCCAGCGGATTCGCGCCGACTTGATGCCGAGCAACGTCCCAGAGCAACAACGCCAGAGGCACCAGGCTGTTGATGAACAGGACGAGTTTGGGGAATCGTGTGTCTTTCATGCTGGAGAAGCTTTCAACAGTCAGCTATCAGCAGTCAGCCATCAGCAACCATTCTCCGTCTCTGGCTGAAAGCTGAAAGCTGAAAGCTGAAAGCCGACAGCTGATAGCTCCATCAGTAATTCACGTTCAAATCCATTCCCTGGTACAAATGGCCGACCTGCTCAGCATAGCCGTTGAACAGAAGGGTAGGCCGCGAACTGTATTCTCCAATTCGATGTTCGGTCGCCTGGCTCCAACGCGTCTGGCTCACGTTTGGATTCACATTCGAATAAAACCCGTACCATTCCGGGACTTGAATATTCCAGGTTGTGGGCGGCTCATCTGCTACCAGACTAATCTTCACGATCGACTTGATTCCCTTGTATCCGTACTTCCACGGCACGACCAAACGAATCGGCGCACCATCCTGCGGCGGCAGCGTGCCTCCGTAAAGTCCCGTCGCCAAAATCGTCAGCGGATGCATTGCTTCATCAAGTCGCAGCCCTTCAACATACGGCCAATCGAGCACACTGGTGCTCTGATTCGGCAGACGCTTCGGATCGAGCAGCGTCTGAAACGCGACATATCGCGCCGTTGATAACGGCTCGACCTGTTTCAGCAGCGCGTTCAAGGAAAATCCAACCCACGGAATGACCATCGACCACGCTTCGACGCAGCGATGCCGATAGATGCGCTCTTCCTGCGGCGCAAGCTTCAGCAAATCATCGAGGTCGAATGTCTTTGGCTTATTGACCAGTCCGCCCACTTCAACTGTCCAGGGGCGCGTTATGAAACCACGTGCTTCCGAAGCAACTGATCGCTTCTCAGTCGAGAACTCGTAAAAATTGTTGTAGTTCGTGATGTCCTCGAACGACGTTGGGGCTTCATTAACTTTGAACCCCTGACGCATCGATTCATCCGAAGGCGGCTTGACGATGCCGGCTATTTTGGGCTGCTCCTCGACCACGGCAGCGGGCGGATTGAGTTTTCGATACAGCAGTCCAGTGGCCGCGACTGAACCAGCCAGAACGGCTCCACGGATGAATAGACGGCGGTTCAGATAGACTTTCTGATCCGTGATCTCGCTCGATTTGATTTCGTCCGGTTTCTTAATCAGCATCTTCCGTCTAATTAGTCGTGACAGACCCTAGCTTACTAACACAAATACCAATTTTGAGACGCTCTATTCCCTTTGACCGTTGTCGCCGAGCTAACAATTCGCTTGAACCCTCTTCTCGCAGAGTTTAGTATCGCGCCGCTTTCGTCGTCGTTCAACTAACGGTCTGAATCAATTGCATGAGTAAATCGCCCGAAGTACCGGATGGTCATCGCGCTGCGCTTCTCGCGGGCTTTTTGGGTTGGATGTTTGTGGCTTTCGATTTCTTTCTGGTGGTTGTGACCCTTACCGGGATCGCCAGAGAGTTTCATCGTCCAGACAAAGATATTGCTCTCTCACTTGCACTCACACTTGGCTTTCGTCCTGTCGGAGCACTCATTTTCGGATTGATTGCAGACCGTTATGGCAGACGACCACCTCTCATGTTTGTTCTGGTGTTTTATTCGGTCATCGAGGTGCTTTCGGGTTTGGCTCCCAACTACGCCACTTTCCTGGTACTTCGATCTTTGTTCGGAATCGGAATGGGCGCGCAATTCACGTGGCGTCTTATCTGGGTTGCTCCAGGAAGGATACGCCGTTGGCTACCTTCTTGCCGCGATCTGTTCGTTAATCGTGCTTCCTCGCTGGGGTTGGCGGCCACTGTTCTTCATCGGAGGACTTCCTGCACTATTGGCTCTCTTTGTGCGATTTCGCGTAAAGGAGTCAGAGGTGTGGAAGAGCGCTCGTCACGAGAGCTGGGGCCAATTAGGGCGCGCAATTGCATCGCACTGGAAACTTTTTCTATTCCTGCTGATTATGCTGACTATGATGAACTTCGTTTCGCACGGCACACAGGATATGTATCCCACGTTTCTCGAGCGGTATTGGGGTTTCGGTCCAACTCAGCGTTTGACAGTAACCGCGATTTCTATGATCGGAGCGATTACGGGAGGAATCCTGTTTGGACTCTTGTCTGATCGGATTGGTCGTCGTCGTTCCATGATCATCGCCTTGGTGTGCGCCATCGGTGCGGTTCCGCTCTGGGCGTTTGCCCCATCGTTGACGCTGCTGATTGTCGGAGCGTTCCTCATGCAGTTCATGGTTCAGGGGGCTTGGGGGATTATTCCGGCACATCTTTCTGAACTATCGCCTAATTCAGTTCGCGGTTTCCTTCCCGGTTTTGCTTATCAATGCGGTGTCCTGGTGGCAGGTTCGGTGGCCTACATTGAAGCCTTGTTCGCCGAAAGAATGAGTTATGCAATGGCGATGTCAGCCACGGCGGCCACAGTCTTTGCCGGCGCTGCCTTGGTGATCGCGCTCGGTCGCGAGAAGCGCGGCATTAACTTTGGCGAAGTCGTCATCAACGAATAGTTCTATGGCTGGATATTCCACAACGCCACTCGTGAAGAAGTTGGGAATCAAAGAGAACTCGAACGCCGCGTTCGTGAATGCACCAGCGGGTTTTGTAAATGAACTTGGTTTGCCGAAAGGCGTGAAGATAAATACGCGCGCGTCGCAGCCGCGCGACTTTATTCTGATGTTTGTTAAGAGTAAACGCGAATTGGAGACTGCGTTTTCACTTCAGGCTGCGAAGCTGACGCCGACAGGAACGCTTTGGATCTCCTGGCCGAAGAAAGCGTCAGGCGTGGTCACCGATCTGAATGAAAATATTGTGCGCGATATCGGTCTCGCAAATGGTTTGGTTGATGTGAAGGTGTGCGCCGTTGATGACATCTGGTCAGGTCTCAAGTTCGTCTTCCGTTTGAAAGATCGTCCGGCCGTGGGATCTCGATAATTCCTGGTTTTCCTTAAGAAATTCTCGGAGAACAATTTCCACAGAATCTGTTGAAATCCTGTGGATAAAACCAACTGTGGAAGCGTAACTTACCCTTTCAAAACTACTTTGGCGATTTGCACAGCCGCGCGATGTTCACAGAATTGGCCGATCGGTTGGCTAAATCGAAATCGTCCGGGATGTCGACGCATTCTCGATGAGCCTTCAGTTGGCCGTGCTGGCTGGAATCACGTGGTCGTTCTTCTTCGCGTAGGCTAACGCAGCAATCCGATCAAAAAACAATTCTTCATCTCGCGAAACTTTTTTCGCGCGATCGTAATTACTTTCGAATCCACTAATAGTTGGCCCACGACGTTGGGCCACAAAGGTTTTGCGACAGACTTTTGGCGAACGCTTTATGCCGGAATCTAAAGGGCGCGTATTTGTTGCTTGATCTAATCGAGTGGTGATCTGAAATTCTGACGCGAATCATTCTTTCATCAATCGATCGCGCAGACCGCTATGCGTCGTAATCGTTTCTGTCTACACGTGTTGCGAAAGAGAAAAAATTTTTTCATGTAAGATTGAAACGGAAAAGTGATCATGATCACGATTGGACCAACACAACACGCGAAACAAGTTGCAAAAAATCTCTCGATAAATATAATGCCGATCCCTTGTTTGTTCTGAGGCAAAGCGCAGTGGCGAGTTGACGAGTGTGGCAGTTGAAATCCCGGCGGCAATTATTCGACCTCGCAAAGTTATCGTCAGCATATCCAGCGACCAACCTCGTCACGCTTTGTTTCGGATGCGTTGACATGTAAGGGCCTCGCCGCGCAACGTCTGACGACATTGCCGGCAGTCGATGGCGGAAATTTTTTCCGGTCCCGCTCCGGATAACAATCGCCAACCTAGTTCATACAGGGTGGATCGAATCAAAGGGTGTCAGGCGGCTTTCGCAGGTCAGCCGCCAAAGGTTTTCTGTTTTCAAAATTCATTATTTTCATCATCGACTGGTGGAGACGAACGTGACGTTATTAGCCGAAGTTAGCGAAATTGAGTTGAAGCGGTGCCCGCGATGTGAAGAGTCGCTGCCGCTTTCGGAATTTGGCGTTTGCCGTGCCCGCAAAGATGGATTGAATCTCTATTGCAAACGCTGCATCAGACAAAAAATCACGATCAGCCGACAAGCCTTGCGCGAATACAAGAAAGCGCGAGTTAAGCACGGAAGCACCGCAACTTCCGATCGCACACGGCTGACAGTCGATCCGAAATCAGCGTTTTCATCGCGACGAATTGCCCGGATGCTGCGAAAGCTTTCGCCGGCCGATCGCGTACGCGAAGCGATCCGCTGCGGCGCGCATACTCAAAAGGAAATTGCTGCGGTTACCAAGCTCCCAAAGGACGAAGTTTGCGACGCACTGGCGAATTTACTGCTCTGGACGCGCGAAATTCGCACCCAAATTGTGCGCCATCAGCGCATGTATTTTGTGAACGAGGCGTTGGAAGAACTCACAAAGGCGCAAGGGACCGGCTCAAAACGAAAGCCTAGCCTCAGTGCTTCATTCAGTACCGTCGGCGTTCTGATGCCCGGCCGCAAACCTTCAGCGAAAGGCAAAAAGCGCTCGATTAAGACCGGGATCGGAAAGGCGAAGAGTGCCAGCGGCTGACGAGCCGCTAACCTCACTCGTTGAAAGCCGACAGCACTTCGTCCGCATGATCTTCGGGCTTGACTTTGCTGAAGATCTTTTTGATCTTACCTTTTTCGTCAATCAAAAAAGTCATGCGGTTGTTGCCCATGTAAGTGCGGCCCATGAATTTTTTCTCGCCGTAAGTGCCGAAGCTCTCGGAAAGTTTTCGATCAGTGTCAGCAAGCAAACGAAACGGCAAGCTGAATTTGTTGATGAATTTTTGGTGAGACTTTTCGCTGTCCAGCGAAACGCCGAACAATTCGATGCCGCGGCGTTTGAATTTCGCGAATGAATCGCGGAACGAACAAGCCTCTTTCGTACAGCCAGGCGTGTCGTCTTTGGGATAGAAATAAAGAACGATTTTCTTGCCGCGCAAATCTTTCGAGCGAACTACGTTACCTTCCTGATCCGGCACTGCGAAATCCGGCGCCTTGTCGCCTTCTTTAAGTTTAGCCATGATTGCTTTCGATCACTTTCGCTTTGAACTAGACTAACGAAAAAGATTGTATCGCAAGAAAGAGCCGCTTGTCAGAAGCCCGACCGTCAGGGAGGGCAGCGCTAATCGCGACGAATTATGACTAACAAGAAGAAACCCAACTCAAAGAAATCAACCTCAACAAAGAAGGCCGCCGAACCATCGGGATTTTGGTTGGTGAAGCAGGAACCGGAGACATATTCGTGGGACGATCTTGTCGGCGACGGGCGCACGGATTGGACCGGCGTGCGGAACTTTCAAGCGCGTAACAATCTGCGTCAGATGAAAGTCGGCGATCGCGTACTTTTCTATCATTCGGGCAGTGGCAAATGCGTAATCGGCATTGCTGAAGTCGCCAAAGCTGCATATCCCGATCCCACCGCTGACGATCCCCAATGGATCGCCGTCGATCTCAAACCAGTGAAACCTTTGAAGGAATGCGTAACGCTCGAGGCGGTCAAGTCCAATCAGAAGCTGAGCAATATGTTGCTGGTGCGGCAATCGCGACTGTCGGTTATGCCGGTGACGAAAGAAGAGTTTGAAACGATTGTGAGGATGGCAAGCGGGCGCAAGGGCAAATGACTCAAAGCCCCGCGATTACCGAACGTAGCTTCGTCGGGCCCGCACCACCAAGCCGGGTTGGTCAACACGCACGTCGATTTCACGTCTGCTCTTTTCCGCCGCATCCGCGTGCGGATAGTAAGCGAGCATATACTGGCTGCGGAGTTCTGCGGCGATCGACGAAAACGCGCGCTTAACTCCCTGCAGATGGTCCGCGTGGTAGAAACGCCCGCCAGACCGGTCCGCTAAATCTTTCAAATAGGATATGGCGCGTTCATAGTCCTTGGGTCCCAAGCCCGGCGGATAAACCCTTTCCGTCGTTTTCTTCATACCGGTCGATATTTCCATTCGCACATAGTCAGTTACATCAGCAAACGTATCGTATTGGACGGGATAGACAAGCAGGTCCGACTCTTCAGCGGTGTAAAGAGTATTCTGCGCGGTACCAAACTGGCTTCCGTTATCAATGCCGTCGGTGAAAAGAACCAGGGCTTTCCTCCCTTGAATCGCTTTCAGCTTTTCATTCGCGTACTCAATTGCGTCAAACAAGCGGGTGGCACTTCCCTGGGTAGCGCTCTTAATCGCCCGGCGAGCTGCTTCGCGATCGACGGTAAGCTCGATGAGCACTTGCACGTGATCGCTGAAAGACATAACCATGAGACGATCATTTGCGCGTAACTGATTTACAAACGCGAGCGCGGCTTCCTTTATGTCTTCGACACGGAAGCGCGTGGAAGGACTCATGTCCAGCAAAAGCGCCGCCGTCAAAGGCTGTTCAATCGATTCGAAATTGGCAATTGTCTGCTCTACGCGGTCTTCGAAAACTCGAAAGTGCTCTTGTCCGAGCTTTGTCACTGGGCCGTGCTTGCGATCCATAACGAGGAAGGGAACATGGACGAGTCTCGTATCTACTTTGAGAACGTCCCCTTCAGATATTTCCGGCGCGTTTGTCGGGATGTTTGGATTGGCATACGGAGAGCTGGCCGGAGTTTGGGCGCGCGTGTCCGCGCATCCGAGAATGAAAACCGTCGCGACTAGCAAAAGGACTTTCATTGAGAAAAACCAGGGACCGCTGAACAAGCTAGAGACGCCGCCACAAACCAGATAGTTCCCAAACTACCTAAGCCCGCCGAATGAACTTCGCGGCCAGCCAGCCAACGGGAATCAGAATAATCATGTGAATCCAGTCGTACCCGCCGGTCGTGGTGCCGCCGAAGTGATTGCTGATCATCAGGAAGACGACGGGCACGGCCATGAAAGTGTTCTGTTTCGAACGCAGTTTTGCCTGGGCGGCAAGTCTCTCGTCAGGTTTATTGCCGGCCTGAATTGCGGCAATCATCTTTCGCTGCGCGGGCAGGATCCGCATCCAGACGTTCGCAGCCATGATCGTTCCGAAGAGCGCGCCGACGTGAACATAAGCCGCCCGTCCGCTCAAAAATCTCGTCAATCCATAGGCTGTCCCGACGATCAGCAGATAAGCTACGACAGCAAACAGCTTTTCGTTACGGCCGAGCGGTGAAATCATCAGCAAGTCGTAGATCAGCCAACCAAAAACCAGCGTCGCGATCCCGATTCCGATCGCGGCCCCGATGCCGATGTCTGAAACGTCTCGATCTACCAGCGCGCCACCGCCGAGGTAATAGACGATGATGAGCAGCGCAAAACCGCTCAACCACGTCGTGCCAGCTTCCCATTTGAACCAATGCAGCTTGCGCGAAAGTTCATCGGGCACTTTTCGCTTCTCAACAACATAGAAGCCGCCGCTGTGCACCATCCAAATCTGCGGAGCTTTGCCGGTGTTTGCGAGCGCTTTCTCTTCTTCGGTCATACGCGCGTCGAGCCAGGTGAAGTAATACGTTGTCCCGACCCACATGATGCCCGCGAACACGTGGACCCAGCGCGCGATGAGGTTGAGCCATTCACTGATGGTTGGATTGATGTTCATTTTTGGAGTGCGCCGGCAGAGCGAAGCGGCGACGGCGCTTTTCATTCCAATCTGAAATCCAAAGCGGTGTCGCGCTGCGCTTGCCACCGCACTCCAAATCAACTGCCCCGATAGGTCGAATAGCCGAACGGACTGAGCAGCAACGGCACGTGATAGTGCTGAACAGGATCTTCAATTCGAAAAACGACTGTGACTTGCGGATAAAAACTCTCGGTTTGCTGATTCGCGAAATACCTGGCCGTATCGAAGATCAAACGATAGACTCCGGCGCTTAGGTTTGTTTCGTTGGAAACCAGATCGGTGATTCGGCCATCAGCGTTAGTTGTTCCTTTGCCGATCAATTTCCAGCCGCCCGCGGCTTCAATTTCCAGCGTTGCGGGCACGCCTTCGGCCGGACGGCCGCGCGAAGTATCGAGCACGTGCGTGGTGATTGTAGTCATTTAGCTGTTACCCAGACCTTATCGATCGCGCGCGCCAGATCGTCATCAAGATAGCCACGTTGTTCAACCACGGCCCGTTGAAATAATTCAAGCTGGCTCACTACCGCCTCAATTTGCTGCTCACTAAAGCAAGACACGTAATCGCGACGGAAAGCTTCGGTCCGATCTTTGAATGGGATCAAGTTACGCAGCCAATCCTGTCCGCCAAAGCCGTACCATCCCACGTCCTTGCCAACCGAATCGAGCGTCGTCAAAAGCACTCCCGGCACAAAATAGTGGTAGGCGACGGGGTGCAACGAAGAAAACTCAATTGGATCAAGCCAGTCCGTTCGAATCTTTTCCACTAACTCCTGCCATGAATGTTGGCGATACCAGGCAAAATCTTCTTCATGATCTTCGCAACATCCCAAAGTGAGAATCGATCTGAAGTCCGGTCGTTCAACGTTGGCGAATGCCGCTTCGATCCTTGACCTGACCGTGTCGATTTGGAAATAGTTCACCCCAACAGTTTCCGCAACCTCAGTTTCGTGATCTTTGTTTGCTCCTCGGCAGCGATACGCAGTTCGGTTTCGCGATCGTTGCCGATTCGGCTGTTCAGAATCGCAAGCATCTCTTCCGAAGACTTGCCGCTGGCGCAAACGATAAAGATAAACCCAAATCGATCCTCGTATTCGCGATTCAATTGAAGAAGTTCATCTTTGGTTTGCGATTTGGCGCTCGCTACGCCCGATTGTTCCTGCGCCGACCAGCTTTCAGCTTGCTCTGCTTGAGCCGCAGCCGCTTTCTTCTCGCCAATTTTCGGATGAGCGCGAAATGCTTCGAGCCAATCCTCCGTGCTTAGCGACCACCAAACGGCGTCAGCTTTGGCAAAGAGTGCGTCATCGTTCGCAAACGGTCGTGCTGCGCTCATCGCGGATGCCCAAGGTGTCGAGCCGCAGCATTTGAGGAACTCGTTCTTGGCTGCATCCGCAGATAACTCATTCAGCCACTCAATTGATTGACTCATTGATTCATTGGTTCATTGGTTCAATGGTTCAATGAACAAGTGAATCAATCTTCAATCGTGCCGTAAACTCGCAAACGACTCACGCCCCCATCCGGGAAAATATTGAAACGGACGTGTGAAGTAATGCCGACATCCATCACTTCATCAAGATAGTGACGAGTGTGCGCCTGCAACTTCGTCCGCGACAGCACGGGTTTCCAATCAAACGCCGCGTCTTGCAGTTTTTCAAGTGACGCGTCAGCGGCATCGCACGCTTCGAGCGAACAACTCTCGGGAAAATTTCCTTTGAACCAGGACGTATCGACTTCCAGATGCTTGATGTGCCCGCGCCCGCCGAGCTTGATGATGGTCCAATCGTGTCCGGGGCCGCGTCGTCGCTTGGTTTCCCAGCCGTCGCTCATGTTCAGCGCGCGTCCCGGCATGATCAAATTATGCCGGTGCCCAAAAAACATGTCGCTGCAGGACAAAACCACGCCGCCGTTTTCAACTGCCGCGAGATCGATCTGGCCGATTCGTTTTAAGCGATCCCAATCCGGCATGACCTCGCCATAAACCCGCAAGCGCGCCACGCCACCATCCGGGTAAATCTTGAAACGAAGATGTGTCCAGCGCTGATCGTTTGCGATCGAAAAGGGATTAAGCGAGTCGCCATTGAGACTCGACACCGGCAGAATCTCAATCCAGCCGATCGATTCGGTAATCAATTGCTCAGTCGCAGGTAAGCCATCGATCGCGCAGGCTTCCAATGAACTTTGCTCAGGATAGTTACCTTTGAAGTGGCTCGTATCGACCAAAGCGCCGCGAATGACTCCTGGCAAACCGAGACGGATGATGCACCAATCGAATCCCGGCGTGCGCCGCCGCCGCGACTCCCAACCGTCCATCCATTTGCCGCGATCGGTGTATTTGCCTTCGATGAAAACCGGCGCGGCAGATTTCAGAAGGTTTTCCTTGGGCGCAAAGAAATCATCGTTGGCGAAAAGCACCGCGCCGCCGAGACGTTCCTGTGCGAGATCGATTAGTTCAGTGAAGTCCATAGGAATTTATAGCCGCAAAAAGGCACAAAAAGCACAAAAGGAAATAGATCAATCATTTCGGGCCGGAGTAGATTTTCGATGAGCCGACTTCGATCGTTAGCCTCTTGCATTTTCTTTTGTGCTTTTTGTGCCTTCTTGCGGCTATTGCTGACGCAATACAATCCGCCCCAATGGATAACCACAAAATTCGCCGCCATCATAAACCATCTGCCCGCGAAGGAAGGTTTTTTCTACGACCCCGCGCAAAGACTCGCCGGCGTAAGGCGTCAGCTTGTGCCGGTGATGAAGCATCGACGGACTAATAGTGAATTCGCGTTCGGGATTCCAGATCACGACGTCTGCGTCGCGGCCTACCTCGATCGTTCCTTTCAACTTAAATCCAACCTGGCGCGCCGGCGCAGCGCAAAGCCATTCGACGAGCTGTGGCAGATCGAAGCCGCGCCCGTTTGCTTCTGTCCACATCACCGGCAGTCGTAGTTGCAAAGAAGAAATTCCGCCCCAGGCCTTCATGAACTCGCCCTGCTCGCGCAGCTTCATTTCTGGTGGACACGGTGAATGATCCGAAACGACCATGTCGATCGTGCCGTCGCGCAGTGCGTCCCAAAGTTGTTCGCGATTCTCACGTTCCCGAATCGGCGGACAGCACTTGAATTCAGTAACGCCATCCGGGATTTCTTCGGCGGCAAAGTGCAAGTAATGCGGGCAAGTCTCGACGGTAAGCGGCAGACCGAATGACTTTGCTTTTTTTAGCAGGGGCAGAGCGTCTGCCGACGAGTGATGAACGATATGAATGCGGCAACCGGTATCGCGCGACAGCCTAATCATCATTTGAACGGCTTCGTTTTCAGCTTCGCGTGGCCGCGATCGCAAGAACGTTTCGTATGACGTTGCTGTTTCGCCTTCAATCGATTGACAACACGCGGCTTCAACCGGGCCCGGAACTTCAGCGTGAACGATGAGTGGCGCGCCCAGTCTCGCCAACTCCGGCATCGCGTCGCGCAAATCATTCTCAGTCACATTCGGAAATTCATCGACGCCGGAATGAATCAGGAAACATTTGAAGCCGACGACGCCTGCTTCCCAAAGCTTCGCCAGTTCGCCGGTGTTGCCCGGCACGACGCCGCCCCAGAAGCCAACATCGACTGACAGCTGGTCGCGCGCAGCTTCTAATTTCGCGTTGAAGGCATCGAGAGTTGTAGTTGCCGGAATTGAATTCAGCGGCATGTCGACGATTGTCGTGACCCCGCCGGCTGCGGCTGCGCGCGTCGCCGTCTCGAATCCTTCCCAGTCAGTTCGGCCAGGCTCGTTCACGTGCACGTGCGTGTCCACCAGGCCCGGCATCACCACGGAATCAGGATCAGCTTCAATCAATTCGCAGCCGTCCGGAACGTCTTCGAAGATCGAAATCGAAGAGATGTAGCCGCGCGTTATGTGCAGCGACGCCGGGCGGATCGAATCACCAATCACTACCCGGCGTCCGCGGATGACGAGTTCAGCAGGATGCATTCAGTTAAGCCCAGCTCGCGGGTGGCGGCGGTGGAACTAGAAAATTTTCCGTAGTTTCGGGGAAGACGCGACGATAAGCGACGGCGTGCGACGCAAACGAAATTGGCAGAACGAAGTAAGCACCAACAAAGCAGCAAAGGACTCCGACAAAGCTCAACAGCGCATTCAAAAGTAGTAACCCGAGCATGCCGCCAAAGTTTGCCTTGCCGGCCTTGAAGCTCAGCTTGACGGCATCGAGCCCTGACAGGTTTCGATCTGCCACCAGCGGAAAGGCAAACATGAAAAAGATTTCGACGGAAATGCTCACCACCATTATGATCACAAAAAAGATCATCTCAAAACCAAACATCGAGTACACCAACTGCTGCAGCTCTGGCTGGCTGGGTTGGCCGCCGCTCCTTATCAGGAGAGGCATCATTGTCGCAAACCAAATTATGAGATAAGGCACCATCACCAGAAATATAGGAATCGCTTTGAGCAAGGCGACTATCAGACCCGGGACGAAATGATCGAATCCCTTGAACAACAGCCCGAACTCAACCGGCTGATTCCGTTGCCGTTGAAAAAGGCAGAGAAAAATCCCCGCCATCATCGGGCCAATCAACACAATGGGGACCGCGCCGCCAATCAGAATTCCGACTATCGAGATGCCGAAAAAGAGCCAGTACTGATCTTTTATCAGCGCCCAGCCTTCTTTAATGCATTCGACGGGCTGGATCACGCCCACACGAAAATCAGTTTGTTCGGCTGTCATCGGATCGTCCTCCGCTTTTGGCGGCGAGATTTATCACGTGTCTCTCAAAACATGCAACGAAGATTTTTTAGGGAGTGACGGGCGTCGCGACTTTCGTCGAATCTTTCAACCACCCGTCGCTCATCAGCTTTCGCAATAGCCGGCCCACGGCGTCAGCATACATCGCGGCGCCTTTTCGATTCGGGTGACCGACGGCCGCAAGACGACAACGCATCAAACGATCTTCTCTAACTGCCTTGTCGCTGGATGTCTCGGTCTTAGTGCCTTTGAACAGTTCTTCGCAGATCTTGCTGCGCTGATTTCGGCGCTCATCGTTCGTTCTCAACTGCACCTTTCCGAGAGTCAAGATAACCAACATTTTTCGGAGCCATGAAGCGTCGAACCCCCAGAGCCGCGACTGGCTTGCCGCAAACGAGTTCTCAGGCGCGAACGAGAGATCGGCGAATAGCACGCGCTGGCGGGATCCTTTCGCGAGAAGTTGCGAGTCAATCTTTTGCGCGGCGGCAGCCAGCATCTGATCGGAGGTCTGATACCACTCGTGCGAAATCGCGATTAGCCGGGCGCGCAAAGTTTTGTCGTTCATCTTCGGCGCCCCCGCTTCGGGCGTGTAGAAGCGCTTGGCCAGCGCGCGCATGAAAAGATCGTTCGCGGACTTTTCGGAAAGAATCGGATAGTAACCGGTGACGATGACGTGCGCGTCCGTAAATATGGTCGAGACGCGCGCCAACAGGGCTTCCATCGGCAGCCCACATTTTTCCTGCGCCAGGTCGCGAATTTTGTCCGGCGTGTTCGCGGCATTCAGCAACCGGCGCGAATCGAGATCGTTGATGCAGCCATTGACTAAAACGAGATCGACTTGGGATGGATCACCGAATGCCTTGAGGGCGTTGTTAATCTGACCATTAACGGTTGGATAAGCGCGACTCAATTCGCCGTCGAGCTGACGTGATGACTCGCCATTCGGATCGTCAGCCGAACCAATCAGCGCTCCGGAGTGCGCTTCGACTGTCTCGCGCACTTCGCGGCCCGTGGCTTGTTCCAACCAGCTTTTGATCAGATGCCAGGCCTTGTGCTCGTCCTTCAATCCTTGTCCCCACGAGATTGAATCCCCGAGCACGAGCAGATTCAACGGACGTTCTGTTTTCGAATTGTTCGCCGGTTGAGGCGTTTGCCCGCGCGCACCGGAGGAAAGCAGGACCAGGGCCGCGGCTATCGCGGCAAGCGCGAAACGTTTCGCTAGGGGCGCGACAAGCGTCATGAAGTTGAGTTCGGATTGTAACTCAGGTGGAGATACGCAGCCACTTGGAGCATCGTTCACGAGTCTAAATTCCGCAGAAAATCCTGAAGCAGATTGAGCGAAACTTGCAGACGATAGTCTCGCGTCGAGCGAATGTCATCGATTGGTGCAATCTCAGCCGCCAAAGAACCGGCTGCGTTGCCAATCGTTTGATCGTTGACCGTTTGGTTGAGAAGAACTGCTTCAGTTTGCTGACAGCGAATCGGGATCGGCGCGACGCTGCCCAGTGCAATGCGAATGTGCGAGATCCGATTGTCCGTGACCTGACCAACGGCTGCGAAACAAACTTTCGAGATCGCCTGCGCCTTGCGCGTGCCGACTTTGTGGTAGTAATGCGTCAGCGGTTTCGGCATTCGCGGCAAACGAATCGCGCGCAACAGCTCATCCGGGCGAATGTCCATCTGCTTGTAGCCGCGGTGGAAATTCGCATATGGAATTCGCCGTTCGCCGGTCTGCGAAATCAATTCAAGCTCGGCATCGTAAGCAAGCAATGCCGGCGGTGAATCAGCCGCCGGCGATGCGTTAACGACATTGCCGCCGAGCGTCCCGCGATTTTGGATTGCGATGCCGCCGGTCTCTCCCGCCGCCTGACAAAGCATCGGAAACTCGTCCCGAAGGACTGGATGTTCCTGGACCTCGGTGTAAGTCGTCAGCGCGCCGAGCGTCACGTAATTATCCGCGACTTCGATCCCGCGCAGCTCTTTCAAATTCCAGATGTTGACGTAATTCTTGTGCGTCAACTTGCCGGCTTCGAGCAAGACCATCAGGTCGGTGCCGCCGGCGAAGGGTTTCCAGACGCCGAGGTTCTGTGCCAGCACATCGAGAACTTCGCTGAGACTCACGGTTGAGATTAGTTCGTAGGAAGGAACGTAGGCTCTCATTTAGATTGCTTGCCAGTCTCTTGCGCTTGTAGCCATAGCTGCACCCGTCTCATTTTCATCCCTCACACGCCCGCACGACCGATTCAAAAATCTTCATGTATCCAGTGCAACGACAAAGATTTCCCGCCAAGCCATTGCGAATCTCTGCTTCCGTGGGATTCGGATTCTTTTCCAGAAGATCGACTGCGGCGATCACCATTCCGGGCGTGCAGATGCCGCATTGCGCCCCGCCGCATTCGATGAATGCTTGCTGCACCGCATGCAATTGAGTCTCGCTGATTGCGATGCCTTCGATTGTCTTAATCTCGCAACCCTCGACCTGCGCGACCGGCACCAGACAACTGTTCACGATGCGGCCATCGATCAATACCGTGCACGCGCCGCACTCGCCTTCGCCGCAGCCTTCCTTGGTTCCAGTCAGTCGCAGCTGCTCGCGCAAAACGTCGAGCAGGCGCTCCATCGGATAAGCTTGCAGCTTCCGAGGTTCGGCATTAATCGTGCAGTCGATCTGAATCTCTTCCGACAAGACAGTCTTTGATCGCGGCGAGAATGTCTTTCTCAAACGGAGTCATTCGATCTCGCGAAGTGCGAGGATATCACGTCCGCTGTTTAGGTTGGATTGAAAGACTAGGCTGAACGGGCGCGGCGGCACGTGGCGACTAAATTATTTTTGTGATCAAAGGCCTGAACCAACCAATTCTTCGCCGCGCTCACTGTTTCTAACTCGACCGTTGTGCGCGGGACCGCGCCATTCACAGCGTCAACCGTCTTATAAGGCCGGCCGTTCACGGAGATGTCCACGCGCGAGATCTTCTTTTGCCGGTCGCGTGGCGGGACCTGTGATGATGCTTTGATGCTTAAGACGTGCGTTTGACCCTTGACCGGCGTGACTGAAAGTGAATAGACGGGCTGAGGAGACAAAATGCGCGCCGCTCGCCCGACCAGATCCGCATTCCGCTTCATCAGATCGCGCTTGGTCATGTAGTGACGGTGGTCGGGAGTGATTCCTAACTCTTCAAGTGGCCGGCCGTCGCGTCGTCCGACGCGCACGCTGCGACGCATCGCCAACTGCAATTCAGACTTTCGTGGCAATGGCTTGAAGAAAGATCGAGCACCCTTGCCCAGCGCTGTTTTTAGATCTCCGTAGTACCACATGTTCGCGCCACCGGCGCCGGTGTTGTCGCTGGTGCCGAGGATTTCGCCGACCTCATTATCCTGAAAACCTGCGGCAAAGATATCAGTCGTGCTGTAGGACAGCGCGTCTGTGATCAGGATTACTGGTCCGTAGTAGACCTGTCCCAGGTTGTTGCAGGACTCTTCCGATTGAAGCGGAAATCCGAGTGAGTAAGTCGCGCCGGTCACGACAGCTTCGGCGATCGAGTCGGCCCACCGCGCAAGGTTCCAATCCTTCGGCGCGCGCCGGCAAATCTCGAGGTTGAGCGGGGAATTGATGAACTCAAACGGTTCCGGCTTTATCCGGCCCGGAGTAAAGAGTTGCAGCAATCGCTCGCCCAGACGGATCCTTCCGCCCGCGTTTCCGCGCACATCGATAATCAGACCTTGCTGAGGGAAATTCACATCGGTAATCACGCGTCGCACTTCGTTGACAAATCGATCGATCACTTCCTCATCAACTTCAAAACTGAACAGCCTGATGTATCCGAATTCGCGACCGCTGACTTGCCGCACTTCGGCATAAAAATTATTTTGAAAGGCCTTGCCAACGATGACGGGGTGCTGTTGTGCAAAGAACATTTTCTTGAACTCGTTGATTTTCTTTTTCTTGATATCGACGGCGGCCCGTTTCTTTCCTTTTGACCTAACGACCAGCTCGTGGGCCGAGTTGTAGACCAGCCATTCGAGTCTCAGCGTCAGAGCTTCTCCCGC
This sequence comes from Acidobacteriota bacterium, assembly GCA_003222895.1. Classification (GTDB taxonomy): domain Bacteria; phylum Acidobacteriota; class Blastocatellia; order Pyrinomonadales; family Pyrinomonadaceae; genus UBA11740. The sequence goes on along the minus strand of QHXI01000071.1, from coordinate 15,304 downwards.
CGCGGTTTCATAAGTAAGGTCTACCCACTTTTCGTCCGGCGGCAACGAAGTATCGAGCGGCCTGACCGTGAGATTGTCGAGTCCGCGCGCCAATCGCGCTTCCGGATTGCTGCCAGCCTGATTCTCGCCGTTCACTTCGATCACCCGACGAATCGGCACCCCGTTCCAATAAAGAGCTTCAACGCCCGGCTGAAAGAAAGCAACACTTGAGTCGGTCGCAGCACCTGTTTTAAGAAGGTCATCCAGGATCCGCGAAATAAGGAATTTTTCTACTCGGCCTTGTTTGCCGTCAGATTCGAAGTACTGTTCGATGAGAAATGGCAGGAATGCGATGCGATCGCGAAATGGCGTCGGCAGGAAATAAGACGTATGCACGTCACGCAGCGACGCGAATATTTCCAGCATTCGCTTGTGAAACTGCATTACCGGTTCCATCTCGCTGCCTTTTGTTTCGAGACGGAACTTCAGAAGTTTCAGTCGCTGGATCGGATTGATCGCATGCATCGCCTGTTTCAACGGCAGATGCACATAGTTCATCTCGAGCAGCAGCAGCGCCTGATCGATGATGCGCAGCCGCTCATGGCGTAACAAGCAACTCTTTCGTTCGGCGCCTTTGAGAAACTTTGCCAGCGGCGTCATGCTGCCGGCGCGGCCGATATCTTGCAAGGTAGCCTTTGAGCCTGTTTCTGTCTCAGACATCATTATGAAGTGAGATAAGAGAGCCTGGGCGGAGATGCCGGCGGCACTGTGCGCATCGTTATTCGAAACGCACAGCGCCATCGGCTATGGTTGAGTTGCTACTTCTTGGCCGCCGGTTTTTTCTTGGCAGCTTTCTTGGTTGGTCGCTTGCGTCCACCACTGCCGCCGCCCGGATCACCCGAGCCACTTCCGAACAAAACTGTCGATGGGAATGTCATGATCGTTTTCTCCTTTGTTGAGCTGAGTTTCGGTTTACTTTCCATTCGTCAATTGGACGAGCTGTTTGCGGTACATCTGAATGTCCGGCCGGCGCAGATAGACTTGATAAGCATCCGCGCCCCACTTCTGCTGAAGTTCCTTGCACGCGACGTCGGCGCGCGACGCGTAACTCTGCGCTGAGACTTTGTCGCCCGACATGTCACTTGCGCGGGCAGCGATCAGAAGCGCGCGCCATTCTGAATCTTTCTGTCCGGATTGTCCAAATATTTTTTCGAGGTCCAGAGCATTCTGCAAAGCTGCCGCGGCGTTACGCTCGGCGAGCAAAGCTTCAGCCAGCGCGAGTTGCGCACTCGTGATGAGCGATCGCGACTTCAACGTTTGGGCCGTCGCCAAAGCTTCATCACAAAGCTTCCGGCCTGCTTGCGCCGAACCTGCGAAGGCTGTTGCCAGACCGATGGTGCACTTCGCTTGAAGCGCAGCGTCTGGAAACTTCTCACTTGTATCCAACGCAAGTTGCGCCTCCATCTTTGCTTCCGCGTACTGTGTTTTGCTCAGTGCCATTCGCGACCTCACCACGTGCACCCAGGCCAGTACGGGCTTTAGTTGAGCTTCTTTCTTATTCGCTAGATTAAAGGCCGCGTCGAGTGCGGCGCGCGCCTCGTCATAACGTCCCAACTGCCAAAGAAAATTGCCGCGATTCATTTGGTCAGAAGCCATGCCGCGTTCCGAGTGATGCCCCTCATCAATTTTGAGCTTCTCATCAAGGTGTGCGAGCGCTTCCGGGTACTTCTCCTGGTTGAATCCCACCAGCATGGCCAGACTCATGTGCGAATCACCGATGCCCGATTCGTCCCCCGCCTGCTTCACTAACTCGCTTTGCTCCTGGAAAAGCTTCAGGGCAGTGTCGTCCTCACCCTTGTCCTGGTAGGCACGCCCCAGCAGCGTCAATGCAAGCGAAGTCTCGTGGTGATAACCGGCGGCTTTATAGAAGTTGAGGGCCGTCTGAAGCTCGTTGATGGCCGTCTCGTTATCACTCTTCTGAAAGTTCAAACGGCCCAGCGACAGGTGCGCTCTCATTTCAATCGCCTGCGATTTATCTCGCCGGGCGAGATCGAGCGCCTGCTGAAAATAACTTCCCGCTTCATCAAAATTGCCGCTGCTCATGAAGGCCAACCCCAAATCGATCAACCCATTCGTCGCTACGTTTTTGATGTCGCTGCTTTGCGCTACCTTGATCGCATCGGCCGCTAGCTCCTTGGCATGCTCGACGTTGCCTTCATCTCTATAGACGAGACTCAACTCAAGTTCGGTCCTCGTGAGCTGATAGTTGTTCTCCTGACTCTTCAGCATGTCCAGCACTTTTTCAAACTCAGCTTTCGCTTCGGCCAATTTGCCAGCGCCGAACATAAGTGCACCGCGCTGGAAAACTACTTCGACCAGTCCCTCATGGTTTGTCAGTATCTGATAGATCTCTTCGGCCCGCTTAAATGACTTCTCAGCATCGTCCACATCGCGTTTGCGGCTGTAAGCGATGCCTAAATGCAGAAAGGCGCCGGCAGATTGCGCATCCTGTGTAGCGGCTTTCATGTAGTTCTCGATCGCTTTGTCCAACTGATCGCTTCTTTCGTACACGCGTCCCAGGTCAACGTAAGCGTTGGCCTTATCAGTTGCTGTCGCCTGATCGACAATCTTTTGATACGAAGCAATTGCGTTCGGAAAGTCGCGTCGCGCAGTCGCATCAATCGCATCAAGGTGCAGCTTGTCAGTCGTCGCCATGCTGCGTTTGTCGGCTAACGAATTGGCAGCCAGCAGTTCGTCTTTTGCTTGCTCGGTGTTGCTTATTTCCAGGTACGCTTCAGCGAACCGGGCGTGCGCCGGCGCGTATTGAGGATCTAAATCGATCGACTGCTTCAAGAGTTTGCTGGCCTGAAAGTAAGTGCCCGCATGGATGGCGTCTACCCCTTTGTCGTAATAAGGCTTGGCCGCAGCGTTTGGTTGATACGGCGACCCGCGCCACAAACGCAGAGCAATAAACCCTCCGACAATTACTACTGCAATCGTTGCGAGAACGATCTGAACCCGTCTTGATCGCAGCGCATCGAAGGCGGCTCCGGCAATCGTCGGCGAAGAAGGATGGCGCGTGACACTCGGAAGCAATTCAGTCGCGCCGGAAAGCGACGTGCGCAGCCGCCGAAGATCTTCCAGCATCTCGCCAGAGGTTTGATAACGCGCATCGGCGTCCTTCGCCATGGCCCTGAGGATAATGTTCTCGAGCGTCGGAGGAATGCCGGGATTCACTTGAGTCGGCTTGCGTGGATCGACTTGCAGGACTTTTGAAGAGATATCGATCTTGCTGGTGCCGGTGAACGGCGGTTTCCCGGTCGCGCATTCATAAAGCGTCACGCCCAGCGAGAACAGATCGCTTCGCGTATCGATCGGCTGACCTTTTAGTTGCTCGGGCGACATGTAGGCAACCGTGCCGACGATGTAGCCTTCTTCGGTCAACTGCGTCTCAGTTTTCGCGTCCGGATCAGTCGATTGCTCGCTGGCAGCAGCCAGCCGCGCCAAACCAAAATCGAGGACCTTCACCTGGCCGCGCGGTGTAATGATGATGTTCTGCGGCTTGATGTCGCGATGGACCACGCCGCGGGAATGCGCTTCGGCCAGCGCCTCGGCGATCTGCACTCCCACATCGATAACTTCTTCCGGCCTGAGCGGAGATTCCAGCAGCCTGCTCGCAAGGGTTTGCCCTTCGACGTACTGCATGACGATGAAAGGGCAATCACCTTCTTCGTTTACTTCGTGGATAGCGCAGATGTTTGGATGATCGAGCGTGGCTGCGGCTTTGGCTTCGCGTAGCAGCCGCTTGCGCGCGAGCGCATCATCGATCGATTTCGGCGGCAGCATCTTGATCGCGACCTTGCGCCCAAGCTTTAGATCCTCCGCGAGAAATACTTCGCCCATACCGCCCATGCCGAGCTTTTCAATAATTCGGTAGTGAGAAATTTGTTGGGAAGCCAATCCAGACTTACCTCAGGACGCGAGTTGGTTCACGGATGGATGAAACTCATTAGGAATCTCGTGACAATAACATCAAAGGCCTAGTGGAATATCCGACACGTTTATCTGTTGCTTCTACTCTGAAGCACATTCATTGTCAACGAATGTTTTGTCGAGGATGCAAACGCCGACCTTTCCTCGTGGTCGATCGATTTCGCGCAAATTTCATCAGTCGTTTGTATCTTCTACCGGATGAGTCAAAGCCTGGTGGGCTGCCATACGAAGTGTCGATGGGCCGGGAGCCTGAATCATGCGGTAGTTAGCACCTTTTTCATCAAAGCTTCGGGAGTAAGAGGAACCCGATCGAAGCTTATGCCGGTCGCGTTTTCGATCGCGTTGAGAATCGCCGGCGCTGGTCCATCCATCGGCAACTCGCCGATCCCTTTCGCGCCTGCTGGACCAAAAGCGTAAGGATTTTCTTCAAAGTAAACGCGAATAGGCGGCAGGTCAGCTGCGGTCGGCATAATGTAGTTGGTCATCTGGCCGTTCGCCATGCGGCCGTTTTGCCAGACGACGTTTTCGTAGAGCGTCATGCCGATCGCTTGCGCGACGCCGCCTTCGATTTGTCCGGCAGCCAGCACGGGATTGATCACGCGCCCGACTTCCTGCAATGCCACGAAATCATCGACGTGAGCTTCATAGGTCCGCGGATCGTAAGAAACTTCCGCGACATAAACCGCCCAGGCGAACGCGCCATACGCGTCGCCCTGATATTTTTCATCGTCCCAGTGAACATTCGGCGGCGTCTGATATTGGCTAAAGGATTTAAGTGGGCCAAACTTCGTGATGTAATCCGCGCAAGCGTTTTGAAATTTCGCTTGAGTAAATCGATCCTGCAACAAACTGCTGCCGATCAAAGTCTGCTTCAATCCGAACACCGCCGACTCGACCAGCTTGCCGACGATCATGCAGGTGCGCGACGCGACCGTCGGGCCGCTGTTGGGAACGTTCGCTGTGTCGGGCTGAACAACTTCGATCAGATCGTAATCGATCCCGAGCGCCTCAGCAGCGATCTGCGCGAAGATCGTGTTTGTCCCCTGGCCAATCTCAGTACTGGCGGCCAGAATTTTCACGCGACCTTCCGGCGTTGCTTCCGCGCCCACCACCGATTGCAAATAAACTTCGCCCGAACCAGTGAACCCCGCGCCGTGCATGAAGGTGGCGAAGCCAATGCCTCTGAGAGTGGGCATCCGTGCCCGCACATCGCGCGAACGCGAGCTCGCGTTCTCTTTCGCGAACCGCTCGCGCTTCGCATGATAATCCGTCAACTCAAACGCGCGATTCAGCAATCCATCAAAGTCGACCTTTTCGCGAATCGTCTGACTCGTCGCCGTCGTCTCGCCTTGCTTAATGAAGTTGCGCCGGCGAAATTCTTCGGCAGTCAAACCGATCACCCTCGCAATTTTGTCCATGTGACGTTCCAAAGCGAAGATGCTTTGCGGAGCCCCAAATCCTCTAAATGCCCCGTGCGGCGGCACGTTCGTCGCGACCGCCCTACTCTTAATACGAACGTTTGGACAGAAGTAAGGCCCAGCGGCGTGAATTGTTCCGCGCGACAACACCACCGGCGACAGGGTGCAGTACGCGCCGCCGTCGATCGCGAAATCGATTTCCTGCGCGAGCAGCTTTCCATCTTTGGTGACCGCGGTTTTGTGGTGCGTGCGCGACGGATGGCGTTTCGTCGTCGCAATCATGTCTTCAGCGCGGTCGTAAATCATCTTCACCGGCTTGCCTGATTTCCACGCCAGCAATGCCGCGTGTCCGGAAATCATCGACGGATATTCTTCTTTGCCGCCAAAGCCGCCGCCGGTCTCAGTTTGAATCACGCGAATCTTTTCTTCGGGCAAACCAAACAATTTCAGCAGCGCCTTGTGAATATAGTAAGGACACTGCATCGATCCCCAGACGGTGACACCATCGTTAGCATTGGCAATCGCGATCGCGCCGTTCGGTTCGATGTAAAGCTGTTCCTGCGCACCCGTTTCGTACTCACCTTCAATTATGAAATCCGCTTTGGCCCAAACCTCGTCGACGTTCCCTTTATCAACCAGGAACTTTTTGAAAACGTTGTCATCGCCCCAGATGATTTCTTTTTGTGCGAGCGAATCTTCGAGAGAGAAAATCGCCGGCAGCTCTTCGTAATCGATAGAGACATGACGGCGCGCTTCTTCGAGCAAGTACTTGTCGTGATGAGCGAGCAGGACGATCGGCTCTTCAGGATGATTAACGATTTCGTCGGCGAGATAAGGCTGGTCGTTGAGGATCAGCGCGACGAAATTCTCCCCAAGCTTCAGTTCGCGGATGTCTTTCGCCGTGACGATCGTGAATTCGTCCCAGCGTATGTTGGGTTCAGAACCATCTGCGATAGCGGGCGGTTGATCGAAGGAAATGCTTTTGATGCGGCCACGCGCGATCGAGCTGCGCACCGTCACGCCATGCAGCATCCCGTCGAACTTCAAATCATCGACGTAGAGCGCCGCGCCGGTAACTTTCTTGCGGCCTTCTTTGCGAGGAATTGATTTGCCAACGAGAGTCATTGGGTCCGATGGAGTAGTTCATCCCTTGAAAGATCTGGCGATGCGGTCAGTCACATCATTGTAGGTACTGCCACGCACCGCATCGTACTCAATCTCAAAAGTCTTGAAGACATCACCTCGCAGAATCGTCTTCTGATAATGGATCTTACCGTTCACCAGCGCGGAAACGACAAACCAATCTCGTCGCATGACTTTATACGTTATTCCGTTGTTCCACTTACGTATCAGTTCCGCATACCTGCTGCGCAATGTCTCATTCGAGACGTTGTAGCCGCCGTAAACGCGCATCTCAACGCTCCCGGATTTCTCGCGAAAAATCTGACCGTCGCCGTTTTCGGCCTCGCCTTGGGGTATCAGAAGATCGGCTGGATAGCTGATCGAATATTTGAAGCGGGCGTTAACGTAGGTCTTATAACCGTTCTGAGGAGTGGCGAAAACGATTTGACGAGCAGCGACCGCCACTCCGACGCACAAACACATGAAGCAGATGAGATTTTTCATTTCAAATCTCAACCGCTACTTCGGTTGCCGCGGCTACTTCACGCGAGTGCATCGTCTCGGCTTCGCGAGTGATGCGCGTCGGGTAGCGTTCGCTCCAGCAGGCGACGCACGATTCATCGGCGCTCAAGCCGGTCGCTTCCTGCATGCCTGCCAACGAAAGATAGCCGAGCGAATCAGCCTCGATGAATTGTCGAATCTCTTCGATCGATTTATTCGCCGCGATCAATTCGGATTTGTTTGGCGTGTCGACGCCGTAGTAGCAGGGGCTGATCGTCGGTGGGCAAGAGATGCGCACGTGAATTTCTTTCGCGCCCGCCTCGCGCACCATGCGCACAATTTTCTTTGAAGTAGTGCCGCGCACGATCGAATCGTCGATCAAGACGATCCGCTTGCCTTCGATTAGGTGACGCACGGGATTGAGTTTGATGCGCACACCGAAGCTGCGAATCGACTGTTTCGGCTCGATGAAGGTGCGGCCGATGTAGTGATTGCGCACCAGGCCAAAGCGAAACGGCAAACCGCTTTCAGCCGAATATCCAATCGCCGCCGGCACGCCCGAATCGGGAACCGGCACGACGATGTCGGCATCGGCCGGTTGTTCGATCGCCAGCCGCTGGCCCATTTTGTGACGCGAACGATTCACCGATTGACCGAAGATGATCGAATCCGGCCGCGAAAAATAGACGTGCTCAAAAATGCACATCGAGTGCTTTTGGGCCGAGAGCGGATGCGTCGAGCGCAGACCTTCTTCGTTGATGACGACCAGCTCGCCCGGCTCGATGTCGCGCACATACTTCGCATCGATCAGATCGAACGCACAAGTTTCCGAAGCGATCACCCAGGCGTCATTCAATCGCCCCAAAGCCAACGGCCGAAATCCGCGCGGGTCGCGAATCGCAATCAATTCCTTCGGCGTCAGAAACAGCATCGAGAATGCGCCTTCCGTATCGCGCAACACTTCGGGAATCGCTTCGGCTACGCTGCCGGCGCGCGAACGCGCGACGCCATGCAGGACAACTTCGGTGTCGGAAGTCGACGAGAAAATCGCGCCTTCGCTCTCCAATCTTTTTCTTTCTTCGCCGGCGAACGGCAGATTGCCGTTGTGGCAAACCGCGATTTGGCCGTGCTGACAGGTCACCGAAAATGGTTGGCATTCGCGAATCGAAACATCGCCGGTAGTTGAGTAACGCACGTGACCGATCGCACTTTGACCTGCAAGCCGATCGAGATGCGTTTGATCGAAACTCTCCCTGACGTGGCCCATCCCACGCTCGGAAATCAGTTGCGCGCCGTTGGAGGCAACCATGCCGCATGATTCCTGCCCGCGATGTTGCAACGCGTACAGGCCGAGGTAGGTCATGCGCGCGGCTTCCGCGTGTCCATAGATGCCGAATACGCCGCATTCTTCGCGCAGCTTGTCGTCCGCAAAATCGATCATTGATTTGGATTATAACGGCTCGCGCAGCTTTCGACTATCTTTCGGAATTCGCGAGACAAACGATTTCAATTGAGTTATAAAAGTTAGACACCAGCAGACGCAGATCGTTCACGGAGGATCTTAACGAAGTGAAGCAGAGACTGAAACTTTCATTCTTGATTATGGCCATCGTCGCGGCTTCCGCCGTCGTATTCGGCAGCGCGCGAATCAATTCAGCGGTCGCAAGCGCAACCGCCGCCACGCCTTTCGATGCGGCCGCGATTTACAGCAGCAAGTGCGCGAAGTGTCATGGCAGAGACGGCCGCGCACAATCGCTGCACGCAAAGCATGTCCATGCGCGCGATCTAACGGCCGCTGAGTGGCAAAACGACGTTTCTGACGAGCGCATTTTCAATTCGATCAGTAATGGCAAAGGCAAGATGCCGTCGTTCAAAAAGAGTCTTTCCGAGAACGACATCAATTCGCTGATCCCGTACGTAAGAGGCCTGAGAAAGTAACGAGACGTGCAGGAACAGAATCCGCTGATCAAGATTGTCGAAGTGGTGTTGGCGCTGGCGCTGCTTGGCGCATTGTTCTTTGCCGGCTGGCGGATTTACCGATCGCTGCCGGCGGACGGCGCGGCGCGAATAGTTTTTGACGATGCCGCGGCGAATTCGGAATTGACGATCGTGGTTCGTGATGGAAACGCCGTCGGCCCAACCAAAGTGGAGCTTTATCCGATCGACTTCACCACCATTCAACGCGAATTCGCGCTGAACACGCATCCCGGAAAAACGATGGAGGATTTTCTCGCGCAACGGCTGAAGAATCTTGTGCCGGTTCAGCCGCAGATGGATCGGACGGGCCGCGCCGTCGCTAAACTGAGCGAAGGTAACTGGTGGATGCGTGCAACATCTGCCTCATCGACAGGCGAATCGATCGAATGGCGCCTGCCGGTGCTGATCTCACAACGAACTCATACAATTGAACTGTCGATCGACAACGCTTACGAGCGCAGTAAAAAGTTTTAAGAGCAGAGGTTGGAGTTTAGGGGTTAGAGATTAGCGGTCTTCGCTATTCAATCGATATGCCTTGGAAAAATTTCAACGGTCTCTCGGGCGCGCACGCTGTTGGCAATGTTTTCCAAATCCCAGCCTCTAGCCTCTGATCAACCTCTCTTCTATGATTGCTCTTCGTTACGAAAGCCAAACGCTATCGCTTGCGGACATCGCGCGCCCTGAAGCTGACGGCGAAGTGCTCGTCCACGTCACGCTTTCAGGAATCTGTAACACTGATCTGGAAATCGCGCGCGGCTATGCCGGCTTTGAAGGAACGTTGGGCCATGAATTTGTCGGCATGACTGAGAATGGTCAGCGTGTCGTTGGCGAGATCAATGCCGGCTGTGGCCGTTGCGATCTTTGTCGCACCGGCGATTCGCGTCATTGTCCGGCGCGAACGGTGCTCGGCATCGTGGGACGAGACGGCGCACACGCTGAGTTTCTGAAGTTGCCTTTGGTGAATCTGCTGCCGGTGCCCGATGAAATTCCTGACGAGCACGCGGTGTTCACCGAACCACTGGCGGCGGCTTGTGAAATCTTGGAGCGCGCGTCGATCGATAAGGAAACAAAAGTCGTGGTGATCGGCGACGGCAAGCTCGGCTTGCTGTGCGCGCAAGTGATCGCGACGACCGGCGCGCCCGTCACTCTGATCGGAAAGCACGACGACAAACTTCGGATTGCCGAACGTCGCGCGATCGAAACTCACCTGCTCGACAAAGCGCGTCAGCGCGCTGGCGAGTTCGATGTCGTCGTCGAAGCCTCCGGCTCGCCCAGCGGTTTCGATGTCGCGCTCGATCTGCTGCATCCGCGCGGTGTGTTGGTTCTAAAATCAACCTTTCACGGCGCGACTGAAATCAATTCAGCTCGGATTGTCGTTGACGAAATCAGCGTAGTCGGTTCGCGCTGCGGCCGTTTCGCGCCGGCATTAGACTTGCTGAAGGGCCAAAAAATCGACGTCGAAAGTTTGATTAGCGAAGAGTTCAAGCTGGCAAAGGGCGTTCGTGCGATGGCGCGCGCCGCCGAACCCGGCACGATGAAGATTCTCCTTCGCCCCTGACTTCTAGCGGCGTCATATTTCGTTTATACTTTCCCAACCCTGCTCCCCGATTGATCAGAATGGTTGAGCCCAGGGCGACCCAGCTCAAACTCCGAAGGCGGTGATTATGTTCGAGTCTTTAAATCAAACGAGCGATGCTGAAAAAACGATTCTGCGAAAACTGCGAGTCTGGATCGTCGCGCTGGCGGCGGTTTGCGTGCTCGCCGGCATCGGCATCGGCGCAATGCTCGCCGGCCGCCCGGCGGTGGCACAGGACGGTTCGCAATCAGCGCGCGCGCCTGAGGCGTTGTCGGCTTCGTTCGTTGAAATCGCTCAGCGCGTCGAGCCTGCCGTCGTCAACATCGACACGATGACCACCGAAGGACCGGACCTGGACAGCGAAGACAAGTCTGATCGCACGCCGCCGAATCCTTATGATCTGTTTCGCCGCCAGCAACGCTCGACGCACGGCATCGGCAGCGGATTCATCATCGATTCGAAGGGCTTCGTTCTCACCAACTATCATGTGATCGATGGCGCCACGCGCATCACGATCGGATTACTTTCCGGCGAGCGCTTGCGCGCAAAAGTTGTCGGCATCGATCGCGAAACCGATCTGGCGGTGTTGAAAGTCGACGCCGATCACGAACTGCCAACGATGAAGTTTGGAGATTCAGGCGCGGCGCAAGTCGGCGACTGGGTGCTCGCGATCGGCTCACCGTTTGGATTGGAACAGACAGTTACGGCCGGAATTATTTCCAAGAAGGATCGTGACTCGGCATCGTTCCAAACCTTTCAGCGCTTTCTGCAAACCGATGCGGCGATCAATCGCGGCAACAGTGGTGGTCCGCTGGTGAACATGCATGGCGAAGCGATCGGAGTGAACTCGCAGATCGCGACCTTGACGGGCGACTACAATGGAATTGGGTTTGCGCTGCCGTCGAATGAAGCAAGGTTTGTCGCGAGTCAAATTCTCGCGCAAGGCAAAGTGCGCCGGGGATTTCTCGGCGTGACTCTCGAATCTGTGAGGGCTGAGTTTGCTCGCGTCTATCGCTTGCCTGATGCGAAGGGCGCGGTCGTCGCGGACATTCAACCGGAACGAAATGGTCAGCCGACGCCGGCCGTGAAAGCCGGTCTGCAAATCAACGACGTGATCGTTGAATTCAACGGCCAACCGGTTCAGGACTCGAACGATCTGATCGCGAAAGTCGCGGCGACGAAAGTCGGCGAAGCGGTTGGTCTGAGTTTCCTGCGCGATATGGACGGCAAACTTGACCGCCGCACCGTGACTGTGAATTTGGTTGAACGACCGGACTTCACGGCTCGCGATGCCGATATTGTCCCAAAAGATAAACCGGACGCCACTAAGGTGAATGGCGCGCGACTCGGATTGACGCTGGCGGAACTCACGCCACAATTAATCGACGAGAAACATCTGAACGGCGTGAAAGGCCTTTTCGTCAAAGATGTCGATCCGGCCGGCGTCGCCGGTGATTTACCGGAATCAGTTCGCGTCGTCAGCGGCGAAGTGGTCACGCGCATCAATCGCGTTCCGGTCGCGACGCTCGCCGATTTTCAACGGGTCGTTGATTCGTTGAAGCCAGGCGACCCGGTAGTGCTCAACTTGTCCCGTTATGTGCGTCAGTCCGACCGCGCCGGCATTGTGCAACGGATCGTTCAGCTGACTTATCAGTAAGAAAGGACAGGAGTCGGGGGCCGGAAGCCAGATGATTTTCGTCTGACTCCCGACCCCCGTCTCTCCTATTCCCAGCCGCAATGGCTCAAGCAAAAAAAGCATTAGCGAAGAAAACGAAGAAAGCTCGCGCTGGAAAACGCGCGCAGACTTATCTCAACTACATCGATGGCCGGTGGGTTCCGACCTCAGGTGAGTACGCCGAGAATCGAAATCCTGCCGACACGCGCGACGTGATCGGACGCTTTCCGCATTCAACCGAAGCGGATACAGACGAAGCGATCGCCGCCGCCGCGCGAGCTTTCAACGGCTGGCGTCTGACGCCGGCGCCGCGTCGGGCTGAGATTCTTTTTCGTGTCGGCGAGATCCTGATGCGCGACAAAGAGAAGTACACGCGCGACATGACGCGCGAGATGGGCAAAGTCCTGAAAGAGGCCGGCGGCGATGTGCAGGAAGCGATCGATTGCACCTATTACACAGCCGGTGAAGGCCGACGCCTGCATGGCTTTACGACGCCGGCTGAGATGCCGGACAAATTTGCGATGTGCGTGCGCCAACCGGTCGGACTTTGCGGATTGATCACGCCATGGAATTTTCCCATGGCGATTCCGTCGTGGAAGTTGATGCCCGCGCTCGTCTGCGGCAACACCGTCGTAATCAAGCCCGCGGAAGACACGCCGCTCTCGACTTACAATTTGGTCAAAGCCTGCGAAGAGGCGGGCATCCCACCGGGTGTAGTGAATTTAGTAATGGGCAGTGGCTCGACAATCGGTAAGCGGCTGACCAACCATCCTTCGATTCGTTTGATTTCGCTGACCGGATCGACTGAGACCGGACGCATCGTCGCGTCGGCCTGCGCTGAACGAAACGCGATCTGTTCGCTCGAGATGGGCGGCAAGAACGCGATCATGATCATGGATGATGCGGACATTGATAATGCAGTAGAAGGCGCAATCTGGGGAGCGTTCGGAACTTCTGGTCAGCGCTGCACCGCATCTTCGCGTTTGATTGTTCACAAGAAGGTCTACAAACAATTCAGTAAGAAGTTGGTTGAGCGCGCGCAGGCATTGCGCATCGGCAACGGCGCCGATCCAAAAGTCGACGTTGGCCCCGTAATCAATTCAGACGCAGTCGAAAAGATCATGAGCTATATAGACATTGGTCAGAATGAAGACGGAGCGACGCTCGCTTGCGGCGGCCGGCATCTGACCAAAGGCGATTACGCGCATGGATATTTCATCGAGCCGACTGTCTTCACTGACGTAACGCCGGACATGCGGATCGCGCAGGAAGAGATCTTTGGACCAGTCACGTGCGTGATTCCCGTTAACTCACTCGACGAAGCGATCGATGTCGCGAACGGCGTGCAGTACGGATTGTCGGCGGCGATTTACACGCAGGACGTGAACCGCGCGTTTCATGCGATGAACGATCTGTACACCGGAATCTTCTACGTGAACGCTTCGACGATTGGCGCCGAAGTTCATCTGCCATTCGGCGGCACGAAAGGCACCGGCAACGGTCACCGCGAAGCCGGCACGCAAGTGCTGGATATCTTCTCAGAATGGAAATCGGTTTACGTTGATTACAGCGGGAAGCTTCAGCGCGCGCAGATCGATAATAAGAAGGCGATCGACTGACTGGACCTGCTCACAGAGGAAGTCTACGAATTGAGTTGACGTAATCCTCTGCTTCCGAGTCGGACCAAATGGCAACCAATTCTTCGATGGTCTTGCCGACTCCTAACTTCCTGGGAACGATTAAGACTCCGGGACTAAGACGTGACGCCACGAATTTGCCAAAGTAATATGGCATTGTCTTCCAATCGTGTGACACAAGAATGCGGTTCGCGCTCGCCGCAGTTTCCAAAACCTCAGCATCGCCTAGTCCGCTCAATCCTGCTTGCGCGGCAGTTTTGAAATCGATCTCGGGAATCCGCCGCAGGACTCCGAACACTATATCCACATTCAGATCTGCGTCAGCCTGAAAACGAATCTTCATGAGGGAAGAAGAGGGTTACTTAATCAATGCTTTAGCGTTCTCAAACTTCTGGTAAAAGCTGGGATCGGCTTCACGCTCACGCTGGCGTTGTCTTTCAAATTCGATTTCACCTTCCCTCAGATAGGCATCAATCTGTTCCTGGTGCGACAGGTAAAAGGTAATTGCGCCGTAGATTTCTTCGAGCGTGAGCAAAGGGAACGATCGCAGAATTGATTCGGGCGCTGCACCGTTTCGGAACTCATACACCACTGAGTCCAGCGAAATGCGCTTGCCGGCGATCCAGTAACCACGGTCACGCTGTTCTACGTACTCTTTGCTCATAATTCAACCGCACCTCATTAGTGAGAAGCGAGTAGGCCCTACTATAATCAAGTCCGACCGATTCAACAATAATCGACTTCATGTCCGCAGACCGCATCCGCAACTTCTCGATCATCGCGCACATCGATCACGGCAAATCGACTTTGGCGGATCGTCTGCTCGAACTCACCGGCGCGGTGACTGGCCGCGAGATGGAAGCGCAGGTGCTCGACGATATGGATCTCGAGCGCGAGCGTGGGATTACGATCAAAGCGCACGCGGTGCGGCTGGATTACCAGGCGAAGGATGGCCAGAAGTATGTCCTCAATCTGATTGACACGCCGGGCCACGTCGATTTCTCTTACGAAGTCTCGCGTTCGTTATCAGCCTGCGAAGGCGCGCTGTTGGTCGTCGACGCTTCGCAAGGTGTCGAGGCGCAAACGCTGGCGAACACTTATCTCGCCATCGAAAATAATCTCGAACTGATCCCCGTCATCAACAAGATCGATCTGCCCGGCGCCGAGCCGGAACGGGCCATCGAAGAGATCAAGCACTTTATCGGCCTGGAAACTCACAACGCGATTCTGACCAGCGCCAAAACCGGTAAAGGCGTACCCGAAGTCCTGGAAGCAATTGTCCGCGACGTTCCCGCGCCGAAGGGCGATGCGAGCGCGCCGTTGAAGGCTTTGATCTTTGATTCCTGGTATGACTCGTATCGCGGCGTGATTGTTTTGTTTCTTGATTCCTGGTATGACTCGTATCGCGGCGTGATTGTTTTGTTTC
>QHXI01000149.1 GCA_003222895.1 Acidobacteriota bacterium | reverse complement strand
TTTCGCGTAAATTCGCTGCGATCGAATTGCTCTGATACAGATCCAGCGAATGATCGAGCGCATCTCAATCGCTTCAACTGCAGTAGGAACGCCAGGCAGTTACCTGGAAAATGGCAATTTCCGAAATCCACAGCTTTGTCACGAAATCGGACAACGCGAGCAGCTGATTTCGCATCTCTCGCGCGGATGGGGTTCGTGTATCCGAATGCAGCGATCACCTGGGAGGACTTCGAACGGAAATTTCGTGAGGGTATGGGACGCGAGATGACTCCTCAGGAACGCACTTGGTTTCGACTTTCCAGTCTTGTGCTCGATGCCACAGATGATGAACCACAGGACAACAGTGGCGTTCGCGCGCCTGCGCCTGGGCGGTTCCGCTCCTGAGTCGAGAAATGCCTGCAAATCTGAGGGACCAGCACTGCTCGAGGCGGGACTATCAGCGAGCGGAAGAAATCCGCGCAACAGCGCAGCAAACGCGAGAGCCGTTGCTGGATGTGCGCGGGTTAACGGTGGAATATCGCGGCAGCGACGAACGAACCTGTGTCGCCGTCGCTGATGCGAGCTTCCAGATGACTGCCGTTGAAATCGTGGGCATCTTTGGCCAGTTGGGCTCAGGCAAGACGTCGCTCGGACTGGCTCTGCTGAACCTTCTTCCCTCAACAGCCGGTCGCAAGGCCGACGCACTTCACTGTCATAACCGCGATCTGCTGAAGCTCGATGAATCCGAGAAGCGAAGGATTCGTGGCAAGGAGATCTCGATCATGTGCCAGGAGCCTGCCCTGGCTCTAAGTCCGGTGATGCGCGTTGGAGATCAGATCGCTGACGTTGCTCGTGCACATAAAGACACCAGCCGGAGAGAACGTCGTAAAACCGTGGGTGCCGAAGTGACGCTCTCATTTTTGGGATTGGCAGCCACCGAACCGGTCGCGAGCTGGGGCAATCTGCTTGCCGAGCTGCAGCAATATCGCGTGCTCACTCAAACATGCGGGTCTCAATGATCATCGCGATTTTTCTCCTCCTTGGCGCATCGGTCGGTGCGGATTCGCCCGCTCCACAAGCGCCGCAAAAAGGTGAAGAACTGCAGGTGGACTCCGTTTCACCTGGCGTTTATGGAGGCACTCTGGTAATTGGCCAGCGCGCCGAACCCAAGACTCTGAATCCGGTCACGGCGCTCGATGCGCCTTCGCGCGAGATAATCGGCCGCATGATGGCCGATCTCATCCACATCGATCGCTCCACGCAAAAGACCGGACCGGCGCTCGCGAGCTCATGGAAGATTTCTCCTGATGGGCGCACGTTCACGCTGAAGTTGCGCCGCGGTCTGCGCTTTTCTGACGGGCAACCGTTCGACGCCGATGACGTGGTCTTCACCTTCAAGGTCTATCTCGATGACAAGATCCACTCTCCTCAGCGCGATCTGCTCGTCATCAACGGCAAGCCGCTTTCGGTCACAAAGCTGACCCAATTTGCGGTGCGGTTTGATCTCGACCAGCCGTATGCTGCGGCCGAACGAATCTTCGACAACATCGCTATTCTTCCCCGCCATCTGCTACAGCAAGCTTATGAGCAGGGCAAATTTCCCGAAGCATGGACCCTGAATACCGCGCCCGGCGCCATCGCCGGATTGGGGCCCTTCAGACTTAGCGAGTACCTTCCCGGGCAGCGCATCGTGTTGGAGCGCAATCCGTACTATTGGAAGGAGGACCGCAACCACCGCCGTCTTCCTTATCTCGATGTGATCACCTTGTTGTTCGTCGGAACTGAGGACGCCCAGGTGATGCGTTTTCAGTCCCGCGAAACCGACCTCATCAACCGCTTTGGGGCAGACAACTATGCAGTGCTGGCAAAGGATCAGCAACGGCGCGGGTATCACATCGAGGACCTTGGCCCCAGTTTGGAATTCAACTTCCTCGTGTTTAATCTAAACGATCTGCCTGCCGACAAACTCGGCGATGTCGCCCGCGAGCAAGTTTGGTTTCGCGACTTGAAGTTTCGCCAGGCTGTATCTTCTGCCATCGACCGGCAAGCGATCGTTCGTCTTGCTTATCAGGGACATGGGGCAGCGTTGTGGAGCAACGAAAGTCCGGCCGATAAACTTTGGGTTAATCAGTCCTTGCCACATCCTGAGCGCTCCCTGGATCGCTCGCGGGAACTTCTAAAATCTGCCGGCTTTTCCTGGAACAACGATGGCAATCTCCTGGATAAGCAAGGCAAAGCCGTCGAGTTCTCGATCATCACCAGTTCGTCGAATGCGCAACGCGTGAAGATGGCGACCATTATTGCTGACGACTTGGGACAACTGGGAATGAGCGTCCATCCTGTATCCCTGGAATTCCGCGCTGTCGTCGATCGCGTCTTCCAGAGCAACAATTACGAAGCTTGTATCCTTGGATTAGGCGCTGGTGACGCCGATCCGAATCCGCAAATGAATGTCTGGCTCTCGAACGGCGCCACTCACGTTTGGAATTTGCATGAGGCCCATCCCGCCACGCCCTGGGAAGCAGAGATCGACCGGTTAATGAATCAGCAAATGATAACGATGGATTACGGCCACCGCCGGCAAATTTACGATCGGGTGCAACAGCTGATCGCCGAAAATCTGCCGGTAATTTTTCTGGCAACTCCGAATGTCCTGGTCGGCGCAAAGAATGAGATCGGAAACTTTCAGCCTGGTGTGCTTGATCCTTACGCGCTCTGGAATTTAGACGAGCTGTATTTCAAGCACCCAGTATCGGCTGGTCTCCAATGAGCGTTGCTGCAGCCAAAACCGCGCGCGCAGAGGAAGGCGCCTGGTCTGATGAACGGTTGGTGAGAGAGTGCCTCGATGCCAGTGAAGAGGCCTGGTCTGCGCTCATCGACAAATACAAAAACCTGATCTTCTCAATTCCTATCAAGTACGAGTTTTCTCGCGAAGACGCGAGCGATATCTTCCAGTCGGTCTGTGCCGAGCTTCTCTCGGGATTGCCCAAACTGAGAGAACCTCGCGCCTTGCCCAAATGGTTGATTCAGACCACGTCGCGCAAGTGTTTCCATTGGAGAAGGCGAGAAAGGCATTACATTTCTACGGACGAGGACCGGGACATCCCGAATCCGGCAGTAATCGCGCGCGCCGAAGAAGTGATCTATGAAGTTCAGCAGGAGCAAATCCTGCGCGACTCCATTTCTGCGTTACCGCCGAGATGCGCGCGAATGATCCAAATGCTCTTTTTCGATTCCCCGGCGCGACCGTACAGCGAAATTGCTAAGCAGCTTGGACTAGCCACCGGGTCGATCGGATTCATTCGCGGCCGGTGTCTTGAGAAACTGAAAAAGCAACTCCTGTCGAGAGGCTGGAAGTGAGCACTGCGGCGGCTCCGGCCGGCAGGCCGAAAACATTTATCCATAAGCTAGCGGAACTCTCGAACCAGAGGAGCCGGCGAGAGTTCCTCGCGCGTCATCGCACACGACTGAGCCTCGATCTCATCATCGAGATTGCTGACCGAGCCCGCGAATTACTCCGCGTCGACGCTCGGGAGTCTCTGGCATTTTCTGACACCGCCATTGAAATTGCTCGCATTCTCGACAATCGGCTGGCCATGGCCCATGCGGTTCGAATTAAAGCGAACGCAAAGTACGCACTGGGCGAGTATCAAGCCGCTCTTGAGCTCTATGAACAGGTAATTGAAATCTTCGAAGCTCTCGGGGAGACGACCGAATTGGGACGAACTCTTAGCGTCTCAATTTTGTCGCTGAGCCTCTGCGGCGAGTACGAATCGGCGCTGGTGGCTGCCGAGCGCGCTCGAACAATCTTCACTGAACTGAAAGACGAGCTGCGTCTGGCACGTTTGGATATCAATAT
>QHXI01000105.1 GCA_003222895.1 Acidobacteriota bacterium | reverse complement strand
AGGCGAGCAGTTCAAACTTTCAAAGCAAATCTACGATGAGTGGATGGCCCTCAATTCGATTTCGGAAGAGGTCAGAAAAGTGCGCGGTCAACTGACTGATTTGCGTCCGAAAGTTTCCGACGCGAATTTGAAAGCTCACGTCGATGCGTTAGCTGACAAGCTGCAAGCATTCGCGGGCGCCGGCGGCGGAGGGTTTGGTGGCGGAGGCGGCGGTGGTGCAGGAACCGCGCGAGCAACCATCGCATCTACCCTGGGACGCGCGCGAATGCTGTTCAACTTGATCGAAGAAGTTGATGTGGCGCCGACGCCGCAAGTCGCTTCGGCAGTTCCCGACATCGCTAAAGATTCGCGCATACTTCAAGACACCTGGCGCACGATCCAATCGCAGGACATCCCGGCATTGAATCAGGAATTGCATGCGGCAGGTTTGGCAGCGATTAAGTGATGACAAGCACTGATCGTCCATCGCGGTAGCCCGATTGTCGGGAAGGAGCATGGGCAGGGTTCAGCGAACGGCAATGAAGCTTAGGATTCGACTCCCGATTTTCATTCCACTCATCCTTGTCCTCCTGCTGTTGTCGCAGGCCTTCGCGCAACACCCAAAGAGGCACAAGGCTGCGCGAAATCCTCATCCGCCGCCGCCGAAGGTTCGCTTCATCTCCGGAAACAACTCGCTCAAAATTCCGTTCGACTTGACCGGCAACTTAATCCTCGTGCAAGCACGTTTCAATGACTCAAAGTCGCTGTGGTTCATCGTTGATACAGGCGCGACCGACTCGGTAATCGATTCTCAATTGGCGAAGACTCTGAGCCTCAAGGCCGTTGGTCGAACTGTCGGAACGGGAAGCGCAGGTACGGCGACGGCACAGATCTTCGAAGGGAATTCTCTGAAGCTGCCGAATATCGAAGCGTCGAATCTGACGATTTATGGTCTGCCCATAGATTTTCTTTCGGCTCCACTCGGCCGCAAACTCAGCGGCGTGATCGGAAACGATATTCTCAAACAGTTGGTCTTTGAGATTGATTATGCGGCGCAGACTCTCAATTTTTATGATCCTGAGAGTTATCGATATTCAGTTGCCGGAGGTATTGTGCCGATCACGATAGAAGGCTATCCGTTTATTCGTGCGCGCATCGCGGTTGGCAGAGGTCGTGTGCTTGAAGGCAAGTTCGAGATTGACTCGGGCTCTACGGGAGCCATCACATTCAACACGCCATTCGTCGACCGAAATAGACTTCTCGATTCTGTCTCCAAATCAAATCAGACGCGCCTGGGAGGCGTGGGCGGTAGCGCCGTGGCGTTTTCCGGACGCCTCAAATCGATCAGCGTCGGAAACTTTCAATTAGAGAATTTGGTTGCCAGATTTTCGCGCGCACGGCGCGGCGATGATGCCAGCGCCAAGTATGACGGGCTAATCGGTGGCGACATCCTTCGTCGCTTCAAAGTAGTTTTCGATTACTCTCGACTGCGAATGATCCTCGAGCCCAATGCTCAGTTTGCTGAAGCCTTCGAAGTAGACATGAGCGGACTGGACCTCGCCACTGAAGGAGAAGGTTTTTCCGTGGTGGTGGTTAACGAGGTAGAGAACGGCAGTCCCGCAGCGGAGGCTGGAATCCAAGCCGAGGACACCATCACAGCCATCGATGGACGTCCCGCGAAAGAGTTTACGGTGACGGAGATTCGCAAGATGTTCATGCAAGACGGCAAAGAATACTTGATGAATCTCAAGCGCGGCCAAAAGGAACTGCAAGTAAGACTCAAGTTGAGGAGATTGATTTAGACCGCTCCCGATAGATCGCCCAATCCTCCCTATTTCCTTGGAAATATTAGTCAATTCAACATTTAACATCCTTCGGAAGCTTGGCTATGAGGGCACAACTTACGACAGGGTTCGGCAACAATGCTATCAATTTGCGCGAGGGCGCGAGCGCTCTTTTCCGGCGCAAATTCCTCGTTTTGTTCACATTTCTCGCGGTAGTCGTCGGCGCTATCATTGTCACGCTGCTGCTCCCGAACCGCTACGAAGCGCGCATGAAGATCCTGGTCAAGAACCAGCGCGTCGACATCGCGATTACTCCTGAAGCAACCACCGGGACAAACACCCCAACGGTCGAAAACGAAGTCAGTGAGAACCAAATCAATTCTGAAATTGAACTGCTGACCAGCAAAGACCTGCTGACACAGGTTGTCACTTCGACCGGTTTGGACAAACAGGAAGCGAGTCTCTTTAACCGTTCGATGACGGACGCGGTTCGAGTCGAGCGGGCCGTCAATCGCTTGACAAAGGATCTCTCGATCAACCCGGTGCGCAAAGCTAATGTCATCACGATCAGCTACGCGTCAGATTCGCCGCAGCTCTCAGCCGCCGTGTTAAAGAACCTCGGCGATCTGTATTTGGAAAAACATCTGAAGTTGAATCATCCGGAAGGCGCGACGGATTTCTTCAAAGAGAAAGCTGACGAGTACGAAAAGCAACTGAAAGAATCCGAACAGAAACTCACCGATTTTCAGCAGAGCAACAACCTCGTGGTCCTGAGCCAGCAGAAAGAGCTGACACTGCAAAAGACCGCCGAAGCTAAAGCCAAGATGATGGACGCTGACGCGGCCCTGAATGAAGCTACAAATCGGATCGCGCGGGTCGAACAACAACTCGGGGCGATTCCGAAGCGCATCGTTACGCAGAGCAAGCGGCTTCCGAATCAATACTCGGCGGAACGGCTGAATACCATGATGGTCGAGTTGCAGAATCGGCGGACGCAGCTGCTGACAAAATTCCGGCCAGACGATCGTCTGGTAAAAGAAGTTGACGAACAGATGCGCACGACGCAGCTCGCTTTGGATCGCGCCGAGCAAAAGACTTCCGTCGAAGAAGCGACCGACTTGAATCCATTGCGCCAGACGCTGGAAACAGAGTTGTCACGCGCGCGTTTAGATCAAGCCGGAGCGAAGGCCCGACGCGACACGCTCACGGGCCAACTGCAACAGTACGAAGGTGCGCTGCAGAAACTGGAAGGCAACACCGCCAGGCACGACGACCTGCAACGCGAAAAGAAGGAAGCGGAAGACAACTATCAGCTCTACGCGAAGAAGCGCGAAGAAGCGCGCATCGCGGATGAACTCGATCGGCAGAAGATTACGAATGTTTCAATTGCTGAAGCCGCGACCGTGCCGCAACTTCCCTCGTCTCCGAATCGGCCTTTGAACTTAGTGCTGGGAGTTTTTCTTGCCACCTTCCTGAGTCTTGGCAGCGTGTTCTCAGCAGAGATGTTGAGCGAGGTGGTGCATACGCCGGGACAACTCGAAGCGCTGACCGGCGCGAAAGTTTTGGCGACCGTTCCCGAAAACAGCCGCCGCATGCTGCTTCGCCAACCACGAGAGACGCCACTGATCGAACGGCGAGCTGTAGCTGAATTACAAAACTGAGGGACAGACGACGTGCAAGTTGAAGAACAAATCGCAGACCAATCGATAAAGATGCCGCCGGCTAATTCGACTGGGCAGCGACACAACCTTCAGTTGTTGCTGGCGAGTTTGCAAAACGGATCGCAGAAGCTGCGCGAAGGTTCAGCCATCGCGTTCACGTCTGCTTCGGAAGGTGGCGGCGCGGGTCACGTTGCGCAACTGTTCGCGGTTGAAATCGCGCGACACACGGGCCGGCGCACTCTACTGATTGACTCTGAGCGTTTGCAGAGTCTCGGCGTCGAAGACTATTTGCAGATGCCCTGGAATTGCCATCCGACGAACATCGATAACCTTTGGATGTTGCCGGCAAAAAACGGGCACAACGGAAACGGACCTCACGATGCCGAACCGAAGCGATCGTTTCTGATGCGCGTCGGGAAACAAGGCGAGGAAATAGGTGCCGGGCTGGATTCGGTGGATGCGCTACGGGTGAACTTTGACAACATTCTGATCGATTGTCGGTCGGTGAAGGAAACGTCCGACGCGGCGATGCTAGCGACCTGCGTCGACGGCGTGGTGGTCGTGGTGGACGCCGGTGATTCGCGCCGCGATGAAATCATGAACGCCCAACGAACAATCGAAACCACGGGCGGAAAGTTTCTCGGCTTCGTGATGAACAAGCGCCGCTATCCGGTGCCGAATTGGTTGTACAAACGACTTTGATGATTGTCCCTCTCAAGTAGCGGAGAGGTTTACGGTGAGGGAGTTAGCGTTGCCCCTGCTAAGCCCTTTCCCCAACCCTCTCCCGGATCGAGAGGAAGGAAAGTTAGGAGTGCCAATGAAACATCGACTGCTGTTAGCTCTCGCGATTGCTTTTCTCATCTTGCCGGTCGCTGCGCGTGCGCAGGACCAGCGTCCCCCGCGACTAACTACTGTCACTGAAGATCGCTATCGGCTTCAGCCCGGCGACGTTCTCGACGTGCAGTTTCGCTATTCGCCTGAGTTCAATCAGATGGTGACGGTGCAGCCTGATGGCTACATCTCGCTCGAAATCACGGGTGATTTGAAAGTAGCCGGCTTCACGATTGAAGAGACGCGACAGGCGGTACTGCGACAAGCAAGCAAGCGTCTGGCGGATCCAGTCGCCGCGATCGCCCTTAAAGAGTTTCAGCGGCCGTACTTTATTGTGGCCGGTGAAGTGGCCACGCCCAACAAGTTCGAAATGCGCGAGCGCGTCACCGCGATTCAGGCAATCATGCTGGCCGGTGGAATGAAGGAAACTGCGAAGTCTTCGCAAGTGGTCGTCTTTCGCAAAATCAATTCAGACACAGCGGAAGTCAAGCTGCTTAACTTGAAGACCATTCGCCGCACCAGCGATTTAGAGAACGACTTGACGTTGCAAGCCGGCGACATGGTGTTCGTGCCGCGGGACAAAATTTCCAAGATTGAACGGTTTATGAAGTTGGCGAGCGTGGCTGCGTTCATGGCGCCAAGGTTGTAGAGACATGATTACTCGTCGCGGAACAATTTCGGATTTCTTTCTGAAGCTGGGCGATCTCTCGTCGGTTTTGATCTCGCTCGGTTTGGTGATCGTGTTTCGCTATTCGCCCGCGCAAAATCCGACTTTCGTCGTTGACTATCTTTCATCGCGAGTCAAAGTCGGCAACGCGATCCTCGGCGTGCTGCTGCTGATTTGCTGGTATGGAGCGTTCGCCGCGCAAGGCTTGTATGTCTCGCATCGCCTCAGCTCCGGACTAAAGGAACTCAGAGAGGTGCTGCGCGCGATCGCGATCTGCTCGATCGGTCTGTTGGTCGCGGCGCAGGTTGGTCATTGGCCCACGATCAATTTGCGGACGGCCGGGGGCTTTGCTCTCGTTAGTTTTGTTTTGGTCGCGGGCGTGCGGATGGCGTTGCGCTACAACCTGCGACGTTTGCGCGCGCGTGGCCACAACCTAAAGAACCTGGTAATCGTCGGAGGCGGCCAACGCGGGCAGCGCTTCGCGGCGCATCTCAGGCGACGACAGGACCTGGGATACAAAGTTATCGGCTTCGTCGACAGCGATCCGGTTTACGCGGACACGACTCTTCAAGGTGCGCCGTATCTTGGGACGATCGAAGAACTGCCGCGGCTGATTGCCAATGAAGTGATCGACGAAGTGACTGTCGCGCTGCCGATCAAATCGCATTACACGCAAATCGAAACCGCTGTGGCGCTGCTGGAAGAGCAGGGAATTACAACGCACGTTTTATCGGATCTATTTCCGCAAAAGCTCGCAAAATCGCAGGCAGTCGATTTCGACGGCGCCCCGATCGTGACGCTGGGCAGCGCGCCGCCGTTCAGTTGGCGCACCGAAGCAAAGCGCATCATCGATCTGACGGTTTCGACGATGGCGCTCATCATCTGCGCGCCGCTTTTCGCTTTGGTAGCGATCGCGATCAAACTCGATTCAAACGGCCCGGTCTTTTTCATTCAGGAGCGCGTCGGATTTAGCAAGCGCCGCTTTCGCATGATCAAGTTCCGCACGATGAGCCTCGACGCGGAATCGCGGATGGAAGAGATCGAACACTTGAACGAAAAGACCGGCCCGATCTTCAAAATCAAAAACGATCCGCGCATCACGCGCGTGGGAAAATGGATGCGCAAGACGAGCATCGACGAACTGCCGCAGCTCATTAACGTTCTGGTCGGCGACATGAGTGTCGTCGGTCCGCGCC
Organism: Acidobacteriota bacterium; assembly: GCA_003222895.1. Classification (GTDB taxonomy): domain Bacteria; phylum Acidobacteriota; class Blastocatellia; order Pyrinomonadales; family Pyrinomonadaceae; genus UBA11740. The sequence goes on along the minus strand of QHXI01000105.1, from coordinate 10,981 downwards.
CGCTTTCTGTTCGCGACGCGGTGCGCATGGAAGAAGCCTGGCAAAAACGACGCTTCAGTGTTAAGCCGGGTCTTACTTGTCTGTGGCAGGTCTCTGGCCGGAGTAACCTGTCATTCGAGCAGTGGATGCAACTCGACCTGGACTACATCGATCACTGGTCGTTGAAACTGGACGCATCGATCCTGCTTCGTACCATCCCCGCAATTGTTCTGGCTCGTGGCGCGAGCTGACCTCGCGTGCCAGCTTCTCAACTTGAGTGAGTGAAACTGTGATTGCCCGCAGCGCAAAACTCATCTTCATTACCGACTCGACGATACTGCTATCGACGATGATTTCCAGCCTGGTTGGCGCGCGCGCGCTTGGCCCGGCGGGCCGCGGCGATCTTCTGGTGGTCGTCCTGTGGCCGCCGGTGATTGCAATGCTCGCTGGACTTGGTCTGCCAACTGCCTACCGATACTGGATGGCGAAAGAGCCCGAGCGGGTCTCGCGTCTTTTTTCGAATGCGGTCATCTATACGCTGGTTATCGGTATGATTAGCATCGCGGTGGCAGATTTGATCGTGCCTCACTTAGTTGGAAACCGCAGTCCCCAGGTGATAACGCTGCTCCGCATTTATCAAATCAATATTCCCGCGGCGCTCTTTCTTAATCTGATGCGTGGATTGTTGGAAGGTACCCGTCGCTTTGGTTGGGCCGGTGCGGCGAGACTTCTTTCCTTCATCGTTCAAGGCCCCGGTTTTGCGATTCTGTGGTTGATCGGAAGCCTGACGGTCACGAGTGCCACGTACACTTTGATTGTTGGGCAAACAGCTTCGATGCTGCTTGGATTGTTTGCGGTTTGGCATCAACTTCGCCCGCGCTGGCAACCAAGTTGGTCTGAATTGAAGAGTTCGTTGCACTACGGCGTGCGTGATTATCTTGGCGGCGTCGCTGACTTTACCACGTTGCGTTTAGATCAATTGATGTTGGGCGCAATGGCTTCAAACATCGCGATCGGCTTGTACGTCATCGCGGTGCGATTATCTGAGATGACAACGCTGGCAGCTGATGCCATCGCGGATGCGCTCATGCCGGAAGTGGCATCTTCAAAAATCGCGAACCGGGCAGAAGCGTTGTGCGCGCGCAGTCTGCGGCTGGCGATTTATATGCACCTCTTGCTGTTTCCGCCGTTGTGGTTGGCGGCCCCGGTGATTCTCAGAGTCTTATTCGGACCGAGCTTCGTCCCCGCGACCGGTGCGTTTCGTTGGTTGCTGGTGGCGGCCGGAGTTTGGAGCTGCGGCTCAATTGTAATCAATGGTTGTGTTGTTGCCGCGAATGGGTATTACGGGTGCGGCGATCGCTTCGCTGATTGGTTACAGCGTTATGCTTACCGTCGCGCTGATCGGTTTTGTTAAGAAGAGGCAACTTCGCCTTTGGCAGAATTGTCTGCGTCCGGAGCGGCGCGATTTGTTGATTCCGAATTGGCGATCTTTATTGGGACTGAGTTCGGCGGCACAGTAACTAGGAGATCCGTAAGCTAGTAATAATCATGAGTAGCATCGTCAATGCACAACCAAGGCCGCTCCGTAGATCAGTCTGGATCTGGTTCGCGCCCGTGCAAGCGGCGGTTGCCTTTACTGTGCTCGCGATCGCAGCCGGTGGTCAGGTCCTGCGCACCTGGGCGTTAACCGCGTTGGTTTGGCTAATGGCGATGCCGCTGCTCGTAGGACTTGAAGGCGGGCTGGTTGCTATGATCTTGTTCGAACCGTTTCGTGGTCTGTTGCGCCGCGCTCAATATCTCTTTGTCGATTATACGAGTGAAGATCCGATTCACCTGCTGACGCCGATCGTCACTCTCTTCGCATTTGTGCTTCTGGTTCGAGCGCGACGACTCGAGATATTTTTCGCGACTCCAATGGCCGGAGCAGTTTCCATACTAGGCGCAATCTATGCCCTCGAAATCTTCAATCCTTTGCAGGGTGGATTGCTTGTTGGTTTGGCGGGCGCGCTGTTTATGTTGGTGCCCTTGGTCTGGTTTTATTTTGGACAGTCAGTTGAGGGCGGCTTCATCAACAGGGTCTTGCAGCTCGCGGTCGTCCTCGGGGTACTAACTTCATTCTACGGTCTGTATCAGCTCGTGTACGGCTATCCGGCCTTCGAGCAGTACTGGATCGCAAATACGGATTACTACGTATCGATCAACGTTGGACACATTCGACGGGCGCTGGCGACCTTCAGCAGCGCGGAGGAGTGGGGCCGCTACGCCGAGTTGGGTGCGATTGCCGCTCTCGGATTCACCGCCGCGGCGCGGCGATTCATGCATCGAATCGGTTGGTTGATTTGCGGACTGTTCCTGGTCGGCGCGGTGATATTAACCGGACAACGAACGGCAATCTTCGGACTGCTCGCCGGTATTGCGGCGTTGATCTTGTTCGGCGCGCGAAGTCTTCCACAGATGATCCTGCGCGTCGGCTTGTTAGTCCTGCCGATTATTCTAGTCCTCGTTTTTGTGGCGCCGCCCTCTGAAGAAGACATGTGGAACAAATCGGAAAACGATACTGTCGGCACGCTTGTCTCGCATGCGCAGCGCGGCACCCTGAAACCAGCCGAAGAGGGAAGCTTCCAGGTGCGGATGGAGAATTGGAGGTACCTTTTGACGAGCGTGATTCCTTATCGTCCGCTGGGAGCTGGCTTGGGTGCGGGTTCGTTAGGTGAAGTGCGGTTCCAATCTGATTCGGATCTTCCACCAATCGACAGTTTCATTCTGGTGGTGGCGATCGCTTGCGGGATTCCTGGCGCGCTTTTGTTCGTGTGGATACTGGGGCGCGCGACCTGGCTTTCCGCAAAGAATGCGCGCGCTCCTGATGACCGAGACATGACCACTAGACGAATTGTCGCGGCGCTAATGCCGGCGCTGGTTCTAAATAGCATTTTTGGATTGACGTTCACACTTTACGCAGTGGCTCCGCTGGCTTGGTTGTTGATGGGGTGGATCAGTCGCGAAACATTGAGAATCCGTGAAGCAATCGGTGAAGCAGAGGAACGGGAAATCATCACCATTTGAGCATCGACCTTGAAGATTCTTTTCTATAACCACACCGGACAGATTGGCGGAGCCGAGCGTCTGCTATTGACGATTTTGGCACGTCTGGATCGAACAGCGTTCGATGCGACGGTAATTTGTCCTGATTCGGGCGGCTTGCCGAAGGCAGTCGCGGAACTCGGAATACGCAACGAGGCACTGTCCGATCTAAAGGCGCGATTTACGTGGCGCGTGGATAACCTTGTTCGATACCTCAAATCGTTTGCGCAAGTCATCCGGGAACTGCGGAAACAAATTATCAGCATCGAGCCTGATTTGATTCACGCCAACAGTGTTCGCGCCGGTCTGGCAGCCACGATCGCAACGCTTGGCCTCGGCAAGCCGGTGGTCTGGCATATACACGATCTGCTGCCGCGACATCCATTCAATCCGCTGATTCGCGCGATGGGCTTGTTCGCGCCGCGGACGAAAGTGATCGCGGTCGCGCAGGCAAGCGGGGATCGTTTTGTTGGACATGTCCGTGGGTTAAGACGACGTGTGACTGTTATTCGAAATGGCGTTGACCGAGGGATTTTCCATCCAAGTCAAACTGCGAAACGGAAGATTTGCACCGAATTAAGGTTGGATGAATCCGCGCCCGTCATCGGAATTATCGGGCGACTAACTCCGAGCAAAGGACAGTTGGAATTGCTACGCGCGTTTCCACGCGTGCTGCGTGAGTTTCCGAATGCGACGCTATTGATCGCCGGCGCACCGGCTTTCAATCAGGAGCATGAATACCTCGTGACGTTGAATCAGACGGTGTCAGAGCTTGGCATCTCAGATCGAGTTCGCGTGTTGGGCTCGCGCAACGATGTCCCGGAAATCATGCAGGCGCTCGACCTGCTGGTCATAAATTCAGTTAGCGAAGCCTGCTGTTTGGTTGCGCTCGAGGCAATGGCTTGCGGCACGCCGGTGCTGGCAACGAGAGTTGGCGGCACGCCTGAAATTATCGAGCATGAAAAGAGCGGATGGCTGGTTCCAGTCAGAAATGAAAATGTGTTGGCCTCGTCAATCATAAAGCTGATCGGCCAGGCAGACCTTCGCGCGCGTCTCGCGGAAAATGGAAAACAACGCATCGCGACGTACTTCAACGTTAATCGCTACATGAGCGACCTTCACAACTATTACTTGCATGGTGGCGATAAGCCTCCCGCTGCTGCGCCCGAGGTTCAGCCCGCACGGTCCGAAGCAAAATTCGCTTGAGAGTGATGGGTGTGGGGAAGCCCGCGCATAAGCAAGGGCTCCTTAGGAAACAGGCTCTCGGCTGACGGTCGGGCTAATGCCTGGAGACGCAATTCAGATTCACCCCTACCGACTCTTAGAATACTGAGCCGACAATTTCTCACGGCAAATCCGTCTTCAAAATACTGTCGAATTTCCAGAACTTCCCGGGCAAAATTTTGCCCCTTAGGATTCTCCCGTTAAGTGCGGTATCTGCTGAAATTAATAGCGCTTTCGGCCTTTCTTATGGTTAGCGCGGCTGAAGGTTGAGCACATTGTCCAGAATCGCACTTGTACATGATTATTTCGTTCAGATGGGCGGCGCCGAACGCGTGGCCGAAGCCATGCACGATTCGTTTCCATCTTCGCCTATCTATACCACAGTAGCGTTGCAGCGGACATTGTCGAAGCGATTGCGTGCCGCCGACATCCGCACCTCGCCGATGCAACATCTGCCGGCGATGGACCGCAAGTTCCGTCATTACTTCATGCTCTATCCGTTTGCGATCGAGCACTTCGATCTCTCGCCTTACGATTTGATCTTCAGCAGCAGCTCGGGCTATGCGAAAGGCGTTCGTCGTCGTCGCAACGCGATCCATGTCTGCTATTGCCACACGCCGATGCGTTGGGTTTGGCGTTACGAAGATTATGTTGCGCGCGAACGCTTCGGCACAGGAATCCGCTCGCTGCTGCCGCTGGCTCTTTGGGGACTGCGCAAGTGGGATTTACGCGCCGCGAAACAGCCAAACTATTACATTGCGAACTCGAAGCTGGTCGCCCATCGCATCCGTCAAATCTACGGTCGCGAAGCTCACGTCATTCCGCCGCCGATCGATGTGAACCGCTTTCACATGTCGACCGAAATTGACGATTACTACCTCGTGCTCTCGCGTTTAATGCCTTACAAGCGAATCGATCTGGCGATCGAAGCATGCAAGCGGATGAATCGTCGCCTGGTGATCATCGGCGATGGGCCGGATCGCAAACGGCTGGAAAAAATGGCTGACGACCGCATCGAGTTCCTCGGTCGCCAACCAGATCAAATCGTGAATTACTACGCCGCGCGATGCCGTGCCTTGCTGTTTCCCGGTGAAGAAGATTTCGGCATGGCGCCGCTCGAAGCGAACGCCGCCGGCCGGCCGGTAATTGCTTATCGCGGGGGTGGCGCAGTCGAAACTATCGAGGAAGGGAAGACGGGTATCTTCTTCGACCAGCCGGACAGCCGCGCTCTGTGCACGGCGATCGAAAGATTTGAAAGCATGGTCTGGAGTCAAATTCTGCTGCGCCGTCACGCCGAAAAGTTCGATCAAAACGTTTTCGCGTTCCGCGTATTGCAATTTCTGGGATCCGTGGCGCCTTCGTCGTGTTCAGAAGAATTACTTTCGGGCGCGCGGTTGCTGTCAGACAATATTTCAAAGCGAGTTTGGCCCAGGCTCGCGGTGGTGGGATAAAGATGCAAACAACTTCACTGTTCTATTCGTCGAATCGTAGCGCTGCGGGCGCTGCGTTGGCCCCTGAACAAGCGTGGAAGCGCGGACCGATGGACCCCGCCATCTGGCAGAACGAAGTTCACGTTTGGCGCGCGCGGTTGGACACGCAATGGTCCTGGGGCTTCGATGAAGCTCTGTCGATGGATGATCGCGCACGCGCCGATCGTTTTCGGTTTGAATCTGATCGCCGAAAGTTTTGTGTCGCGCGTGCATCGTTGCGATTGATTCTGGGCCGTTACTTGAAAACCAAACCGGGCCGTTTGCAACTCGATACCACCGAATACGGCAGGCCGTATTTTGCCGATCAAAAACTTTCGCAAGGCTTGCGTTTCAATCTTTCGCACTCGAATCAGCTCGCATTGATTGCCGTTACCCGCGAACGTGAAGTCGGCGTCGACATCGAATACATGCGATCCGATTTTGTGACCGACGAAGTCGCGGCCCACTTTTTCTCGCATTCCGAAGCCGAAGACTTTTGCGCAGTGCCGCCGGAAATGAAGACGCAATCATTCTTCAATTGCTGGACACGCAAAGAAGCCTACATCAAGGCGCGCGGCGAAGGCCTGTATTGTCCGTTGGATCAATTCGATGTGTCGGTTACTCCGGGTGAGCCGGCGCGGCTCTTAAACAGCCGGATCGATTCCGGCGAAGTTGCGCGCTGGTCATTCAAGGAACTCTATCCTGAGGCTGGTTACGCGGCGACGCTCGCAGTCGAAAGCAATCCTTCGAAGCTTGTGCTTTGGGACTTCAGTTAACCCGCGGCGCAATTTGTTAAATTGCGTGACAGCAATCCGCAATTAACAATTTGCGCTACATGTCGATCAAAGTTGTGCGCATCGTTCTCGCATTCGTCTCTCTTGCCCTTACGCTCGTAACCTCCGCTGATTACAAATCAAATAATTGCGGCGGCTGTTGGATGCCGTCCGCCAACCAGCTCACGGTCACTGAGGGTTTGGGCGTCAACATTCATTTCACTGAGCCGAAGCCGGGCGAGGTGAAGATGATCGCCGGCGCGGGCTTTCGTTGGGTGCGAATGGATTTCATTTGGGAGATTACCGAACGCGAACACGGCAGTTATGATTTCTCAGCCTACGATCGTCTGCTGAAAGAACTTGACGCAAACAATCTGCGCGCCTTGTTTATTTTCGACTACGGAAATCCGCTTTACACTGAAGGAAAGTCAGTGCGCACCGCGGAAGCTCGATCCGCTTTCGCGCGTTGGGCTGTGGCGGCGGCAAAGCATTTCTCGGGACGCGGAATTGTTTGGGAGATCTTCAACGAACCAAACGTCGGGATGTTCTGGCCACCCGCGCCGAATGTCGATGAGTACATCGCGCTGGCGTCTGAAGTCGGCCGTGCTTTCCAAAACGAAGTGCCAAACGAAAAACTATTTGGCCCGGCGACTTCCAAAATCGACCTGCCGTTTCTTGAATCGTGTTTCAAAGCGAACACGCTGAACTTCTGGTCGGGAGTTTCGGTCCACCCTTATCGTCAGGCGAATCCTGAATCGGCAGCGAATGAATACGCGCGCCTGCGTGAAAAGATCGATCGCTATAGAAGTGCGGACGCTTCGCTTTCGATCATTTCCGGCGAGTGGGGTTACTCTTCTGTCTGGCGCGGCGTGACCGAAGAGAAGCAGGCAGCGATGCTCGCGCGGCAGTTTCTCACCAACGTATCTAATGGCATTCCGATTTCGATCTGGTACGACTGGCGTGACGATGGTTCTGATCCGACAGAAGCCGAACATCACTTCGGACTGGTGCGAAACCAGTATCAGTCGGGCGGAGTGCAAGTCTACGAACCGAAGCCCGCTTACCTCGCCGCGAGAACTTTGACGACCCAGCTCAACGGCTATCGATTCGCCGAGCGGATGAATATTGGCAGCGATGATGATTACCTGCTCGCTTTTACGAACGGAAGCGAGCGTCGCATCGTTGCATGGACCACTTCGTCGACTCCTCGTCGCGTGAACGTTTCGAACGTGAGTGGCCGCTTCCTAATCACGAGACTGACCGGCGAAAACGGCGGTTTTCTTTCAGCCAGCAGCGGCTCGTTGTCGATCGAACTGTCAAACTCTCCAATCTATCTGGCCGCCGCGAACTAGCCGGGCATTCCCTTGCACTCTCGTCGTTTTGTTTTCATACTGTCACTCAGCTTCATAGTGTTCCAATGCAACGCAGGTTCAGTCTCTTTCGAATGAAAGAACGCCTGCATCCGGATGGCATATACCTTGCCATTCAAAATGCGTTTGACGTGTGGAGGGAGGAAATTCAGTGAGCAAGAAATCTTTGATTGCAGTCGTCATAAGCGCCTTGGCGTTGCTGAGCTGGAGTTGTACGAATAGCGACAACACAACGAACGCGAATAGCGAAACCGCGACAATGAGTCCGACAACGACCGCCGGCCCAGACAATTCTGAGATAACATCCACGAATGAAAATGGCGTCAGGACCGAAACGCGCACGTTTCGCGACAACCCGCGCGTGTCGAAGGTCGTCGTCACGACGCGCAACGGCGATCGCACCGTCAAGGTTTATTCGCGTACCGGCGAAGAGCGTGATGTCAGTAAGGATGGACCGCCTGACGTGCTGCACGCAACCGGTGATGCCATCGCCGATTCGGCTGGTTGGGTCAAAGATAAATCGGTAACTGTTGCCGACAAAACGAAGGAAGGCGCAAAAACTGTCGCCGACAAGACGGTTGACACGAGCAAGACCGTGGCTGACAAGACCGTTGACGTGAGTAAGACAGTCGCAAATAAGACGGTCGACACCAGCAAAACAGTCGCGAACAAAACCAAAGCGGGAGCTAAGAAAACCGGCAGGGCAATCAGGAAAGTCATTCCATAGTTTTCGACTCGCTTTTTCTAACGGAGGAGTGGAAAGAGCGGCGGGTCTGCCGCTCTTTTTGTTTGGGATCGACTTCCCGGATTTTGAAATCTGGGTGCGCTCAGATTGAACTGGCATCGCCGTGGCTCAGACTGTTATCATTGCGCCTGCAAACGTGAAGATTTGTGCTTCACGCTGACAAAGCTATGAGCGACACCACTCGTTTCACTCTCATCTGTCCGTGCTGCGAAGCGACCCTAACGATCGATGCGAACACCGGCGCATTGCTTTCACATGAGGAAAAGCAAAAGCCGCTCGGTTCGTTCGAAGACATGGTCAAAGACCTCGACAAGCAAAAGGAGGTTCGCGAACAGATGTTTGCCCAGGAAATGAGTTCGCACAAAGATCGCGGTCGTTTGCTGGAAGAAAAATTTCAGGAAGCGAAAAAGAAAGCCGAAAAGGACACGCGCATTTATCGCAACCCTTTGGATATGGATTGAATCCCTCGCCCTGCGGGAGAGGGGCCAGGGTGAGGGTTTAGTGAGGAGCCCTCTTATCTTTTGATGTGCTCGAACAGATGAGCGAAGTCGCTGCGATGGTCAGGATCGTCTTTCGAACCGACGTGATGAACATGAAAGCCGAGGTGGTGAATCGTCTAACCGAAGATGTCGGCGGCCACAACAACGCAATCCTAAATGCATCGTAACCTTCGCTCCTTCGTTGATCTCCTGCGCCGCGAAAATGATCTCGTTTCGATTGATGTTGAGGTTAATCCCTACCTCGAAGTCGCGGAAATCCATCGGCGTGTAATCGAACGCGACGGTCCGGCGCTCCTCTTTAACCGAGTGAAGGGAAGTCGCTTTCCGATCGTTACCAATCTCTTCGGGACAGCCAAGCGAATTGAACTCGCTTTCGGAAGCAAACCCGAACAGTTCGTCAAACAATTAGTCTCAGTCGCCGAGTCGCTGCTGCCCCCGAATCGCAAAGAGCTTTGGCAACATCGATCTCTAGTCCGCGATTTCCTGAAGCTCGGCACGCGCACTGTCTCGCGTGGACCGGTGACCGAGGTAATTAATCTCGAGCCGCATCTCGATCAACTGCCGGTACTGACGACTTGGCAGGAAGACGGCGGGCCATTCATCACACTGCCGCTGGTCTACACCGAAAATCCACACACGAAGAAGCACAACCTTGGCATCTATCGCATGCAGATTTACGACGCGCGCGCGGCGGGTTTGCATTGGCAGATTCAGAAAGGCGGCGGTTTTCATTATCACGCGGCCGAGCAGATGAATCAGTCGCTGCCGGTGACGGTTTTTCTTGGTGGACCACCCGCCTTGATTATCTCCGCCATTGCGCCGCTGCCGGAAGATGTTCCTGAGCTAATTCTGGCGTCGCTGCTGGGCGGTGAAAAACTTCGCATGGCCAAAAATCCGATCGGCGAAGCGCATCGTTTGGTTGGCGAAGCTGAGTTTGCGCTAATTGGTCATGCGCCGCCGCACGAACGCCGGCCCGAAGGTCCATTTGGCGATCACTACGGCTACTATTCGCTGCGGCACGACTATCCCGTCTTTCATTGCGACGCGATCGCGCATCGTCGCGACGCAATCTATCCGGCCACCGTCGTGGGTAAACCGAAGCAGGAAGACTTTTTCATCGGAGACTATTTGCAATCGCTGCTCTCGCCGATCTTTCCGCTGGTGATGCCGAGCGTGCGCGACCTTTGGAGCTACGGTGAAACGGGATTTCATTCGCTGGCGGCCGCGGTGGTGCGCGAGCGCTACACGCGTGAAGCGCTGGTCGCCGGCTTTAGAATCCTGGGCGAAGGTCAGCTGGCGCTGACAAAGTTTTTGATTTTGACCGACTCCGCCATCGATCTTCACGATTTCCGCACCGTGCTCGAACATTTGCTCGCGCGCGTGAGGTGGGAAACAGATTTCTTCATCTTTTCGAACACATCGATGGACACACTTGACTACACGAGCGGAAAAGTTAACGAAGGCAGCAAAGCGATTCTGATGGGGCTGGGCGATCCCGTGCGCGATTTACCGCGCGAGTTTCGCGGCGAGCTTCCGAATGGAGTCTCGCGCGCCGAAGTTTTTTGCGGAGGATGCCTGGTGGTCGAAGGCTCAAGTTATTTGGCAGAGCCTGATCAAGCTGCGCGGCTCGCGCGCGAACCAGTGTTCGCCGATTGGCCTTTGGTGATTCTGCATGACGATGCGAATGTGGTGCGCTCAACAACTGACTTTCTTTGGTCGACGTGGACGCGCTTCGAACCGGCAGGCGACATCTACGCGGCTGAGACAAAGGTCATTCGCCATCACTTGTCGTATCGATCGCCGATGGTGATCGACGCGCGCAAGAAACCAAGTTTGCCAG
>QHXI01000104.1:9886-14939 GCA_003222895.1 Acidobacteriota bacterium | reverse complement strand
CAATCTTCTTTAGCTGCGTCGCGATTTCCGCTTTGCGTTGCCGCATCAATTCAAAATCGCGCGGCTCAACTTCAATCCGCGCTGTGTCACCCTGGTGGCGCACGCGAACCTGCCGAACGCCGAGTCGCTTCAAAAAACTCTCGGCGCGATCAACCTGGGTTAGCGACTGCAAAGTGATTGGCGTGCCGTGCGGAATTCGCGACGACAGGCATGCCAACGCCGGTTTATTCCACGTCGGCAATCCCATCTCGCGCGAGAGCTCGCGCACTTCTTGCTTATTCAACTTTGCTTCGACCAGGGGAGAAATTACGCCGTGCTCGATCGCAGCCGCGCGTCCCGGTCGACGATCTTCCAAATCATCCAGGTTCAATCCATCAAGAACCGCGGCGATTCGCTGTGCATGCGCGAACGTCTTGATGCGCGCGTACATTTCTGTCTTGCAGAAATAGCAGCGGTTCGCGGCGTTGGCGAGATAATTTTCGTCCTGCGTTTCAAAAGTTCGCAGCACGATGTGGCGCGCGCCGATTTTGTTTGCGAGTTGCTGCGCTTCCTCCAATTCACCAGTCGGCAGCGACTCACTCAACGCTGTGACGCCAATCGCACGCTCACCAAGCAAGTCGTACGCAACTTTCAAAACAAGCGTCGAATCAACGCCGCCGGAAAACGCGACGACACATGACTGCATTCGACGGATGTGCTCCCGCAGAGTCCTCAGCTTTTGGTCCAATAGGTTCATCCCGTAACTTTGACCCACCTGCCACCGCAGGTGGCACTGCCTGCTTACTGCTTACTGCTTACTGTTACTGCTTGCCGCTTACCGTACTTCAAACAATTCAATCGCGTTCAGCTTCATAGCGCCGTTCACGCGCGCGACGATGAAAACCGCCGTGCCCGAATGTTCGACTCCTAATTGTTTCGTATTCAGCGCCACGTCCACTGCGATTCGATTCGCATCCAAGGATTCGCTTCGCAGCACGCGTGTCTGCCAGGCTTCCGGTTGCGTTCCGACAACTTGTTGCACGAACTTTGCCAACTCACCCGGCGCGATCATTGGCCCGATTTCAGCTTGCCGCCCCGTGCGAATCGCTGCATCAAGCTGATTGATGAAGTTCTTCGCTGATTCATCAATCGGCGGCGGCGAGCCAGACGTTTCCGCGCGAATGCGTTCCGCCCGCGCGTTCAGCGTCGCCGCGTATTCAGCGTCCGCGCGAATCGCGTCGGTGAAATCGCGCGAAGCTTCCGCGGCTTGGCCGCGTCGCAAAGCAATCTCGCCGAGACCGATGCTCGCCCAAGCGAGCGCGGCCGGCGTCGGCAATCGTTCGTTCAGCAATTGCTTGAATTCCTTTTCGGCTTCATCGTTCTTATTTTCGGCGAGCAACGCGCGGCCCAAAACGATGCGCGCGTCCTGCAAACCTGTCGATGCAGTCAACAACTGACGGGCGAGATTTTCTGATTTCGCAAACTCCTGCGCACCGTATAAACGAGTTGCTTCGGCCAGTGACTCTGCGACCTCGGGCACGCGCGGAGCAACATCATTCGCATAATCAAGCTGCGGATAAAACTTGTCGGGATCGACTTCAACCTTTACGACTGTAGCCGTCGCTCGAAAGACCGACTGCGCAAAATCGTGAGCGGGAATGGTTGCTTGCGCAGTTATAACCTGACCTGAGTTAGTAACCCCTCTAACACTCACCACAGCTTCCATCGATCCAAGATTGCGTAGCGCGGCGGTCCACTGACCGCTTTCCTGACGCGGAAGTCCGGCCATCAGATCCATATCTGTAACCTGATCGAGTTCCTGATCGAATACAGCTTTCAGCGAATTGCCGCCGCGTTCGACCAGCGCCGCTCGAAATCGCTCGAGCGAAAAACCTTCAGCATCGATCTTCCCATTCGCCAGCACACTGCGCATCGCCGCCACGAATGCATCGCGTCCGAGCAAATGATCTACCAAACGCAATACCATTGCTCCCTTGTTCGCAACGGAATTGAAGTAAGTCGGATCGGCCGGCGTGGTGCGCGACAATGGTGCATCGCGTTTCGCGATCGCCGCATAAGCGAGTCGCTGACGCGCGCGCTCAGATTCGGCGGCTGCCGCGCCGAATTGTTTTTCGAGGAAAAGCGTGGCGAGGAATCGCGCCAAGCCTTGGCGGATTACGCCGTGTCCTTCACCTCGCACGGGTACGTCACCGCCGACCCACAATCGCGCGACGGCTTCAGCAATACTCATCGCGGTCATCGCATCGATCTGCTTACGTCGAAACGATCCTTCGCCCAGCAGGATTGTTCCCCCATCATCGAAGCCTCCGCCGCGCGTCACTGAAATCAAACGCAACGGAACCTCCGGAGTCGATCCGAACAACGATGAATAGAACGAACGCGCGTCATTCGTTAGCGCAATCAAAGCTGCGGCTTGCTTCTGCTCTTCGGCAGTTGCGCCCTTTGACGCAAACGCGCTAATTCCTTTTGCCGCCGGCCCGCCATCAACTCGATCCCATGCTCCCGTCACGAAGAAGGGCTGCGCATTCAGCGACTGCTCAAAGATGCTGTTGCCACCAGCGCTCTTGTCGACGCCGGATGAAAGCGCGCCGCCGCCGTTCACGGTCAAACGAAACGGAGCATAGTCGGCGCCGCGCACTGCGAATGCATTGTTCGCGACCGGATACCACATCGATTGCGGCAGGAATTGCGATCCAATCGGCGAGAGCGAAGCGAGCCCAGTGTTCTCTGTGACCGGCAAGCGATAATCGACCGTTGCCGTCACGCTCTCGTTCCCCGGAATCGAACTCGGCAGAGTGATCGTCAGCCGTTGCGCGTTGCCTCGTGATTCCGGTCGTGATTGATAAGCCGCGTTCGCCGATCCGATCGTGACGGATTTGATTTCAGCTTTTGGATTGATTCGCAGGCTCAGAGTTGCGCCCGCCCCGCGTCCGACGTTGCGCAACATCACAACTGCCCGGGCGGTCAGCGCACGATCGTTTCCGGGATTCGAGACAGTGACGTCGAATTTCGTCGCTTGCCAGGCCGCGCGCGCTTCATCCTGAGCCCGGCCATTGACTGTGATGAGCAATTGAAGACTAACGAGACCGATAAACAATTTGCAATTTGCAATTTTCATTTTTCAATTCCGGCTCTATTGATGAGCGCATGAATATCCCGCAGATTTTCCAGCAACGCCCCCATTCGCGCCAGCGGCAACATATTTGGCCCATCCGAGGGCGCGTGTTCCGGCGCATCGTGAACTTCCATGAAGACCGCATCGACGCCGCACGCAACGCCGGCGCGCGCGAGTGGTTCGACGTACTGCGACAATCCGCCCGTTGCGTGACCGAGCCCGCCCGGCAATTGCAGCGAATGCGTCACGTCAAACACGACGGGCACCCCGAATTGCCGCATGATCGGAAACGATTTCATGTCGACGACCAGATTGTTGTAGCCAAAACTCACGCCCCGCTCAGTCAACAGCAGGCGATCGCAACCCGCAGCTTGAGCCTTCTCGACAATATTCTTTGCATCTTCAGGCGCCAGGAACTGACCTTTTTTGATGTTGACTGCGCGTCCTGTTCGCGCCGCTTCGATGATTAGATCCGTTTGCCGGCAAAGGAACGCGGGGATTTGAAGTACATCCGCGACCTCGGCGACTTGAGCAACTTGCGAAATCTCATGCACGTCGGTGAGTACCGGTACGCCAATCTCTTTCTTGATGCTCTTGAGAATCTGCAATCCCGCATCCATTCCCAGCCCGCGAAAACTCTTGACTGACGATCGATTTGCTTTGTCGAACGAACTCTTGAAAACGAAATCCAGACCAGCATCGCGAACGCGTTGGGCACACTCGCGCGCCATCATCGTTGCGTGCTCTTCCGATTCGATTACGCAGGGCCCGGCAATGATCGTCAGGCGTCCATCGCCGAATGTCGCGGACCCAACTTGGAATGATTTGGTCATGAATACCGTCAGAAGTGATCACTATAATATGGAAGGGATGATGTTACGAAACGGAGGGCTGAGAGTTCAAACTTCAGTTCGCTTGAGACGAACAAACAAAGCTTGAATCCTTGGCGACCTGTCGTTATCCGAAGATTCCCTTCACTTTGTTCCACACTTTTTTGATCTTTGATGGTTGGTCCGTCCGTCGTCTTCCCGGTGTGCGCTCTTTATTCGGGGTTGGCGTTGGAGTCGGCGTAGCGGTAGGCGTAGCGGTAGGCGTGGGCGAGGCGGCCACCAGGCTTGAAGCACTTGCTTGATCAGTGCCACGCCACCAACGCGCCGCGATGATGCCCGATCCGAGGAACGCGATGATTAGAATTGCGGCCGCGATCGCCAGGCCGGGACGATTCGCATTCTCTCTCTTCACCAGCGGCACATTCAATCGATCGAATGCGGGACGCTTTTCGGACTCAGCCGTCGCTTGGGATTCCTTGCTCGGTTTATGCTCTGACGTGTTGGTGGTGATTGCGGCTTGCACCTGACGCAACGTTGCGAGGTCGATCACCAGCCGGCCCGACGGACTCTCAGTTCCCGCGCTCTTCAAGCGTTCCAGCGTGGGGGCGTTTGTGCTCTCAGCATGCTCAAGTCCTAAATCGTCCGCGGTTTCGTACAGCTCGCGGCGAAAATCGTTCGCGGTTTGCGGACGCTCTTGCGGATTCTTTGCCAGCGCGTGCAGCACAAACTTCTCAAGCTCTCCGGGAACTGATGAAACGATCTCGCGCAATGATTGCGGTGGTTCAGAAACTTGTTTTAGCGCCACGCCGAGAGGCGTCTCCGCATTGAACGGCACAATTCCCGAGAGCATCTCATAAAGAATTATGCCGAGGCTGTAAACATCCGACGCGGGAGTCAGCGGCGCGGCTCCCGAACATTGCTCTGGCGACATGTAACGCGGTGTGCCGATGATCGCGCCGACCTGCGTCAAAGTGTTGTAGTCGTCGTCGTGTTCTTCGACCACAAATTTCGCGACGCCAAAGTCGAGCACTTTTACCACTGCGGGAAGATTCGGACGTTGCTCGATAAAAATGTTTGCTGGTTTGAGATCGCGATGAATCAATCCGGC
>QHXI01000104.1:0-9860 GCA_003222895.1 Acidobacteriota bacterium | reverse complement strand
CCAACAGATCGCGCAGCGTGCGACCTTCGAGCAGCTCCATCACGATGTAGAGATAACCGTCTTCAGTCGCGCCAAAATCCGTCACAGTTACCGCATTCGGATGTTGCATGCGACCGGCGGCGCGCGCTTCACGGCGAAAGCGCTGCTGTGCCGTTTGATCTCCCACGAATCTCTGACTGAGAACTTTCAACGCGACGGGACGATCAATCAGCAGATGCGTCGCACGATAGACAGTCCCCATGCCGCCACCGCCCAGGCGCTCGTCCAAACGATACTTGCCTTCAAACGTTCGACCTATGAGTGGATCGATGGGAACATCCGCGATCGTGGCGTCGGCTTGCAGAGGCGTGTGATCGCCCGGGCACACGAACACATCATTCGAAAACTGCCGGCCGCATCGTGGGCATTGAAGCATAACTATGTGTTGGAGAGCTTGTGAGCATTATGGCGCAAGTGGAAGGGTCAGCGTTAGTGAGGACGTTAAAGCTGAATGGCGTCGATCCGGCGAATATGTTATTGCTCCCTGCCGATCCACTCCTTTGCCGAAACAAACGATTGCTTGTCATAGATTAGCACGATCGTTCCTACCGGCAATTGCTTGTAGACATCGACTGCAGCGGACATGGGAACGCGAATGCAACCGTGACTCTGCGGCGTTTGCGGAACTGAAGGATTGCCGTGAATTGCGAGCCCGTCGCTGAAATAATTCGGATAGTAGAGCAAGCCGAGCGGCGATTTTCTCCAGCCGCCGATCTTCGAATAAATTCTGAAGCGGCCGCGCGGTGTGTATGCCAATCCGCTCATGCCTTTTTCGCGATAATGTTTTTCGCTACCAGTTGAAACCGGAAGGATCTTCGTTACTGCTCCGGCATCATCCGTCAACAACAGCACCTGTCGATCAAGATCCACTTCGACGTGCTTGTATCCTGGATCCTTCGCCTGCGGTGCGCTCGAACTCATGATCGCAGCTAACTCATCGCGATTAAGTTGCCCCGTAATCTTGCGCCCTTCGTATTTTTGAAAAGCGACCAGACCATTACGCCCAGTTCCGTAACCCATCTCGGCGAGACGCGCTTCAGCCGATTTCAAATCTGCGCGATTCAGCGCGCGCGAACGCGTGTTAGATGAATTTTCCTTCCGCTTCTGGGCCTTTCCGATCGCGTTTGAGTCAGCAGGAGTTAAGAAAAGCAGATTCAGGATCAGCAAGCTTGCCGGTGCTGATTTACTTAGAGCGCGCATGAACATCCCCCTTGAAACCAAATCGATTTGCATCTCTCCAGGCTTTGAGTCGACTACACGCTCGCCAGCGGCAAGCTGCGATAACGCTTTCCGGTCAGCCTGGCTAAAGCATTAACCACCGCTGGTGAAATTACCGGAACAGGCGGCTCGCCGCAGCCCGTTGGCGCTTCGGTGCTGGACACAATATGCACGTCGACCGTGACCGGCGCATCGACAATGTAGGGCGGCGTGTAACCGTCAAAGTTTCTCTGTTGCACGCGGCCATCTTTGAAAGTGATCGCGCCGCCGGCCATTAGTTGCGTGACGCCGAAACCAATGCCTCCCTGGAACTGGCTTTCAATCGTCAGCGGATTCACGGCGAGACCGCAATTAACCGCGACGGTCGCGCGATGAATCTTGGGACGGTTGTTTTCGATCGAAACATCAACAGCACAAGCGACGGCAGTGCCGAAACATTCATGGCACGAAATACCGGCTGCATGTCCTTTTAATAAAGAGTTTCGCCAGCCGCTCTGCTGGTCCAACAGATCAAGCGCCGCGAGCAACTTCTTTGCTTCAGGCTTCAAGAGCTTGCGACGATAAGCGATTGGGTCCATCCTGGCGCGCGTCGCTAACTCGTCAATCACGGTTTCCATGACGAACGCAGTATGAGTGTTACCCACAGAACGCCACCAGAGAACAGGCACGTTCACAGTCGGATTGTGTGCCGAGAGATGAAAGTTCGGAATGTTGTAGTTCGTGTCCGACACTCCTTCGACAGTCGTTTGATCGACTCCGTTCTTAATCATCATCACGGCGAACGGAGTGCCAGCCAAGATCGATTGTCCGACGATCACATGACGCCAGGCGCCGGGTAGGCCATCCGCCCCAATTCCAATCTCGACGCGATGCGCATGCATGGGCCGATAATAGCCGCCGCGCACATCATCTTCGCGCGTCCAGACGAGCTTCACCGGTGTGCCGCGCAGACGCTTGGCAATCGTCGCCGCTTCGCGCGGGACATGCGAATCGATCACCGCGCGTCGGCCAAAACCGCCGCCGGCAAATTCAGTATGGAAAGTAACCTGATCGGGTTTGAGGCCGAGGACCTGGGCCACCGTCATCTGATCCATCGTCTGAAACTGCGAAGGGACCCATGCTTCGGCCTTGCTGCCTTCGAAGCGGACCGTCGCGTTCAGCGGCTCCATCGGCGTGTGCGCCAGATAAGGAAATTCATACTCGGCGACGATTCTTCGGGCAACCGGGATGCGACTCATCGCTTTGTCATCACCACGAGCAACGGCAACATTGCCAGGCGTGCGCGCTAGTTCTTTGTACTTAGTCCACAACTCTGAAGTATCAACGCGTTCAAGTCCCGACAGGTCCCAATCGATCTTCAAGAGATCGCGCGCCTGTTTTGCGGTCCAGAACCTGTCGGCCACAACGGCGACACCGCTTCCGTTCACCAGCGGAATTTCGAAAATGTCCTTCACGCCGTCGAGCCGGCGAGCTTCCTTGTCGTCGAAACTCTTAACGCGTCCGCCGAATACCAGCGGATGAGCGACGACTGCGATCTTCATCCCCGGCAGATCGAGATCGAGACCAAACTTTTGCGAGCCATCACACTTTGCGACGCTGTCCAGCCGCGGCACTTTCTTTCCAATAAGGCGAAATTCAGATGGACTCTTGAGACTTACTTTCCCGGGCACCGGCTGGCGCGCGGCGCGCTCCGCCAATTCGGCATAGCGCGTAGATTTTCCGGCAGGTCCGTACACGACGCTGTTTTCTGTGCGGCATTGGTCAGGCGAAACCTTCCAACGCTCTGCGGCAGCGGCGATCAGCATCGCGCGAGTCTTTGCCCCCAGCTCGCGATACTGGGTAAACGAATGCGCAATCGATCCTGAGCCGCCCACCATTTGAAACCCGAAAACCGGATCCTTGTAGACTTCGGCGGCCTGCGCGAGTTCAGAAACAACCTGCGACCAATCCGCATCCATTTCATCGGCCAGAATCATCGGCAGAGAGGTTTGCACGCCCTGTCCAAACTCGAGACGGTTAACTGTGATTAGGATTTTGCCATCGGACCTGACGTGAACGAACGCATCGGGCGGATAAACTTTCGGTGGCGGTTCCTGTGTTGTCTCGTGTGCGATTGCCGGAAGATCCAGATACAACGAAATAAATAATCCGCCCGCTGCAACTGAAGAGACGCGCAAAAAACTGCGCCGGTTGATCCGATCATTTTTAGGTTTTATTGCTTGCATTGATCGATCTCCTTACGTCAGTTGTTCGGCTGCGCGCTTAATCGCTTCACGAATTCTCACATAGGTCGCGCAGCGGCAAAGATTTCCACCCATCGACTCTTCAATATTCGTGTCCGTCGGTTTCGTGGTCGCTTTCAGCAGCGCCACGGCACTCATAATTTGTCCGCTCTGACAGTAACCACACTGGACCACGTCTTTTTCGACCCACGCGTTTTGTACGGCGCGCCCGACCGGGTCGGCGCCGACGCCTTCAATCGTAGTTATCTTCTGATTGCCAATCAGCGAAACCGGAACGATGCATGAGCGAGTCGCAACGCCGTTAAGGTGCACGGTACAGGCGCCGCAGGCACTGATGCCGCATCCATATTTCGTGCCGGTCATTTTCAATTCTTCGCGCAAGACCCAAAGCAGCGGCGTCGATGGATCAGCGTCTACCTTTTTTGTCTGGCCATTCACGTTGAGTTGATAAGTTGCCATGACCTGACTCCTTATTTTGCGCGCGGACATGGAGTGCCGGCCTCGACCCAGGTGCGAGTCGCGGTGACAAATTGCTCATGAGCGAGCGGTGGCGGGGTTCGCATTGATCCATCAAGACGCCGGCCCGGATTCCACGCCCACAGCACCAACGCTGCTTCCTGGTGATGCGTCAGCAGCGCTCGCCCATCCATATTTTCATTCTTCGCTCGATCGGTGACCGATCGACAAACTGCCGCACTCGACAATGGACGGTTGTTCGTGTCCTGCCAACGCATCGACAACGGCGCCAGATGCCAATCTGGACCACCGGGCACGCCAGTGCTTTCGGCATTAACTTCCTGATGACAACCGATGCAGCTCAGCGCGGGCACGCCTCGGCCTTCTCGACCGCGTATGACATTCGCGAAATGGCGATGGCGATCGTCACCCTGCTGCGGATAATTTGTGGCGGTGTGACAGTTGATGCAGCGTGGCGAAACCAAAACCGAATAGACTTGCTCCCACGCAGCCAATCCGTCGGCAAGTTTAGGATTCGCACTATCTCGCTTGCTGCCGGCTCGCGTCGATAGCACGAGGCAAGCCATGCCGACGATAAACATCAACCCAAACAGCGGGGACAGCAAACGACGGTTCGCTAACATAGTCGCCTCCCTCCAACACGATCATTGAAAATCGTGGGGATTGCCAGCTTCAATCAAAAGACTTTGAGGGGGGTTGCTCCTAAAAGATAACATGCAGCGTTCGAAAAAAGTAACTGGCCGACATTATGGAGGTGGACAAACATTCGTCTGCGAGCGATTCAGCCGCATGGGACTAGACGGCCTGACCTCCCGTCGCTGTCGGAAACTACTCGAGCGACGGTTGAATGGTTTCGCAAGCAACCAGTCGAGCGGCAGCTAAAGATGCGCGCCGGTATCAAACCGCAACGAGAGGCTGAGGTGCTGACAGCGTGGCATGCGAAAGTAAAAATTAAGGCGGACCGCTATTGGGGCATTTCTAGTCACTTGCGATCGCAAAGCAGTATCATGCGTTACCGTGAGTCTTCAGTCTTCGCGAAAGATTGGATGGTGGCTTTATCTACCGCCGGTTATTTGCATCGGCCTACTCCTCGCGATTTATGTGAGCGGCCGGAACGTCGAAGTCTTTCTTTGGCTTAATCAGCAAGGCCGCTTTGCGAGCGATAACTTTTGGATCGCTATCACGACCCTGGGCGATGGCCTGGTGCTATTGGTCCTCATTCTTCCTTTCATTAGAAGAAGACCCGATATCGCCTGGTCGCTGATCGTTTCGTGGCTGCTGGTTGCGCTTTTGATTAAGGGCATAAAAATACCGCTCGTCACTTATCGGCCAATCTCAATCATTGATCCAAATCGATTTCGGTTGGTCGGCACGGCCTATAGATATAATTCGTTCCCTTCAGGCCATGCGGCGAGCGAAGCTGGTTTCTTCGCGACGATTTGCATCTTCTATCGTCTAAGATGGGTCCGCTCTGCGGCGATCGCTTTGACGGTCCTCATAGCGTATTCGCGCATAGCGATGGGCTTGCACTGGCCCACGGACGTCTTGGTGGGACTTAGCGGTGGGTGGATTTCGGCGCTAATAGCTTATTGGATTTCACGCCGGTTGACCTTCGGTACATCGCGCATCGGCCAAATAATCTTCGCCGTCATAATCGGCGGCGCAGCCATCAGAATGTTGTTGATTAATCACACCGACTATCCTCAGGCGTTTCGGCTGCTACAGATAATCGCGCTCGGTTCTATGATCTTTGTCGTCTGTGACTACGCTCTGGCGCGACGTAAATCAAAGATGGCAAGGGACGATAAAAACGCGTCTGTGAACTCATTACCTGAGGTGAGCGCCGACCCTGTTCCCAACAAATAGTTCGGCAACGTCAATCGAGCCCAAGACATCGTAACCGTCAGCACCTCACGGGTGTCTATCTTGTTGATGAAGAATTCCTCACACTCCATGAATATTTTTGTGCGATTCAGAAATTCAGCGATTTTGCTGGGTGTATTAGTTGTGTGGCTGGGTTTGTCGGGTGCCGTGCACGCCCAAACCCCGCCCGCAACCGCGGCTAGTGAGACAGTGCCGACCACGCAGGACCAAGCAAAAGCAAGTCCTGGCACGTCGGTAAGTGATTACAAAACAAGCCTCAAAGCTCTCTCAGATCTTTATCAGGATCAAGCAACAAAACTCCAGAAGCAGAACGAGCAAGCCAAGCAGCTCTTCCAGGATGGACTCATCTCGCGCGTGGAAATGGAGACGAGCGATAAAGGCTTGGCTGATGCCCGCGCGAAAGTCGACGAAGTCGCGAAACAGATCGTCGCAGCCAACAAGCCGGCTCCAGCGCCGCTGGTTGTTACGGACGCTTCGTTGTCAAATCAAGCCTGGTCCACCGGCAACAGCCGCATCGATGGCTTAATTCGTTACTACGGGAATCAATATGCCGTCGATCCGTACTTGATCTATTGCCTGATGTCGCAGGAGTCGAAGTTCAGCTCGAGCGCGACCAGCCGCAAAGGCGCGGGTGGTTTAATGCAGATGATGCCTGATACGGCGGCCCGTTATGGAGTGACGAATCGCTACGACATGGCGCAGAGCATCATGGGTGGCACGCGTTATTTGAAAGATCTCCTGAAGATGTTCAATGGCCGCGTAGACCTGGCGCTGGCTGGCTATAATGCCGGCGAGAATGCAGTCATCAAGCACGGTTACACCATTCCGCCCTACGACGAAACGCGCAATTACGTACGCCTGATCATCCAGCGGTATAGCAAGAAGACGAAAGCGTGAAGACAAAGAAGTTTGCCTGACACCCCCCACACCCAAATACCGTTCTGAACTTTTTATCTACTGTTCTTCACATCCCGAACGTTCTGGCATCACTCTTGCCCATAATAGTCAGCGCGCAGCCCGACTGACTGATTAACGGACAAGGAGGGAGTGCCTCATGGGCTACGTAACCTCGGATCATACAAAACGGGATAATTCTGAAGGGCGTTGCATGCTCTGCGAGGCGATGTTAGTTCGAAGCACGGCTCAGGCGTCTGAAGTGATTTGCCTGATTTGCCGCGCGGCAATTCTCGATCGCGTTTTTCAAGCGCGGAGACAGAGGGCGCCGACTCAGGCGCGAGCCGACATTAATCGACTGCGCTTGAGCACTTAATAAACGACTGTGTTGACGCAAATATCGAAACCGGACCGCGCGGGTGGAAGGTTGCGTCGGTCATTATTGTTGGTAATTGGACTGTTGACCGTTCTGTCATTGGCATGTGAGGCAGCGCAGCACCCTGCTAAAAACCAAACGGGCAAACCTAATCAAGCCAGCGAGAATCCCGAACCAACGATTGAAGCCAGCCCAACTTCAGCGAGCGACGATCAGTGGCAGAAAATTACTTCGGACACCCTCACATTGACCGTCACCGCCCCGGGCGCACAGTCAGTCAAAATTCTCTATCGACCGGCCTTCGCCGAAGACCGCCATGTCGAGCTGAAGAAGATAACTTCTCCGGCCGGACCGGACGGCAAGTTCAAGACGCAATTCAAAGTTCCGTCAGATTTTGCCGGCGATGTCTGGGCGGAAGCTTACTACGCGCATGCTGCCAAGAAAGAAACCAAAGCGATTTCGTTGACAGTTGAATCAATTTCAGCCGATGAACTCGCAGGCGCTTCTTATAAACACAACGAAGAATCGGCGCGCTCGGATAAATTCACTGGCGGCCACATCGAAAAGACGGCCCTGCAACCCGGCAATGGCGACATACGCATTACCGTTAACATTGCCGCATTTCAATTGACGTTATGGCAAAACGGTAAGGAAGTTAAGACTTATCAAATCGGCATTGGTCGCAAAGAGTTTCCCTTGCCCAGTGGCCTACGTTACGCGAAAGAGATTGTTTTCAATCCGGAGTGGGTGCCACCTGACAGTTCCTGGGTCGAGGAGCATGACGTAGTGCCCGGTGAACGAGTCGAGGCTGAGGATCCGCGCAACCCTCTCGGCAAAGTAAAAATACCGATGGGTAATGGTATCCTCATTCATCAGGCTTTCAAACCAACTGACATTGGCCACCTCGTATCGCACGGCTGTGTACGACTCAAGCTAGACGAGCTTTACGATCTGATTGACAAGATCATCGCCGCGCGCTCGCTGCCCGTCTCGCGTCCGCAACTTGAACATGCAAAGAGCAGCAAGGATCGATTTGTCATTAAGTTGGACGCGCCGCTGGTAGTAGACATAGCCTACGACACTCAAGTCGTCGAAGGTGGCGTGTTGCATCTTTATCCCGACGTTTACAATAAGAAGACCGACACGATCGACAATCTGCGCGCGGAGCTGAAGGATGCAGGCGTGGACGATTCGCAGCTAGACGACAAGACACTGCGGCAGATGTTGGATCGAGTGACGATGAACGAGGAGTTCGCCGTCAGCGTCGCTGACCTCAAAGCGGGCCGTCCATTGGAGGCAGGCAAGAAGCAGCCGCTGATTGCAGCCTCGGCGCCGAAGAAGCAAGCCGTTACTAGTAGCAAAGCCGGCCGCCGCCGTTAGGCTGCACTCCCTCTGTTCTGGGGCGAGCGCCAAACTCACGTCGAACCATCTTCACAATTCGCGCATCCTAATACTCTGCCCGGCAATAAGACCTCACGAAGGCCGTAATAAAGGAAGTCATGCAAACCCTCAGATTTCGCATTGTGCAAGTTCTATCCATTCTCGTGGTAGTGGCCGGCGTTGGCGTACTCGCCGTGCGCAGCAGCCACGGTCAGTCCCCGGCAGCTAAGATTGAGTCTCAAAATCCCAAGCCTGAAACGCTGGTCAAGCCCACGATTCTCGCAACCGATCGCCCCGTGATGAAAGATGCGGCGCGCTCGCCATTCGCGGAAGCTGCCGCCCAAAACACTCTGCTGCGAAACGATTTGACGTGGACCTTTGGAAGCAAACAACAACACGGCTGGTATCTCTACGATTTACTGATCGGCCAGACGCTAAACATTTCTCATGACGCTTCGACAAACGATTTCGCCAGCGCCATCGCCGGATGGCAGAAGACGAAAGGTTTGAGTTCAAACGGCATGCTCGATGAGAACTCCTGGATGGCCATGGTCACCCAATGGCAAAGCGATCGCCTGAAAGACAAGACGCCTGCCACACCAGATCAATTGCTGATGGCGCCGTCATCGGACTTCTACGATCCGGAACGGTTGCCAGAGCTGCGCCAGGTCGAACGCAACACCTACGCGGCATATCGGCAGATGCTTGCGGCGGCGATTGCTGATCCGAGTCTGAAGCTCGCGCACACTTCCGCGAACGATCTCGCTGCGACCGAAAAATTCTTCAAGATTGTTTCCGCATTTCGCTCACGCGAATACCAGGAGAAGCTTCGGCATGATTCGCCTAACGCGGGCAGCGCCGGTCTCGCAGTAAACAGTCCGCACTTCACCGGCCGCGCTTTGGATTTATACGTTGGCGGCGATCCGGTCGACACTAAAGATTCAAACCGCGCAATTCAAGTTCAGACGCCTGCTTATCTATGGTTGGTTCGTAACGCCGCTCGCTTTGGTTTCCGCCCCTACTTCTACGAGCCCTGGCATTGGGAGTACGTGAAGTAAGGCACATAGGGGTACCCCCGTCTTGCTCGTAAAGAGAGAACCACGGGCTACATTAGAAACACACCACAAAGTCAGCAAGGCACTAAGAAATAGTCTCTTAGTCCTTTCGTGTTCGTGCCTTGGTCGTGAAGTTGAATGCCTGCTGCGCGATGTTACCGTGCTTCCGGCCCGCGACGAGGTGCGCTAGTTCTTCGTCATCTTCAGCCTCGTCACAAAGACTTCTGTATTATGCGCTGAGCGCAGGCCGTACAGACCATCGGTGCTCTTAAGCTTTCCGGCCGAGACGAGATC
>QHXI01000142.1 GCA_003222895.1 Acidobacteriota bacterium | reverse complement strand
TGAATCCCCAGATTTCGTCGAATTGCAGATAGTTACACGTTAAATCGCGCATCTTTTCGTCAAGCAAACGGGCGCAACCATTGCCGACGCGCATTGCTAGACCCGCGATAGTGGATCGGTGTATACCAGTCATCCTAGTTAACGCTCTGAGACTCGAACCTTCAGCCAGAGCCGCTATCACTTGAATCTGTTTGTCTTTGCTTAGGATATTTGCCATTGACTCGTTATCTCCCTGTAAGAGATAATGTATTACAACTTGCCTTGCTTGTCAATACCTTTTGTATTACAATTACGATTAATGAGAGTACTTCTTATCTCGGCAATTATCTCGCTTGCCGTAGGCGGCTTGAATGTCGCTACAAGGACAATGCAAATGGCTATGACTAAAACCAACAATGCGAATGCCGCTATCAACAACCAATCCAACGCAGCATCCCAAGCCGACGAGAAGCCGCCTGCCATATCAGCGGCGGAGAAGAAGGTTGCTGAAGCAGCGCAGAGGGACAGGTGGGTCGGGCTGGCAGCGAAAATACTTTTGTTGCTGTACGTCCTTATAACCGCCGCAGTTGCCGCGTCTTCAGTTTGGAATAACCGAACAAGCAACGACCTGAGAGCGGCTGAAGGCGTGCTTAACGATCTCCAAAAGGAAAAAATTCGTACCGATGCGGCGACAAAAACTGAGATTGAGACGCAGCGAGTTCGAGAAGATGCGTCTGCGGATTTGACGAAAGCCAAAGCCGATCTAACTACGGAACAAACAAAACTGGCAGAGGAGCAGCGAAAGACAGCCGACGCGCAACGCGCGGCGGACGAGGCTCGTTTAGCTCTACAGAAGCACGTAAAAGATGTGGCGGCACGCCAAAAGAATCGCCATCTAAGGGATGAGCAACGGGCACGCTTACTAGACACGTTGCGGCGTGGGCCAAAAGCCAAAGTCCTGGTTTTCTGGAATGGTGACGAGGAAACAAGAGACTTCGCGGAAGAATTGAACTCTCTCTTGATAGATGCTGGATGGCAAACCCTCATCACCGAAGCTCCTAACGATATGCCGCAAGATCGGGGAATGTGGATCGCGTACAAGCAGTCAGCTTTCGCGCCAGCAAACCTTCTACACAACGCACTAACACGAGCTGGGTTTAATTTTCGCTTCTTCGCTTCCTCTGACAGTCCAATTTTTGATGAAACCATAGTGTTAGGTGTGGCTTTACGAACGTGAGTTCAAGTCAGGGCACTACCCAAGGCGGGCAAAATGTACCACTACCGACTCGTGCTATTGATGGCCTTTTCGCTTGAGCTGTAGTAGTCTCCCCGAGCCACTCTTAAATACTCTCCAGCCTTTCCTATGTGTTCGAGAGCAAAGACGGATACGCTTTCATAGTATTAATCCGGCGCGAACTAAAAACCTGGCCGTGACCTCGCCTCACGATGCCGTGAATCCCGGCCACTTAGATTAAATAACGTGCGCTTCGACCCAACATGTTTTGGGTACGGCGCCAAGACCGCCTCGCTCACGGTCCGAGTCGAATCCACTGATCCTACGCCGCCGACTCGGCAACCAGTGAACCTTACAAAATTCAATTAGGAGGACAAGAAATGAAATCGCAAAAACTCACCGCCAACAGCCTCACTGTACGGGGCGTAATACGAATCCTTACCACAGCATGCTTCTGCTTCGCTCTGCTGGCCTCATTGAGCGCGCGCGCGAATGGTCAGTGTGCAATGGGTTTCCTCAAAGGCAGTTCGATTGCGGATACCAACATCGATGGCATCACAGGCGGCGACTGGGACGCCGCCGCCGTCCTTAAGTCTAGCGATCCCTGTTTGAATCCTCTGCGGGATTGGGACGGCGCTACGTTGCCGCCCACGATCTTCCTGCATGTGGACACTCTTGTACCTTTGGGCTTTGAAAATGTGAATATCGCCATCGATGTATCAGCGACAGAGTTTGCGCCCGGTGAGACCAAAGTCGTAAGAGGAATCGTCATACCGCAAAAAGTCAATCCGCCAAACGCCGGAGCCTTCAAGCATTGGGGTCTGAGCCTGCACGCCGGCATTAGCATTCCGCACGGGAACTTCGACACCTTCTTCAACCCCGGCCCGAACTTTGGCGTTGATCTCGAATACCGCATCACGCGCACCTTCTCTCTCGAGAGCATCTACGGTCTCCATCACTTCAGAGGAGCGACCATCGGCAGTGTCACCATTGGCAACGTGAACGCGTGCACCAGTTGTCGTTCAACGGAAAGGTTTACGGAAGCTCGTCGCCTGTTCGTCCGTTCTTCAATTTTGGCGGGGGTGCGTACAAGTTCGATCCAGGCAGTACGTATGGCGGTTTGAATGTCGGAGGCGGCGTACAGTTTGACGTGACGCCTACCTTCGCCGTTGACGCTATGTACAACTTCCACAACGTCTTCACGAGTGGTTCAAACACAAGGTTCTCGACTCTTCAGGGCGGAGTGCGTTTCCGGTTTTAGCAGCGCGTCGAGAGAACCGGGGAACCCAAAGCAGCCGCGCGCATGTCATCGCTTGTCGTTGTTACCATGGCGCGACGGTGAACTTTGCGCGACTTAGGCCCGGCTCTTCAAGAGCCTTAGCCTTAAGGTTGCGCAAGTCTTGGGTCGAAGCCGCCACGTGATGGCCAAGCATTACGATGGTGGCGTTCAATGACGACCGGAGGAGCAGCGAGCGGCGATTGTGGGTTGACTCTAGCAGCCGACTTTCGCTTGCTGAATGAATACTCATTCAGTATTATCTAGCGGCCATGATACAGGTCAAAAAAGCTGCAGTCTTAGGCGCGGGCACGATGGGCGCTCAGATCGCCGCTCATCTCGCGAATGCGGGCGTGCCGACGATTCTGCTCGACATCGTTCCCAAGCAATCAATTGGTGAATCGCGCCCGCCCGCTCCATTCTTTACTGCTGACCGCGCTTCGCTCGTCTCGATTGGAAACTTCGAAGACGATTTGCCGAAGCTGAAAGACTGCGATCTGATCATCGAAGCAGTTGTCGAGAATCTCGAGATCAAGCGCAGCCTCTACGAGAAAGTTGAGCAGGATAGAAAGCCGGGTTCCGTCGTAGCTTCGAACACCAGCGGCATTCCGCTCAAACAACTTGCTGAAGGATTCTCGGAAGATTTTCGCACGCACTTTCTCGGCATGCACTTTTTCAATCCGCCGCGCTACATGCACCTGGTCGAACTGATTCGCACTGAATGGACCAGGCCGGAGGTCTCCTGTGCGATGTTTGGTTTTCTCGACGAGCGCTTAGGCAAGGGCGTCGTCGTCGCCAAGGATCGGCCAAACTTCATCGCGAATCGCATCGGCACATACGGCGCGCTGGTGACGATGCGCACGATGCTCGACGACGATTACTCGATCGAAGAGGTCGATCGTGTCACCGGGCCGGCGGCCGGGCGTCCGAAGACAGCGACGTTTCGCACTTTCGATCTCGTAGGTTTAGACGTCTTCGCACACGTCGTTAAGAACCTGCACGAAAATCTTCCCGACGATCCTGAGCGCGAAATGTTTGTGATGCCGGAGTTCGTCACAAAGATGATCGAGCGCGGCCTGCTCGGCAATAAAACCAAAGCCGGCTTCTATCAGCGAAAAAAAGGTGAGGGCGACAAGCGAGACATCTGGGCTATTGATATACAAACCCTCGACTACAAACCGGCGCAGCAGGTGAAGCTGCCTTCGCTAGACATGGCGAAGAATATTGAAGACACGCGCGAGCGAATCAAGACTCTGACCTGGTCGAAAGATCGCGCCGGCGCATTTCTTTGGAAAACCATTTCGCGCACGCTGACTTACACCGCCGATCGTATCCCGGAGATTGCCGAAACGGTTGTCGAAGTCGATCGCGCGATGCGCTGGGGCTTCAACTGGGAGCTGGGGCCATTCGAAGTTTGGGATGCCATCGGTGTCGAGAAATCCGTCTCGAAATTAAAGGAAGAAGGGCGGGCCGTGCCCGCGAACGTGCAAGCCATGCTCGATGCGGGCGTGAAATCTTTCTATAAACAGAAAGATGGCCAGCAGTTCTACTACGATTTCGCTTCGGAAGAATATCGGCCGCTTGCCGATCCGCCGGGCACGATCATTTTGAAATCCTTGAAAGATCGCACTGGTGTAATAAAGAAAAACTCCGGGGCATCATTGATCGATCTCGGCGACGGTGTCGCGTGTCTCGAGTTTCATTCGAAGATGAATTCGATCGGCGGCGACACGCTCGAGATGCTGAAATTTGCAATCGGCGAAACGGAAAAGAATTTTGTCGGCCTGGTGGTCGGAAATCAAGGCGTGAACTTCTCAGTCGGCGCGAACCTGATGCTGATGCTGATGGAAGCGCAGGACGAAAATTGGGAAGAGCTGGACATGATCGGTCGCTATTTTCAATCGTCCGTCATGAGTTTGCGTTACTCGCCAAAGCCAGTCGTCGTCGCGCCGTACCAGATGGTTTTTGGCGGCGGTTGTGAAATGGTTCTGCACGCAGACCGCGTGCGCGCGTCGGCCGAGACCTACATCGGTCTGGTCGAAGTTGGCGTCGGAATTATTCCCGCCGGATGCGGCACGAAAGAAATGCTGGTGCGTACGTTGGATTCGATTCCGGCCGACATGAAAGACGCCGATCCGTTTCCGTTTGTGAAGCGCGCCTTTGAAACGATCGCGCTGGCAAAGGTCGCAACCTCTGCGGAGGAAGCGCGCAATTTCGGTTTCCTCCGCGAAGAAGATTCGATCTCGATGAATGCCGATCGTTTGATCGCGGATGCGAAGAAACAGGTGCTGGCGTTAGCGGCCAGCGGTTACGTGCAACCACAGCAGCGCACGGACATTCTCGCGTTAGGCGCGCCGACGCTGGCGACCCTGAAGCTCGGCGTGCATCTA
Organism: Acidobacteriota bacterium; assembly: GCA_003222895.1. Taxonomy (GTDB): domain Bacteria; phylum Acidobacteriota; class Blastocatellia; order Pyrinomonadales; family Pyrinomonadaceae; genus UBA11740. The sequence goes on along the minus strand of QHXI01000142.1, from coordinate 62 downwards.
ATGAAGCGCGCCGGATACATTTCTGATCACGATGCGTTGATAGGTGAGAAGCTGGCTCGCAT
>QHXI01000141.1 GCA_003222895.1 Acidobacteriota bacterium | reverse complement strand
GATTCATTGCAGCCTCCTGCTTTCGCTTTTTAACGAGCGGTTTGTCCCTGACAACGCGCTCTGAACCCCATTTCAAAAGCTGTCGTGCAAGGTTCCTGCCGGAGCAACCCGTCACTTATTTGCAGCACACACGTCCAAAATATCGAAACGATTCGGTCAGGTATTGGGTTCACATCTAACACCCGTCAAATTCTCACTGTCAAGACTTATTGAATGCTTTGGTTGGTGAGTGGCGTCCCTTAGCCATTCCCGGGCGGAATTTGCACTGCGTAAGAACCGTCAGATATATCGGATCGAGGAACGGTGTTGTGCCAAAACGTTTTGGCATTTCCCTTTGCAGACCGTACAATTCCGTTGCTTCAGGCCCGAGGTGGCCGCCTTCGGCTGAATCGTCGCGCCGGTCGACAGTTGGCCGATGATCAATTTAGCGGGCACTCGGAATGCAAAGGAGCTCCATGGCATCGCCATCCAAACCCCTCTTTCTATATCTTCTCGCTGCCGTCTGCATGCTGATCCTTCTCTTTCCTGCATGTTCCGCAAGGGCGCAGTCACCCATTGCTGCGAGCTCCGCGCCCGATGTGGCCGCGCAGCCGATCGCGTTCGATCGCGGTGCTGCTGCACTCTGGCAAAGTCTGCAAAAGCTTCACACGCGCGCCAGCCTGCTGATGGTCACCGCTCATCCCGATGATGAAGACGGCGGCATGCTGACCTACGAATCGCGTGGCCAAGGAGTCCGTGCCACCCTGCTCACACTAAACCGCGCCGAAGGCGGCGCCAACGTGATGACCTCCGACTACTTTGACGCGATGGGGTTGCTCCGGACCGAGGAGCTGCTGGCCGCCGACCGCTATTACGGCACTCAGCAATTCTTTACCCGTGTATGCGACTACGGTTTTTCCAAAACCAAAGAAGAATCCCTAGAAAAATGGGGACATGACCGCGTACTCGCAGACGTCGTGCGCGTAGTTCGCATGACGCGTCCGCTCGTCATTACCTCGGTCTTTGTCGGCGGCCGTACAGATGGTCACGGCAATCACCAGCTCGCCGGTCAGATGGCACAGGAGGCATTCAAAGCGGCGGGTGATCCCACGATTTTTCCTGATCAACTGAAGGACGGTCTCCGTCCCTGGAAGCCACTGAAGGACTACGCCAGCGTGCCGTTCGCCCCGGTTACCGATAAGGGAATTTTCGATTATGCCGATGGCAAATATTATCCTGCCGAGTTTCGCAACTACACGGATGGTACGGTCATCAAAGGCAAACTTTCGGCTGCGGTTGAGATTCCGGAAGGCGAGTACAACCCGCTTTTGGGCCTGACTTACGCTCAAGTCTCCCGACTCGGTCTGGGCCAGCAGAAGTCCCAAAACGGCGGTACCGGTCTTCCGCCTGCAGAAGAAGAAACGAGTTCCTATCATCGTTTTGGCTCCCTGGTCTCGGTTCCCGAAAAGGAATCGTCGTTCTTCGATGGAATCGACGTGTCGCTGGCTGGCATCGCCAGCCTCGCGCAAGGCGGTGATAGCGCGTTCTTGACGCAGGCGCTTTCGCGGATCAACTCACTCGTGGAGAAAGCATTGAGCGATTTTTCGGCTCAGCACACGGAATCGGTCGCAGCCACACTTGCCTCCGGCTTGCAGGCGACCAACGATCTGCTGGACAAGGTGGGCACGAGCGATCTGACTGCGGATTCGAAGTCTGACGTGAGCGAGGAGTTGAGAATCAAGCAGACTCAGTTTGCCAATGCGCTGGCCGAATCTCTGGGCCTCTCTGCTCTCGCGACACTAGCTCCGGAGAAGGAGCCCACAGGGCCCTTCGCGCGCTTTTTCCGAAACCCGGAGAGCTTCCAGGTGACGATCCCCGGGCAACAATTCTGGGTGAAAGTGCATGTCACGAATCCAACCGGTATCCCGGTGCAGTTGGACAGCGTCGTCCTCGAAGCGCCTCCTGGCCAGCAGTGGAAGATCGACCCCGCATCGCAGTCCGGCGGCACGCTCAAAGGAAATCAATCGGTAGACGTACGCTTCTCCGTTCAAGCGGCGCAGGGCGTACCTTCCACCCGCCCCTATTTCACGCGTCCGGATATCGAGCAGCCTTATTACGACGTTCAGGACTCGACGTTTCTTAGTCTACCGACGTCTCCTTATCCACTCTCTACGCGACTGCACTTTTCGCTAAATGGTGTGCCCTTTGAGATATCGCAGGTCGTGCAGTCGGTCAAGCGTGTGACTGGACGCGGAACCATACTGGAGCCGCTGATCGTGGGTCCCGCCATTTCGGTCTCGATGGCTCCGCAAGCCGGAATCGTTCTTTTGAACGCCAAGTCATTCGACTTGACGGTGACGGTACATAGCAACGTCAAAGGCCCGGCGACGGGATCGGTAAAACTAGATGTGCCGCCAGGTTGGACCGCACCACGCGAAGAATTCAGTACGGCAAAAGACGGCGAGGATCAGAGTCTTAAGTTCCATGTGACGCCGGCGCGAATTGAAGAAAAAGGTTATACGATCACGGCGGTCGCTACCTACGACGGGCGTGATTACAAAGAGGGCTACCATACCGTCGGCTATCCTGGTTTGCGTCCCTATAATCTCTATCGTCCCTCCGTCTATCGCACTACCGGAGTGGACGTTAAAGTCGCTCCGGGCATGAACGTTG
>QHXI01000070.1 GCA_003222895.1 Acidobacteriota bacterium | reverse complement strand
ATCGAGTTTTCTTTCCAAGATTGAGCGACGAGACGCGGATGACTTCAATACCGTTCCATCGCTCGCGCCGCGGAAATGTAAGTCCTGGATCGTCATAGCCCTGACGAGCCGCGACCACCGTGACCTCGTGACCTTGTTCAGAGAGACGACGAGCGACGGCAGTCAACTGCTGCGATGTAGCAACTACATCCGGCCAGAAACATTGATTGAGTAAAAGAATCTTCATCGAGAGGAGGAAGGTGTTCCGGTCATCACGACTGAGCGATCCTCTGGGCTTTATGATCGCCTTTCGGCGCGATTCGTTTGGCGAAGTCCGCAATCGTTTTCATCAAACCTTCGCGCAGGCCAATCCGCGGTTCCCAGCCGAGCAGCGAGCGGGCACGATCGATATTTGGTTGTCTCTGACGGGGATCGTCCGACGGCAAAGTTTGATACTTGATCTTCACGTTCGATCCGCAAAGCGTCTTAACCTCTTCGGCCAATTGATTGATCGTGAACTCGCCGGGATTGCCGAGATTCACCGGATCAAAAACCTCATCTGCATTCATCAGCCGAATCAATCCATCAACTAGATCATCGACGTAGCAAAACGCGCGCGTTTGTTTGCCATCGCCGTAAACCGTGATCGATTCGCCGCAAAGCGCTTGCACGATGAAGTTCGAAACTACGCGCCCATCATTTTCCAACATGCGCGGGCCGTACGTGTTGAAGATGCGCGCGATGCGCGTATCGACGTGGTTCTGCCGGTGGTAATCCATCATCAAAGTCTCGGCCACCCGCTTCCCTTCGTCATAGCAACTGCGGATCCCGATCGGATTTACATTGCCCCAATACTTTTCCGTCTGCGGATGCTCCACGGGATCGCCGTACACCTCAGAGGTCGATGCTTGCAGAATTCGCGCGTGCACACGCTTGGCCAGGCCGAGCATATTCAGTGTACCCATCACGTTTGTCTTGACCGTCTTCACCGGGTTGTACTGGTAATGAATCGGCGACGCGGGGCACGCAAGGTTATAGACTTGATCGACTTCGAGCAGGATCGGTTCGATCACGTCGTGACGCAGTAATTCGAATCGATGATTGTCGAGCAGTTGTAGAATGTTTTCGCGACGGCCAGTGAAAAAATTGTCGAGGCAGATGACCTCGTGACCATCGCCAATTAGACGATCGCAGAGATGCGATCCGATGAAGCCGGCTCCGCCGGTGACGAGTATTCTCATGCTTCTAATAGGCCACAAAAAGGCGCAAGAGTAACAAAAGCAAACCTCGAGCGATCAAGGCACATTGGAATTGGTTTGAGCCTTTTGTGCATTTTCGTAGCTAATCTTTCTTTGGAATATAGGTCGCGGACTTATCTCCTGACCATGTGATTGCCAAGATACAAGACATCGATCTTTGTTTTCAAAAAACATTCAATTGCATCGCGTGGCGTGCAAACAACGGGTTCATTTTCATTGAACGACGTGTTGAGCACAATCGGAACGCCGGTTAATTTGTAAAACTGCTCGATGAGATCGTAGTAACGCTCGTTTGCCTCGCGCGTCACTGTTTGCAAACGGCCGGAGCCATCGACGTGAGTAACCGCGGGAATTTCTCTTTGACCATCTGGTTTAATCCCGTAGACCATTAACATTGCCGGCGACGGGTGCGTCTCTACAAAATAATCGCCGATATGTTCTTCCAGAATTGAAGGAGCAAACGGCCGGAAAGGTTCACGCCTTTTTACGCGAGCATTCAAGATGTCCTTCATTTCTTCGCGTCGTGGATCGGCTAGAATCGATCGATTGCCCAGCGCGCGCGGCCCGAACTCCATGCGTCCTTGAAACCAACCGACTATCAAACCATCCGCGATATCGCGGGCCGCGAGATCGGTAAGTTCACCGTCCGAAAGAGTTTCGAATTTCAGATTCGAACGCTTCAATTCTCCAGCGATCTCATGGTTTGAAAATTCAGGCCCGGTGAAAGGCGCGACGAGCAAAGAGCTAAGTGCATAGGACGATCGATTTGTGACTCTTTCCGCTTTGCTCCTCGCTCTCTGCTCGTTAAGTATCTGGTAGCAAACGCCAATTGCCGTACCACTGTCGCCCGCGGCCGGCTGAACGAAGACGCGACGAAACGGCGTGTGCTGCAAAATCTTTCCGTTCATCACTGAGTTGTAAGCGACGCCGCCTGCCAAACCGAGATCGGTCAATCCTGTCTGCTCGTGCAAATGATTCAGAACGTGGAACGCCACTTCTTCCAGCCGCAACTGCAAACTCGCAGCGACATCGCGATCGCGATTAGTCAGAGGCGCGTCAGGTTTTCGCGCTGCACCGAAAATATTTTCGTACTCATTTGAAAACAATCGACCGACTCTCGGCGAACCGCCCTCCCACGTCATGTCTACGCCTTCCGACGTGTGCCTAAAGTAGTCGAGGTTCAAGACAAATTGGCCGTGCGATTCCGCGCGCACGATCTCGCGGAATTGATCGATGAAGCGCGGCTGCCCGTAAGGCGCGAGCCCCATCACTTTTCCTTCATCGCCGTAATGCGGAAAGCCCAGAAACTGCGTTGTCGCCGTGTAGACAATGCCAAGCGAATGCGGATACTCGACCTGGCCCAACACTTCGATGGAATTTTCTTTCCCGATGGCCCACATCGTCGAAACGAAATCGCCGAAACCGTCGATTGAGAGCAGCGCCGCGCGCTCGAAGGGCGAGACGAAAAACGCGCTGGCCAGATGCGCGCGATGATGCTCGATGTTGTGAAAGTACGCGCGCAATCCCGCTGCGGAAACCTCGAGCGCGTTGGCCAATTCTGATTTGATGTCCCGAACTTTGGCCGCATTGCGCAAACGATCTGTAACCTGCTGAAGAAACCGTTTGCCGTGGCCATTCCCATTTCCGTTCGCTGGGGAAGGCCAGAGCAAATAATGAGCAGTCGAGCTTGCAGTCTCATCTGTGCCCATAGTTTCGACCGCGAACGACGGCGACAGGTCGGCACCTGACGCTTTGCTCTTCGCCCTTTCCGCTTTGCTCTCCGCCTCTGCGCCTCTGTGGCTAAATCGCTTCGCGGCAAACAAAATCTTCTTATGCAGATTCGCGGAAGGATTGCGCGAGATGCCGACGTGATCGACTTGCTCGATATCAATGCCGGCGGCGCGCAGACAATACTTGATCGATTCCGAAGGAAATCCGGCGCAATGCTTGATCCGATTGAAGCGTTCTTCTTCGACCGCGGCAATCAGCTCGCCGTTGCCAACGATCGCCGCCGCGGCGTCACCGTGATAAGCGTTTATGCCGAGGATGTACATTAAATATGCAGCCAGGGAGTCACGCGCCGCGAACATGAGCGAATGCGTCGCACAATTGGACAGACCACTCGCTTGATGTTCTAGAGTCTGGCGAACTAGACTGACGCTGCATGTCCCGGCGCGATATACTTCTAATTCTCATCCTTGCATTAACCGTAAAGACATTTTGGGCCTACAAAGGCTCTCGTGAGTATGACGGAGCTTACACGCCTCAATCAGACTCTTGGCAGTACATGATTGCCTCAGAAAACATTCGATATTTTCACGTATTGAGCTTTGATTATGATCATCAGCCAAGCTACTTTCGACCACCTGGTTATCCATTTCTGATTGCTATCCTTCGATCCTCCATACCCTTGCTCTTCGCGTTTCAGGTCATACTCGGATCGCTCACAGTAGTGGCCACATATTTATTAAGTCTGAGATTCGGGAAAGGGGTTGCGCTCATCTCCGGCATCGGAATGGCCCTTGGTCCGTTGGGCGGAAGTCTGACGGGACAAGTAATGACCGAGACTCTTTACACATTTCTGGTTGTCGTTGCGGTTCTTCTTTGGGACCGTAGCCGTTTAATATCGAGCGGCCTCGCGTTTGGACTGTCATGGCTAGTTAGACCAAACACTTTAGCGATTCTCGCGCTCGGACTGGTCCTCGCGGTATTTGTCTATCGGACACATCGACGCCAACTGGCATTGATAACCTTGATCGCTCTCATAACCATAAGTCCCTGGATCGTGAGAAATGCTGTAATCTTTCACAAGCTGGTACCTGTCGCGGCCGGCGGCGGGCAGAATCTTCTATACGGGACCTTTGACATCAAGTATGGCAAGCAGCAACTTTGGGAACAAGCATTCGCGCAACCAGGTGCGATGCCTGCTTACGGTTGGGCCGATCCCCGGAGTCAGGACGTTTACTTGCACACAGCGATAGAGCGGATCAAATCCGACCCCTTCAATTGGCTCATAGTCAGAGTCAAGCAATATCCTAGAGTGCTAATCGATACGGGTGCCTATGCATTTCCATCATCTGAATTAGCCGTAATTATGAAGTGGACGTTTGTGTTCGGAAATCTTCTCTTTTGGATCTTCTCGGCTTTAGGCTTTTACCAACCCCAATGCTGGCTATCCTCGCGGGCTTGGGCTTATTAGTATTGCGGCGAAGAGTAAATTGACTGTTCTCAAATCACCTTTGGACTTAGGACCGGCCGCGGACTCGCGTCCTTCGCTTCAAACCGAAATCGTTTCGGATCAAGTGACGCGAAAGCATTAACTCCGCAGTCATCCGTTGAAACGCATAGTAGAATCCCGCCCAACCATCAAGAATTCCGCCGCGAAGAATCAGGCAATAGAGTCCCATAGCGCAAGGCGCGACCACGCGAAGTTTGCGCATGCGATCTGCGGCGTCAAGAGACGCGACCGAGCTATCGAGAAGCTTTTGGGCTTCCAGTAAAGCATATCTTTCTTGGGACTCAACCCACCTCGACCAGGGCTTCCGATCATCGTGGAGAATCGGTGTGAGCAGCGATTCAATCTTGCCGAATAATCTTAGCTTTTGCGTATGGCCATGCTGAAAATATTGGGCGCGATCGCGGCGGAACAAGAACGTGGCCGGCGGACAAATTGCGCATCGCAATCTTCGTGCGTCGATGCAGAACACGAACGGCGCGCGGTAACCTCTGATGTTTGGTCGTGGCTGTAAGTGTGCGATCTCCTCGATTAGTTCAGTCGTGAGGACGAAGTCAGCGTCCATCGTCATGACCCACTCAGTTGAAATGTCAGTCTCTTTCAGCCCAAAATTCCATTGCCGTTCGTGAGTGTCGAATTTTCGCTGAACCAATCGTACGCGCGGAAAGCTGGAAAGAATATTGACGGTGTCGTCATCGCTAAAGCTGTCAACAACCACGACCTCGCGCGCCCAGGTCAAGCGTTCCAGCGTGCGCCCGATGTTTGCGGCTTCGTTGTAGGTCAGGATGAGCGGTGTTATCTGATCCAACATAGCTCTGATGTCATGCAATCTTCACCCACGTGGCCGCTTCGTTTTCTTCGCTGCTTTCGCGCCGCACCAGTCGCCTGTATTGATCGACTATTTCGCGCGCGACGTTCGTCCACGCGAACTCTCGTTCCATCCACGCTCGTCCGCGCTTGCCCATTTCGACTAAATGCATTGCAGCCGCTCGATCGATTGCCGCAGCGAGATCCTGCGGATTGTTTTCCACCCACAGCCCACAACCGATTTCCTCGATTCTTTCCCACGGGGTCCCCCGGCTCGCAATTACCGGAACCCCGCGCGCCAGCGCTTCGCTGACGACGGTGCCGAAACTTTCTTTGAACGAAGGGATGATGGACAGATCAGCTTCGCGAAATGCTTCTTCTTTCGCTTCGCCATGGACATTTCCGTGAAACCGAACGCGGTCATCGAGGCAAAACTCGGTCACAAGAGTTCGAAGCTTTGCTTCGTACATCGCATCGCCTGCGCCATAAACATGGAGCGATACTCTAGTGTGAGTGCGGGCAACGGCCCGCAAGAGATTTTCAATTCCCTTGATCGGATGGAGCCGGCCGACATAAAGCAATCGCAATCCGTCAGCGCTTCGTGATTCTTCACGCTTGAACGATGGCATTTCAACGCCATAGCGAATGACGATCGAGTCGGCGCGTTTGATGACCACATCGCTGATGGATTTTTCCTGATCACTTGCAGCGTGGACGACGATTCGCCGGCGATCGCAGAACGAATCACAGACCCTTTCCCACACGCGTTTCGCGGTCGATCGTTTCTCGTCGGTCCACACTTGTAGCGCGCCGTGCAACGACCAAACAACTGGCTTTTGGAAAAGCCGGCACAGCGCCAGCGCGGGAATCGTGGGGAACGAATACACTGCATTCAGGTGCACCACATCCGCGCGCCGGATCATCCCGAACAACCGGAACAGCAGGCCGGGTGCGATGTCTGGCTGGATGAATCGACGGCAGTAGATGGTTTGGTAACTTGTGTTCGTGCTTTGTGCTTCGCCAGTGATCCGCGCATGCGGCCCATTCGAATCAGTCGTGAGCACCTTCAGCTCAATGTTAGGGTGCGCCGCAAGCGCATCACACAACCCCTTATTCACGAAGGTGGGACCGCCGTAATACGTCGCCGGATAGAATGACGGAGAAACGAAAAGTACTTTGATTGGTTCCATTCTATGCTGGTAGTTGCTGCGGTTTGAGAAGTAGCGCACCCCGCGCGAGCGGGTGACGCGTCAATAGCAGCATCGCGATCACGCCGAACAGAAAGTAGGAAAAGTAAATCGGCGAATAGAATCGAAACGACGAAATGATAAAGGCGTAGAACATGCCCACGACGACGAACATTGCCCGTTGCCGATCCGAGTTGACCAGCAACAAAAGCCGATCCGCAAATAAGGTAAGCAGACCTAGCCAGAGTCCGATGAAGGCCACACCGCCCAGACCCCAACTCATATGAAACTGACCGATTACGGAGGGCGTGACATTGAAAGCCGCGCCCTCGACATAGCGATCGTTGTAGTAAGTCCACGTTTGCATGATTGGCTTTGTGGGCCAAACCTGTCGCGGTATCCAGTGAATCACAAAGTAGGGCTCGACTGGCTCGAGAAAGTATGGATGCTCGTTGGGCACCAAATACTCAGCGAACAGCAGGGCGGTAAATTGGCCGTTTGTGTTGAGCGTCGAAAGCTCCTGTGTCTTCTCGTTCCCTATCTCTTGCCATCCGACTGCGCGATAAGCGATCTGAAGTTGTGCGACGATTAAGATGAGCAGAGCCACTGAAACTAATGCGAGCAATCGCGATGTAGTAAACGAGCCCTTAAAACCGCGCAGCACGATCAAGAGCGATGGCAACGAGATGTACAGCCAAATATGTCGGGCGCCACCCGATATCAGCGGCAACGCGGCCAGCACTCCGAGCAGTAGCCACCAGAAACGTTGCCAGGTTTTCGCTTTGAGCGCATATACGAAAAACAGCGAAGCGCCATAGATGCCAAAGACTGCGATGTGGGAAGCTAATCCCGGCTCCGGTGATTCTAATTCTGATCCGCTGCGACTGGTCAGAAGCGCCGTAATGATTTTGGCGCCGTCGAAGTCGTAATAAATCAGCAGCGGCATGACCGACGAAGCGACCAGCAGCATCGCAATCAGCGTGCGATCCAACGACAGCGAATCAATTCGTGACGTGAAGAATCGAATCGGCCGATCGAAGCGCGGTCGAATTGAATATCCGACAAACAGCAGAAGCTGAAAGACGCTCACATAAACGAGCGCCTGCTGAATCATTTCCTGATCGAACTGCGTCGCATTGATCGGAAAGCCTTCCGCGATGCTGAAAGGATCTTTCATCGACGAAAGCGCCAGGGCATCGAGCCAGTAGAAAATGAACGTGCCGCCTATCAAACAAAACTTGCCAATCGTTCGCGTTTTGAGAACTTCGCGCGTCACGATGATCAGCAGCAAAACATTCAACACGACCAGCGCCTGAGTAATAAAAGCCAGTACGGCGTAGCTCTGGAATTCATAACTCGTAAGCGCCAGAAGCACTGGGGCAGTAACCAGCAGCCACTGGACGATGGTTACCGCTGGGGGGGTTCCCTCCGTCGCTCCCTGGCTGCGCCAACGCGCTATAGTCTTGCGATAAGCCGCGTGAATCATGAAGCCTTCAGGTAGGTTGTGCGTTCGCTTGATAATGCGTTTGCGAATCGTGATCGGCAGAATTGGTCTCGCGGCCCAAACGAGCGTTGAGAATGGCTTGCAGCATCTCTGCGGCCCGCTCCGGCTTCCAAACTTCGGCGATCTTGCGCGCTGCGTGTGAGGCTTCGCGCAAAGCGGCCCGATCATCCGCCAGCATCTCAATCTGTGAGGTCAACTGATCGATGTCGTCCACTCGATGCAATCGAATTGCTCCTGACGAATCATCTCTGTCGAGCGCTGCAATGATTTTGTCTGACGCGAGCACGGGCCGGCCGTGGGCCATCGCCTCAAGCACAACGACGCCGTATGGTTCGAAGGTGCTGGGCACGATGAGCGCGTCGGCTTCTCGCAGATTGTCGAACACTGCTGAATTATCGAGTCGACCTCTAAACGTGACTGCCGATGCGACGTCGAGCGAGTGGGTCAGTTGCTCAAGGCGTTCACGCTCTGGTCCATCGCCGATGATCGAAAGGTCTGCGACCCGACGGTTTGCGTTCTTATTCGCCAACGCGACGGCTTTGATGGCCACGTCGAATGCCTTCGCCGGCACGAGGCGGCCGATTGCCAACAACCGCAGCGGCTTTGACGCCGAGTTCTCCTCAGAAACCCCGGGCGGCGGTGACCATTCAGTTGGCACATCAACCCAATATGGAAAATTGAAAACCTTCGCGCGCGCAATTCCCAGCTTCGCCAAATGTTCGACTGTTGGGGTGCCGCACGCTAGGAATGCCACGGCGCCGCGACTAAGCAAACGCAAATACATCACGCGCAACTTTTCGAACAACCGACTTCTCTGATGAGGATGCGGATGATCAGCCCAAATTAACACGGGCACGCGCAACGTAGTCGTGATGAGCAGCGTCTTGTAAGCTAGTTGTGACGACCAGCCGCCGAGAATTATCACGGGATTCGCGTCTGCTCGCAGCGTGCTAAATAATTTTGCGAAGCCGCTTTCAGCAAGGAACCGCCGCGAGAAATTATCACGCGACATAAAATCGCTTTCGTTTCCACTGGCGAACCATGCGACAAAATCGCCGCGATAGTAGTTGTCGAGCGCGCGACACAACGTCCGCTGATAAGCAATCGGTTCACGAATGACGAGATGAATCATGCCGTGGCTGCGACCGCCTGACGCTCGCCAAGCCGGTCGATGATTCGTTCTGCTGCTGCACGTTGCGCATCGTAGAACTGCGCGAGCGACTGCGGTGACGAACGATTTTTACCGAGGATCTCGTGGTAAACGCGAGTCATCGCTTCCGCTTGAATCGAAGCGGAGAAACAGTTCTCGATCCACGCATGCGCTAGCTCGATCGAATTAACGCGTATTTCCGGATGCTCCCCGAAATGAGCGATGCGCCTGGCAATTTCCTGAACGGCTTGGTCAACCTTGTGGTCGCGATCGCACTTGACCATCGACGCGATGTTAGGGCGGATGAGCGGATACTCAGGTTCACCATAATCCCCTTCACGTTCAATTCCGAAAACAGGAACGCGAGCGGCCATTGCTTCGGCGGCGGTCAAACCGAACGCGTCGTAGCGCGAGACAAATGCATAGGCATCAATCGCGGCGTACACCGGCCTGACATCATCGAGGCTGCCGAGAAAATGGATTCGGCTTGCAATACCGCGCTGTTCGCATTCCCGGTGCAACTGATCTCGCAGTGGGCCATCGCCGCAAATCACGCCATGCCAACGCTCGGGCAGGCGTTCAATTATCGAAAGAAAATCTGAACAGCCTTTCTCCCAAACCAAACGGCAGATCATTCCGAGCAGCGGCGCGCCTCGCGGTAAGCCAAGTCGAGCGCGTGCGTCCTGGCGCGGCATCAATAAAGCAAAGCGATCAACATCGATCGCGTTATAGATGACGCGGGACTTCGTTTTTGAAATCCAACCGACGTCGAGCAGCCAATTCCGCGTCGCATGATTGATACAAATCTGCGCGTCCATCGACTTTAAGTAGGTTCGCGAGAGACGCGCATCCAACGCCACTCTGATTTTTTTCCGAGCCGTTTGATCAGGTGATTGAAAACTGCTGTAACGGCCGTGGATGTGCACAATCTTCTTTGCCGGCGTTCTGGTCAAAGCTGTTCGCAGCCAAACGACGCCCTCCTGAAAATGAATGATGTCAGGTTGCAGCTTGGCAAACAGATCGCGCGCATGCGCCCAAACCGTAAAATCCTTCGGACCCCTGGCGCGAATGAAATGACATTCGAGATTCGTGCGGTCGGCGACCGGTCCGGGCTCGCCGTATGCAAACACAAATTCTGCTGACACGTGTTCGGGATCGAGATTATTCGCGATTGTTTCACCAACGCGCAGCGATCCCCCCGCGATTGCTGCGTCCCGGTAATGAACCATCGCTACGCGAAGTGGTCTTGTCATGCTTTGAATTAGATTCCGAATCGCTTCGAGACGAAGTATCGAGCTGACATCAAATTCTTGCCGATTACCGCGGGTGTAATTGAGGCGCTCAACGCCAGGAGGGTGCGAGTGCTCAGTTCCAACTTCACGCTCTCGCGCAAGAGCTTCCGTGCTTCGCCGCGGTTGCCGATCGACAATTGACGCGCCGCCGCGTGTCGCAGATTCGAGGGCAGCCACCGTTTGCATAGGGCGACGGTCGCCGGTGGATAAAGTTCCGGATGCTCGATAACTTTGTAAGTCACCGCCAGGCACTGGAGGCTGTTGTTGACGAGCCGACTCGAAGCATTGTTTGCGTGTTCGCGCCGCCGCACGAGATTCTTCTCGGCAATCGCGAAAGGCGTGCCGGCAATTACGCGCATGAAGCAATCAAAGTCTTCCGCCGACTCGATCGTTTCATCGAACATACCAACCGCGCGCAAAAGATCGCGACGAATCATTACGTACGTCGGCAGCAAAAAGTAATGCGCTGACTCGAATCGCTCGTCGAGCTGATCGATGACAACGCCGCCCCGGCATCTTCTTTTCGGCTGCAGATCGTAATCCCTTCGGTATTTTTCCAGGCCTGACCTGACGATCGTTCCCTGCTCATCGAAGATCGTGAAATCGCAACTCACCAGACCGACCTCGGGATTCTGCGAAACGATCTCCATCTGCCGTTCGATCTTTTCGGGCATCCACGCGTCATCGTCATCGATGAACGCGACCCACGGCTGCAAAGCCTCGCGTACGCAACGATTGCGTGCGCCCGGGAGTCCGGCGTTCGCCTGACTAATAACGCGAACGCCCATCGACTCAGCGATCCTGGCCGAGTCATCGGTCGACCCGTCGTCGACGACGAAGAATTCCGCCGGTGCGACTGTCTGCGCGAAAACGCTTTCGATCGCTTCGCGAATGAAAGGCGCGGCGTTATACGCCGGCATCACTGCGGAAACTGGCGCCGTTTGGTTTTGAGTTTTCATTGAATCAAGCGGCAGCTTCACGACCGATCGCGAACCGTTCTGATAACTCTGAGATTATTCGTGCGGCTCTGTTTTCCCAAGTCTCACATTGACTGACTCGCCAACGCAGTTCTTCATGTCCGTCAGAAAAACTCGCCGCCCGCAAGTGTTCGAGCGCTTCTGTCATCTCGTTGCTGTTGTCAATCAAGCGCACCAGCGGTTCTTTGTGAAGCAGTTCTTCAAAACCACGCGTCGCAATCATTGGACGGCACGCAGCGAGATGTTCGTAGAAACGCGTCGAACTGCCGGAGTAGGTGGGCTCACGTTTTTTGTAAGGCAGAATCGCCGCGTCAATGCTGCGCGCGTAATCTTTCAACTCGCTGTATGGCTTATCGCCGACGAATCGAACCCGTCCACCGATCTGCATCAAGGATCGTCGCGCGTCATCTTGTTTCTCATCCCGAATTGCCATGTCCGTCGGCCCGACGAAAACCCAGGAGAGCCATGGCGTGCATTCAATGGTTTCGCGAAGCAGGATCCAATCGGTGTTCTCGGCAAGATTGCCGATCACGCCCGCGATCGGTCGGGGCAAATCAACAATGTCGGCCGGCAACTCACCTGGAGCCTTGGGCATGCTCTGAAAAATATTCGAAGCACGCGTTGCGTTGGGAACAATGACGATCTTCTCGGTCGCGCACAGAGCTTCCCGGTTCAAGTAGTCAGCGATTCGTTGAGAATTTGGACAAACGACAGTCGCGGCTTCGCACATTTTCTTGTCGAGCCCGCGAATGAATTGCGGTTCGTCACGATAGGCGGGGAAAAAATCTGTTACGTAGTAAATTACCGGACCAGTCCATTCAACCGCGACATCCGCGTAGTGCGGCGACGTCAAGATCAACGGAGTCTTCGTTGGACTTGAAGTTCGCTCGCTCAAGCGACGCGTTATTCGCCGCTTCTCTGGCGCCAGTCGTTTGAACGGAAATCGCGCAAAGCCACGCTGCAAAGGAAACGTCCGAATTGTCAGCGGCGGATCGTCGCAGGCGAATTCTTCCTCGCGATTGTGAATGAGACTGGCGGCGCTAAATCTTGGCAGCCATCCTAAGGTCGGAACTTGTTTGCTGAGCGCAGACGCGAACTCTTTGATCCAAATCGCACGAACATCGAGAACGTGCCAGATCATGTTTGACTCAACGAAGGAACAGCCTGAGCGGGTTGCTTTCTCCGGAACGAGAATTCAGGAAAACAATCATGCTTCATGCCGATGATAGCTACCGCCACCAGAGCCAACAGCCACGCCAACGCCATCAAAAATGTCCCTGAGCCGTTTGGGAAAATTTTCGCGGCGCGCGAGTAACCGATTGAGACCATCGCGGCTGTACAGAGAAAAGTAACCGCCGCGCTCGACAAAAAACCTTTAGGCAGATCGTTTTGGCGATAGAGCGAAATGGTCACCAAAATATTCGAGATCGTGTGGGCCGCAAGAAATCCGAGCGCCGCTCCGGTAGCCCCATACTTCGGAATCAAGAGAAAGCCAAATACCAGCAACAAAACTGCCCACAGAGTGTTGATAACCGCAGTTGCTCTGAGTCTGACGATACTCAAACGCTGTGATGCCGCCTGGCCACTCATGTGAATGATCGCGGTGGCGAGCAACAGCAGAATCGGAAGCTCCGCGCTTGCATACGACCGTCCGTAAGCAGCAACCAAAATCCACGGCAGCACCGTCATCGCGAAGCCGCCCACCAAAACTACCAGCAGCGTCGTCATGATTGTGCTTGAGAGCAGGACGTGCTGCGCGCCGCCGTACTCGAGACCGGATTCATTGGTCAGTACACTGTAAACGATCTGCGTGAGCAGCCCTGGCGCGATCACCGCCAGTCCCCGCAATTGATTTGAGACTGCATAGAAACCCATCTGCGTCAGAGACGGATCGGAACGAGCGACCAGAGATGCGAGGCCCCACGTCGCGATGCTGATTCCCGCGAATGCTCCGAACTGCACGATGCCAAACTTGATGATTGGTCGAATTCCCGGACCGCCTGGCGCTAAGGTTTTGGTCGGCGCGATGCCCAGCCGCTTTGCGAACAACGCGTAACAGCAAAGCGCAATGAGCGCGACACTAGCTTGCGCGCCGATCATTGCGAACGCGCCGATCCTTGCCATGAATGGTAACAGCAAGACGATCGCGATTCCGGATATCAAAGCGATCGCAAGCAGCGACTGGATTTTTCTTTGGCCGATCAGGAGGCCGCGATAACATTCAAGCAAAACCATCGCGCCGGAAGAGACTGCTGCGATTCTGAAAAGGGGTATCAGAGAATCGTTGTGAAGCACCCATCGGGCTAGCGGCGTGGCCGCGGCAAACATGAGCAGCGCCGCCAGTAAGCAAGACACAACCGCAATCAGGGTCAGCGTTCGGAAGAATTTCGCATAGCCTGCGCTGCCAAGTGGATACTGGCCTGAAAATCGATTTGCAGTTGTGCCGATGCCGGCGCCGGCGTAAGCCGCGATAGTCCCTGCGGTTGCCAGCGCGACCGAATACGCGCCGAAAGTCTGCGGCCCGGCGATGCGCGCAGCGAGTGAGGCGGATACAAACCCCGCGACGCGCTCGACGCCAACCGCAATCCCCAGCGTCGCGCTGCCGTACAACAGGAATTTTTGTAAAGATTTATGCGAGGTCAAATCAACCGAAACGATCTACGAAGCCGCGACCGATTTTGCTTCTTCGGCTTCGTCGGCGTGGTAGTAACTCTGATGGTAGTATCGCTGATAATAGTAGTAATAATCGTGCGAGCGAACACTGACGTTGTTCAGCACGACGCCGACGATCTTTGCGCCCACATCCAGCAGCATCTGCCGCGAACGACGCACAACTCCGCGTGAACTTTTGCCGCCGTGCACCACCAGCAGCACGCCGTCAACAATTGACGCGATTAAGACGCCGTCAGTGAACGAACTGACTGGGGGCGAATCGATCACGATATGCGTGAAAGGAATGCTGAGCACGGCGATCAACTTTCGCATCTGCTCTGAACCGAGCAGCTCGGCAGGATTCGGAGGCACTGGGCCAGAGGTCAGCACGTTCAATCCCGTCGTCGGATCTTTCACTATTGCGCCCAGCATTTGGTCGGGCTTCATCTCGCTCGAAAGGATCGAACTCAAACCTTCACGCTCCGAAAGATCGAAGATCGAGCGCAGCCGCGGACGCCGCATGTCCGCATCAATGATCAAAACGTTTGCGCCCGTCTGGGCCAAACTGATAGCGGTATTCACCGCGGTTGTTGTCTTCCCTTCACCGGGCAAACTCGACGTGACCAGCAAAGTCTTCGGCGCGCGCCCCGCGGTCGAAAGCAAAACCGAAGTTCTGAGCTGGCGATAAGCTTCCGCCAAAGCCGATCGCCCGGTGATGTTTAGCAGCAGTTCCGGATTTCCACCGTTGTTGCCATTGCGCTTTTGCAGTGCCGTCGCCGAAGAAAGCAAACGCCGCGGCGCGGAGGCTGCGCCCATCGCCGGAATTACCGCCAGCGCCGGCAAGCGCAGAAACTTCTCGACATCTTCAGTCGAGTGAACGGTGTCATCCAGGTATTCAAGGAACAGCGCCAGCGCGATGCCTAATCCGAGTGACAAGACGAACGCGAGCATCACTGTCCGCATACGCCCGGGCCCGACCGGAAAATCGGGAACGATTGCGTAATCGACGACTGAGATGTTGTTCGGCCGGCCGGCCAGCACGACGTCATTTTCTTTGGAACGCTGCAACAAGTTGTCGAGCAGCCCGCGATTCGTTTCAATCTGCTGTTGCAGAATTCGATAATTAATCGCCGCTTCGTTCTGTGAAAGCGTCTCGCCTTTCTGCTGATTGAAAGACTTGCGCAGAGAGTCTTCACGTTCAGCCGCCTGCCGATATTTCGTTTCCAGGTTAGTTAACAGCGTCGCAGTGCTACGCGAACGAGTTTCAACGAGGTGCTTTTGGATCACGTCGATCTGCTGATCGACTTCCTTGACTTCAGGCGCTTCTTCCGTCGCGGTAACCAACAACTCCGCGCGTTTCTGTTTCAGTTCCGCGAGTTTCGATTCGGAAAGCTCGATATCCTTGCCGGCCTCGGCGAGCGCGCTTGCGGCGCCAGGGGCCTTGGCCGCATTGAATTCAGCTTCCGCCATCTTTCGATCGTTTTCCGCTTCGAGCAATTGCTTGTTCAATCCCGCCAGTCGCTCAACCACCGTGTTCTGACTGGCATCGAGCGAAAGGATTTGATTGCTCTTGGCATAGACGACCAGTTTCTCTTCATCTGAACGAATCTGACTTTGCAATTCGGTAACACGCTTCGAGAGAAATTCGCTGGTGCTCGTGTTCGTTTCGTTTTTCTTCTCGAGGTTCGAACGAACGAAAGTTTCCGCGACGCAATTAACGACCTTGGCCGCGATTTCCGGATCGCCGTGTTGATAGTCGATATCGATCAGCCGCGTCTCTTTGTAGTAGCCCGCCCGATTTTCGCGCACCGGGTCGACCCGCAAGCCGCCGAGCAACATGCCGACATATGGCGCGAGACGCTTCGCTTCCACCAGGTCTTCGCTCGACGTCGCCGGCGCGACTGAGGTCGTCAGCGGCAAGACATTGTTCTGTTGCTTCGTCTCTTTTTTCTCGCGCCCGCCAACGCCGAGCATTTGCAGAATCGTCTTCCAGGTTGAATGCGGTTGCGCGGTTTGCGGTCGCAGGAATGCTTGATTGTGTTCGAGGTCAAGCGTCTTTACGACCCGCCGCAGAAGACCCTGACTCGTCAGAATTTGAAGTTGAGTGTTGAAGTAAGCCGGATCATTAACGGGGCTGACAATCATCGGCGCGGTCTTGCCCGCGTACATCGGATTGTTCTCGAGGTCGACCTGCACCTGCGATTTTGCTTCGTAGATGTCGGGCTTGCGCGCGACATAAACGAGCGCGAGCGTCGTTAGCAACGCCGCCACGCCGATCACCAGCCACAGACGCTTGCGGATCGCGCGCCAATAATCGAGCAGGTGGACTTCGTTCTCGCCGGCGTCCATGTTGTAGCCGTATGCCGTGCGGTAAGACGTGGTGTCGCCTGTCCGTCGATCAATTTCGCGCGGCTGGTCGTCGCGCCTGACTAGTTTGGTGGCTTCGTTCATCTTTATTTGCTAAGAGCGAAGGGCAAAGTGTAAAGAGCGGATTTGTCGTTTGTCCATAACTCTTAGCTCTTGGCACTTTGCCCTATGCTTTGCTCACTTCACGGAATAACTCGTAGCGGCATTTGCGAGACGGAGGGCGCGACCGCGCCAAGCAAGCTGCGAATCAAACTCTTGCCGGTCGACTCGGGGACTTCAACGATGTCATTCGGTTGCAGCAGGATGTCGTCAGCCTTCTTCCGCGCAATCGCGCTCAAACTCACATACATTTCAGTTTGCCCGCCCGCCTGTTGCCGCACGATGTGGACACGATCGGTTTTGGAATCGCGCAAAGGTCCGCCCGCCATCGCAATCGCGCGCGAGACCGTGATTGGCTCTTTCAGCGGAACGGACTTTGGACTGAAGACGTTGCCAACGACGTAAGCCTGCTCGGCTTCCGGAATCGTCACGATGTCGCCCGGTTCGACGAAGGGATTCGCCTTCTCTTCACCGCGCAAAGTGTCATTCAATTTCAGAGTTATGAATCCGCCATCGGTTTGTTGGGAATCAGTTGCGCAGATATCCTGGCGCGGCCCGCGCACAATGTTGATTGTTTGGCCCGCCTTGTCTGAAGGCCCTTTCGCAAAGGTGAGCAGTTCAAGCAAGCGAATGCGACGCTGCATCTGATAACGACCCTGCTCATTCACCGCGCCGATCAGCGCGACTTCACGCGCGTGATACTCCTTGATGAAAACGTCGACCGGCAGATTGCGATAGTATCTCGCGTAGCGCGTTGAAATTTCCTTGGCCAGCTCGCCTTCTGTCTTGCAGGCGGCCTGAATCTCGCCATCGATCAGCGGCATGCGAATCATGCCGTTGCCTTCGACGCGAACCGCATCGCGCGAAAGCTGCGGCCGATTATAGGCGCGGATGTCGAGCACATCGCCGGCGCCGATTCGATAACGCTCCGGCGATTGCGCGGCCAACAGCATTGCGGTCGCGATGATGATGAGAATGATGCCGATAAGGTTGAATTTCATAAATCTACTTTCCACCCAGTCCGATGCGACGCGATAGCAAGGCTTCGCGCATATGATTTGGCCGCGCCAGATTCAAGACGGTATTGCTGACGAGGACCATTAAATCGTCATGCTCTCGTCGAAAGGCGCCGGTCAGAGGCTGATCGCCGGTCTTATCGATCACGCCGTCGCGCACCCATTGCCAAAATTGTTTCTGCGTGGTCCAAAACTCTTTTCGGTCGCGACAAACGACGAGCGCGGTTTTCTTCTTTTTTTTCTTTTCCTTTTTCGCCATCGGCAGAGTTTTGCCAGAACCACCTAAAGGTCGAACTTCTGACACGTATCCACTGGGCGTGATCAACTCGTCAAATCGACGAGCGCACGCAGCGACCCCGAAGGGAAACCTCGTTCGCGAGGCAGCTTCTAATTTTCAAAGTGCCACAGACTTCAGTCTGTGCCACCGTCGCGAAGCAAGCGCGAAACCAATTCTGCGCGCCGCTTCACACCGAACTTCACAAAAATATTTCGCAGATGAAACTTCACCGTTTGCTCGCTCACTTCCAGACGCGATCCAATCTCAGCATTTGTCAGACCCTGCGCGCAGCAAAGCGCAACTTCGACTTCGCGCCGGCTCAAACTTCGCGTCCCTGCCACACGATTGACGGCCTTAGCCAGTGAAGCAGCCCACCGTTGACTGCCCAGAGCCTTCGGATAAATCGAGAAACCGACCGCGCGCCTTCGTGCGAGAATCTCTTCGGGCGTGAACACCAAATAAACCATCAACGGTTGACTGCTGTTATGCCCCGCGACCTGCTGACGCTCGATGCTCAATTTGTTCACCAGTCCAATCACGCCGCGCCGCACCGTGCTGTAACCCTGAATTCCGCTCAAGCTCATCAAACGTCGCGTGGTGAATGACGCCACCCGCGTCCCGACGCTGGCGATTTCAGCCAACATCGCCGCATAGAGTTGCTGCTCGGCGGCGGTGTGGCTGAGCGCGACTAGAGCTGTCGCCTGCTCATCAATCAACTGTTCGGAATTCCCGTCGAAAGGGTAGGTTGCTGGAGCAACCGCGGATGAAGTTGAACCCTTGGAGAAGAGCATAGCTGCTATCCGGATTTACGCCAGAGGAGAGACTTCTGCCTGGCCGCTTCTCAATTAATCACTGCACACACTGCTCGCTCGAATGATGCGTTCAGTGTCGTCGAACTATCTGTGAATAGGCCGAAGAGACTAATTCTTTGACCAAACACTGTCAAGAAAAATTACCTGATTGTTTGCAAGAAATGTGAACTTGCGCGAATCACGGACGCGATGTAGGCTTGCGGCTTCGCGCGACGATGAAAGAACGATCGAGCTTCGAGTCCGACCTCTCACTGCGAATCGATGTCTGCGACTAATACTACTCCAATGGTCAGGCAGTATCAGGAGCTGAAATCTCAGCATCCGGGCACGTTGCTTTTCTTTCGGCTGGGCGATTTTTACGAACTGTTTTTTGATGACGCGGTCATCGGCGCGCGCGAACTGCAAATTACGCTGACCGCACGACATAAAGAGCGCGGCGATCCGATTCCCATGTGCGGCGTGCCGCATCATTCAGCGGCGAACTACATCGCCAAACTCGTGCGCAAGGGTTATCGAGTCGCGGTTTGCGAACAGACTGAAGAAGCGAGCAAGACGAAGAAGTTGGTCAAGCGCGAAGTCGTGCGCATCGTGACTCCCGGGACACCGATCGATCCGCAGTTGCTCGAGCCGCGCGAATCAGTCTATCTCGCGTCGCTCTGTGCGCGCGGCGAAAATGTCGGTGCGGCGTTTCTCGACATTTCGACGGGCGAGTTTCGCGCGACCCAGGCAAGCGGCGGTGAGGCTTGGAAACGGATCGCTGCGGACATCGAATCCTATGCGCCACGCGAGCTTCTCTTCCCCGCTGCGTTGGCGCCGCTGGTTCGCGCGGGATTCGACGCCGAGCCACACACGAAGCCGCTGCCGCTAAACGAAGATGCGTCCGCAAGGACGGCACAGAGTGATGGAAGCGAAGATCACTCAACATTGATTTTCGGGAACTCGGCGATCGCGTTGACGCCGCTCGACGATTGGTTATGGCAGGCGAACGATGCTGAGAGTCTGCTGCTGAAACAATTCGGCGTGCAGTCGCTGGATGGCTTTGCTCTAACAGGAAAGGCCGAAGCAATCATCGCCGCGGGAGCGTGCTTGCGTTACGCACAAGAAACCCAGCGCGCCTCAGCAGCGCACGTCACCGACATCGCTTACTTCGAACCGCAGGATCATTTAGTCCTGGATAACATCACCGTCCGCAATCTCGAACTGATTGAAGGAGCCGGCAGCGGCAACGCTTCGCGATCGCTGCTCGACGTAATCGATGAAACTGTCACGGGCATGGGTGCGCGCTTATTGCGTTCGTGGTTGCTTCGGCCGTCGGTTAATCGCGGCGAAGTAGAGGCGCGCCACGGCGCTGTCGCTGAGTTGCACGCGTCGCATATGAGGCGCGACGGCCTGCGCACCCGGTTGAAAGAAGTCGCTGATGTCGAACGGCTCTCGGGCCGGCTGAATCTCGGATCAGCCACGCCGCGCGACCTGGTGGCGTTGCGCCGTTCTCTGGATCAAGTGCCCAGCATTCGCGAACGCTTGATAAATTCGCAATCGTCTCTGCTGCAGGTTCTCAATGAATCAATCGACGAGCTTGCCGACGTTCGCGCCCTCATTGCCTCGTCAATCGAAGATGATCCGCCCGCGAAAGTCAGCGACGGCAGCGTGATCAAAAGTGGTTACTCGGCTGAGTTGGATGAGCTTCGCTCGCTGAGCCGCGATGCCAAGCAAACCATCGCCGCGCTCGAAACCGACGAACGCGCGCGGACGGGAATCACAACGTTGCGCATTCGCTATAACAACGTGTTCGGTTATTTCATCGAGGTTTCAAAAGCGAACGCCGCACGCGTGCCAACGGATTACGAACGACGGCAAACTTTGGCCAATGCGGAACGATTCACGACGACGGCTTTGAAAGAATGGGAGAGCAAGGTCCTGGGCGCCGAAGAACGGATCCTGCAACTTGAATCGGAAATCTTCGCGCTCATTTGCCGTCAAGTCGCGACCGAAACTTCTCGAATTCAAGCCACCGCGCGGGCTGTGGCGTGCCTCGACGCGCTCACCTCGCTGGCCGAAACGGCGGTGCGCCGTAGATACGTTCGGCCATCGATGCACGATGGCGATCAGATCGAAATTATTTATGGGCGACATCCGGTGATCGAAGTCTTCATCGACGCGCCATTCGTTCCCAACAGCGTCTATCTCAACAACTCGACAGATCGTCTGCTGATCATCACGGGCCCAAACATGGGCGGCAAGAGCACCGTGCTGCGGCAGACGGCGCTGATAGGCATTCTCGCGCAAATGGGTTCGTTTGTTCCGGCTGAAAGTGCCAGGTTGCCTTTGCTTGATCGAGTCTGGACGCGGGTCGGAGCGTCGGACGATCTTGCGCGCGGCCGATCGACATTCATGGTCGAGATGACTGAAACCGCCGCGATCCTTCACAGTGCCACGCCGCGTTCGCTCGTGCTGCTTGATGAAATTGGCCGCGGCACTGCGACGTTCGATGGATTGTCGATCGCCTGGTCGGTCGCCGAATACCTGCACGACTCGCCGGACCATTGCGCGAAGACCCTGTTCGCGACCCACTATCACGAGCTGACTGAATTAGCAGAGCGCCTGCCCGGGGCGCAGAACTATCAGATCACGGCGGCCGAACGAGAGGGCGAGGTCGTCTTCCTGCATCGACTCGAGCGTGGGCGCGCGTCGAAATCATACGGGATTGAAGTTGCGCGTTTGGCCGGCATGCCTCCCGCCGCGTTGGCGCGCGCGCGTGAAGTGCTCCAGCGGCTTGAGCGTTATGAACTCGACGTGTTCGCTGAAGAACAAAGCGAAGTGCAGCCAGAGCGCGCGATTGCTGTTGGCTCTACCGAATCGATCGAACCGGAAGACAGCGCTTTGAGAGCGGCAACCACACACGCAGCGCGGCGCCGGATTGCGGCGCAAGCTTCCCTGTTCGATCTTGCTAATCAGAAAATTGTCGATGAGTTGCGCGATGCAAGAGTCGATGAGATGACGGGCGACGACGCGAAAGATCTACTACGTGAGCTGCGAAAAAGGCTGATGTGATCGTTATGATGCTTTCGCGGCATCGCGAATCACGAGATCGAATGTTCCCGGCGCGACTTTCCGAAAGCGTGTATTGCGATTGAGCGAAACGGCGATGCTGATCGTCGGGTTGTGACCGGTGAAGCTAAACCCACCCTCCAGTAACCGATTATAAATATCGTTAACGTGCAGCGGACCGCCGGCTTCGCGCAGAATCATGGTCGTCGCTTGCGGGATGGTGCGATCGAAGAATCGATCGCTGGTGACTTCGATATTGCTTCTGATCTGCGGAATGCTATGCCGCGCCTGGGGATTGTGTTGCTGTAATTCGACCTGAGCCAGTCGTCGCTGCAACTGGATCTCCAGATCGTTTACTGAATTTGCGCCGGTCGCGTTCACCGATCCGCTGACTACATTCGAAAGTAAGCGAACAATCGCCGCCTCAGTCGTACTAGCGAGCGCGTCAATCTCTATCAATTCGGCGCGAATAATTTCGGCTTCGGATTCGATTTCAGCCAGGCGCGCTGCCAGACGCGTCCGCGCCGCCCGCGATTGCCGCAGGTTCTGTTCGAGCCGGGCGATAAGAGTCTCGTTGGCCATGTCCCGTCCGTGATTTTAGTGTGCCTAACCGTCGTTGGCAATAGAGGCCGAAACTCATAAATGACGCACTAGCACAACATAGAAGAAACGCGAGGCAGTCTCAGTCCTCTCGCTGTATCACATAGTTAGCTACGGCCCGCATCGTCTCGAGAATTGAAGCCGCGCCATCAGACTCCAACGGCTTAAGAACCCCTACAGCATGCTCAACACAATCACTGGCCATTTTGTCTGACGCTCCCAACGCCCCAGAGTCTCTGACAATTTTACGCAGTTTTTCTAGATCATCCAGTGACACATCCGAGTGGGCATGAACCAATTTCATAAACTCTCTGTCTGCTAAACTGGCTTTCGCATACGCGTTGACCATGAGAAGCGTTTTCTTCCCTTCCGTGATGTCAGACGTCACGGGCTTCCCGACCTTTTTTTCGTCTCCGAAAAGACCGAGGTAGTCATCCTGTATTTGGAAAGCGATTCCCACAGCTCTGCCATATTCTTCTAGCACGGCAATCATGTTCGGCTCTCCACCAGCGAGGACGCATCCCATGCAGAGGGGGAGCACGAAAGTGTAGAACGCCGTTTTATATGTTTGAATCTGAAGCACCTGCGCTTCTGTCAGATCTTTCAGCGCTGTAAATTGTAGATCCAATAACTGCCCAACTACCGTATTCTGCAAGTGTAGGTTCAAGAGTCTGATCGCTTGAAGTTGGAGGTCGGGGGAAGCGCTGGTCGCGAAAATAAAGTCTTGAGCCAACGCTTGGCCGACATCTCCGATGTTGAGCGCCAAACTTTTTCCATATTCGCTTTCTGGGCCAGGATAACCGGCGTTCTTCGCCCGCTTCGCGTAGGCAACGTGCACGGTATCTTCGCCACGCCTCAAGGCACTATTGTCAACGATGTCGTCGTGAATCAGAAATGCATTGTGAAGAAGCTCGATTGAACCGGACGCCAGTCGCTGATCGGTGTCTGACAGTTGATTCGGCCCAAGACGATGGCCAAGCGAAAAGAGGAATGGGCGGATGTGTTTCCCCGTCGGCAGTAGCTTTTGATAACAGGCCACAGCGTCCCTACCGCAGCTTGGAGCGGTGTCCGAGGCTAGTGGATGCGTGGAGAGAAATTGCATCCATTCCTCTTCGGCCGGGCCGACAAACTCTGAGATCTGCTGCAAAATCCGGACTCTAGATTCGTTCATTTTTGTTTCACATTACGAGATCCGGCAGCCTCAACTCGGCCGCCGAAGCGCCTCTGTCTGTTTGCAAATTCGATAAACGCCTGTTCAAAAACCTCTTCGGTGACATCTGGCAGCAGTGCTTGAATGAAATGGAGTTCTGCGTATTCGCTTTGGAGCGGCATTAGGCCTGATAGACGCTGTTCCCCCGACGTGCGAATGATAAGGTCAGGATCAGGCAGCCCTTCCGTATCTAAAGCGCTGCAAATTGTCTCCCAGGTGACGTCGGTTTCCCTTACGCCTCTGGCAACCAATTTCCGAATAGCCCGAACAATCTCGTCACGTCCGCCGTAGTCCAACGCCAAGTTGAAAGTAAGTGGTCCGTACGACTTAGTCTCCTGTTCAATTTCGGTGAGGAATTTCGCTACACTCGGAAAGTGTTCCTGAATGCGATCTCTTCTACCGATGATTTTGACTCGAACCCCGTTTTCTTTAAAGCGGCTGCGTTTGCTTTCTAAGACCCGCTGCACTAAATACATAATTCCCTGAACTTCTTCCGCCTCGCGACGCCAGTTTTCCGTGGAGAATGCCCATACCGTTGCCACGGCCACCTCATATCGCTTACAAACATTTAGGAAGGCCTCAACTGACTGCGCCCCATGGACATGACCCTCATTCGTGGACAGCTGGTTGGCCGTTGCCCAACGGCCGTTACCATCAGGAATAAGTGCGACGTGATGTAGAGTGCCGTGTTGTACGGTTTTCAGTCTTGCGCTCTTCATTCCTGCGAGGCTCCTTTAGGCTTTGTGTTCAGTGCTTTCTTTGCAGAGGCTCGCGTATCGTAGCATTTTTTACAGGGGACGGGCTGACGGAAAGGGGTAGTGGGGTAAATGTGTGGTGCTACTCCGATCCTCTGGCACGGGAAGTGTCTTGCGTTAGAGATTTGCCGGACTTAAACGGTGATAGCCTGAAATCCACTTTGTAAGTTAACACGTTCACGTTCTTCAAACCCTTGACCGCATATCTCAGCGCATCGTCTGCTTCTTGGGCGATTATTATGCCCCGCACTTGCTGCCCTGCCTTGGCTACGTTTTCTTCGACCCATCCTATATAACGTAAGACCTGACCTACGGTCGAATCGCTACTCTTGCCGCGCTTGAGTTCGATTACTACCAAGTCATCGTTTGCTTTATCTACACAAAGAAAATCGATGCTCCACGGGCCAGCGGGAAATTGCCTCCCGCCTTGATCGTCAACTTGATATTTCGTTAGGTTTGCGCCGAAGTCGATATGCTTCCAATTCTTGTCGATGAATTCTTCAAGATGAGCTTCTAAAGCAAACTGACTTTCGCTGATTATTGCGTCTTCGGTCTTGGAAATCTGTACGGCGGCTATGGCGCGATTCTCTGTAATAGCCCGAAAATCATCTTCGGAAAGCTGTCTCACACCGCCTTGAAAATACGCACCCCAATTCTGTTTATTCTCAATGAACCTCAGACTCGGAATTACCTCCTTAACGAGTCGCGGCGGTTCCCACAGTTGAATGTCATCAAGCGTTACGCCGTACTCTGCGCGGTAGAAGTCTAGGCCGTGCCCGTATTTGTCCTTCTGTTCTTCTGATAGTTCGAAGGCTTCACTGGACAGTGTGACGCAAGCGGCAAAAGTGGAAAACCCAGTGCCCACATAAAAGATCGCCCTATCGCCCTTTTGAAGATGTCGCCTGTTTGGCGTTCGCTCACCAAGTCCCCAGAACTTGTCCGCCAATCTTTGGTTGAGAACAGCGTCCGCAGCAAACGTCCTGCCGTCGCTTTTCTTTTGCGTAACAATGAACAGCCAATAGTTCATGGTAGAATCCATAATACAACTTCGGCTCGCCTTACTCACGTCTAGCTAACGAGAGGAAAGGCCGCGACATCCTGACGCGACGGGCGAGCCGATTACTTTTCAGGACTGGCTATCAGGAAGCCGCTATGCTCACCGATGCAGAGCTTGACGCTCTCGCCAGAGATGTAGTTACCGAAACGATTTCCTATCTTAACCGTTCGGGCAACCCTCCTTTTTCAGCGGTTCGCAAAACCGACGCGGGAGATCCGCTTATCGTGTACGCGGACGGCTCTGGAGTATTCACAAGTGAATACTCACCCCTTAATCTGGTCAAGAAGATCATCCGCGTGTGTGAGCGGTACTATGACGTTTTCGAAGTGAACGCGAAAGATACGAATACTGGAGAACAAAAGAAGCTTTCACTTGACCCCATTCGCAAGGATCATTGGGTTGGAAACATGGCCGCAAATGCCACTGTAATTCTAATTTCTCAGTTTCGTTCAGAACTATTGCTGACGTTAGACGAAACGCTTGAAGACTGCTATTTGGTTGCGGCTGCCTATCTTGCCTCTGGGGTAGGAAAGAACCTTTCAATGCAGTCAGGGCAAGCTATCGGCGACGCAACGGACGCGATTGAGAAGGCCGTCAAGAGAGTTTCATCCAAAAAGAGAGACAAGCTTCGATTCATCATGAAAGAGTTGCCTAACCTTATCATCGAACACAGTCGGGGCGGCGCTCGCAATATCAAGCATGTTTGGAGCGATACGGATCGCAATTGCTTGGCGACCAAATATGCCGAACTTCAGCCGATTTGGATTGAAGCCAAGAAGATCGCCAGGATCGCCCAAAACTCCACAGAAGCAACTCGAAAGAGGGAGTGGAGAAAAGAAGTACTCGCGGTTTACGACTTACCTCCGGACTTGCTTGAGAGATTTGCAACCCTGCGAGCCGACGACGCAAAGCCGTCCGATATTGCGGTTCTCCATGCGGCCCGACTGTGCCTTCCGCCTAATGTTGAATTGTCCATAGCCCGTCTGAGACAAGAACTTACAGCGTGGAAAATCAAACCCCGCTCTTGAATTATTCCGATAAACTCGAATCGTTATAGTCCAAAAAGACAGTTTGAATTATCACGAAAATCGCCCAAACAAAATACCGTCAAAAGTCTCTGGAAATATCTCGAAACAGGTGATCTGAAAGTATCTCAAGAAATATTTTGAGGCAGGAATAGGCAGGCAGAGTATCTTTGCGGTTTACTCTCAAGAATGAGAGTAAGTCGTTATACCGTCTGGCCGCGAGCGCCACCATAAGCCAGAAAGCCAAGGGTCAACCGGGGAGTAGTTTAACGCTACTTCCCCGCCTTGGCTACCTTGTTTTTTCGAGGCTTGTTCCAGTAAGGGCTTTTGCAGCTCGGACAGAACTTTGGTTCATCCTTACTATCAGGATCGCGGGGAACCCACTCATACTTACAGCGTCCGCACCGGAAGCCCCAAACAGTAATTTTCACTTTAGGCATGACCATGAGTATAGCGTCTAAATATATTATCCGCAAGTAATATATTTGTGTTGACAGGATATGTTATTCCAGAGTAATATAGCTGTATTGAAACAAAGGCCCTAACGGCTGTAACCGCTAAGGCCCTTTTGAAAACCAGACGCGATTGCTCACGCCTGATTCACGCAAAGTCATTGTGAGCCTGATCGCAGAAAGAATCAAGGTTCACATGACGTGTCACAATTGCAAAATCGAAACGAAGAAAGACGGGAAGGATCGCAAAGGCAATCAGCGGTTTCGTTGTAACCAATGCAAGCGCCGATTCCAAGAGGAACGCGAAAAACTTCTGGGCAATATGTACCTGTCCGAAGAAAAGTCTTTGCTCGTTCTCAGGCTCCTACTTGAAGGCAACAGCATCCGCAGCATTGAGCGGATCACCAACATCGAAAAGAAAACTATCACGTCCGTTCTGTTACTGGCTGGCGAGCATTGCGAAGAACTCATGCGCCGGAAGATTAAGGGCGTTGCCGTCAAAGACGTAGAAGCGGATGAGATTTGGGGATTTGTTCAATGTAAGAATCGCCACAAGCTCTTTAAGGGAATCACTGACGCGCACAAAGGCGATGCGTATACTTGGGTTGGCATCGAACGAAACACAAAGCTTGTTCTGGCGTGGCATCTAGGCGAGCGCGGAATGGTTGACTGTGAGGCTTTCACTGAGAAGCTGCACGAAGCCACGACCGGGCGCTTCCAACTAACCACAGACGGATTCCGGCCTTATGAGAACGCTGTCAGCTATTCACTCGGAACGCGAGTTGACTATGCGATGCTGATCAAAGTCTACGCAAAGGATCGAGAAGGCGAGCAAAAGTATTCGCCACCCGAAGTGGTGGAAACAGTAACGAAGATTATGAACGGTGATCCCGATCCGAGCCGCATCTGTACAAGCATTGTCGAACGCTCAAACCTGAGCATGAGAACATCGATCCGCAGACTGACAAGATTGACGAACGCTTTTAGCAAGAAGTGGGAACACCTGAAGGCGATGCTCGCGGTCTATTTCGCTTACTATAATTTCTGCCGGATTCACAGTTCGATCCGTTGCACTCCGGCGATGGAAAGCGGAATCACTCAACACGTTTGGAGTTTAAGAGACTTGCTGACCGCGTAGCCGCACAGTCCTTACAAAGTACGGCAAAGCGACCCGTAGGCTTCTCACTCACTAATCTACGATCTTGCCAGCGGCGGCGACGACCGGGATCGCCATGAATCCTGATCATGCAGAGCGTGAAGTTTTCATCCTTCGCAATGTGGTAAACCGGATCGCTGAGAGATACGACGTACATGATTTGTAAAAGCGGGGAAGTCGGCGAGCGTCCTACCCTGCGACGCCCCCAAGGGCTTCCCCGCTCTAACGGGAGTATGGTTTCAGCAATCCCACTATTGCTTACTTGCGCTGTGCTCCCGTATGCTGTGCAGACCTGACCGATCAGATGTTGACTAAAGCGCGAGGTAGAACTGGTTAGTGGCCATCGCCCGCCATATGCGGGCGTTCCGGCAATCCTCTAACACGGCGCGCAGTCTATATCGAAACAGAGATAGCCACAAGTTAATTCAACTCATTCAGGAGGCGAAGTCCTGAATGGGTAAACCTCCGCGAGAAAAACCAAAACGTCTAGCTCGCAAGTTGCTGGCTATTCGGAACGGGTTAGGAGTGAGTCAGACAGAGATGGCGAAGCTTCTCAAGCTGAAGAAGACTTACACGGTGATTTCGAGTTATGAGCGAGGAACGGGAGAGCCTAACCTTTTAATCTTGCTGCGATATGCGCGGCTGGCGCGCGTGTCAACGGACGCGCTGATTGACGACAAATTAGACTTGCCCTAACTAACCCAAAGTTCGGAAAGAAACTTCCCGATAGATTCTAATGCCGACTCGATCTTGAGCGATAAAGGGTTTGCCGGGCTTTCTAATGAGACTTGAAACTGAAATCGACGGAGATAGGATTCATCCAGATACTTCCCGATATCGACTTCAACTTGCTGGAGCCAGCCGCCCGCTTCCTCCTTCTGAGTCTGCGTAGGCACGGGTATGGAACTTCTCATTGCTAACAGTATGCGCTGTCCCTCAGCGAGACGCCCGCTTAAGACGGCCCGCGCACGATTCATTCTGTAAACCATTCGCATTCGATAGACGGTCGCAATAATGCCGATTATCGCGATTGCGAAACATAGCACTAATACTTTGCGACTAACCCCGCCATGCGAAGGCGAAACGTAGGCTAGGACTGCTACGATAAGCGTGAGGATTCCTAGCATAGTGAGTATCGCCAGTTGATCGAAGATCGAGACAAGAAGTGCTTTGAGGTTTCGCACCGCGCAAGGCTATCACCAGCGACCGCAAGATCGCCAGAGTTCTGCCCGCCAGCTTTAGTCCCGCTATGTCCCACGATGCCCCGCTATAACCAGCACCACACATTTACCCCACTACCCGGAAAGGGGAGCTCTTGCCTTCCATGGATGAAATAGTCCAAACTTAACCCTCTATTCTCGGACTGGTGAAAACGCCGTAGCCACTTCACACAGAATCTTCAAGTACCCTCATGTCGGCCGTTCCACTCTCAGAATCTGCAAGGGCAACTGACAGAGGAGGAGAAAATCGACGATGAATCAGACTCATGTCACAGCTGAACTACCAATTCCCACCACTCGCAAGTTGCAGTGGCGAGAGTATGAGGTTCAGGTAGGCCTTTATAAGCACTACATGGACATGCTCATGAAGGTCAATGCGTTCTTTTACATCATTACCGGTGGCATTCTGTCGTTCTATTTTGTGAACTATGGAAAGCCATTTGTTAGATATGCTTTGTTGTTTCCGATCCTAATGAGTTTTGTGCTCGGAGCAACCTTTTTCTACGCAGCCAGTAAATGGAAGATAGTTGTGAAGATAATGAGGGAGGCGCTCGATAGTTTAGACCTGGTGAAGGCTCCCGACGCTCAAATCTTGTATATACTGCTTAGAACATCAGCACTAATATTCTTAATAGTGGGTGTTTCCATGTGCGTTCTGTTCTTATACCCGCTGCGATGATTTCATGCTTTCTTTTCCAGGGTGCGCCCAGCAATTCGACTGACGTATCCTATTCCTGAGGGTAGAACCTGTGGCGCAGAACCTGATAATCCAACCCAGATTAACACTACTATCCAAAACCCGACTATTAAAGGCGGTGCTGAAAATGGGCCAGGTTGCGCACCCTCACTAACGGTCGGGGTTTCGCCGCGTCATCGATCGCGGTCGATGCAGTAGGTTGGGATAGCGCGCAAAGCCTCTATGTGTATCGATCCGTTCAAGTCCGCGACAGGCCGCACAAGTACGGGCCTCTAAACGAATATTGAAATCAGTTCGATCGATAGTTCGTAAACTGCATGTTGATGCCGAAGTCTTTGGCTTTCAAAGTCGCGATTACCTGTTGGAGCGTATCTCGATCGCGGCCTGAAATCCTTACCAGATCGCCTTGGATTGAAGCTTGAACCTTAGCTTTCGAATCTTTGATCGCTTTTACGATGTCTTTTGCTTTTTCCTGCGGTATGCCTTGCTGAATCTGCGCGCGTTGACGCACGGTTCCACCGGCGGCAGGCTCGACATTACCATAGCTCAGTGCTTTCAGCGGCACGCCGCGACGAACGAGCTTTTGCTGCAGGATGTCATTCATATTTCGCAGTTTGGTTTCGTCTTCGGCTGAGAGCACCAACTCTTTTTCTTCCAAACCAACGTCCGCGCGACTGCCCTTAAAGTCAAAACGCTGGTGCACTTCTTTCATCGTTTGATTGATCGCATTCATGATTTCGGCGCGATCAACCTGCGAGACAATGTCGAATGAATTCTGCTGGGCCATGAAATGATCGCTACTGTCGTGAGGATAACATCAAATGAAGAGCATGTGAAAGTGTTCTCTAGAACTCGAGGAGCGCGGACATTTGGAGTGAGCCGGCAGAACGAAGTGCGACGGCGCTTTGGATTGATTGCCTCGCAAGTCTTAATCCAAAGCGGTGTCGCACTACGCTTGCCACCGCACTCCAAATAAGTTTGTAAAATTCCCGCTCGTAATTTTGCCGATTTCGTCGTGCTTCAGGTGATGCAAATCAGCCAGACACTTTGCCGTCTCAACCACCCGCGCCGGTTCGTTTCGTTTTCCCCGAAACGGCACCGGCGTCAGATAAGGGCAATCAGTTTCGATGAGCAATTGATCCATAGGAAGTTGACGAGCAATGTCGCGGAAGTCGTCGGCCTTCTTGAATGTAAGATTACCGGCGAATGAAATGAAGAAACCGAGATCGATTGCCTCGCGCGCCATCTGCAAGCTGCCGCCAAAGCAGTGCAATACCCCGGCACGCGCATGCCCGGTTAATTCGTCGCGCAGAATATTAATCGTGTCGTCATTGGCTTCGCGTGAGTGAATTACGACAGGAAGATTCAAACTGCCCGCGATGCGAAGCTGCCGATGGAAAACATCGCGCTGCACATCGCGCGGCGAATGATCGTAATGATAGTCGAGACCGATCTCACCCCAGGCAATAACTCTGCGACTTTGCTTTACGAGATCAACCAATCGTTTTTCTGCCGAGTGATCAAACAGTTTCGCATCGTGCGGATGAACGCCGATCGCGGCGTAGATTTCCGGATGCTTTTCGGCTAACTCAACCGCTCGTTCAAATGCGCCGCTGTGCGGATCGCCGGTGCCAACGTTGAGCATTGTCGTGACGCCGGCATCGAGTGCGCGCGCAATTACTTCTTCGCGATCGGCATCGTATTCAGGACCGTCGATATGGCAATGGGAATCAATGAAGGACATGAGGAGATTGCATGACAGAAGCTAAGGCCTGAGTGATTTAATATTCAGTAAACTCGCGGCGTTTGAGTCCCTCAAGTCCCAGCGTTCCGTCTCTCGGATTGACGGTGATTTCCCAAACTTCCATCGTGACGGCGCCTATAATAGCGTCGAGATGGTGACCGTTCGCTTTGCCGAGTGAATCAACGGGCACTAGCGAGGTGTCAAAGTCCAGCCCTTCGATCTTGCCGTTTACCAAGGCCCGCTCAGTGATGTGAATCGTCTCACCGCCGAGCGCAACGTCGTACGGGTTATTGACCGGCACAATGCGACTCGGGAGACCTTCAAGATAACGCCGAAGCAAATAGCTGTGGAACGCGCCTGTGTCGAACAAGGCCTTCGCCGGCTCGCCTTCAATTTCGATTGTTTTGATTACCCGGGACATGATGTCTCAATGCTACCACTTACTTCGCGCACCATCTAGGCAAAAATATTGCAAGCTCTCATGGGTTACTCACTTCAGCCGCGCGCCGTTCGGCACATCTTCCGCGAACGTTGCGATCACGGGTTTGCCTTCGTCGCCGACGGATGCTGCGAGGAGCATTCCCTGCGATTCATAGCCGCGCAGTTTTCGCGGTTTGAGGTTTGCTACAACGACGATCTTCCGACCGATTAATTTCTCCGGTTCATAATATTGAGCGATGCCCGCGAGAATCTGACGCGGCTTCTCTTCTCCGATGTCGACCGTGATCAGCAGCAACTTGTCGGCTTTGGGAATTCGCTCGGCCGTCTTTACTTCGCCGACCCGCAGATCGACTTTGGCAAAGTCCGTGATGTCGATGAAATTCGCGACACCGGGAACTGCGTCGGAATGCGTAGTTGCTGGAACGCTTTGCGTCGCGCCCTCTCCGACCGCCGCGCTACCGCCCCGCTTTTCTAACTCCTGAGTCCCAATCCCCGACTCCTGCTCTTTGATTTCTTCCATAATCCTCGCCTTATCGATTCTGGGAAATAAAGGTTTGATTTCTCCAATCTGTGTGCCTTCCGGCAAATCGCCCCAACGCAATGTCGCTGGATCAATTGTTGAAACTTCGTCCGGCAAGCCGAGTTGTTGATAAATTTGGCGCGTTGCGTTTGGCATCATTGGATACAACAGAACTGCCAGCCATCGAAGAGTTTCAGCCGCTCGATACAAAACAGCGTTCAGCGTCTGTCGTTGCGACTGGTCCTTCGCCAAGTCCCACGGCCGCGCGTCGGAGATCATTTTGTCCACGCGCGAGACGATGGCCCAAGCTTCTTCGAGTGCGCGATTGAAACTGAAGTCGTCAAAGTGTTTAATGAATTGTTCGCGGGCCTGCGCGAGCAGTTTCGAAACCGTCGCCTCGTCCGTTTCAACACCGGCCCGTTTTGCCCGCAACCTGGCCTCGTCGGAAATCAATCGCGATGGAATGCGGCCTTCGCAATATCTTTGAATCATCGTTAGCGTGCGGCTCGAAAGATTGCCGAGGCCGCTGGCGAGATCGCTGTTCGTGCGATCGATTAGACTCTCGTATCCGAACCGGCCGTCCTGCCCGAACACCATCTCGCGCAAACAGAAATAGCGAATCGCATCGATCGGAAAATATTTGTTGAGAACGTCCAGCTCGATCGTGTTGCCAAGCGTTTTGGACATCTTGCGGCCCGTGGGATCAACCCACATTCCATGAGCAACGATCGCGCGCGGCTGCTCAACTCCAGCGGCCAGCAAAAACGCCGGCCAATAGACCGCATGGAATCGAAGGATGTCTTTGCCAACCAGATGCAAGGCCGGCCAGAACTTTTCGAATCCAATCGCGCGGTTCTGTTGCTCGTTTCCAAAACCAATCGCCGTGATGTAGTTCGTGAGCGCATCGAACCAGACGTACATCGTGTGCTGAGGATCGTCGGGAACCGGAATGCCCCAGCTCACTGACGATCGCAGTCGACTTACAGAAAGATCCTGAAGACCGCCCGCGACAAAACTCTTCACTTCATTACGGCGGGCTTCCGGCCGGACGAAATCGGCGCGCGATTCATAAAGACTCAGCAGCGCTTCGTCGTAATCAGAGAGGCGAAAGAAATAGCTCTCTTCTGAAACTCGATCGAGTTTCGTTTCATGAATTAAACAGATTGGCGGTTCGTCTGGATTCTCAGACTTCGCGTACTCGTCCTCAGTCTTGTATGCCGCGCACGCTGCGCAGAACCAGCCTTCGTAATGACCTTGGTAAAGCGCGTCGTTCCCTTTCGGAGTTTTCGCTTTCGCGACCCGTCGCCAGAATTCGCCGACACCCTCGTAATGAAAAGGCTCGGTCGTGCGCATGAAGATGTCGTAACCGCCGTGAGCGGTATCCAGGCCGAATGCGGAAGTCATCTTCTTGAAATACTCGACAACGTAATCAGCTTGTTCTTTCGGGGTGCGATTGTTTCGCTGCGCTGCGCGCTCGATGTTGATGCCGTGCTCGTCGGTGCCGGTGAGAAAGAAGGTCTCAATTCCCCGCTGTCGTTTTGAGCGCGCGATCGTATCCGCCACGATCATCGTATAAAGATGACCAAGGTGCGGGAGGCTGTTCGCGTAATAGATGGGCGTGGTGACGTAGCAGGTCATTTAGTGAATCGTAAATCGTGAATAGTGAATAGACTATTTTTCCTTCGGCCTGACGTGATGAGTCAGCCCAGTAAGCATTCGGCCGATCTCATCAAGAGAAGAAACCAAAGACCCGTAGTTAAGTTCCTGAAGGTAGCTTAAGCGACGAGCGATCAAAAGCTCCGTTTCGACCTCACTGGCTGATCCTTGTGAGTTCGACAGGAAATGGGCGAACTCTTTGTCTGACCTTCGGGCAGCCTTTTCTGCAATGTTTGCGGGAATTGAAACTGCGGCTCTTCTCAACTGCGATGTTAGTCCAAATCTTTCGTCTCTTGGAAAACTCTCTGTGGCTTTGTAGATTGCAACAACAAAATCCACAGATTTCTTCCAAACATCTAGCTTCTCGTGAGGGCGCATGATATTGCTCCTGAAAACCAAGATGATAAAGCCAGGTTTCTATTTACGATTTACGATTCACGATTTACTTCTTCTTAGCGAATTCATCATTCGGATTGAACTTGGGCAGCGTAGGTAAATCCGCAACGCGCCGTCCGATCGCCATCGCAAAATCAGCTTCCTGAATCATCCCTGCGAAATTCCAGTCGTCGCGATACTCGTCCGACGGCTGGTGATAATGCGCCTCGTTGTATTCCTTGAATTTCTTCTCGCCCCAACCTTTCGGATGGCCAAGGTAATCATCGCCCTCCTTCAAGCTGATTGAAGGCACGCCGACTTTCGCAAACGGAAAATGATCCGAGCGATAGAAAGATCCCTGCTCAGGCCGTGGATCGGGCGCGATGGTTAGCCCGCGCTCGCGCGCGATCTGATCGACGACGAGTTTCAAAGACGAACGCTCTGCACCCAACGGCACGAAGTCCCGCGTCGGACCGAGGATATTCATCGAATCGAGATTGATGTCCGCAGCGGTTTTGTTGAGCGGGACCAGTGGATGAAGTGAATACCATTCTGAACCGATCAGACCCTGTTCTTCACCGGTCGTGATGAGGAACAGGATTGAGCGTCGTGGTTTTTCAGCCGCGGGCAGGTTGGACAGAACTCGCGCGATTTCCAGAACCGATGCTACCCCAGTGGCGTTATCGAGGGCGCCGTTATAAATCGTGTCGCCGCTCTTATCAGGAGCGCCGATCCCAAAATGATCCCAATGCGCGGAGTAGACAACGTATTCGTCGCGTAGCTTTGGATCGCGGCCGGGAAGAATCGCAACGACGTTCGGCGCCTCAACTCTCTTCAATTCGCTTTTGAGATCCATCAATGCCGTTAGATTCAGTTTGATGGGTTTAAAATCGCGCGATGCAGCTTGCTTGCGCAAATCGTCAAGATTCAATCCGGCGAGTTGCATCATGCGATGGGCGGCGTCATCCGTCATCCACGAACGAATTTGTAAGTAAGGATTCCTATCGCCCGAAGTCCGGGCGATATCGAATCGCCACGATCCATTCGAAGTGCGCACCACGCTCCACGGATACCCGGCTGACTCGCTTGTGTGCAGCAGAATCGCGCCGACCGCGCCTCGTCGCGCTGCTTCTTCGTACTTGTAAGTCCAACGCCCGTAGTAAGTCAGCCTGCGCCCGCCAAAGAGATCAGGTTCCTGGGAAGTCGCCGGCGGATCGTTGACCAGCATCACCAGGATCTTGCCGCGATAGTCTTCAGCAGGACCTTTGTAGTCGTTCCACTTCTGCTCGGGCGCGTCGATGCCGTAGCCAACAAAAACCATTGGCGCGTCGACGCTGACGCGTTCAGTCTGTGCTCCCGTGAACGCGACAAAGTCAGCGAATTTGAAGTTGGCCGCTTCTGTTGGGCCATTGACGTGCAATTCAGTTTTAGGATCGGCTTTGACGCCGACGAGTGAAACCGGCTGCCAGAAACTTCCTTTTGCGCCGGCGCCTTTCAGACCCATCGCTTCGAATTGTTCCGCGACATAAAGCGCGGCGAGTTCACCGCCCTTCGCGCCAGTGCCGCGGCCTTCGAGTCGATCATTGGAGAGAAATTTGATGTGAGCGCGGAGAGCGCTCTCGGCAACGAATATGAATGAGCCCAGCAGGATTCGCTTAATCGAAATGTTCACTTTTTCTTCGCGCTTAGTCATCACTCATCACCCATCACTCATTACTTCGTATGTCCCGTAATCAACGCCATCGCCTCCGCCCGCGTCCGCGAATCCTTACGAAATCCGCCAAGTACGGCCGATGTAACCGTTCTCGCTCCCGACTTTTTCACGCCGCGCAAAGTCATGCAGGTGTGTTCGGCTTCTATGACGACCATGACACCAAGCGGCTTCAATTGATCGAAAAGCGTGTGCGCGATTTCCGAAGTCAGACGCTCCTGCAATTGCAGACGTCGCGCAAAGGTTTCCGAGAGCCGCGCCAGTTTCGACACGCCGAGAATATTTCCGTTGCGCGGAATGTACGCGATGTGACACTTGCCGACGAATGGCGCCAGATGATGTTCGCACAGCGAAGCGATCGAGATGTCTTTGACGATCACCATCTCGTCGTGTTTGTTGCCGGAGAGCGGCACGATGTGTTCCGAGGGATCTTCGCGCATGCCGGCAGTCAACTCAGCGTACATCTCTGCGACACGTTTCGGCGTATCGCGTAAGCCTTCGCGATTAGGATCGTCACCGATACCTTCGAGAATCAGCCGCACACCGCGCGCGATCCGATCGAGATCGAGTTCGGCATGCTTGCGGACTTTGGGTGTTCGGGATCTGATATTTGCGATCTTGGTACTCATTTTAATTTACGGCTTACCAGCCCCAGCGGTCTTGTTACGATAGGCAGTGCTGGCCGCTTCCTGAACTTCACGGAGGGCGACGCCTGATTTCGTAGCGGCGACGCGGCACTGCTCGAATTCCGGCATCGCCTTCACACTGCCGTTCGAGTAAGCAACTTTAACATCGATTGGCCCAAACGCGGTCTCAACCCGGACGCTCTCGCGCGCTAACGCGCGCCGCTTCACTTCGTAACTTCGCGCTCCGATCGTCGTCGTTTCAGAGAATAACATTTCCAGAAACTTCTCTCGATCCTCCGTTTCGCAAAGGATCGACAGCAAAATGCCCGGGCGATTTTTCTTCATCTGTGTCTGTGTGAGGTAGCAATCGAGCGCGCCCATTTGAAGCGCGCGATCCATGACGTGTCCGAAAAGCTGCGGCGACATGTCGTCGATGTTCGTTTCAATCATCAGCAGAGGTTCGTCAAGAGCTACAGTCGAATCTGCGGTTTCGCCGATCAGCACGCGCAGCGCGTTTGGAAATCCCTTTGGATTTCGAGTACCCGCGCCGTAACCCGTCGCGTGAATTTTCATCGACGGCAATGCTTCAAACCGATCGCAGACAGTCGTGATAATCGCCGCGCCCGTCGGCGTAACGAATTCGCCTTCGATATCGCCGGCGTAAATCGGTCTCCCTTTTAGCAATTCAGCAACTGCCGGCGGTGGAATCGGAAACGTTCCGTGGGCCATCCTGGCCATGCCGTGGCCTACCCGCAACGGCGAGCAAATGAAGTTCTCAATTCCCAGGAGATCGAAACAGATCGCTGCTCCGCATACGTCGATGATCGCATCAAGCGCACCGACCTCATGAAAGTGAATTTTTTCGACCGGCAAGTTATGCACGTACGCTTCGGCTTCACCGAGGCGCGAGAATATTCGTGCAGCCCGATCCTTGACGCGATCGTTCAGATGCGACTCGTAAATGATTTTCAGAATGTCGCCCAGATGCCGATGCGCATGCTCATGCGCTGTTTCCACTTTGGCGTAAGTTGAGCTGATACCCGAGCGATCGACTTTCTCAAACTCGATCTGCCAGCCCCCAACAACCAGCATTTGCAATTGCTCGATCAGAGCCTGCGGATCGACTCCTGCGCCAACCAATGCGCCCAGAATCATGTCGCCGCTGGCGCCGGCGTAACAATCGAAGTAGAGAGTCTTCATAAGTTGAGGTCATCTATGAAGCGCTGATCGAAGTCAAGG
>QHXI01000005.1:15768-25170 GCA_003222895.1 Acidobacteriota bacterium | reverse complement strand
TGGGACGAAAGCCTTCGATCTGAATACGCACGGGACCACAGACTATGCCCTTAACTGTTTCCTGCGTTGCAGTTTCCATCTCCACCTCGGTCATGGTCTCCAGATTTCCAAGTCGATCGCGCCACGCCATTGGGAGCACCATGAACGACGCGCCGGTATCAACCAATGCGTCGCATCTCAGGCCCTTGGATACGTCAGAAGCATTATCGATTCTTACGGAAGCAACAATTCTACCCATTTTTAAGGCCTCTTAATGCGATCGACATACGGATTCTTTATTCCATGTGAAAAGTCGTAACTCGCCTTCATTGCCTCTAAGCTTAAGCGCCGAAGGCCCTCAATGCAATAGCCTTGACCAGCCGCCGGGTTGCCATTCACTGCGAACCTTATTAGCGAGTTGCAAGTCTTCTGAATCTCCAGGTTGCGCGTTCGATCCGGCCGCCACCGCTCGCGGTACTGACACGTCCGCTAACGTGTTTCGCCATCGATAATGTATCTTCGCCTTGCATGATCAACTGGTCTGAAATACGGCAACGCTTTCCCGTCACCGAACGTTTCGCTTATCTGAACAGCGCGGCGGCGGGGCCGGTGTCGATTGCCTCGCAGGCCGCGGCCGCCGGTTACTACGAGAAGATGATGCGCGACGGCGATGTTCATTGGAATCGCTGGCTCGCCGAACGCGAAGAGATTCGAAATAAAATCGCAAAGTTCATTAACGCCGGTCCGGAAGAGATCGCCTTTACGACCAACACTTCGCAAGGCATGAATGTGATCGTCGACGCGCTGGAAGATCGCGGCGAAGTGATTTCATCAGAACTCGAATTTCCGGTTACGACGCTGCCCTGGATGCATCGGAGGATTCCCGTGCATCGGTTGCCGGCGGTTGGCGGCGAAGTGCGAATTGAAGACGTGCAAAACGCCATGACGCACAACACCGGTGTCATCGCGCTCAGTCACGTGCAATTCTCAAATGGTTTTCGTGTCGATCCACAGGCAGTTGGTGAAACAAAAGGAACACATGCGTTCGTCTTAAACGCCAGTCAGTCGGCGGGCGCGTTCGAAATCGACGTGAAGCGAATGAAGATCGATGGGTTGTGTGCGACGGGACACAAATGGATGTTGGCTGGTTACGGATCGGGTTTTGTCTATCTGAGCCGCGAGCTTCTGGATCAATCACTGCCGCGATCAATCGGCTGGCTCAGCGTCGAAGAGCCTTTCGAAATGCGCAACGATGAGTTTCGTCCGCGTCACGACGCAGCGGCGCGGGTTGAACTGGGCTGTCCGTATTTCGCCGGAATCTTTTCGTTAGGCGCTTCCATCGATCTCATAAACGAAATCGGCATTGCGAATATTCAAGCGCGCGCGCTGGAGTTGAACCGGTATTTGACTTCGCGTCTGCTGGAAGAAGGTTGGAGTGTGCTTTCGCCGACTCAGACAGAAAATTCGCGATCAGCGGAGACTTTAGTTCAGGCTGAAAAGCCGGCCGAAGTTGTGCGTCATCTTTTCCGTCGCGGCGTGATCGTAACCGAGAAACCCGAAGGCATTCGGGTCGCGACGCACTTTTTCAATAACGAAGAAGATGTAAAAGCGCTAATCGAATTCCTAAGAGAGACTCCTCACGCGTGATCTGGTGGTTCGCGACAGCCTGACGTTCCCAATTAATCTACACTCGATGTTCGGTCGGTGCGTGTGTGGATCTCCTACAGGCTTCTGGACCTATTTTTTTCTTGCTCGATCCCGAGCGCGCGGGAAGCTTCGAGTGACCGGAGACTTTGATCCAGTTGGTCGATGTCGTCTATGATCCGATCCGGTTGAGCCGCGGAGGGATCAAGTTGAATTGCCGAACCTTCGCCTTTTCTGAGCCAGATCGTGGTCATATTTAGTTCAATACCCGCCCGGACTTCGTGGTCCAAGCGGTTTCCTATTACGACCACCGAACTTGGATCGTCGCCGTAAGACTTAAGAAGTTCGCCCATCTTGGATCGCTTTGTGTGCGTCGATTTAGGATCAACGATCAAGATGTTGTCCCTAAACAAGTCGCGTAGTGCGAGATGATCGATCTTCTCATTCTGAAAGCCAGGATCACCAGCCGTAAGCAGATACAAGCGATACCGTTCAGACATTTCTTGCAACAGCAGCTTGATATCGGTACCGATATGGTACTGACTAATTTTACCTCCCAACTCGCTCAGCTTATTTAGAGACAGCGGCGCGGCATGCAGATCCTTCCATGCGCGAAGTGCTCTTTCAAGATCTTCCTCGCCAGCCCCTGGGAACCGTAGAGGAAGCATGTCTTCGACTTGGTCCGGATTGGTCATCCGTAATTGCCGAAGTATCTCAACTATCTGTTCCACGGAGCTACCGATGCCCGTCTCAAACATTTCTTTTGCTGCTGCGACCTCTAAAGGAACAATGAAGCAGCCAAAGGTGTCCACGAGCGTGTCATCAAGATCAAAGATGACAGCTCGAAATTGTCCAAGGGTTGGCTGAGAAAAAACCGGAGAAGATACAGCCAACAGGTGTTTGCGCGGTATGCCAAAAGTGCACTCAGAGCATGGATTGAGCTGTTCACACGACTGCCATAGGTTGCTCTCGGTGTTGAGGTAGGTGCGCTTCCCGTCCACGATAATCTCAACGGGTATCGTTTGCGCTACCACGTCGTCCTTCACATCGGAGGCGACGATCATTTCCATTCGCTCTTTGCCCGTCAGGGGAGAAGGCAAAAAACGGTTAAAGCTAGCATCCCTGGTGAGAGCTCTAGCCGCTCCGTGAGTTCCGTGACCCTTGATGCCGGCAAATGTGATTACCCTTCGAAGGCCACCATAGATGTCGATCTTAGCGCTAAACACGCGTCCGTAATCGCGCCTCATCTCCTCAGAAGGAAAGTCTTCGATCGCCTGCGGGTCCTGGCGCGGAGGCGGAGCTAATCGTGTGCCATCAAATAACGGGTGCAACACGCGCTTCTCGCGACTTCCTCGCCCCTCAATTCCGCATATCCTGCCTAACTTGACCAGGAAAAAATGGTTGTCTTCGAAACGCGACTCCAAGTGCAGGTAACCGAACATTTCGTTCGTGACGAAACCACCAACGAAGATCAAATCCTCATTTTCCGGCAAAGCTCTCCACTCTCGAGTACTTGACGGGAAGAGAGAAATTATTTTGTGAGGAAACGAGCGGTTAAGAAAACCAAATATTAGGTGAGCTGTCGCGAGGTCGCGCAGCGAAACCGTGGGACGCCTCTTTGCGCCGGGTCCTA
Source organism: Acidobacteriota bacterium (assembly GCA_003222895.1). Taxonomy (GTDB): domain Bacteria; phylum Acidobacteriota; class Blastocatellia; order Pyrinomonadales; family Pyrinomonadaceae; genus UBA11740. The sequence goes on along the minus strand of QHXI01000005.1, from coordinate 21,914 downwards.
TTATGTTCTCAACGCCATAGATAATCCTGATTGTATCTGACAACCCGCTCCAGAAATTGATTACTTCAGACTTTGGCGCAAGGGGATTGGTTGTCGGTTGCGCCGCAGCGATCGTACGGGCAATCTTGTTGCAAGCGCCTGTCACGTTGAAAGGTCGTGGGTCGTCATCGGAGAGAATCTCGTATTCAGCCGTATTGGTTCCGAGCAAATCACTTGGCAACTGAATCTTCTTACCCTGGGGCGTAACCATAAAAACTGCTTGTCTTCCATAACGACCTGCGAAGAAACCAAGCTCAAAAACAAGATTATCTCTTGGTGTCGGATGTTTCTTGCCTTTAACCAAAGTCTTGTCATCTGGCGTCATGACTACAATTGCTTGCGAGCAAGTCGCGAGAGCTTTCTCCAGGCCTTCCATGTTGAATTTTCCGGGCTCAAAGAAAACCGGCCAAATATGGCACTGGAACTTATCGCTGAGTTCTTCAGCGATCAGCTTCGCAACTTCAAGACCCTCGACGGTCGATCCGATGAAAATTTTGATCTTTGGAGAGTCCCGATCCGAGCGCGGCATGAGGCGGCCTCCTTGGTAAGTTCTAGTCGTAAGAGAAAGCGGAAAGGCGACAATAACGCCTATGGTTTAATTCTCAACCGGCGAATAATCTCTTATAACTATCGCTTTCTAAGGCAAATAGACGCCAATGTCAAGAATTGTGCTGAGTAGTTGAAATCGGTGCTGATGTGGCGGGCTTATTAATGGATTGCTAAGACGCGGCTAATCTCTTCTTCTTTGCCCGAAATTCCTTTGACGGGGCTGCAGACTTCGCAAAATGTTCCCGGCACAATTGCAAGAACGTCAGGTGAATCGGCGATTCGTAGCCGCCAACCAGGCGTGCGATCCCCAGTTGCCAATTGATTTGCGCGCCTTCAATCCACCAGCGCACCAAAGTACCCTTCGTAACTTCTTCCTGCACTGATTGCAGCGGCACGATGCCGACGCCCATGTCTTCTTCGACCATGCGTTTGATCGCAGCCAAGCGGCTCAATTCCATCACCACTCTGGGTGTGACGCCGGCTTGCGCAAAAAAGCCGTCGATCAAGCGACGCGTGTTTCCACCGCGCTCGCCGAGGATTAATTTCTCGCCCGCCAATGCATACGCACTGACAACTTTCTGCTTCGCGAGTTTGTGACGCGGCGACGCGACCGCTACCAAAGAATCTTCGCTCAACAATTCAGTCTGCACGCCGCGCGCTTCAACCGGCAACGAAACAAAGGCCACGTCGAGTTCGCCAGCGAGGACAAGTTGGACCAACTGCTCGCTGGTGCCTGATGCGACCGAACCTTCGACTGCCGGGTGCTGTTTCTTCAACTCTCGCAGGATCTGCGGCAACGGATGACCGCTTACTCCCGCCGACGCAGTTCCAATTCGCAGTCGTCCGCGATGCGCGCCGGTAAGCGCCGCCATTTCTTCGAGCGCCGCGTCATGCTCACGCAGAATCACGTACGCGCGCTCGAGCAGCCTTTCGCCCGCCTCAGTCAAAATCACTTTGCGCGGCGCGCGCACAAAGAGTTGAGCGCCAGTTTCATTTTCCAGTTGCCGGATTTGCATGCTGATCGCGGCCTGTGTTACGTGAACGCGTACGGCGCCAGCAGTAAACGTGCCACTTTCGGCGATAGCCACGAAAGCCTTCAGTTGCCGGATGTCCATCTCAATACTTTACATCAATATGCATTATTACATGAATAAGATCTTTTAGTTTCCATTATGGGTAATCGGGTGCCTAGAATAGAAATCTCAGGAGCCCTCCCAGACATCGAATCATCTGATGACGACTATCGCGCAAAGTATAGAAGTTATCCCGCGGAGGCTTGCGCCGCTGCGTCAACTGGTTGTTGGAGTCGACGGCGGTGGAACCAAGACGAGAGCGGTCGTGCTCGATGGCAATAGCGTTTTGGGTGAAGGCGCCGCCGGACCTTCCAATCCTCTACGAGTCGGCATAGCAAACGGCGTCACGGCGATTCGCGAAGCGATCGACAAAGCCTGCGCCGGAGCCATGATTCATCGCGACGATCTCGTGGCCGTCGGAGTCGGCCTGGCCGGCGTGCGTCGCAAAGATATTCGCACGCGCATGCATGATGTGTTGGTCGATACGCTCGGCATTAAGAACATTGAGTTGGTGAGCGATGGCGACATCGCTTTGTTCGGCGCAACCGATGGCCGTGCAGGAGTTGTCGTAATTTCAGGTACGGGCTCGATCTCGGTTGGAGTCAACGCCCAGGGAAAACGCGCGTATGCGGGAGGTTGGGGGCCCGTCGCCGGCGACGAAGGAAGCGGGTCATGGATCGCCCGGCGCGCATTGCAGGCGGTCGCTCGGGCTAGCGATGAACGTGGACCAAAGACCACTTTGACACCCGCGGCGTGCGCCTATTTTCAGGTCTTAACGCCCGACGATCTCTCGACCGCTATCTACGCGCCGAGCATGACGAACGATCGCATCGCCGGTTTCAGCAGGCAGGTGATCGAAGCGGCCAGTGCGGGTGACGAAGTGGCCCGCGAGATTCTAAGAGATGCAGGCACGGAACTAGGCCGGGCCGCCGTCGCTGTCATCCGCAAGCTAAAGATGGAGCACGATCGCTTTCAAGTTAGCTTTATCGGTGGTGTCTTCGCTGCCGGCGAACTTGTTATCTCGCCGCTAAGCGAGCACATCGTGCGCGTGGCCAAGAGAGCCTTCATTGCCAATCCAAGTTTTTCACCAACGGTCGCCGCCGGCCGCATGGCTCAGGAGCATCTGCGCCTGCCGGTTGCGGTGTGAACTTCCGGTTGGCATACTTCCGGCTCACTCATCTCTATGCCACCGGCCGAATCAATTCCGCTAACCGAACAGGAAAATCCGCGCACCGCGCAAATCAGTTCTTTACCAACTGAAGAGATTCTGCGTCTGATGAACGAAGAAGACGCGCGCGTGCCCGAAGCTGTCGGTCGCGTGCTGCCTGATATCACAAAAGCCGTCGATGGAATTGTGGCGCGGCTTGAAAGGGCTGGCCGCCTTTTTTATATCGGCACGGGAACATCGGGAAGACTCGGAGTGTTGGATGCTTCCGAGTGTCCGCCAACGTTTGGCGTTTCGCCCGATCTGGTCCAGGCCATAATCGCAGGTGGCTACGATGCGTGTTATCGCGCGGTCGAGGCTTCCGAAGATGATGAACAAGCCGGGGCGCGCGATCTCGACGAGCGGGGATTTACGAAAGCCGATGTGCTGGTAGGCATCGCCGCATCAGGCCGCACGCCTTACACCATCGGCGCCGTTGAGCATGCGCGCGAAATCGGCGCGTTGACGATCGCGATTACTTGTGTGCCTGAGTCGCGCATCGCGAAAGCGGCAGCGATTCCGATTGTGCCGGTGGTTGGTCCGGAGGTCATCGCCGGATCGACTCGATTGAAAGCGGGCACTGCGCAAAAGTTGGTTCTGAACATGCTTTCGACTGCGACGATGATTCGTCTGGGATACGTCACCGGTAATCGAATGACGAATGTCCAGACGCGCAACGTGAAGCTGCAAGCACGGGCGATCAGGATTCTGCAATCTGAAGCAGGATTAAGCGCAGAGCAGTCGCAAATTGTTTTGGATGGAGCGCGAGGCCAATTGCCCGTTGCATTGGTCATGAGTAAGACCGCGCGATCCAGAGAAGATGCGGAGCAGGCGTTGGAAGAATCGCAAGGTGTGATCAGCGCGGCGATAGATTCGCTTAAGCTCCGTTAGGAGCTTAATGTTTATAGCTCGGACCACAAACAGCCAACGACTTCGAGCGAAGCGAAATCAATTTCGCTTCGCTCGAATTGAAAATGAATACGTCAGATGAACTATAAACATCTCGTGCCTACGGCACGATGAAAATCCGCCGCCTAAAGGCGGAACTCCGAACCATCCATGGGTTTTTCGGCAATCGACTATGTAGTTCTGCTCGCCTATCTCGCGGGCATCACGATCTTTGGTGTGATGTTTCGCAAGTCGCAACGCACTGTCAAAGATTATTTCCTCGGCGATAAAAACACTTCCTGGGTCGTTATCAGTCTTTCAATTGTCGCGACTGAGACCAGCACGCTGACGCTGATCGGAGTTCCGGCGCTGGCTTATGCGAATTACGCGCGGCCTGAACAAGGCGGCAACTTCACTTACCTGCAAGTCGTCCTCGGCTACATCGTCGCCCGAATCATCATCAGTCTGCTTTTCATTCCGGCTTATTTTCGCGGCAATCTACTCACAGCCTACGAGCTGCTAAAAAATCGCTTCGGCGTTTCGGCGAAAAACTTTGCAGCGTCTCTATTTTTGATCATGCGCGCGCTGGCTGAAGGCGTGCGCGTCTTCGCTGCCTCGTTGGTTCTGACCGCGGTACTGGGAGCGAGTATTCCCGGGCTGCCGCATCTTTGGCTTTGGTCGATCGTGATCGTCGGCGTGCTCACGTTGATCTACACGTTCGAAGGCGGAATCGCTGCGGTAATTTGGACCGACCTCATTCAATTGATCATTTACATCGGCGGATCGCTCCTGGCCGCTTACGAGTTGCTGCATCTGGTTCCGGGCGGCTGGCAAACGATTGCGTCCGAAGCTTCGGCCGCGGGCAAACTTCAATTCGTTTCGTTCAAGTTTGATTTCAGTGTGCCTTTTACTTTTTGGGCGGGGTTGTTAGGTGGAACGTTTTTGACGATGGCTTCGCACGGCACCGATCAACTTTTGGTGCAGCGTCTGCTGACCTGCCGAGATAAGCGCGACAGTCAGAAGGCTCTGATCCTCAGCGGCTTCGTAGTTCTCTTCCAGTTCGCATTGTTCCTCGTGATTGGCGTAATGCTATTCGCGTACTACCAACATGCGCCGCTCCAGGATCCTGAGCTGGCAGCGGGCAAATGCCTCGTCAGCAAGACGGTCAGCTGCGATGTGATTTTTCCCAGATTCATCGTGCAACAACTTCCGCACGGCGTTTCAGGATTAGTGATCGCGGCGATTTTCGCAGCCGCTATGTCGAATTTGAGCGGCTCGCTGAATTCCCTTTCATCGAGCACGGTAATCGATTTCTACAAGCCGCTGCTGAAGCCAAACGCGACGGACGAAGAGCTGCTAAAACTCTCGCGCTGGCTCACCGCGGCCTGGGGATTCGTGCTGATCGGAATCGCGATCCTCGCGCGCAGTTGGGGATCAGTTTTCACAACCGGCTTGACGATCGCGTCGCTGGTCTACGGGCCAATGCTGGGCGCGTTCTTGTTGGGTGTGCTGACGAAGCGCGCGAACCAACTTGGGGTGATGTGCGGCATGGCGATCTCGCTCACTTTCATGTTGATGATCAAGATTCAGTTTTCGGCGGCGATTGCCTGGACGTGGTACGTGCTGCTGGGAACGAGCGTTTGTTTCAGCGTCGGATATTTAGTTAGCCTGATGAAATCAACCACGACGACGACTGCCGCGGCTGAGTGACTAAAGAGTTGAAGATAATTTCGATGAAGCCAAAATTAATTACATCGTTAGTTTGTTTGCTAATGCTTGCCGCGCTAACTCTCGCACCACTGTCGCGAGCTGGAGCGCCGCGCGAAGCGATTCCGAATCCAGATCCGGACCAGAAAACAAAACCATATTCCCGCAAGCCTTCGAAAGATGCGCTGAATTGGGCCGCCAAAGAACTGAAGAAGATGTCGCTCGATGAAAAGATCGGCCAATTAATCTCGGTCGGCATCAACGCGACGTTTCTGAACCAGGACAGCGAGGCGTTCAAAGCTCTGCGTCATCAGGTCGTCGATAACCATGTCGGCGGAATCATTCTTTTTCGCGGGCCCGTCTACGAGTCGGTTGTGCTCGTCAATCGCATGCAGCAGTTGGCGAAGTATCCGCTGCTGATCTCATCGGACCTCGAAGCGGGATCTGGAATGCGATTCGACGACACAGTGAACTTTCCGTGGAACATGGCGATCGCGGCGACGGGCAATCCCGATTATGCGCGCCGCGCCGGTGATTTGACCGGACGCGAAGCGCGCGCGATGGGCATTCAACAAATCTACGCCCCAGTTTCAGACGTAAACAATAACGCCGCAAATCCGGTCATCAATGTTCGTTCTTACGGCGAAGATCCAACTGATGTCGCTCGTTTTGTTTCGGCGTTTGTC